>NZ_JBNHFE010000005.1:0-219719 GCF_059089905.1 Arthrobacter sp. Y3221087
TCCGCCCCGCGTTCCGCTACGAACGCTCCCTGAACGTCATCACCCAGGGCCGGAACCAGGGCATGGTCACCAAATCCAACCTCATCCTGGGCATGGGCGAAACCCGCGAAGAAATCAGTGAAGCCCTCCGCGACCTCCACCAGGCCGGCTGCGACCTGATCACCATCACCCAGTACCTGCGCCCCAGTGAACGGCACCTGCCCGTGGACCGCTGGGTCAAACCCCAGGAATTCCTGGACCTGCAGCACGAAGCCGAAGAAATCGGCTTCCTCGGCGTCATGTCCGGGCCCCTGGTCCGCTCCTCCTACCGCGCCGGCCGGCTCTGGGCCACCGCCATGCGCAAAAAGGGCCGCGACATCCCCGCCGAACTCGCCCACATCGCCGACGGCATCCAGGACTCCGGCACCACCCGCCAGGAAGCCGCCAGCCTCCTCGCGGGATAGCGACTGCCTGGTGCAGGTTGGGGGCACCAGGCAGGCAAGGGCGGGCATAAACTGGGGCGTATGCCCACCCCCAAAGCCCTGCGCCCCTTTGCCCACCGTGAGTACCGGGTACTGATCGCGGCGCTGGCCATCTCGATCTTCGGGTCCGGGATGTGGGCCGTGGCAATGGTCTACCAAGTGATACAGCTCGGCGGAGGACCGCTTGAGCTCTCCCTGGTGGCGGCCGCTGGAAGCATCGGGCTGGTGGCGTTCGTCCTGGCCGGCGGCATCGCAGCCGACCGGATCCCGCAGCGCCAGCTGATCATCGCCGTCGAGGGCGCCAACCTGGCAGTCATCGCAACCATCAGCGGACTGGCGATGGCCGGCTGGCTGCAACTGTGGCACGTCGCGGCGGGTGCGTTCGTCCTGGGCGTGGGCGCCGCCTTCTTCTTCCCCGCCTATTCGGCCATCCTGCCGCGCATCCTGCCTGCCGAAGACCTGCTGGCTGCCAACGGGATGGAAGGCACCATGCGCCCGGTCCTCCAGCAGGCGGCCGGCCCTGCCGTGGCGGGCATCCTGGTGGCTGCGCTCTCGCCGTCGCATGCGGTGACGGGCGTGGCCCTGTGCCACCTGTTGGCGTTCATCGTGCTGAACTTCCTGGCCCGCCACACCCTGGCGGCGCAGCCCGGCGGACGTGAACAGCCCGCCGGGGAGCAGCGGAAACAGTCCTTCTTCCATGACCTGCGCGAGGGCGTCAGCTACACCCTCCGCACCCCGTGGCTGCTGTGGACCCTGATCTGGGCGTGCATCTCGGTACTCTTCCTGATCGGCCCCATCGAGGTGCTGCTGCCGTTCGTGGTGCGGGACCAGCTGGGCGGCGATTCCAGCATGTTCGGTTTCCTGCTGGCCATCATGGGCGTGGGCGCCGCGCTGGGTTCCCTCGTCACCGCCTCGCTCCGGCTGCCGAGGCGCTACCTCACTGTGATGATGGTGTCCTGGGGCCTCGGCAGCATGCCGCTGGCCGCCGTCGGGCTCATGGACAACTTCTGGGTGATCGCGGCAGCCACGTTCGTGTGGGGCGTGACCGGCAGCGTGGGCATGGTCATCTGGGGAACGCTGCTCCAGCGGCGGGTTCCGCCGCACCTGCTGGGCCGGGTTTCCAGCCTCGACTTCTTCGTCTCGCTCGCGCTGATGCCGGTGTCCATGGCCCTGGCCGGCCCGGCCGCGGAGGTCCTGCCTATCTGGCTGATCTTCCTGGTGGCAGGCGGCGTCTGCCCCATCATGGCGGTCATCGCCGTGGCCGCGGCGAAGATGCCCGCCGACGAACTGGCCCACCCCCTGGACAGGGCGCCTGAGGTGGAACGCGCGACGACGGCAGGAGACTAAGGCGCGGGTCCGGCCGCCGCCTCCTCCCGCCGTCGGACGTCAGCTCTTGCCCCGCACCACCGGGATACTCGCCGTGGGCAGGCCGCTCGGGAAGACGGTGGGCTCCGGCTCGGTGACCGGATCCAGCGCCACACGGACCGGATCGGCGCCGACGGCCTGCAGCTGCCCGCGGACGTCCACCTCCAGCGGTTCGCCCTCCTGGACGGTGAGGGTGATGGATTCGGCTGTGAGCTGCACCAGCAGCAGGCGGCGGCGGATCTTAAGATGGAAGGTCAGCCCGTTCCACTCCGCCGGCAGCCGCGGATCGAAGTACGGCGCGGGGCCCTGGTCACGCAGGCCCGCAAACCCGCAGACCAGCGAGCTCCACACCCCGCCGGTGGAGGCGATGTGGACGCCGTCGATGGTGTTCCCGTGGGTGTCGTCCAGGTCGATGAACACTGCGTTGGTGAAGTGCTCCAGTGCCTCCCTGGAATACCCCACCTCCGCGGCCATGATGCCCTGAACGCAGGCGGACAGGGTGGAATCGCCGGTGGTGATGGGATCGTAGAAATCGAAGGCGCGCTGCTTTTCCTCCGCAGTGAAGTCCTGCCACTGCAGGAACATGGCCAGGACCGTGTCAGCCTGCTTGAGGACCTGGTGGCGGTAGATCACCAGCGGGTGGAAGTGCAGCAGCAGCGGGTACTTGGACCGCGGCGTGGTCCAGTCCCACGGTTCCAGGGTCATGAAGTCGGCGTCCTGGGAGTGCACCTGCATCCGGTCGTCGAACGGCAGCTGCATACGGCTGGCGGCCGCCTCCCACAACTGGCGCTCCTCCTGGGTGATGCCCGCGTGCTCCAGGGCCGCCGCGGCACGCAGATTAAACCGGGCCATGACGTTGGTGTACAGGTTGTCGTTGACCACGGCGGTGTACTCGTCCGGTCCGGTGACGCCATGGATATGGAACAGCCCGTCCTTGCCGAAGAAGCCCAGCGAGATCCACATGCGCGCGGTCTCGATCAGCAGCTCGGCTCCCATGCCGTCCTGGAACGCGGTATCGCCGGTGGCCCACAGGTAACGGTTGGTGGCAAAGGCGATGGCGGCTGCGATGTGGAACTGGGCGGTGCCGGCGGCGTAGTAGGCGCTGGCTTCCAGGCCGTTGATGGTGCGCCACGGGAACAGGGCGCCGTCCACGCTCAGTTCCTTGGCACGGATCTGGGCCTCGGGAAGCATCCCGTGCCGGAACTCTAAGACCTGCCGGGCGCCCTCCGGGTTGGTGTACGTCATGTACGGCAGGAGGTACACCTCCTGGTCCCAGAAGTAGTGGCCCTCGTAGCCGGAACCGGTCACGCCCTTGGCGGGGATGCCGGCCACGCCTGCCCGTGCGGTGGCCTGGGCCAGCTGGAACAGGTTCCAGCGGATGGCCTGCTGCAGCTGCGGGTTTCCGCCGTCCACCACGATGTCCGAGGTGGCCCAGTAGCGGCGGTAGTGGGTTTCGCTCTCGGCAAAGATGTCCTGGACCGGCCGCAGGCCTGCTTCAGCGACGTCGGCGGCATCTGCGGCGGGGTCCAGGACCGCGGCACCCGCAGCGTAGCTGATGCTTTTCTCCAGGGTAAACGGCTGGTCCGGGCTTACGGCCAGGACATACCGGACAGTGCTGTCATCCTGGTCCACCAGGGTCTCGAAGGGCTGGTAGCCGGTGGAGGTCCAGTGGTCCACAGCGATGCCCACGCGCTGCTTGGACTCCGCGGCTTCCCAGGCGAGCCGGAGCGAGCCGTCGCCGCCGTCGAGCCGCAGAGGCAGCAGCACGCGCCCGGCGTGCCGGCCCGCACGGCGCGGATCATGGACAGAGTGGTCCTCGACGGGCTGGTCCTGCCGGTTGATAACGGAAGACGTCACATCCAGTGACACATCCTGGTCCGTGGCAACCGAGAGGGAGATGCCCAGGCTGCCCCGGGACTCGAAGCCCACGGCCCGGCGTTCCGTGGTGGTCACTGTGGCGCCGGAGCGGCACTGCCACGTGATCCGGCACTCGTACACGCCGGTGGCGAAGTCAAGGGTCCGCCGGTAGTCAAGAACCTCGGATTCGGCGAGGCTGAGGGGCTCACCGTCAACAACCACGGTGAAGTTGTTGGCATCAGGGATGTACAGGATGCGCTGGCCCGTCCGTGCGAAACCAAAGGCATTCTCGGCGTGCTTGATGTCCCAGATCTCGTGCAGCCCGTTAATGAAGCTGCCCGGCAGTTCGGCGTCCGCGGCGGCCCAGTGCGCGCCCCGGATTCCCAAGTGCCCGTTGCCGAGGGCAAAAAGCGTCTCCAAAGTTCCGGCATCGCCCGGCTCGTGGCGGGCCTCGACCAGCTGCCAGGGGATATTCGGGAACCGCTCGCGGTCTGCGGTGATGAGTGCCATGGTGTTGGGGTCCTTTTGGCGTTTACTGAGCTGCCGGCCGTGCCGGCAAATGTTATTCGAAGGGGGTGCGGTGCCCGGATGGCTGCTGCGGGGAAACAGCTGCCGCCCTGCTGACGGTGGTTAGGGCACCAGTTCCTGCAGGTCCTGGACCACCAGCGTTGCCCCGGCGTCGAGGAGGGTCTGCCGGCCGGCGCCGCGGTCCACGCCGATGACCGCGTGGAACGAGCCTGCCTGGCCTGCCTGGACTCCGGACACGGCGTCCTCCACCACAACGCATTCCTCGGTGGGCAGTCCCAGCAGCCGGGCAGCGTATTGGTAGGTGGCGGGGCTGGGTTTGCCGGGCAGGCCTTCCTTGGCCGCCAGCACGCCGTCCACCACCACGGGAAAGTGGTGGCTGAGCCCGGCAGCTTCCAGGACCGCCGGCGCATTGCGGGAGGAAGAGACGACGGCGACCTTCAGCCCACGTTCAAGCGCGGCCCGGAGGAACCGCACCGAGCCCTCGAACGGTTCGACGCCAGTGCTGACGATATCGTTGAAGATGCGGTTCTTCCGGTTGCCCAGGCCCTGGACGGTGGAGTTGGCCGGATCGTCATCCAGGGGGCCTTCGGGGAGCACGATTCCCCGGGAGGCCAGGAAGTCGCGGACGCCGTCGAAGCGCGGCTTGCCATCGATGTGGTCGAAGTAGTCGCTTTCGCGGTAGGCGGCCACCTCAGGTTGTGAGGCGAGGTAGCCATCAAACAGTTCCTGCCAGGCCTGTTCGTGCACGGTGGCCGTGGGGGTCAGCACGCCGTCCAGGTCGAACAGGATGGCGGAAGCGCCGGTCCAGGCGGCAGTCTCTGTGGCAGGCGATGCAGTCATCGGCGGTTTGTCCTTTCAGACGGCGGGCAGCCGTGAAGACGGAGTATGGGGGAGGTGGCTTCGGTGCCCGGGTGACCAGCACAGGCGCGGCTGCCGGAGGAAATTCCTGCGGCGCGGGGTCCCTGCTGGTCCAGATACGTCTTCCATCATGTGCCTGTTGCCGGTGAAGGACAACTTTGGGGAACAGAAATCTGCCGCGTCACGCTGCGATGGGGTGCCCACACGAACCGGGACTGCGCAGGCTCGTGGCGGCGGTTTGTTGCCTCCATGTTCCTCGCCTCCTTATCCGCCCAGTTCAAAGCCTCATGAGGGGCCGTAGATGAGTGTAAGCGCTTACAAATTTGGCGTGCAACTGTTTTTTTGCAGTTGGTGACACTGGCCTGGATGTGACGGAAATCGCACACCGGAATACTAAGTTTCCGCGCTCAGCGGAGGATGTAGTGGCGGAGGAATGCGCTGACGTCAACCATTTCCGCTTTTGACATCGCATGCCCCATGCCGGGGTAGGTCCTGCTGGTCAGGAGGGTGTTCTTCTCGAGCCAGTCGGCGGTGTAGGCGATGGCGTCGTCGTTGATCACGAGGTCCGCCTTGTCGCGGCCCCAAAAAAAGGGCGGCTTGGCGTCGAAGGAGTCTGTGAGGGCCAGCAGTTCGTTGTTCAGGACGAAGCCGGAGAGTCCTACTACCGACGCATAGGCCTGGGGATGCAGCCGCAGCAGCGTGCTTGCCATGGCCATGCCCTGCGAGTATCCCATCAGGCTGACGCTCGTGTGCTGGCCCTTGACTGTATTGACCCACCCATGCACGGCATTCGTGGCCGAGATGACCTCGGCGAAGTCGTTGACCAGGAAATAGTCCAGCAGGAACCAGCCGTAGTGGTCGCCGATGGGCATCGGCGCCCGGAGGGCGGCGAAGGTGAACTCGGAGGGGAGGTAGTCAAAGAGCCGGACCATGCGGGACTCGTCCGTACCGTAGCCGTGCATCATCACCAGCAAGGGAGTGCCTGCGCGCTGGTCCTCGGGCTTGGACCACACAACCGTTTCCATCGGACCAGCCTAGCCAGCCGTTACAGAGATGAAACGCGCAGCGGCCTCCCACATCGTTGATCAGGGCCGCACAGGGCTGTAGCGTTGCGATTAACAGACAGCATGCTTAGCATCTGTCGCGGGCTAAGACAACGCCCATCCTCGACCAGAAGGAGCAAGACATGAGAATCGGATCCTCCATTTTCCTTATCGCCCTCGGCGCCATCCTCGCCTGGGCGGTTGCTCCGGGCCTGATCCCCGCCGTCGACCAGGTGCTCATCGGCTACATCCTGATGGCCGTGGGCGTCATTGGGCTGATCGCATCCCTCATCCTTGCCTCCCCCGGGCGCAGCCGGCGCATCAGCGAGACCCGCTCGGTGGTGGATCCGAACACCGGCGAACGCATCACGCGCAATGAAAGCCGGGACGGCGGGCTCTAACCCACCCGAAGCACCAAGTAAGGCAGGACATGCCTGGGGCACCAGATGCCCTACACACCCGGGAGGCCGGGCCGGACCACTGCAGTCAGGCCCGGCCTTCGCCTTGCTCGTTGGAATTCTTGTCCAGATAAAGCGACTTCGAGGGCGGATAAGTCGCCTTATCTGGACAAAAACTCTGAAGGCGAGGGTCAGCATTTTGTTTCGTGTTGATTTCCATTGACAAACCAACAGAAGCAAAGATAAAGTCAAGTAAGCCAACATCATGTGATGTCAGTCACCCAGGTTTCGGAGACCCCGAGCAGCGGCGGCATCGCTAACCCCAGCACCAGCAACCTACGCAACGGAGGGTATGTGTTCGCCGAGGAGCGCCAGCAGAAGATTGCCGAGCTTGTTGCCGGCAGCGGCCGGGTCAGCGTGACCCACCTGGCCGAGCGCTTCCGCATCACCACCGAAACCGTCCGCCGGGACCTCGCCACCCTTGAGACTGCAGGAACAGTACGCCGCGTGCACGGCGGCGCCGTAGCGGCGGACCGATTCAGCACCACCGAGGAAAGCATCACCGACCGCGCCATCCAGCGCCCCGACCAGAAAATCCGGATCGCCGAGGCCGCGCTTGCCCTCATCCCCCGCAACAAGACTGCCAGCGTCCTGCTCGACGGCGGCACCACCACCGAAGTCCTGGCGGACATGCTTTCCCGCCGCTCCGCCGTCGATCCAACCGAATCAGGTGAACTCCGGCCCGAACTCGTGGCCATAACCCACGCCGTGCCCATCGCCGCCAAGCTCTCCAATGTCCCCGGCATAGCACTGCAAATCCTGGGCGGCCGGGTCCGCGGAATCACCCAGGTGGCCGTGGGCCAGGCCACCGTGGACGCCGCGGCAAGAATCCGCCCGGACATCGCCTTCTTAGGCACCAACGGCATCCACGCGGACTTTGGCCTCAGCACTCCCGATCCCGAAGAGGCCGCCGTCAAGGCAGCCTTCGTCCATTCGGCACGCCGCATTGTGGTGCTGGCCGATTCCTCCAAGCTGGACACGGAAACCCTGGTCCAGTTCGCCTCCCTGAAAGACCTGGACACCTTGATTACAGACAGTGAACCCGGACCTGAACTGGCAGCCGCACTGGAAGAAGCCGGCGTAGATGTGGTGATCGCATGATCGTCACCTTCACCGCGAACCCCAGCCTGGACCGCACCGTGGCCCTGCCCGGGCCGCTGGAACGCGGCGAGGTGCAGCGCGCCGTATCCGTCAGCCAGGAGTCGGGGGGCAAGGGCGTCAACGTGTCCCGCGCCCTGGTGGCCTCCGGCCTGGAGTCCATGGCCGTGCTCCCGGGTGCGGACAGCGATCCCGTGCTTGCCGGCCTCCGGGACAGCGCCGTGCCGTTCGCCTCGCTGCCCATCGACGAGCCGCTGCGCACCAACGTTGCCCTCACCGAGCCCGGCGGCGTGACCACCAAGATCAACGAGCCCGGCCCCGCCCTGGATGAAAACCAGCAGGAGGCCCTGCTCAAGCTGCTGCTGGAGACGTCCCGCGGTGCCAGCTGGGTGGTCCTGGCCGGCTCGCTGCCGCCGGGCTTCCCGGCCGATTTCTACGCGACGGCGGCCCAACGCCTGCGTTCATCCGCCGACGGCGCCGCCCCCCGGATCGCCGTCGACTCATCCGGCCAGCCACTCGCCGCCGCCCTTACCGGCGGCGCGGCAGGCATGCCGGACCTCCTCAAGCCCAACGCCGAAGAACTGGCAGAGCTGGCCACCGCGGCCGGTTTTGCCCCGGCCACCGCTGACGAACTGGAAGCGGACCCCGTGGCCGCAGCGGCAGCCGCTGCCGCCGTCGTTCGAGCCGGTGTGGGTGCTGTGCTGGCAACTCTCGGATCCAAGGGAGCTGTCCTGGTAACGGCCGACGGCGCGTGGCTGGCCACGCATCCGCCGGTCACCGCAGTCAGCACGGTGGGCGCGGGCGATTCCGCGTTGGCCGGCTATCTGCTCGCCCACGGCCAGGGTGCATCCCCGGCCGATTGCCTTCGTCAGGCTGTGGCCCACGGTGCCGCTGCCGCCTCCCTGCCCGGTTCAACGGTTCCGGCAGTCCACCAAACAACCCCGGATGCCGTAACCATCACGGCCCTTCGAAAGGATTGACAGTGACTCAGCTCATCACCACGGAACTGGTCGAGCTCGACCAGAACCTGGGCAACGCTCCCGAGTCGGTGATCCGGCACCTGGCAGGCAAAGTAGCTGCCGCCGGACGCGCAACGGAGGTTGAAGGCCTCTTCGCCGACGCCTTCGCCCGCGAAGAGAAGACTTCAACCGGTATCCCCGGCGGCATTGCCATCCCGCACTGCCGCTCGGCCGCGGTCACCCAACCCACCCTGGCCATGGCGCGCCTCAACCCGAAGGTGGACTTCGGCGCCAAGGACGGTCCGGCAGACCTGATCTTCTTCATCGCCGCTCCGGACGGCGCGGACCAGGAGCACCTGAAGCTGCTCTCCAAGCTGGCCCGCTCCCTCATCAAAAAGGACTTCACCGCAGCCCTGCGCAACGCTTCCTCACGTGAGGAAATTGTGGACCTGGTGGACGGCGCCCTCGCGGACAAGCCCGCCGCCCACGCTGCCGCAGCACCGGCAGATGGAACGCCGGGAACTCTGAACACTTCCGGCCAGTCCGGCGCTTCCGCCGTTGCAGGTACGGGCACAAGTGCAGCGGCTGGTTCCTCGGGCCCCAAGCGGCTCGTGGCTGTCACCGCATGCCCCACCGGCATCGCCCACACCTACATGGCAGCGGACTCCTTGGTGGCGGCTGCACAGGAAGCCGGCGTGGACCTGCAGGTGGAAACGCAGGGTTCCTCCGGCGCCAAGCCGCTGGACCCGGCAGTCATCGCTGCCGCCGACGCGGTGATCTTCGCGGTGGACGTGGATGTGCGCGGCAAGGAGCGTTTTGCCGGCAAGCCCGTGATCAACGCCCCCGTGAAGCGCGGCATCGACGAGCCCGCCAAAATGGTGCAGGAGGCTCTCGCCGCGGCTGACAACCCGAACGCACGCCGGGTTCCGCACTTCGGTGCCGAGGAACAGGCAGAGCGCGACGCCGAGGAAAAGGGCGAGCACATCGGCCAGAAGCTGAAGAGGGCCCTGCTCACCGGCGTCAGCTACATGATTCCGTTTGTTGCTGGTGGTGGCTTGCTGATTGCCCTCGGCTTCCTGCTCGCAGGATTCGACATTGCACTGGGCACGAAAGCCGACGACATTTTGGCGGCCAACACCCTCTTCAACCTTCCCGAGGGCAACCTGGCGCTTTACCTCGGCACGGTGCTATTCAAGATCGGCGCGCTGTCCATGGGCTTCCTGGTACCCGCACTGGCCGGCTACATTGCCTACGCCATCGCGGACCGCCCCGGCATTGCCCCCGGTTTTGTCGCCGGAGCCGTTGCCGGCTTCATGGGTGCCGGCTTCCTCGGCGGCATCGTGGGTGGTTTGCTGGCCGGATACATCGCCCACGTGATTGGGACCTGGGCCGTCCCGCGCTGGTTGCGCGGCCTGATGCCCGTCGTCATCATTCCGCTGCTTGCCTCCATCGTCGCTTCCGGTGCCATGTTCCTGTTCTTGGGCGGCCCGATCGCAGGTATCACCGCAGGCCTGAATGGCTGGCTGTCCGGCATGACGGGCGCGTCCGCAGTGGTCCTGGGCATCATCCTTGGCCTCATGATGTGCTTCGACCTCGGCGGCCCCGTCAACAAGGTTGCTTACGCATTCGCTGTGGCCGGCCTTGGTGCCGGCAGCGCAACCAACCAGGCACCCTGGCAGATCATGGCTACCGTTATGGCGGCCGGCATGGTCCCGCCGCTGGCAATGGCTCTGGCAACCGTCCTGGACAAGAAGCTGTTCAGCTTGGCCGAACGTGAAAACGGCAAGGCAGCCTGGCTGTTGGGCGCGTCCTTCATCTCCGAAGGGGCCATCCCGTTCGCAGCAGCCGACCCGCTGCGCGTCATCCCCGCCAGCATGGTGGGCGGTGCCCTCACCGGCGCACTGAGCATGGCCTTCGGCGTTACGTCCCAGGCGCCCCACGGCGGTATCTTCGTGTTCTTCGCCATCGGCAACCTGCTGATGTTCGTGCTCTCGATCATCGCCGGTACCATCGTCAGCGCCCTGGTCGTAGTGGCCCTCAAGCGCTGGGCAGCCAAGAAGACGGTTGATACGGTGGAGACCGTTCCCGCAACGGTCTGACCTGCCTTACCCACTAGCTATCCGGCACCGCCGGAAGACAAAAGGAGCAAAAATGCCAGAACGCACCGCAACCGTCGCCAGCCGCGTGGGCCTGCACGCCCGCCCCGCCGCCATCTTCGCCGAGGCAGCAGGCGAGTACGACCTGGACATCACCATAGCCCGTGAAGGCGAACCGGCCGATGAAGCCATGGATGCCGCCAGCATCCTGTCCCTCATGAGCCTGGGCGCCTCCCACGGTGACGTTGTAGTCCTCCGCGCCGAGGGCGACGGTGCCGACGATGCGCTGAACCACCTGGTCCAGATCCTGGAAACGGACCACGACGCCGAGTAGCCGTTCGCGTTTCGGCAGCAACGTGCCGGCGGCCGCCGTCGGGCCTTCCTTTGGGGAAAGTCCGACGGCGGTCGCTTGGCTTAATGCGCCTGCCCGCCTGGCGGGGACGTTAGTCAGCCGCGCTCGGCGATCGCCTTCACGTCGCCCACCAGCTTGTCCCATATCTCCTTTACGTGCGCGGCCGCCTCTTCCGTGGCGTTGTTGTCCTGGGCGAGCGTGAGCCGGTCCCCTGGTTCTGCGCCTCAAGTGTCCAGGTGAGGGTGTGGTAGTTCTCCGGGATGTCCGCGTCGCCGCTGAGCGGGCTGTAGTGGATGTGGACCAGCCGCTGCCCGGGCTCCACTTCCAGGATGAAGCCCTTGTCCTCGTAGTCCTTGCCCTCCCACTGGCCACGCCACACGATGGGCCCGCCCACGGACCAGTCGGTGACCACGTCCGCGCCGAACATGAATTCCTTGATGGCGGCAGGATCCGTGATGACGTCCCAGACCCGGCTGGCGGGAGCGTCGATGGCGACGGACGAGGTCGCAACGTGGCCGCCGGCCATCACTGCGCCTTTTTCGCCGTGAACAGGAGGTACTCCCATTCCATCTGGAAGGGGGTGTCACCGTGGGCGTCGCCGAAGGAGTCGGCGAGTTCCGTGAGCGCGGCATCGAGGGCTTTGACCTTGTCCGCGTCCTCACCGATGAACTTGTAGACCGAGATGGTGGGGCCGTAGTGGGACTTGAAGTAGCGCACGAAGTCGGCCGGCTGGTGGAAGCTGCGCACCGCCAGTGTCTGCTTGCGGGCCTTGGCGTCGGTGATGCTGTTCCCCAGCAGTTCCCGGACGTGGTCCTCGCTCCCCCACAGCGGTGCGGGCTGTGCGCCGGGCGGGGGCGGCGGTGCGAAGGGTTTCATGGTGGCAAACATCCGGCCGATGAATCCTTCCGGGGTCCAGCTGAGCAGGCCGATGGTCCCGCCGGGTTTGCACACCCGCACCAGTTGGTCGGCGGCTTTCTGGTGGTTTGGCGCGAACATGGCGCCCAGGCAGGACATCACCACATCAAACTCGGCGTCGCCGAACGGCAGGGCCTCGGCGTCCGCCTCCTGCCAGTCCAGGCTCACTCCCCTGTTTGCCGCCTCCCGGCGGCCGGCCTCGAACAGCTCGGGGGTGAGGTCGCTGGCCACCACTTTGGCGCCCATCATCGCCGCCGGAATGGCCGCGTTCCCGGAGCCGGCCGCCACGTCCAGAACCCGGTGGCGGGACGTGATTCCGCAGGCTTCCACCAGGATGGCGCCCAATTCCAGCAGCATCTCATCCGCCAGCGCCGGGTAATCCCCTGACGCCCACATGGCCCGATGCTTCTGTTTGAGCGCCCGGTCCGCCTCCGCCGCTTCCGTTTGGTCGTTCATGTCCGCGCCCCTCTGCCGTTCCGTTCGGGATGAGTGGCAGCACGCTGTGTGCACAGCGGAGGCTGCGATTCAGCCATTGTGGACGTGCGGGCACTGGCTGTAAAGGGATCTGCGGGATTATGCGGGCTTGCGGGCTTTGGTTGTGGCTGGCTTCGACGCCGTGGTTTTTTCGGACGCCGTCTTGGTGCCTGTGCTCTTGGTCGCTGCGGTCTTGGCGGCCGTCGTCTTCGAGGCTGCGGCCTTGGTGCCGGACGTTTTCGTGGCAGCCGGTTTGGACGCCGTGGACTTTGAGGCCGTGGTCTTCGCCGTGGTGGATTTGGCAGCGGTGGATTTGGTGGTTCCGGATTCTGCAGTCTTCGCACCGGAAGACGCGCGCGATCCGGAAGCCCTGCGGGCAGGCTTGGCCGGCTCCTCTTCCACTTCTTCCTCGTCCGATTCCTCGGCTGGGGCAGCGGCCCCGCCCCCGCGCTTCTTGTCCAGGCTCCGCTTCAGCGCCTCCATCAGGTCGATGACTTCGCCCTTGCCGCCTTCGCCTGCTTCCACACCGAAGGTTGCTTCCGTATCCAGCGACTCACCCTGCTCAAGCTTGGCTTCGATGAGCGTGCGCAGCTGGACCTGGTAATCGTCCGTGAAGGATTCGGGGTCGAAATCCGCCGCCATGGACTCCACCAGCGCGGCGGACATCTCCCGTTCCTGGGGGGAGATCTTGATGGACGCGTCCAGGGCGGGAAAGTTGGCTTCCCGCACCTCGTCCGGCCACAGCAGGGACTGCAGCACCAGGACGTCGTCCTTGATGCGCAGCGCGCCCAGCCGCGTCTTCTCCCGCAGCGCGAACTGCACAATGGCCACCCGGTCCGTGTCCTCCAGCGCCCGCCGCAGCAGCACGTACGCCTTGGGCGACTTGGAGTCCGGCTCCAGGTAGTAGCTCTTCTCGAACATCATGGGTTCAAGCTGCTCGGACGGGACGAACTGCACCACGTCGATCTCGTGGCTGTTCTCCGCCGGAATGGCCTTGAGCTCATCCTTGGTGAGGATCACCGTCCGGCCGTCTTCCTCGTACGCTTTCTCGATGTCCGAGTAGTCGACCACCTCGCTGCACACCTCGCACCGCCGCTGGTAGCGGATCCTGCCGCCGTCGGCATTGTGAACCTGGTGCAGACTGATGTCATGATCCTCAGTGGCGCTGTAGACCTTGACGGGCACGTTGACCAGCCCGAATGCGATGGCACCCTTCCAGATGGCTCTCATCCCTACAGTCAACATCAGTCCGGGCCGGAGGTGAAGACCCATGCCCGCAGGTAAGGACCGTGTCCGGGTGGCGGGCCGCGAACTGACGCTCACCAACCTGGACAAAATCATCTATCCGCAGACCGGAACCACCAAGGCGGACGTCCTGGCGTACTACGCCGCCGTGGCCCATGTCCTGATTCCCGCCGCCGCCAACCGGCCGGCAACGCGCAAACGCTGGGTCAACGGAGTGGGGACCGCGGACCATCCCGGGGAGGTGTTCTTCCAGAAGAACCTCGAAGACTCGGCGCCAGGCTGGCTGCCGCGCGCCGCCATCACGCATAAGGACCGGACCATCTACTATCCGCTGGTCAACGATCCCGCCACGCTGACATGGTTCGGACAGATCAACTCACTGGAGATCCATGTGCCGCAGTGGCGCGTGGATTCGCACGGCAACCAGCTGAACCCGGACCGCCTGGTCCTGGACCTTGACCCGGGTGAGGGCGCGGGCCTGCCGGAATGCCGGGAGGTGGCCCTGCTGGCCCGGTCCATCCTGGAGGACGTCGGGCTGGACCCTGTCCCCGTCACCAGCGGCAGCAAGGGCATCCACCTGTACGCGCCGCTGGACGGGACGCAGACCTCGGACCAGATCTCCGCCTTCGCCCGCGAACTCGCCCGGGCCCTGGAGGCCGACCATCCGGACCTCGCCGTCAGCGACATGAAGAAGACGCTCCGGAGGGGGAAGGTGCTGGTGGACTGGAGCCAGAACAACGCAGCCAAGACCACCATCGTGCCGTACTCCCTGCGGGGCCGGCCCACGCCCATGGTGGCCGCCCCGCGGACGTGGCGCGAGATCAGCTCCAGCCGCTTGGAGCACCTGGACTACCATGAGGTCCTGCGCCGGGTGCAAGACCGGAAGGACCCGTTCGCCGCCGTCGTCAGCGCGTCCGGACAGGCCGCGGACTCCCATTCGGTGGATGTCGACACGCACGGCGGGTCAACACAGGGCGGGTCAGCAGCGGGCTCCGAAGGGCACGACGCGAATCCCCGGCTGGCCAAGTACCGGTCCATGCGTGATCCGAAGGCCACGCCCGAGCCGTTCAGCGGCGCGGCCGGAAGTGGCGACGCGTTCGTCATCCAGGAGCACCACGCCAGCAGGCTGCACTACGACCTCCGCCTGGAGCATGACGGTGTCCTGGTGTCCTGGGCCATCCCCAAGGGCGTCCCCGAATCCGGGGGCAAGAACCACCTCGCCGTGCAGACCGAGGACCACCCGATGGACTATCTCACGTTCCACGGCACCATCCCCAAGGGGGAATACGGCGCCGGTGAGATGACCATCTGGGACACCGGCACCTATGAGCTGCACAAGTGGATCAACGGCCGCGAGGTCATCGTCACCCTCCACGGCTCGGAGGGCGGCGGGCTGGGCAGCCCGAAGAAGTTTGCGCTGATCCACACCGGCCGCGGGCAGGGCATGGATGCCGAGGGGCAGTGGCTGATCCATCTCATGGACAAGGAGCAGGCAGGCGGACGACGGCGGCACGCAGCCCCCGCGGCCGGGCAAGCGGAAAGTTCCGTGGATCCAGCCGGGAAAGCTGGCGGGCCGAAGGCCCCTTCAGCGGCGCGAAAGGACGCAGCATCGACGGAAGCCGCGACCAAGGCAGACACCGCTCCCTCCCCCGAAGATTTCGGCCCCATGATGGCCACTGCCGGTGACCCGGCAGACCTGCAGGGCAGCGACTGGCAGTTCGAGCTCAAGTGGGACGGCGTGCGGGCCCTCCTCGTGGCCGACGCGCAGCGCGTCCGCATCTTCAGCCGCAACGGCAACGACGTCACCCGCACCTACCCGGAACTAACGGACCGCTCCTGCTGGCCCGAGCAGCCCTTCGTGGCCGACGGCGAGATTGTGGCCGTCGGCGGGGACGGCCGGCCCGACTTCGGGCTGCTCCAGGGACGCATGAAACTCACCCGGCCTGCCGACGTCGCAAAAGCCCGCACGGCCATCCCCGTCCGGCTGGTTCTCTTCGACCTGCTGTCCGACGGCGGAACGGACCTCCGCCGGCTTCCGCTCAGCAAGCGGCGCGAGCGGCTGGAGGAGTTTTACCGCCCCTCCGGCTGCCCCGTGGACCTCTCGCTCGTGCTGGACGACCGCATCGACCACATCCTCGAGAGCGCGCGCGAGCTGGGCCTCGAGGGGGTCATGGCCAAGCGGACGGACAGCCGCTATGTGAGCGGGCAGCGCACCCGCACCTGGATCAAGCTCAAGATCGAACAGACCCAGGAAGTGGTGGTGGGCGGCTGGCGGCCGGGCAAGGGCGGCCGCCAGGACACCGTTGGATCGCTCCTGGTGGGTATCCCCGACGGCGACAAGCTGCAGTATGTGGGCCGGGTGGGCAGCGGCTTCAGCACCCGCGAACTGGCCGAACTCCGGCAGACGGTGGAGCGGCTGGCCAGGAAAACGTCACCCTTTCGCGACGTCCCCCGCCCCGATGCAGCGGACGCGCACTGGGTGGCGCCGCAACTGGTGGGCGAGGTGACGTACAGCGAGTGGACGGGCCCGGGGCGGCTGCGGCATCCACGGTGGCGCGGCTGGCGGCTGGACAAGGATCCGTCCGAGGTGGTCCGCGAGACCTGAGACGAACGACTGACGCGAAGATTCATCCGCCACGCGAAAATTGCCTGGCGCCCCCAAATAATGGGATCACCAGGCAATTTCCGTGTCGATAGTTGTTTTGTGTGGCGCCGGCGGAAACCGGCCGGGCCTAGGACGAGTGCGGCATCTGCGGCCGGCTTGTGCGGTGCACGGCCGTCACCGCTGCTTCGTGGCCCATCCTCCCCTGTCCGGAGCCGCGCTCCTTCGGGTGCCGGCGCTTCCCGTTGCCGTCCGGCCACGAGTTCTGCCTGGGCATTCCGGTCCCGCCAGTGATAGCCGGTCCGGGCAGGTCCGGAGTGTTCATGGCCGCCGCAAGGTGGTCTGCCAGCTCGGGTTTGATGTGGGTTTCACGGTTGTCAGCCATGTGATCTTCCTTTCCGCAGTGAACTGAAGTGTTGCCCGGCGGCCGGGGCCCCGGGGAACCGCTGGACGTGCCAGCGGAGTTGCGCAGCCGGCCTGCTGCCGGGACATCCCCGGCTCACGATCCGCAGGCCTGAAAGGAACGGCGGGGTGCAGCCGGACGCTGTCCGGGCACACAGGTCCGCCTGCTTAAGAAGAAGGTTTTTCCATTGCTCCACCATAGGCACCGGGCAGCCGCCTGTGAACCCCTTTGCCCGGGGATTTGGACAGGCCGACGGCGGCATGCCGGCAGGGCGGAAATGGCCGCCTTCACGACAGGCACAGGCCATGGCCCCGATCACACTTAAGGTACGGGCGTCCGTCCAAAGGGGCATAAGAGGCGGCTGCGCCGAAAAAGATTTCGTAACGATGGCCACACCAGCGTGTCTTCCCTGCAATGACGCGGGAAAAGGCGGGAAACGTCACCCCGAATCGCGCGCTGAAACAGGCCCAAAGTGGTCGATACTACGGCATTCCGGGGCTGTGCGCCACGGAATTCCCGTAAAATTGAAGGCCTGCCCGGAGCGGGGCAGCTACAAGTCGCAAGCAAATGACCTCCACAGGAGTTGCCCAAATGCCCACAGACCGAAGCATGACCGACTCTTCAGCAGGCGCCAGGAACGCCAGCGGAACAGATCTGGCAGCCCCCAAGGCTGCGAAAAAACCACGGCGGCTGCCGCGCCGCCGGCTTAAGGAATCCGACGTCAACGTGGTGAACCAGCCGATGCTCAAAAAGGCACTCGGCGGAACCATCGTGGGTAACACCATGGAATGGTACGACGTAGGCGTCTTCGGCTACCTAATCACCACCATGGGGCCTGTCTTCCTGCCGGAGTCCGACCCCGCCACGCAGACCCTGTTCCTGCTCGGAACCTTCGCTGCCACGTTCATCGCCCGTCCCCTGGGCGGCGTGATCTTCGGCTGGATGGGCGACAAGATGGGCCGGCAGAAGATCCTTGCCGCCACGCTCATGCTGATGGCCGCGAGCACGTTCGCCATCGGCCTGCTTCCCGGCTACGCGCAGATCGGGCTGTGGGCCGCCGGCCTGCTGGTACTGCTCAAGATCGTCCAGGGTTTCTCCACCGGCGGCGAGTATGCCGGCGCCACCACCTTTGTCAGCGAGTACGCCCCGGACAAGCATCGCGGTTTCTTCGCGAGCTTCCTGGACATGGGCAGCTACCTGGGCTTCGCCCTCGGCGCCGCGCTGGTGTCCGCCCTGCAACTGGGGCTGGGACAGGCCGCCATGGAGGAATGGGGCTGGCGCATCCCGTTCCTGGTTGCCGGTCCGCTGGGCCTGATCGCCGTCTACTTCCGCAGCAAGATCGAGGAGTCCCCGCAGTTCCAGGCCACCCTGGACGCCCAGGAGGACATCGCCAAGAACGCTGCCGCCTCCGATGACGCTGCTGCCAAGGGCCCGGTGGGAATCGTCAAGGCCTACTGGCGCTCCATCATCGTTGCGATGATCCTGGTGGCCGCCGCCAACACGGCAGGCTACGCCTTGACCTCCTACATGCCTACCTACCTCACGGAATCCAAGGGCTACGACGAGGTGCACGGTACCCTGCTGACCATCCCGGTGCTGGTGGTCATGAGCCTCTGCATTCCACTGACGGGCAAGCTGTCCGACCGGATCGGCCGCCGTCCTGTGCTATGGATCGGCGCACTGAGCACCGTCATCCTGGCCGCCCCGGCGTTCATGCTCATCGGCATCGGTGAAGTCTGGTCCACCCTGGCCGGCCTGGCCCTGATCGCCTTCCCGGTGACGTTCTACGTGGCCAACCTGGCCTCGGCCCTGCCTGCGCAGTTCCCCACGTCCAGCCGTTACGGCGCCATGGGTATCGCCTACAACTTCTCCGTGGCCATCTTCGGCGGAACCACACCGTTCATCGTGGCGGCCCTGATCAGCGCCACCGGCAACGACATGATGCCTGCCTACTACCTGATGGGCACCTCGCTGGTGGGCGCCGTGGCCATCTACTTCCTGAAGGAATCCGCCCAGCGTCCGCTCCCGGGCTCCATGCCCAGCGTGGACACCCAGGCCGAGGCCAAGGAACTGGTGGCGACCCAGGACGAGAACCCGCTGATCGACCTGGACGAGCTGCCGTTCGAAACCCAGGACATCCAGGACGCAGTTGCCGCCGGCAAGGATTCCCCGGACAACTCCCAGGACCAGAAGGTTCCTGCCGGGGTTTAGCACCTTCTTGTAGCCCGCGCTTCCACAGGCCCGTCCGGCATGCTTCCTTGGGGGAGGCATGCCGGGCGGGCCTTCGCCGTGCCCGGGCGTCAGGCTGCCGCGCGCCCGGCACCACGCGGATGTCCTTGTATGACCGCCTGCTGCCGGAGGAAATGACTCCCCCGGCACTGGCCCGGGATAATTTCCCGGGAATCAGTAGAAGACAGGCAAGGGAACAGGCGGGGACAACAGGCCATGAAGCGCGTAGCGGAGCAGGTGCGCGCCCTCCACCGGCTGGAACCTGCCAGTAACGACCACCTGGCCGCACTGCGGGTGGCCGCCGGTGTGGCAGTCCCGTCGCTGCTCCTCCTGGCTGAAGGCCGGACGGACCTCATCATGTACGCGGTGTTCGGTGCGCTGACCGGGATGTACGGACGGGCCGAACCACACCAGCTGCGGCTTATCCACCAGGCCCAGGCCGCCCTCGTGCTCCTAAGCGGCGTTACGGTGGGCGTTGTCCTGTCCGTGAACCACCTGCACTCCTGGTGGCTCGTTGCGGTGGAGGCCGTGCTCGCCGGACTGGCGTCCGCCTACTCGGACCGGGTCCGGCTTAAGCCCAATGGCCCGTTCTTTGCCATCCTCGCCCTTGGTGCCTGCGCTTCCGTTCCCATGCTGGTTCCCTGGTACGCCGCGCTGCTGATCGCGGCCGGGTCCGCCGCTTTCTCCATGGTTATCGGTTTCAGCGGCTGGCTCCGCCGCCGCACCTGGCAGCGGGGCGCCTCCCGGAGCCTGCCGGCGGGGGCAGGGCACCGGGAGATGCTCGTCCACGCGGCGCGGTATGTGCTGGCCGTGGGAGCGGCGGGAACCATCGGCGTCCTCAGCGGCAGCGGCCACCCGCACTGGGCGATGGCGGCGGCCGCCGTGCCGCTCGCGGGTGCAGACCTCCCCAGCAGTGTCCGCCGCGGCATCCACCGGATTGTGGGGACGTTCGTGGGGCTGGCGGTCACCGCCGTCGTGATTCTCCCGGAGCCCTGGACACTTACCGGGCTGTTCCCCGGGCAGCAGGCCATCCTGCTGGCCCTGCTGGTGATCCTGTTCCAGTTCACCACCGAGCTGTTCATGGCCCGCCACTACGGCTTCGCCATGGTGTCCTTCACGCCCGTCATCCTGCTGATGACCCAGCTCGCGGCCCCCATGGACCCCGCGCTCCTGATCCTGGAACGCGGCGCGGAGACCCTGGTGGGCGCGCTGGTGGGAATTCTGGTGGTGGTTGCGGTGCGCCGGGCCGGAACGCGGAGTTTCGCCGCCCTGCTGGGGCGGGGCCCGCTCGTCCGGCTTCCGCCCCTACTTCGGCTTCCGCGCAGGTCCCGCCACTAGCTTCGCCGGCGCCACCCGCGCCACCGCGGCCACCAGCTTGTACCGCTTGGACGGGATGGACACGGCCCTGCCGCGTTCGTTGTCCGCCAGGGCCTCGCGCACCACGCGGTCCGCGTGCAGCCAAGCCCAGGAGGGGGCCACCGACTTGTCCATTCCCATCCGGTCGTGGAATTCCGTGTGGGTGAACCCGGGGCAGACGGCAGTTACCCTGATGCCCTGCTTGCGGTACGCCAGGTTGGCCCAGCGGCTGAAGCTAACCAGCCATGCCTTCGCCGCGGAGTAGGTGCCGCGCGGCAGGAACGCGGCGATGCTTGCCACGTTGATGATCCTGCCGCTGCGGCGTTCCAGCATGTGTTTCAGTGCGGCATGCGTCAGCACCATGGCCGTTTCGCCGTGCAGTTTCAGGTGCTTCTTCTCCTCCGAGATGCGGTTGTCCTCGAAGTTGTGCAGCAGCCCGATCCCGGCGTTGTTGACCAGGATGCCTACCGGCCGCTCCGGATCGGAGAGGCGTTCGACGACGGCGGCCACCCCTGCGTCGTCCATGAGGTCGGCGGGGAGCACCTCAGCCGTAATTCCGTAGCGCCGTTCCAGGCCCGCCGCGGCTTCCTCGAGGCGGGCACGGTTCCGCGCCACCAGGACCAGGTTGGTGCCCTGGGCGGCGAGCTGGCGTGCGAACTCGGCGCCCAGGCCCGCGCTGGCCCCGGTGATGAGTGCTGTGGTTCCGGAGGTTTTAGCCGTCATGCTGCAAGCCTAGCTACATGCCGGGCCATCCTGGATCCGCCCGCAATCGGC
This sequence comes from Arthrobacter sp. Y3221087, assembly GCF_059089905.1. Classification (NCBI taxonomy): domain Bacteria; kingdom Bacillati; phylum Actinomycetota; class Actinomycetes; order Micrococcales; family Micrococcaceae; genus Arthrobacter; species Arthrobacter sp. Y3221087. The sequence continues at coordinate 21,074 of NZ_JBNHFE010000005.1, forward strand.
CCCAGTCGGCCTTCTTCCCAGGGCGTCCTCAGGCAAAGCGGGCCAGTGGGTTGGCCAGGCGTCCGGCCATCTGCAGTCCGCCCGACGGGTCCGTGAGGTCCAGCATCTGCTGGTTGTTCCGGAGCTGGAGCCGGTTCAGGCAGGACAGCTCGAAGTCCGCGGCGAAGAGGTTGTGGCGGGCAAACTGGTCCGCGAGCTCCGGATGCTGCTCCTGGTACTCCTTCACGGCCGCGGCAGCCGTCCGCCAGAACTCCTCCTGGCCCAGCGTCCCGTCGTCCTCCAGCAGCGCCGCCATGAACCGGAAGATGCAGTCGAAAATGTCCGTGAAAATGGCCAGGACCTTTTCGCCGTCCGGGATGGCGGCCTTGATCCGGGACACCTCTTCGGGAAGGTCCAGACGGTCCCCCATCACCACGATTTCCTCAGCGATGTCCTTCATGATGGCCCGCACCGGCACCCCGTCCTGGAGGACCAGGATGACGTTTTCGCCGTGCGGCATGAACGCCAGCTCGTACTTGTACAGGCAGTGCACCAGCGGCACCAGGTACGCCTCGAAGTAGCGGCGCAGCCAGTCCGCGGGGGCCAGCCCGGAGCGTTCAATCAGTGCGGACACCATTGGCAAGCCCTGCGCATCAACGTGCAGGAGCGAAGCCATCGTGGCCAGCTGCTGCCCGTCCCGGAGCAGGGGCAGCGGGCTTTCACGCCACAGCGCGGACAGCATTTTCCGGTAAGGCGACCCGTTGGCCGAGCCGGCCTCGTAGTAGCCATTGTGGTAACCCAGGGCAGCGATCTCGCCGATCATGGTGAAGCCCCGCTGCTGCAGGGCGCCGTCCGCCTCGATCAGGTTCCGCAGCCAGTCGTTGATGGCCGGCGTGGCCTTCATGTACTGCGGCGACAGCCCGCGCATGAAGCCCATGTTCAGCACGGACATGGCAGTTTTGACGTAGTTCCGGGCCGGGACACTGGTGTTGAAGAACGTCCGGATGGACTGCTGGGCCTGGTACTGGTCTGTCCCCGTCCCCAGGTAGACGATGCGCTGGCTGGCAATTTCGGCCGCGAACGTCACGGTCAGCTTGTTCTCCCACTGCCAGGGGTGGACAGGCATGAAGAAGTACTGCTCCGGATCCAGGCCCTGGAGCTGCAGTTCGCTGGTGAAGTCCGCCGCCAGCGGGCCGAGCTCGGCGTCCATGTGGGCCCGGTAGTCCAGCCCGGCACTCGAGGTGAAGACGGCGTGGCTGCGGTGCACGGCGATCCACTCCAGCTGAACCGCCGCCCCGGTTTCCGGGGCGAAGGCGTGGTAGTCGCTGATGCCAAAGCCCAGCCGGCCGTTGTTGGCCACAAAGCAGGGGTGGCCCTCGGTCATGCTCCGCTCGATCGCCTGGAAGTCGGCGGCGGTGTCTTGGCCGCCGGTCACGCCGGCCGCGAGTTCTGCGGCAGACGGCTGGCCGGCCCACTGCTTGTACGCGTGGCTTGCCAGGGTGCTGCTGATTTCCTCCAGGTAGACGGGGAGCATCTGGATGTTGATCCCCAAGGTCTCGTGGAACGCCGTGATGAACCCCAGTACATCCAGCGGCGCTTCCGTGCCGTCCTGGAAGTAGCGGATGGACGCGGCATCGATGGCCCAGTGCTCCAACTCCAGGACGCGGGCGGTGAACCGGTACTCGTGGAGCCCGTCGCCGCTGCGCAGGCGGTAGCTGCCGGGCTCGCCGTCCACCGGTTCGGGCGTGAGGATCCGCTCGTGCGAGAACTCGGCGAGCGCCTTGCGCAGCAGGTGCCGGTTGGCCCTGCTCCAGCGCTCTGCGACCAGGTGCGGGGCGGCGTTCATGGTGCCGGCGCCGGGGGTCCCGCGGCGGGCGGGTTCGAAGGTGTCGAAGTGGACTGTCACAGTGATGCTCCCTGCGGGACGGGCGTGGAAAGAGTGTCTAGTGCCGCCCTGGCGGCAAGGTAGTCGGCGCGGGTGCAGAAGCTGAGCAGGGCTTCCTTGTCCGGCAGGGTGACCACCCCGGCGGGCTGGAACCCGAGCCGTTCATTGAGGGCGTGGATCCTGGTGTTCCGGGCATCCGGTTCCACCACCACGCGCTCCACCTCCGGCCGGTCAAACAGCCGGCCAAGGACGGCATCCATCACCGCCGTGGTGTAGCCGGATTCGGGGTTTCCCGACGGCGGGGCAACCAGCAGGTGCATGCCCACGTCGCCGGGCTCGACGGCGTAGAGGCCGGCCAGCGGCGAGGACGCCGGAAGGTACTCCTCCATCAGGAAGGCGGGGACGCCGCCGTCGAGCCCCAGAAGCGCGTGGTGGTGGCCGCTCGACTGGATCTTGGCGTACTCCGCCACCACATCGGCCACGCTGGCGGACAGCATTCCCCAGAAGGAGGCGTAGGGCTGGGTCACCCAACTGTGCAGGAGCGGCGCGTCGGCCTTGGCGTCAAGGCAGCGGAACGTGAACCTCATGCCGGCACCTCCGCTCCGGTGGTAGCCGGTGCGGCGGGCGCGCCAGAGGCGGCCGGGGAACCAAACTGCTGGAACGCGATGCTGCGCTCCACCTGGTACACCTCGCGGCCGGTGATCTCCCGCAGGATGCAGGAGTTGCGGTAGGCACCCATGCCCAGGTCCGGGGTGACGAACCCGTGCGTGTGGAGCTCGGCGTTCTGGACGAAGATCTCGCCGGGAACCACGCCGGTGCTGTAGTTCCGGTCCACCGCGAACCTGCCGGCGCCGTCCCGGGCTATCCGGTCCTGCACACCGGCCAGGAACGCCGGCTCCCGGTAGCCGTAGCCGGTGGCAAACACCACGGCTTCACTGTCCAGCGTGTAGGAGGTGCCCTGTTCGCCGTGGCGGAACTGCAGGGTGTGGGTGCCGGCGGCCGGGTCCCACTGAGCCCCGGTCAGTGTGGAGTGGGTCAGCAGCTGGCTATTGACAATGCCGGACATGCTCTTGGCGTAGAGCAGGTCGTAGATCGCATCGATCAGGTCCGAGTTGATCCCCTTGTAGAGGTTCTTCTGCGTCTTGTTGAGGTGGTCCCTGCGCTCCTGCGGCAGTCCGTGGAAGTAGTCCACGTACTCGGGCGAGGTCATCTCCAGGGTCAGCTTGGTGTACTCCAGCGGAAAGAACCGGCCGGAGCGGGTCACCCAGTTCAGCTGGTAGCCGTGGACGTCGGCTTCCTGCAGGAGCTCGTAATAGATCTCGGCGGCACTCTGGCCGCTGCCCAGGATGGTGATGCTGCGACTCTGCTGCAACTCGGCTTTCCGGGCCAGGTAGTCGGCATTGTGGAAGGCCACTCCCCCGCTCCCGGCCGCAGCGCCTGCAACGATGTCGGCACCGGCTTCCGGCACGTAAGGGGAGGTGCCGGTTCCCAGCACCAGCCGCCGGGCGTAAAGCACCCCAGGCCCACCGGGACCGGAGACGGCCAGGCGGTACAGGTCGCCGTCGTACTCCGTATCCAGCACAGCCGTGGCAAAACGGACGGAAGCGAGCTGCCCCGCCACCCACTGGCAGTACTGGTTGTACTCGGCGCGCAGGGGGTAGAAGTTTTCCCGGATGTAGAAGCGGTACAGCCGGCCCGTCTGCTTCAGGAAGTTCAGGAACGAATAGGGCGAGGTGGGGTCCGCCAGGGTGACGAGGTCCGCCATGAAGGGTACTTGGAGGTGGGCGGGCTCCAGCATCATCCCGGGGTGCCAGTCGAAGGACTCGCGCTGCTCCAGGAAGATGCCCTCCAGCCCTTCCACAGGCTCGGTGAGGGCGGCGAGGCCCAGGTTGAAGGGCCCGACGCCGATGGCGGCAAAGTCGTAGATCCTGCGGTTGTCCTGGGTGCTCATGCGGATACCTCGCTCTGCAGCAGTCCGGCGCCGGTGGTGCGGAGGAGGCCGATGATCTCGGCGATGTCCTCGAGCGTTGCCTCGGCGTTGAGGAGGGTGAATTTCAGGTAGTGCCGGCCCCCCACTTTGGTGCCGGCAACCACTGCCTGGCCGGATGCGAACACTGCGGCGCGGATGGCCGGGTTGATGGCGTCGGCGGCGTCCTCGGACAGGCGTTCCCCGCTGCCCAGCACCGGGCGGTAGCGGAACACCAGGGTGCTGAGCTGCGGCGCTGCAGCGAGCTCGAAGTCGTCGTCGGCCTCGAGGAGGGAGCCCACTCGGGCGGCAAGGTCGATCGCCTCGTCGAACAATGCCCCGACGGCGTCCGCACCCATGATCCGCAGGGTGAGCCACAGCTTGAGCGCGTCGAACCGGCGGGTGGTCTGGATGCTCTTGTCCACCTGGTTGGGGATGTCGGCCAGGGCAGCGCTCTCCGGGTTCAGATAGTCGGCGTAGTAGGTGATGTGGCGCAGCATGGCGGACTCGCGGACCAGGAGGGCGCTGGAGCTGACCGGCTGGAAGAAGGTCTTGTGGAAGTCCACGGTGACAGAATCCGCGAGGCGGGTGCCGTCCAGCAGGTGCCGGTAGCGCCCGGACACCATGAGTCCGCCGCCGTACGCGGCGTCGATGTGGAACCAGGCGCCGTAGGCCTTGGCGAGGGCGGCGAGGTCTGCGAGCGGGTCCACGGCGCCGAAGTCCGTAGTCCCTGCGGTGGCTACTACCGCCATGGCGGTCAGGCCGGCACCGTTTGCTTCCGCCATGGCCTCGGCGAGGGCCGCAGGGTCCATCCTGTGGTCCGGGGTGCAGGGGATGCTGATGACGGCGTCGAAGCCGAGGCCCAGCATGGAGGCCGACTTCTGGATGCTGAAGTGGCTGTCCGCCGAGGTGAAGATCCGCAGGGTATCCAGCAGGGCCGGGAGGCGGAGGCCGCTGCGGGCGGGATCCTGCCGGAGCCCCGCCACGGCGTGGTTCCGCGCGATCAGCAGCGCCTGGAGGTTGGACTGGCTGCCCCCGGAGGTGAAGATGCCGTCCGCGTTGTCGCCCAGGTGCAGTCGCTCCGCCGTCCAGTCGATAAGGCGGCGTTCGATCATGGTGGCGCCCGCGCTCTGGTCCCACGTGTCCAGCGAGGAGTTCACCGCGGACAGGATGGCCTCGCCCACCAGGGCGGGAATCACCACTGGGCAGTTGAGGTGGGCGGCGTACTTGGCGTCGTGGAAGTAGATGGCGTCCCGGAGGTAGACGGATTCGAGTTCCTGGAGCGCGGCCGCGGTGTCCGGCAGTGGGGCATCCAGGTCCACGGCGCCCACGCGGGCCTTCATTTCCGAAGGCTCGACGCCGGTGAACGGCGTGGTGGTGCGCTCCAGCTTGGTGGCCACCGCGGTGACGCCCTGCAGTACCTGCGCCACGTAGCGCGGCGAGTTCCGTGCATTGAACAGATGGTTGGTTGCCCCCAGGGCGAGCTCCACCCGGGAGCCGAAGTCCTGCCCCGGCGGGTCGGGTTTGGTGTCCACACCACTGCTGCGGTGGTCATCCACGGGTAACTCGTCAAGGCGGGGCATCAGCGACACTCGTCTTCCTTCGGTCAGGAGCTGGGGAATTACAGAGGTAAGCCTTACTTAGGTAACCCTTTTAATCAAACTTTTGTGCTCTATTTCTCTCCGGCCCCGGAATTTCAGCGTTTCCGCCACTCCTTCCCGCGTCATTGACTGGCATGCGGCACGGGATTTGACGCAAAATGCCCCTCCGCCGACCGGAAGCCGGCACGGCGCGTAGCGGCTGCCGCCGCGGCTAAGGTTGATGTACCAGCAGCACTGAACGCTGCGCTTCGATCTGGGGGAACAATGGAACAGGTACCGGCGCACGCGATCGGGTTTCGGGAAGTGGACCGGGACGGGAATCCCATTCCTGAGGACAACGAACAGGCAGCCCCGAACCCGGAGGGCGGCAGCATGCTTGCCTTCAACCCCTTCATTGCCGCCCTCTGGCTCCTCACTGCCGTGCTCATTGGCGGCGGAACATGGATTTTCGCCAACGCGGACACCTTCGTGGGCCCTGGCAGCGGCGGGATGCCGGCGCAGTTCCTGGTGTTTACCTTTACGCCCTATGCGGTCTTCGCCGGGATTGCAGCGCTCATCAGCCTGCTGCTCTGGCACGCGCTGCAGTGGCAGCGCAAGCGGGCGTAGGAAGCAGCTCGTGAACGACGCGGTGGCCGGAAAGCGACCTCCCGGCGCTGTGTCGCGGACCACATCGAATTTGCCCGTTCATTAGTAAGCATGCTTAGGTATTGGGGTAAATGAACCTCCGCAAGCAGTTCGCGGCGGGGCTGCCAACGCAGGCAGCCTCGTGAAGAAGCCCAAGGATGAACGTAATGGCCACCGCTACCGAAGACCAGTTGACGGCGTTTGGGGAACGCACGCTGGGAGACCTTTCTCCCGTGGAACCCATCCAGCCAATGGATATGGAACTGATGGTCACCTTGAATTCGCGCATGCATTGCCGCATGCCCATGCAGCGCATCGACCCCGATGAGCTTCCCGTCCGCCAGCCCGTCTACGTGGACGGGACGGGCGTTGTACCCATCGGCATGTCAACAGTTCCCGGGAACGTGGTGACATACCGCTGCGCGTGCGGCTTCACCATTGACGACCCCGGCGTCAGTTCCACAGTCAGCGCGCAGGCCCTCGCCAGCTGAGGGCTGCCGCAGGTCTCTGCTCCCGGGCTACTGGTGGGCGTACGCGCGGGCCGCTTCTACGGCTTGCCGCGTATCCGCCAGCACCAGGTCCGCATTGATGGCAGAAGCGGCACGCAACCCGGCAGCTGCCGCCGTCATCACCTGCGCTGAAACGTCCGTGGCATTGCCGGCAGCCCACACTCCGGGACAGGAGGTCAGTCCTGAATCGTCCGCCTGCAGGCGGCTGCCTTCCCCCTCGTCCAGACCGCAGGGTTCCAGCCCCAGGCGCTGGAGCATGTTCGCCTTGCTTACGGTTGCCGGACTGACAGCCAGCACGTCCAGCGGCCGTACACTCCCGTCGTCAAGAGTCAGCCCGGCCAGTTTGTCTGCCTGGACATCCAGTCCACTTACTATGCCGTCAACTACCCGGACGGAACGGGCACGCAACTGTTCCTGCTCCTCAGGGCTGAGCGTAAGCGAGCCGTTCAGGAAGAGGGTTACGTCCTGGCTCCATTGCCGGAAGGTCAGCGCCTCCGGGACAGAATTGGAGTCCGCCGCCAGGACGCCAATCCGCTGATCCCGGATCTCCCAGCCGTGGCAGTAGGGGCAGTACAGGACATCCCGCCCCCAGCGTTCTGCCAGCCCGGGAATTGCAGGCAACTCGTCAGTGATCCCGGAGGCGATCAGGAGCCGGCGGGCAGTCAGGGTTGCGCCTTCCCGGAGCGAGAGGACAAAATTTCCGCCCTGACGGCGCGCCGACACTACGAATCCCCGGCGGGCGGTCCCGCCGAACCGTGCCAGCTCGTCCCGGCCCGCAGACACCAGGTCCTGCGGGCTCATGCCTTCACGGCTCAGGAAACCGTGCACCCCGGCTGCCCTCAGGTTCCGCTGTTCGCCGGCGTCGATCACCACCACAGAGCGCAAGGCCCTGGCGAGGGCAACGCCCGCGCTCAGCCCGGCCGGTCCCCCTCCGATCACCGCAACATCGAACAATGCTTCCAGATGAGCCATGGTGTCCTTCCGCCTTGCTTTTACGGTCTTTACTACCGGTCAAGTACCCGGTGCAGTGGAACCATAACGGCGTGGGCGGTGGGGCTCTTCAGGATGCAGCCATGCGGCTACCCCTCCGGCCAGTCAACAAACTGTTCGTAGCCCTCGTGCTTGCGCAGGTAGCCGGAAATGAACGGGCAGTGCGGAATGATGCGTTTGCCCGTAGCCACGACGTCGTCCAGCGCAAAGTGGGCCAGCACCTTGCCCAGGCCACGCCCCTCGAAGTCCTCGCTGGTTTCGGTGTGGGTGAAGTCGATGTGGCCGGGCAGGTCCCGGAAGAACGACTGCACGGCCAGTTTGCCCCCCACCAGCAGCTCGTAGCGGTGCTGCGCATCGTTGCGCCGCAGGGTGACGTCGGGGGTGAACCTATCCTCGGTGGACATCGTGTTCTCGGTCATGGTTTGACACTGGCACTACTTCACCCCGCTGGCAATGCCAAAGCAACAGCATTAGGGCAGCGGCGAAGCAGGCTGCGCCAAAACCCAGCAGCCCCAGCGAGAGGCCGCTGAAGGCCGCGGCCCCCACTGGAAGGAAGACCACGACGACGGCGGCCGCCACCCGCGCGGGCCGGCAGCGGGTGCCGGGAACCGTCGTCGGACGTCCCTCCAGGCGGCCAAAGGCCAGCACGGCGGCTCCCAGCAGGAGGATAAGCGCCAAGAGGACCAGGGGCCTTGCCCACCACCACTCCGCCGTGCCTGAAGCGGGTTTGGGCAACGGAGTGAGGAGCAGCAGCCCTGACATTCCGACCAGCAGGGGAAGGTGCCACAGATACACCGTGAGGGAGCGGCTTCCCGCGACCATCATGAGCCTGCTGACCCACCGCACCGAGCACACCGGGACCAGCACCGGCCGCGCCAGCTCAAGGAGGGCCGCCTGCGAGATGCCCAGCAGGAGCAGGCAGAGATTGGGCGGGTTGAGGTTGACCAGCATGTTGCCCGGATACAGTCCCACACCCGTCACGGCACCGAGGACCAGGTTGGCCCCCACGGCAAGGGCAAGCAGCCCGGAACGCGACATCCTGGAGCAGTGGCCGTCGGCCAGAAGGAACCCCACCTGCTGGACGGCGCACCACAGGAACACCAGATTGGCGTGCGCCAGACCGGGAAGCGCCCCGCGGAGGCAGTCAACCGCTATCACCAGCGCAACCAGCGCTCCGAAAGTGAGCCAGGGGGCGCGGCGGTGCAGGGCGGCCAGGAGCGGGATGTTCAGCTGGGCCGCAAGGTAGGCGGCCAGGAACCACAGTGGCATCCCCGCGCCGGCCGCCATCAGCTGGAGCACCTGCGGATGCACACCCAGCAGCCCTGCCGCGCCCAGGCCTCCGAACATCACCACCAGCAGCGCGGTGGCGGCGCGTACCAGGCGCAGGAGCCTCGCCCGGACAAACTGGGACGCCGTTCCGCCGCCCTTGCTGAGCCGCCGCCAGGACTGCAGGCCGGTCATGCCGCCGGTGACGAAAAACAGCGGCATGACCATGAAGATCCAGATGACCGGAACAAACCAGTCCTGCTCGGCGAGCGTGTTTTGCGTGGTCACCGTCCCGTCGGCATGCAGGACGGGGCTCACCATCATGCAGTGGCCCACCACCACCAGGGCCAGGCAGACGAAGCGCACAAGGTCGATGACGGCGTCGCGGCCCTCCGGCGCAACCGGCCGCGAATCCCTTGCGTGCCTCATTGTGCCGCCTATTACCGGGCCTGCGGAATCCTGACGCTGGTCACAGCACCATTCTGCTCCTGTTGCGGATGGTGTTGAAGGGACGGATGGGCTTGCGGCGGGACGGGCCCGGCCCCGGGCTAGGCCAACAGTCCGAGCAGGCCGAGGACGACGGCGACCAACGGCAAGGTCCCCTGGGTCGCGGCGGCCCGGAGGTACTTCCGGCCGGTCGAAACCAGGACCAGGGCAGCCAGCAGCATGGAGCTGCAGCCGGCGAAAATCAGGGTCCAGCCCGCCACGGACTGCGCCGAGCCTTCGGACCCCAGCGCAACGCAGGCTATGCCGATGAGAGTCCCGGCAGCCAGGAACAGGTTGTAGAAACCCTGGTTGAAGGCAAGCGGCCTGGTGGTCTCGGCGTCGGCCTGCGATGCCAGGCCGAAACGCTTCCAGGTGGCCGGCCGGGTCCAGGTCAGCGACTCCATCGTGAAGATGAAGACGTGGAGCGCCGCCGCCAGGAAGGCAAAAAAGAGGGAGGCCGCGATCATTGCTCGATCCTAGCCCCCAACCGTGGAGTTTTTGTCCAGATATGGCGACTTTGCCGCCCTCGAAATCGCCATACGTGGACAAAAACTCCTGAGGGTCAGGGGGCGGGCGGGGCCGTGGTTCCGCGGACCACCAGCTCGGTGGCCACTTCAAGGGCGGTGGGCGCCATGGCACCCGGCTGGTCCTGCTGTTCCGTGAGGATGCCCACGGCCATGGCTGCCAGCTGGGCAAGCGGCTGCCGGACCGTGGTGAGCGGCGGAGACATCAGCGCCGCCTGCGCGATGTCATCGAACCCCACAATGCTGAGGTCCTCGGGCACACGCAGGGATCGCTGCCCTGCTGCGTTCATCACGCCCATGGCCTGGAGGTCGCTGCCCGTGAAGATCGCCGTGGGCGGCTCGGGGAGGTCCAGCAGGTCCGAGCCGAGCCGCATGCCGGACTCGATGCTGAAGTCGCCGTCGCGCACCAACTCCGGCAGGACCGGGAGGCCCGCCTCGTGCAGCGCCGCCGCGTAGGCGGCGTACCTGGCCCGGCCGTGGCCGGGACTGTGCTTGCGGCCGGTGATGATGCCGATCCGCTTGTGCCCCAGGGACAGCAGGTGTCCGACGGCGGTCAGCGCGCCGGAGAACGACGCCGGACTGACGCTGGGGATGGGCAGCTCCCCGGCGCTTTCGGCGTCGATGGCCACCGCCGGGATTTTGAGCGTCCGCACCATGCGGACCAGCCGCGACCCCTTGCGGGGAGCCAGCAGGAGCACCCCGTCCAAACGGATTACGGATGGCTCACGCAGTTTCCGCCAGCGGTCAGGAGTGGAGTGGTCAGCCCGGGCGTAGGACACCGTGTAGCCCAGCCGGTCCGCAGCGGCCTCGACGCCGGCCATGGTTTCCAAGATCCACGGTGAATCAAAGTTGTTGACCACCAGCTGGAGCATCCCGGGCTGGGCGGCAGGGGTGCTGGGCTTGGAATAGTCCAGTTCTTCCAGCGCCCGCTGCACCTTGGCCCGGGTGGCTTCCGAGACGTGGGTACGGCCGTTGAGCACCTTGGACACGGTGGGCACCGAGACCCCGGCGGCCGCCGCGACGTCGGCAATTTTGGGTCGCGGGGTGGCGGTCAACGGAGCAGTCCTTGGGGTCATATGGTTGCGGCGGCGAGTTGCGGAGCAGTGGCGCGCCTGACGGGCGCGGTCTCCACCCGCACGGGTCCTACGATAACACTGCCGCTTTCCCGGGAACCCAGTGGCGACGCCGTGAAGATGCCAAGTTCGGCGCCGATCCACTTGCCTTCCATCACCTCGAAGTTCCAGCCCTGGACTTCCCAGGGATCGCCCGGGCCTGACCGCCAGGCAAAGGTTGACCGTGGCGTTCCGTCCGTGCGGATCTGGAGTTCGATCCTGGCTCCGGGCAGCACGGTCCGGCGTCCCATCGCCTGTTCAGCAGGGCCCTCTCCCCCGGTGCCACCACCCAGGACGTAGCCTTCGGCGGTCCGCACGATGCCCAGCCAGGCGTACCTTTGGCCCAGCACCACCACGCCGGCGCGCGTTCCTTCCGGGACGTCCCTCAGTTCAAGGGAGGTGGTGAACGTAGACGGTGTACCGGGCAGGATCTGTGCCAGCACATTGGGCAGCTCCCGCAGGTTCACGGGATCGTTGGCCTGCGGCCGCAGGACCAGTTGCCCGCCGCCACCCTGGTAGCACCAGGCGTCACGCGGGTTGGCCTGCCAGTGCCACTGCGGTCCCAGCCAAGGGGAGGTGAAGTCGTCGCTCGCGGGCGGCGCCACGTCCCTGGGCGAAGTACCCGCCGGGTAGGGGTGGCTGGTCACCGGGGTGCCCGGGCCGCCGTCGGACGCCGGCGCGCCCATCCAGGGCCAGCCGTCCTCATCCCAGCCCATCGGCTGGAGGTGGACCACCCGTCCGTACGGCCCGCGGTCCTGGAAATGCAGGAACCAGTCCTCGCCGCGGGGCGACGTCACCCAAGCACCCTGGTGGGGCCCGTTGACCGCAGTGTTTCCCTGCTCCAGCACGCGCCGGCCCTCGTAGGGACCGAAGGGTGACCTGGACCGGAACACCGACTGCCAGCCGGTGGCCACACCCCCGGCCGGGGCAAAGATCCAGTACCAGCCGTCCCGTTTGTAGAATTTTGGCCCCTCCAGCGTTGTATAGCCAGGGAGCTCGTCACCATTGATGACGTGGGTTCCTTCGTCCAGCAGCCGGCTGGCGTCCGGGCTCATCCGGTGGATCGTGAGCCGGTTCTTGATGCCGATCCGGCTCTTCGCCCAGCCGTGGATGAGGTATGCCTGGCCGTCGTCGTCCCACAGCGGGCAGGGATCGATCAGCCCGCGTCCGGGATACAGCAGATGCGGGGCCGTCCACGGGCCTTCCGCCTTTTCGGCGCTCAGGACGAAGATGCCGTGGTCCGGATCCGGGTAGAAGATCCAGAAGCGGCCGTCGTGGTACCGCAGGGCAGGTGCCCACACTCCGCCGCCGTGGCGGACAAGGGAGTAGTGGCTGCCTTGGGGCAGGTGCGGCAGTGCATGTCCGGCGTGTTCCCAGTCCACCAGGTTCCGGGACTTCAGGATGGGCAGTCCCGGCACGCGGTTGAAGCTGGAGGCAATGAGGTAGTAGACGCCGCGGACCTGGACGGCGTCCGGATCCGGCCAGTCGGCGTTGAGGACGGGGTTGGTGTACACGGGGACTGCGTTGCGGGATGTCATGGCGTCCTGTCGGGGCGGGAGGTCTGGAGTTCGGGGTGGTGCTCGAGGAGTTCAAGGGCCTGGACCGGGGTGGAAAGGTGGCCGTCGTGGATCACGGCGTGGAGGGCCTGCACCAAGGGAGTTGCGGCGTTGACCACAGCCTTTTCGGACCAGGCAACGGCCGGGCCGGCACCGAGGTAGCCGTCCGTCCTCAGGAACCAGGGGCGGCTGCTTTCCTGGGCCAGGACAACACTCGCCGGGGATCCGCCCAGGGTTGTGCTGATGGCGAGCCAGGATGACCGGCTTCCGTGGGCTGCCGCCGCACCGCCACCCGAGGCCGAGAAGACTGTTGGCTCGGCGCAGTCCTCGGCAAAGCGCCAGAAGATCCCGCCGTAACCTGCGCCCACACGCCCCTTGACGGCCGACGACGATACCTCCAGTTGCGCGACGCCGCCGGCGGGAAGCAGCACCGAGCGGATGGAAAGGCTCCATGTGCCCGGGGCCGGGTGCCGGAAGCAGCGGATACTTCGGTGCTCCGTGGCCAGCTTCACCCCTAGCTCGGAAAACCAGGTGACGGAACCGTCCGCCCCGCCGGCTGTCCGGCTCCAGCCGGAGGGTTCCTGCCACCCGTGGTTGGACAGCCTGGCCGGGCCATCCGTGGACGTGTAGGTGGAGCCGCCCCAAAAGTTGGTGCCATTGACATCCGAGAAGGCGATGGACAGCCCGGCGTGGTGCGGATGGTCCTCCGGCACCGCCGCGGTCAGCGTGGTGCCGGCAAGCGACCGGACCGGGTGGTGGTACGGCCGCGGCGAACTCGACGGCGGAAGGCTTCGTCCGCTGCGATGGCCCACCGCGGCCTCCAAATCAGGTGCATCAAGCGCCATGAGACCTCCTTCCGGACGCGTGGTTTTGCGGGAATGCAGATCAGCATAAGCAGTCCGAAAACAAACGGCAAGAGCTAAGGAAAATTTCTGTCCTGAATGCAGATCAGTTTCTAAAAAAGTGTTGACAGTCACATGACAGCATTGCTAGAAATCGTTTACTCACGTATTTCTCCTGCCTGCCACTTTCCCCTTCACCAAGAAAGCCAGGGTCGGCACTCCTTCCGGAAGCAGAAAAAGTTTCCGTACAAATGCACATCATGCTCCGTCCGAGGACAGCAACAGAGAGGCGTCATTCGATGAAGAAGACAACAACCGCCGGGATGCCCCGCAGGATGTTCCTGGGGGCGGCCGTAACAGCAGCCGGGCTGGCCCTGAGTGGCTGCGGCGGCGGCGCAGCCCCCGCGGCCGGCGGCAACGTGGAACTCAACTTCGTGTACTGGGGTGACGCCAACCGGGCCAAGATGACCGACGCAGCCATCAAGGTCTTCGAAGAGAAAAACCCGGGCATCACCGTCAAGAGCGAATACCAGGACAGCGGCCCCTACGCGGATAAGCTTGCCACCCGCTTCGCCGGCGGCAATCCTCCCGACGTGCTCAACATGGCAAACCGAAGCCTGCTGGAGTACGCCCAGCGCGGCACCCTGGCAGACCTTCGGTCCATGCCGGAACTCGACCTGGCGAACATCCCGGATGCCATCCAGAGCCGGGGCGAGGTGGACGGTAAGCTCTACGGCCTGGCCACCGGCGTGACCACCATCGGCATGGTGGTGAACAAGACCATCACGGACCAGGCCGGCGTCACCATCCCGGACGACAAGACGTGGAGTTGGGAGGACTACGCAAAGTTCGCCACCGAGGTCACGCAGAAGACCGGCGGCAAGGTCTACGGGGCAGGCTACGACGTCGCCACCGAAACAGGCCCCATCCTGTTCGCCAGGCAGCGCGGCGAGGACTTCTACACCAAGGACAACAAGCTCGGCGTCAGCGAGGAAACCATCCGGGACTGGTTCCAGTACAGCGTGGACCTGCGGGAAGCCGGCGGCTATCCGCCGGCAGGCTTCTTCGAGCAGATTGGCGGTTCCGCCGCGCAATCCTACCTGGCCAAGGGAACCGTCGCTTCCCAGATCATTCCGATCAACAACTACAAGGCCTACAACGAGGCTGCCGGCGGCAACGTGGTCCTGCTCCGGATGCCCGGCGAAACAACCCAGGAGCGCCGCGGCTACTCGGCGGACCCCAGCATGCTCTGGTCCATCGCGGCCAAGTCGAAGCACCCCAAGGAGGCTGCAAAACTGCTGAACTTCCTGGTCAACGATGCAGACGGAGCCGCGGAAACACTCACCCAGCGCGGCGTCCCCATCAATCCGGAGGTTGCGGAGGCCATCAAACCAAAACTCAGCAAGGACGATACCGCCTTCGTGGACATGGTGGCCGCCATCCAGGAAGACGAACTGGCCCCGGCATACGTCTACCCCAAGGGGGCCAGCGTTGTGGCGGACACCCTTAAGCAGCTCGCCACCGAAGTCGAGTTCGGCCGGATTACCCCCGGGGACGCCGCCAAAACCTTCCTCGAGAAGAGCAATGCAGCAATCAACAAGTAGGTCCGGCCACTCCGTCCGCCTGCCGGCATCCCCGAACCAGATAGGAGCCTGACGGATGTCAGTGCTGACCAAGCAAGCCCCCGGTGCGGCCGCCGCCCTCGGCGCGGGCGCACCGGGACGCCCTTCCCGCGGAACGCCGCGGCGGAAGAACCAGCGCTCCGGCTACCTGTTCCTGCTGCCGTGGTTCCTGGGCATGCTGTTCACGATCATCCCGTTTTTTGCATCCCTGTCCCTGGCATTCACGGACTACAACCTGTTCATGGAGCCGAATTTCGTAGGCCTGGCAAACTTCCAGGCGATGGCCGAGGACCCGCGGCTGTGGCAGTCTCTGAAGGTCACCTTCATCTACACCTTCGTTTCCGTGCCCATTTCGCTGGCCGTCGCCCTGGTGATTGCCTTGGTCCTCAACCGCGGCCTGCAAGGGCTTTCCATCTACCGCTCCGTCTACTACCTGCCGTCCCTGCTGGGCGGCAGCGTGGCCATCGTGATGCTGTGGCGGTACATCTTCGGCAATGACGGGATCGTCAACGGATTCCTGGGCCTGTTCGGCATCCAGGGGCCGGCCTGGGTCACCGATCCGGACTTCTCGCTGAGCACCCTCATCGTGCTGAACGTGTGGACATTTGGCTCGCCCATGGTGATCTTCCTGGCAGGCCTGCGGCAGGTCCCCGCCATGTACTACGAGGCCGCGTCGATCGACGGTGCATCCCGGTGGCGGCAGTTCCGCAGCATCACCATTCCGCTGATCAGCCCCATCATCTTCTTCAACCTGATCATGCAGCTCATCGGCTCGTTCCAGACGTTCACGCAGGGCTATGTGATGAGCGGCGGCACGGGCGGGCCGGCGGATTCCACGCTCTTCTACAACCTGTACCTCTACCAGAAGGGCTTCACCGAATTCGAGATGGGGTATGCCTCGGCGATGGCCTGGCTACTGCTGATGATCATTGCGATCTTCACGGCCATCAACTTCATCGCATCCAAGTTCTGGGTCTTCTACGACAACTAAGGCAATCCCATGGCACTCCTCGAATTACCGACAAAGCGCAAGCAAGACAAGCCGGCCAGGCAGGCGGATCCCGAAGACGCCCTGGCCGGAACGCCGGGCACCAGGTTCTCCCGGCACCTGATCCTTTGCCTGGTGGGCCTGGTGATGCTGTATCCGCTGCTGTGGCTGATCTCCAGTTCCCTCAAGCCCAGCAACGACATCTTCCGGCAGCTGGGACTGTGGCCGGAAAACTGGGATTTCAGCAACTACGTCCAGGGCTGGACGGCCCTGGACCAGCCCTTCCACGTCTACCTTTTCAACTCGATGATCGTGGTGGTCTTCTCAATCGTCGGCAACATCTTCTCCTGCGCGCTGGCGGCCTATGCCTTCGCACGGATGGAGTTCACGGGCAGGAAGCTGTTCTTCGCGCTGATGCTGGGCACGCTGATGCTGCCAGGCCACGTCCTGCTGGTACCGCAGTACATCATTTTCTCCCAGCTCGGCTGGCTGGATACCTACCTGCCGCTGATCGTGCCCAACTTCATGGCCACCAACGCGTTCTTCATCTTCCTGATGGTCCAGTTCATGAAGGCGCTGCCAAAGGAGCTGGACGATGCCGCGCAGATTGACGGATGCGGCCCGTTCCGCACCTTCCTCCGGGTCATCCTGCCGCTGTGCGTCCCCGCCATGGCCACCACCGCCATCTTCACCTTCATCTCCACCTGGAACGAGTTTTTCGGCCCCCTGCTCTATATCCAGAACCAGGACCTGTACACGGTTCCCCTGGCGCTGCGGGCCTTCATGGACTCGGAGGGCCAGAGCATGTGGGGCCCCATGTTCGCCATGTCCGTGGTCTCCATCGCCCCGATCATCGGCTTCTTCATCGCCGGCCAGAAGTACCTCATCAACGGCATCGCCACCACCGGCCTTAAATAGACGGCCGCCCGCTTCCGCTCGCATCACGAATACCCCTAATTGCCACGTCCGGGCTGGAGGCTGCCTGGAACCAGAACAAAGGAGTTTTGCATGAGTCTGCTACGTCTCTTGGGCGCGGCAACCGCCGTCGTCATCCTTGGCGGGCTGGCACCTGTTCCGGCAACCGCCGCCCCTGTCCTTACGGCCGGCGGCACCCTCGCTCCCGCCGCGCCGGCAGCACCGAAACCCGGGACGAAGGACCCAGCCGCGCTGGACCCCAACGCACTGTGGAAGGAGACTCCGGACGGCTTCGCGTCGCTGCCCGGCCACGGGCTTCCCGGAACCACCGGCGGACAGGCGGGAAAAATCGTCACGGCAACCACCATTGCCCAGCTGCAGGAGTTTGCTTCCTCGCCCGAGCCGCTGGTGATCTTCATTGACGGTTCCCTGCACGCCGCCGAGTACGTCAAGATCCCCGTCGCAGCCAACAAAAGCTTCATAGGGGTGGGTGCCGGAGCCGAGGTGGTGAACGCGGGATTCAAGCTCATCAACGTTTCCAACGTCATCTTCCGGAATTTCACCGTCCGTGATTCCTACATTCCGGGCGACTGGGACGGCAAGCGCCCGGACAATGACCGGGACGGCATCCAGCTGGACACCAGCCACCACGTCTGGGTGGACCACATGAAGTTCGAACGCATGGGCGACGGCCTGATCGACACGCGCAAGGACTCTGACTTCCTCACCTACTCCTGGAACGTCTTCGCGGACAACAACAAGGCCCTGGGCGTGGGCTGGACCGCCAACGCCGTCACCCGCATGACCATCCACCACAACTGGATCCGGAACACCACCCAGCGGAACTTCAGCCTGGACAACACCGCCGCCGCCCACGTTTACAACAACTACCTGCAGGACATCGGCCAGTACGGCATGATGGGCCGGAACGCGGCCAAGGTGGTCCTGGAAGGCAACTACTTCGCAGCCGTGCAGGACCCGGTTGTGGCCAAGGACCCGGGTACGGAGGTGGTCAACCGGGACAACATCTTCAACTCCACCCGCGGCCGCAAGGACAACGTGGGCGCCGCCTTCGATCCCGCTGCCTTCTACCCGTACCAGGAAGACGACGCCGCCCGCATCCCTGAGATTGTCAGCGCCGGAGCCGGGCCGCGGACAAACAACGCCCCCAATACGACGGCGGAAATCACCGTTGCCTTGGACGGCACCGGAGACTTCGGCAGCCTGCAGGCCGCCATCGGTTCCATTCCTGCCGGCAATACCCAACCGCGGACCATCACCGTCAAACCCGGCACCTACCGCGAAGTGGTGAACGTCTGGGCAGACCGCCCCAACCTCACCATCCGGGGCGCAACAGCCAACCCGGCCGACGTCGTCATCACCTACGACACCCCGGCCGGGGGCGTAAAGTTCTTCGGCGGCACCTGGGGAACGGCTGGCAGCCCTACCATGACCATCCAGGCGGCCGATACTACGGTGCGGAACCTGACAGTCGAGAACACCTATGACGAGGCAGCCAACGGCAACAGCCAGGCGCTTGCCGTCCGTTCCATCGGCGATCGCGTCACGTTCGACGGTACGCGCTTCCTGGGCAACCAGGACACGTACCTTGCGGACACAGCCGGACGTGACGTCACCGCACGGACCTACCTGAAAAATTGCTACATCGAAGGCGACGTGGACTTTCTCTACGGCCGCGGCACCGCCGTGTTCGACGGCTGCACCATCCATTCCCTGGACCGCGGCAGCGCGACCAACAACGGCTACGTTGTGGCCCCCAGCACCAAGAACTCAAACCCCTACGGCTTCCTGATCACCAACAGCAACCTCACCTCCAACGCCGCACCGGGCACGGTTAGCCTTGGCCGTCCGTGGTTTGCCAGCAGCGACCCGGACGCGCACCCGATGGCCGTCATCCGGGATTCGGTCCTCGGCAACCACATTGCCGTCCAGGGCTGGGCGGACATGAGCGGCCATGCGTGGACGGAAGGCCGGTTCGCCGAGTACAACAACACCGGGCCCGGCGCCTACGTCAACGAGTTCCACCCGCAGCTTTCGGACGCAGACGCGGCCAGGTTCACCAAGGAAGCCTTCCTGGGTGGCTGGACCCCGGCGGGAATGCGCTGAGATGGCCGGCAGGCACAACTCCAAGGGGGCCCAAGGGTGATTACTGCACCCGTGTCTATCGCGATCGCCGCCGCCATCGCCCTCACCGCGGCCGCTCCCGCACCGGCGCCGCCTGTCAATGAAGCCAGATCCACACCCGCCGATCCCGGTCGGCAGACCCTGGCCGCGGGTGATGGTTGGGCGTCCTTTAACGGCGGCACCACCGGCGGTGCCAACGCAGCGCCTGAAGACGTGCATGAAGTTTCAACGAGGGACGAGCTCGCCGCAGCAGTGGCCGGAAACAAGCCCAAGATCGTGTACGTCAAGGGGGACATCAACGCAAATACCGCTTCTGACAGCACTCCCATCACCTGCGAGGACTACGCCGTAAATGGCTATTCCCTGGACGCCTACCTCGCGGCATTCGACCCCGCCCACTGGAGCGGGAAGGCATCCGGTCCCCTCGAGGATGCCCGCAAGGCATCAAGCGCCAACCAGCAGAAGCAGATCAGGATGGACGTCGGTGCCAACACAACCATCATTGGCCTGGGCAACGTCCAGCTCACGGGTTTCACCGTGAATATCGACCGGGTGGACAACGTGATTGTCCGCAATCTCCGGCTTTCCGACGCCTATGACTGTTTCCCCGGTTGGAACGGGGACACCTGGAAGACCGAATGGGACAACCTCGTGGTTTCGGGATCCACCCACGTCTGGCTGGACCACTTAACCCTTGATGACGGTGGGACAGCCGACGCGGAACAGCCCGAGTACTTCGGTGAGCCCTTCCTGCGGCACGACGGCCTCCTGGACGTCGTCCGCCAGGCAGACCTGGTGACCATTTCGTGGAGCAGGATGGTGGGGCATGACAAATCGCTGCTGTGGGGCAACGGGGACGGTGCCACCGGGGACCGGGGCAAGCTCCGCGTCACCCTGCACCACAACGAACTGGTCAATCTGGAGCAGCGGGCGCCCCGGGTCCGCTTCGGGCAGGCACACGTCTATAACAACGTGTACCGGGTGACCAGTCCTGACCGTTACCAGTACTCATGGGGCGCCGGGGTGGAGTCGAGCATCATCGCGCGGAACAACACCTTTGAGCTGGCCGGGGGCATTTCCCCTGACCGGA
This sequence comes from Arthrobacter sp. Y3221087, assembly GCF_059089905.1. NCBI lineage: Bacteria > Bacillati > Actinomycetota > Actinomycetes > Micrococcales > Micrococcaceae > Arthrobacter > Arthrobacter sp. Y3221087. The sequence continues at coordinate 41,174 of NZ_JBNHFE010000005.1, forward strand.
TCATCAGGGGCTTCGGTGGCACCGGCATCGATGAGGACGGTACGTGGGTCAACGGACGGCATGTCAGGGTCCTCGACGTCTACAATTCGGCCAATCCGGGCCAAACACTGACACCGGAAGTTCCGGGCACACCCGGGCCACACCTGCCGATTGAACCTGCCCCGGCGGCACGGGAACGGGTTGACCGTGGTGCTGGTTCCGGCCTGCTGTTCTGATCCAGCCTGTGCGGGCGGATGCAGATAAAGGCTGGTCAAGGCTCCGGAAGTCCTACTAGTCTTCAAGGACGGCCCGCAACCGGGAGCAACGATGATCACGAGGAGCGAAGTTGTCCAACCACACGTACAGCATTTCTGAAATTGTCGGCACGTCGGATCAGGGTGTGGACGACGCCGTCCGGAACGGGATCGCCAAGGCCTCCCAAACGCTGCGGAACCTCGACTGGTTCGAGGTGAAGGAGATCCGCGGACACCTGGAGGAAGGCAAGATCGCCGACTGGCAGGTCACAATGAAGATCGGCTTCCGCCTCGAGGAACACTAAATCCCCCGCGACTGGCCCGCAGCGGCGCACTTAAACCAATGGGTTTAGGCGCCAACTGCGGGCCAGTCCGCGCTTAAGGTGGCCCTAGTTGGCCGAGGCGATGTTCGAAGGACGCCGCCGCCACACCGTCGGGACGCCGTCGAACGCGGGGAACACATGTCCTTCGAAGAAGGACAGCACGGTGTGGGGATCGTGGTCGGGGCTCCACAATCCGGATACCGGGCAGTGCGAGCCGGTGGCGGTGGACGAGGCGTTGCCGGCGTTACCTGCCTGGCGTTCCTTCAGCAGGGCGATGCGTTTCATCTTTGAGACCATCCTTGGGGAGCGAAGAGTTTGTTCCTCCAGCCTAGGAAGAGCATCCCACCCCACCAATGGGCGGCTGGCCAGAATTGCCGCCCTGCTCTGGACAAATGTACAGCCGCCCCGCCGGACCTAAACTTCCTCGGTCTCGTGGGATGCGGGGGCGGCGTCAATTCCCTGCCCCTGCTGCCCGGCCCCGGGCGCGCCAATGCTGCCCAGCAGGGCAAGCGCGTCCGACGACGGCGAGCCGGGCCGGGCGGAATACACCCGCAGCATCTGGTCGGGGTCATCCGGGAGGGCGAGGTTTTCAAAGTTCAGTTCCAGGTCCCCCACTGCCGGGTGGTGCAGCCGGACGGTGCCCGCCGACCGCGTCGCCACCCGGTGTCCCGCCCACCATTGCCGGAAGTGCTCACTGTGGACCGCGAGCTCGCCCACCAGCTGGCTGGCCTGCGGATCGTTCGGGTGCCGCCCCACGTCCAGCCGGAGCGCTCCGGTTGCCTCCGCCGCCACCGTTTTCCAGTCCCGGAACAGCTCCCGGGCCGCGGGATCGAGGATAAGCCAGCGCGTGAGGTTGCGTTCCGCTGCCGGAAGGGCCGGAAAGTCCGCAAAGAGCAGGAACGCCATCCGGTTCCCGGCCAGCACATCGCTGCGCCGGCCGAGGACCATGGCGGGCACGTCGCCCACTGCATCGAGGAGGTGCCGGAGCGCCGGCCGGACGCCCTGCACGGCGGACCCCGGCGGCCGGGGCGTCCCGGCGCAGTTCTCCAACAGATCCAGCATGTGGGCGTGTTCGCTGCTGTCCAGCCGCAGCGCCCGCGACACTGCGTCGAGCACCGTCCGTGAGGGATGGATGTTGCGGCCCTGCTCCAGCCGGACGTAGTAGTCGGTGCTGACTCCGGCCAGCCGCGCCACCTCCTCGCGCCGCAGCCCGGGAACCCGGCGCGCCCCTGGAGTGGAACCGGCTCCGGCCACTTCCGGACTAAGCCGTGACCGCATGGCTTTGAGGAATTTTCCGAATTCGGCGCTTTGACCCATGGTGACCATTGTGCCCGGCGTTCCCCGCACCTTCTACAACGAAGGTAGGACTGGCAGTCCTAGGAAAAAGAGGATCATCCTTACCTGCTGACTTGCTGGCAAAAAATGCATAGGCTCAGAACAGAGCCAGCGGAAACCGCTTTCTCAGCGTCGAGCAAACGGCACCCATTCCAGCATTAGCCCCAGCACCTGCAAGGAGCACCAATGTCAGAGCTGACACTGAACAACGGAGTCACCATCCCCCAGCTTGGCTTCGGCGTATTCCAAGTCCCGCCGGAAGACACGCAGCGGACCGTCGAGGACGCACTGGAGGCCGGCTACCGCCATATCGACACCGCCGCCGCCTACCAAAACGAGGCAGGCGTCGGCGCTGCCATTGCGGCCACCGGCATCGCCCGGGAGGACATCTTTATCACCACCAAGCTGCGCAACGGCGAGCAGGGCCGTGCCCAGGAGGCCTTCCAGAACAGCCGCAAGGCGCTGGACCTGGACTACATCGACCTTTACCTCATCCATTGGCCGGTTCCGTCGCAGGGCCTCTATGTCCAGGCCTGGAAGGAGATGGAGCGGCTGTACGAGAACAACGAGATCCGGGCAATCGGCGTCTCCAACTTCCTCTCCGAGCACCTGGACACCCTGCTCGAGTCCGCCGAAATCGTCCCAGCCGTCAACCAGATCGAACTCCATCCCAGCTACCAGCAGGCAGAGCTCGCCGGAAAGTGCCGGAGCCTGGGGATCGAGGTGGAGGCGTACAGTCCGTTGGGACGGGGCGCGGACCTCAACGGAAACGCCGTCACCTCCATCGCCAACGCCCACAACGCCACCACTGCCCAGGTGGTGCTCGCCTGGCACCTGGCGGCCGGCAACGTCGTCATCCCCAAGTCCGTGGACCCCGGACGCATACGGGAAAACTTCGCCGCCTCGTCCCTCACGCTCTCCGACGACGAACTCTCCGCCATCAGCGCCCTCGAGTCGGGCGCCCGCCTGGGTTCCGATCCCGCCGTCGCTTCCTTCACCCAGCTATAGCGGCTTTCCAGCCGACGCAACCGCCAAACGCTGAAAGGACTCTCCATGGAATACACCCACCTGGGCCGGTCCGGCCTCAAGGTCTCCCGCCTCTGCCTGGGCACCATGAACTTCGGGCCGCAAACGGAGGAATCCGATGCACACAGCATCATGGACTCCGCTCATGAGAACGGCATCAACTTCTTCGATACCGCCAACGTCTACGGCGGCGCGGGGCACCGCGGCTGGACCGAGGAGATCATCGGGCGCTGGTTCGCCAAGGGCGGCGAGCGCCGCGAACACACGGTGCTGGCCACCAAGCTCTACGGCACCATGACGGACCGGCCGAATGAGTCCAGGCTGTCCGCCCTCAATGTCCGCCGCGCCCTGGACGCGAGCCTCAAGCGGCTGCAGACGGATTACATCGACGTCTACCAGTTCCACCACATCGACCGGGATACCCCCTGGGACGAAATTTGGCAGGCCATTGAAGTGGCAGTCCAGCAGGGCAAGATCCTCTATTCCGGCAGCAGCAACTTCGCCGGCTGGCATATTGCCCAAGCGCAGGAGGCCGCGCGGCGCCGGAACTACACCGGCCTGGTCAGCGAGCAATCCATCTACAACCTGTTCATGCGGCAGGTGGAGCTGGAGGTCATCCCCGCCGCACAGGAGTACGGGCTGGGGCTTATCCCGTGGTCACCCCTCCAGGGCGGGCTCCTGGGCGGGGTGCTGAAGAAGGAGCGCGACGGCGTCCGGCGCACCGAGGGACGTGCGGCCGAAACCCTGAAGAAGCACGAAGACCAGATCCGGCAATACGAGGACTTTGCCGATGAGCTGGGCCACGAGCCCGGCGACGTCGCCTTGGCATGGCTCCTCCACCAGCCGGCTGTGACGGCCCCGATCGTGGGCCCGCGCACCCAGGAGCAGCTGGATGCCGCCATCCGGGCGCTGGACGTCACCCTGGATGCCGACGCCCTGAAGCAACTGGATGCCATCTTCCCGGGCCATCGGGCAGCCCCGGAGGATTACGCGTGGTGATCCCACATCCTGAAGCCGGGCCGGTAGCGCCGCGGAGCATCCTGTTCATCGGCGGCACCGGGGTGATCAGCACGGCGGCAGCGGAACGCGCCGTCGGGCTGGGCCACCGGCTCACCATCCTCAACCGGGGCAGGACCACCAGGCCGGCCCCGGAGGGGGCGGAGATCCTGCACGCGGACATCCGGGACCAACAGGCCGTCCGGGAGCTGCTGGGCGGGCGGGAGTTCGACGCCATTGCCGACTTCATCACCTACACCCCGGACCAGGCGCAGGCGGGCCTGGACCTGTTCCGGGGCAGGACCGGGCAGTACGTCTTCATCAGCTCCGCGTCCGCGTACCAGAAACCACCTACCCGGCTGCCGATCCTTGAGTCCACGCCGCTGAAAAACCCCTTCTGGCAGTACTCCCGGGACAAGATCGCCTGCGAAGAACTGCTGTTCCGCGCCTACCGGGACGACGATTTTCCACTGACAGTGATCCGTCCTTCGCACACCTACGACCGTACCAAGATCGCGATGGTGGGCGGCTGGACGGACATCCACCGGATGCGCGCCGGCCTGCCGGTCATGGTGCACGGGGACGGCACCTCGCTCTGGACCCTGACCCACAGCCGGGACTTCGCCAAGGCCTTCGTCGGCTTGCTCGGCCTGCCCCAGGCGGTGGGCGAGAGCTACACCATCACGTCCGACGAGTACCTGCCGTGGAACCAGGTCTACCGGCTCTTCGCCAGGGCCGCGGGCATCGCGGAGCCGGAACTTGTCCACGTGGCATCGGAGACCATCGCCGCACACAACCCCGAGATCGGCGCCAACCTGCTGGGCGACCGCTCCCACTCAGTCATCTTCGACAACACCAAAATCAAGGCCCTCGTCCCGGACTACACGGCCACGATTCCCTTCGCCGACGGCGCCCGGGAAATCGTGCAATGGCATGACTCCCACCCGGAACTGCAGGTGGTGGACCAGGGCTACATGGAGCTCACCGACAAGCTCACGGCCTGGGCGCGCAGCGGCGCGTAGCCGCGCGTAGCGCTCGCCCCAGGCACCAGGCACCAGGCACACCGGACGCCCCCTCGCACCTGTTCCGTGAGGGGGCGGCCCACTCCTTCTCTACAACGTTCTAAATAGCGTGCTTCGGACGCGATTTCAAGGCTTGTTTTACCCCCTCCCCCTACCCTAGGTTACTGGGGAAGCGTTTTCCCGACACAAATTGAAAGGATTCACCGATGAATCCCACCAAGACAAGCCTGCGCCTGCTGTCCGTCGGCGCCCTCGGCGTGGCCCTGACATTCGGCTGCCTCGCAGCCCCGGCCTCCGCCGTCGGCCCCTCCCCCAAGTCGGGCAACCCGGCCGTCCAGTTGGACCACCTGGACCGGGGACTGGTTGCAGCGGGCACGTCCGAGGGCGTCTTCCTCAGCTGGCGGCTGCTGGGCCACGAGGCCACCGGTTCTTCCGACACGGGCGTCACCGGCACCGACTTCAACGTGTACCGGGACGGCCAGAAGCTGGCCACGGTCACGGACAGCACCAACTACCTGGACACCTCCGGGACCGCCGCCTCGAAGTACCAGGTGCGCGCCGTCGTCGAAGGCGTTGAACTGGACGAAAGCGCCACCGCCACCTCCTGGGGCGGAAACTTCAAGGACATTCCGCTAAAGAAGCCGGCCGACGGCGTGACCCCGGCCGGACAGGCCTACACGTACTCCGCCAACGACGCATCGGTGGCCGACGTTGACGGCGACGGCCAATACGAGTTCATCGTGAAGTGGGACCCCAACAACTCCAAAGACGTCTCGCAGGTGGGTTACACCGGCAACACCTACGTGGACACCTACAAGGCGGACGGCACCCTCCTGCACCGGATCGACCTGGGCGTCAACATCCGCTCAGGCGCGCACTACACGCAGCTGCTCGTCAACGACTTCGACGGCGACGGCCGCGCAGAGATGATGATGAAGACGGCGCCGGGGACAAAGAGCGCCAACTACAACGCGGACGGCAGCGTCGCGTCCCAGCAGTTCATCACCCTCCTGCAGTCGGACATCGAAGCAGGCTACGCCAACACGGACGACTACCGGATGAGCGCCGCGGACTACTACCAGCACGTGGTGGAGATGTTCCAGGGCTGGCGCGAGCACCCAGAGGTGAAGGCCGGCAATTGGCCCGCCACCCTCGAGGAAGCCTTCGGCATCGCGCCGAAGTACCAGTACCCGCTGTCCACATCCGATGCCAAGGCGTTGGCCGACTACTTCATGGGCGCTTACGCACCCTCCCGCAGCGGACGTAACAACCTGCGGGCCTTCGAGGGCTTCATCCTCTCCGGCCCGGAATACCTCACCGTTTTCGAGGGCGCAACCGGCAAGGAGCTGAAGACGGTGGCCTACGAGCCGGGCCGGCACGACGACGGCCTGATGTGGGGCGACTACGCCATGGCCCGTATCGAGCCGGGCAACCGCGTGGACCGGTTCCTGGCCGGCGTCGCGTACCTGGACGGGAAGAAGCCCGCAGCGGTCTTCGCCCGCGGCTACTACACCCGCACCACCTTGGCCACCTACACCTGGGACGGCACCAACCTCGCCCCGGTCTGGAACCTCGACTCGGGCTGGGCGCCCATGACCAACCCGTTCAATGACTCCCCGCACGGCCGCGACGGCACGGACCCCCAGTACGGCAAGCTCACCACGCAGGGCTTCCACTCGCTGAGCGCCTCGGACGTGGACGGCGACGGCAAGCAGGAGATCGTCTACGGTTCCGCGACGATCGACGACGACGGCTCGGTCCTGTACAGCTCGTTCGACACCATGCCGCAGGGCAGCGCAACGCCGGGCGAAGAGGCGCGGCTGGGCCACGGCGACGCCATGCACGTGACGGACATCGACCCCCACCGGCCCGGCAAGGAAATCTTCACCGTGCACGAGGGCGGCGCCTGGGCACCCTACGGCTACGCCATGCGGGATGCCCGCACCGGGGAGGTGCTGTTCGGAGCCTACTCGGGCAAGGACACCGGCCGGGGCATGATCGGCGACGTGGACCCCGCCGTGCCCGGCATCGAGAACTGGGCCATCGGCATGCAGTCAGCCGACGGCGACAACCTCTCCGCATCCCAGCCCGGCACCAACATGAGCATCAAGTGGGCAGCGGACATGACCACGCAGATCATCAACGGCTCCGGCGACCAGACCCCCAGCATTGATGACTGGAAGCGCGGCCGGCTGCTGACCGCGGAGGGAACGCGCACCAACAACGGCACCAAGGGAACACCCAGCCTGGTGGCGGACGTGGTGGGTGACTGGCGGGAGGAGATGCTCGTCCGGACCGCGGACAGCACCGCCCTGCGGATGTACATCAGCACCGAAGTGACCAACCACAAGCTGTACACGCTGATGCACGATCCGCAGTACCGTGCAGAGGTTGCCCGGCAGAACACCACCTACAACCAGCCCTCCTACACCGACTTCTACCTCGCCTCCGACATGGAGTTTGATGATGTGCCGCTGCGCGCCGCCTGGCTTCCGGGCAGTGTGAAGGCGCTGCAGCACGCACTGGAGGACTTGACGGAGTCGAAGGATGTCGCCGGCCCGGTGGCAAGCCAGCTCACCGAAAACGTGCGGCAGGCAGCGAAGGCCGTTGAGGACGGCGACCCGGAGAAGGCTGCGCGGACGCTGGAGCGGTTCGTGGACTTCTTTGCCCAGCAGAAGGGCCCGGACAAGGTTTCAGACACCGCCTGGACCGTACTGAACTACAACGCCGGGAACATTCTCCGGGCCTTTGGGAGCTAGGACGGCGCCCGACGGGAGAGACTGTTCTCATGACACTTGCACCGCTGATCAAACTCAATGACGGCTACTCCATCCCGCAGGTAGGTCTTGGCACCTGGCCGCTGGACGACGATCAGGCCGCTGCCGCCGTCGTCCAGGCCGTGGAAGCCGGGTACCGGCACATCGATACGGCCGTGAAATACGGCAACGAGCAAGGGGTGGGGAATGGCATCCGTGCCTGCGGCGTGGACCGGAGCGAGCTCTTCGTCACCACCAAGCTCGACGGCCAGTTCCAGGGGAACGACAGGGCGGTGGAAGGGCTGGAGGGTTCGCTGAAGCGGATGGGACTGGACTACGTGGACCTCCTGCTGATCCACTGGCCGCTGCCGGCGCGGGATGAGTACATCTCCACATGGAAGACGTTCGAGCGGCTCCAGGCGGAAGGAAAGGTGCGCTCCATTGGAGTGTCCAACTTCAAGCCTGCCCATTTGGAGCGGTTGATGGCAGAAACTGACGTGGTTCCTGCCGTCAACCAGATCCAGCTGACGCCGGCGGTGACCCGGACCGCTGAGCGGGAGTTCCACCAGAAGCACGGAATTGTCACCGAATCGTACAGCCCGCTGGGCGGGTCTGGGGCGGCCCTGCTGGACGCGCCCATCCTCACCCAGCTGGCCGAAAAGCACGGCAAAACGCCCGGCCAGCTGGTACTGCGGTGGCACGTTCAACACGGACTGGTAACAATTCCCAAAACAGCGAATCCGGACCGGATGAGGGAGAATCTGGACATCTTCGATTTCGCCCTTGATCCGCAGGATCTAGCGGAATTGGCCATCCTGGACGAGGGGCCCGGAGCTGGCAACGATTCAGACGTCACAGGGCACTAAAACAGCCCTGAAATGCACTTTTTCCCGCTTCCGGGGTTGGCAAACAGATAGTAAGCATGATTACTATTGAGTCAGAAGGATGAAGTGCTTCCGGGATCCGGAGGCCTCCTTTATTTAGGAAGAGGAACGAAAAATGGGATTTATTGCATTTCTGATTCTCGGACTTATTGCTGGTGCGATCGCTAAGGCGATCCTTCCGGGCCGTCAGGGTGGCGGCTGGCTCATCACCCTGGTTCTGGGCGTCGTAGGAGCACTCCTCGGCGGCTGGATCGGCGGCATGGTCTTCGGCACCGGGCTGCAGGAGTTCTTCTCGCTGCAGACGTGGCTGCTGGCCATCGGCGGCGCTCTTATCGTGCTGCTGGTCTACGGCATGATCACCAAGCGCAGCGTGCGCGGCTAACCTAGCCCGCAAGCCAGGAAACCGGCCCGGGGACACAATCCCCCGGGCCGGTTTTCATATTCCCGGCCATGGGCCTTCCGGCCGGCCGGAATAGAAAACCTTCTCACGGAGCAGGAGTTCATCGTGAAAAACAAGCTTCTTTTGGGTATCGGAATTGCTACCGGGTACGTCCTTGGATCCCGGTCCGGGCGCGCTGCGTACGACAAACTCAAGGCACGCGCCGCAGGAATCTGGGACAGCAAGCCTGTCCAGGACAAGGTTCACGTTGCCACAGATGCCATCAAGGAAAAGGCACCGGAAGTGGCTGACCAGCTGACCGAGGCGGCACGCCGGGCGGGGACCGTGCTTGGCTCTGCAATGCATCGTGACGGTGCCTCCGGGTCCTCGGGCGACGGCAAGCCTGCAACGTCCGACGCCGGCACTTCCACGGTTACACCCGGCACCGGAACAGGCGCTGGCACCACAGGCACCGCCACCCCGGGCGGCTATGGAACCACGGGGACCGGAACTTCTTCCGGCACCACCGGAACGTCGGGCAACCTGGGCGCGACGGGAAACCCTAGTGCAGCAGGGGCAACCGGTGCAGCCGGAACGTCCGGAACCCTGAACGATGCGGGCGACCTCGGCGAGGACCACATCCCCGCGCACAGCACCCACCCGGAAACAACGAACCTGGGAACCACGTCCGATGAGGGTGGTTCGAAGGCCTGAAGTACTGTGCGTCAGATCATGACGCGGAAAGCACGCTTGACAAGGGGGCATTGACTTCCCTGTGCTACAACTGAAGCGCCATGCCGGCCGTCGCGATCCTTGGGGGACGCGGCGGCCGGCAGCTTTTTATGATTCCTGCGTTGCCGGGCCTTGGCAGAGACAGGCTTTCAGGGCGTCAGGTGACCAGGTCAGCGGCGCCGAAGGAAACGCTGAACTGCACGCACCAGAGGTCCACTGACTTGTACCGTGCAAGATCAACGTCAGCAGGAATGTCGTAGACCTGGTTGCCTTGATTTCCCTTGATCAGGCCCAGGTCGTAGTACTCGGCGGAACCTGCCGTAAACCAGCCGGCTGTGCCCTCCACCACTTTGGCAGCGCTCAGCCAGACGTGGACATCCGGGCCGTTCGACGTGTCCAGGTTCTCCAGGCTCAGCAGCCTCTTGCCATCGGGCTGTTCAACGATCCGGACAGTGCCTGTGGTGGTGTGTTCGTGACTGATGAGCGTGCCCACGGCTAGTTGCCGTGGCCCGGCAGGCGCCGCCGGAGGAGCCTGGGATTGGGCGGCGTCCCCGCCCGGAACGCCGGAGGGCGAAGGCTGCGGTGGGGTGGTCTGGCTGGCCACAATCGGAAGTTGCTCGTCCACCCGCACGTCCACGAAAAGCAGCCACGGCTTGAACACGACAAGCCCCACCACCAGAGCCCCGGCTGCCAGAACCGCCAGGATGACCTTCGATCGCCGGCCCAGCCGGCCGCGGTTTCTGCCCATGGCTCCATCGTCCGGGCATTAGCTAGCCAGTGCAATGACGCCACGGACCGTCTCGCCCACCATGATTTCTTGGCTTCCCACCGCCATTCCGAACGCCAGGCGACCCCTTTTAGCGGGTTTTCCACATAGCCTTTCGGGCTGGCTATTTTGTCGGTGGTCTTTGGCAGAGTTGTCCCATGGAGGCCATCGGGGAGCAGTTTGCAGAGTTCGGCAGCACTGCCGGTACTCTTCCGCGGGTTGTGCCGCGGGGCCGCCGCCCGTTTGATACGCACGACGCCGGCGCTCGGCCCGGGCGGCTGAGTCACCTTCCCGCCCGCCCGGCTCCCACTGACCACTCGGACTCAAGCGCGGCAGGCACCGGCGCGGCAGGCACGGGTGCGGCAGGTAGTGATTCGGTTACCCTCCCGGCTGAAGGCCCGCTGGGGCTGGCCGCGATCGGTGCACTGCTCGCGGCGGCGGCTGCCGCGGCACCCGAGTGCCTGACAGCCGCGGACTATGCAGAGGCGGCCCATTACGCGGCCCACATTGAAGAATTTTCCCGTCGTGTGGAGTCATTGCAAATCCAGTCCGCCGGTGCCGTGGACCGCACCCGCACCCAAGCCATCGCCGCCGCCGCCCGAACCAGCAGGGCCCGTGCCAGCGCGGCAACAACGGACCGGCCGGGCCGAGGCCGGATCACCGGCTGGGACGCTAACGGCGTCGAGACAGTGAATGAAACGGATGCCAACTGGCCCTCCCCCACCAGTCCCGTACCTGCCGCCGGGCATCAGGATCAGCAGGTGACGTCCACGTCCCCGGCCGACGATGGCTGCCGGAACACCGCCGAGTTCCTCAGGCTCAGGCTCCACATCCCTATCCGCGAAGCCCGCCGCCGCCTTGCCCTCGCCCACCAGGTCCTGCCTGCCAGCAGCCTCACCGGACAACCCGTCCCGCCGTTGCGCATCCACCTCGCCGCCGCCCTCGCTCCCACAGGCAGCGAAGCTGCAGCACCGGCCGTATCCTCACACGCCGCGACCATCATCACCGCCACCCTCGAGCGGCTCCAGCACCACACCACGCCGGAAACCCTCGAGCACATCGAACACCATCTCACCACCGCCGCCAGGACCGCGGACCCCGACTTCCTCGCCCGGCTGGCCCACCGCTGGGCCGACACCATCGACGCCGACGGTACCGAGCCCACAGAAGAAGCCCTTCGCCACACCCAGGGCGCATTCATCCGCAAGCCCCGCCACGGCCTTCATCACCTCGAAATATTCGCCACCACCGACCAATACGAATACATCGCCACCGTCATGAACACGGCCACCAACCCCCGCACTACCATCCACAACACCAGCACCAGCAGCGGCATCAGCACCGGCCAGCCAACGGAAAACCTCACGGGCAGCAGCCAGCCTCACGTCCCGGCAGACAACCCGGATGCCACCGTGGACCCTGACTTCAACCTGGACCGGCGCACGCGCCCCCAACAACAGCTCGACGGGCTTGTCTCCGCCGTCAAAGCAGGCCTGACCACAAACCAGCTGCCCATCACAGGCGGCAACCGCCCCCAGATCATCGCCACCATCAACTACCGGGACCTCTTCCCCGCCAGCACGGGCACCGGTGAGCAGGCGACGGCCGACCGCCCCGGAACCGGAAACTTCGCCTTCACAGGACCAGCCGCCGCCACCAGCCTGCGCAAAATCGCCTGCGACGCCGACATCATCCCGGCAGTCCTGGGCACCCACGGCGAAATCCTGCACCTCGGACGCAAAACACGTCTCTTCACCTCGGCCCAGCGCCTGGCGCTCACGGCCCGCGACCAAGGCTGCGCCTTCCCCAACTGCACCATCCCCGCGCCCTGGTGCGAAGCCCACCACATCACCTATTGGTCCCACGGCGGCGAAACCACAACCGACAACGGCGTCCTGCTCTGCAGCTACCACCACCACCTCATTCATAAAGAACAATGGACAATCGCCACCCCGCACGGCACCCCAACCTTCATCCCTCCGCCCCACATCGACCCCCACCAAAAGCCCCTGCAAAACCACTACTTCAAACCCCCACCGCTCCCCCACCCCCGGGAATGACCCGGCCCCTCCGGGCCGTCCCTCTGCCCGGGTGCGCCCCTCCCCTGCCTGTCCACTTCGCCCCGCCTGCCCACTTCGCGAACGGGTCCCCTGTTGCGGAGCCAGGTTCGCAACGGTGTCATATCAGGGCGGTGCTAGGTCGCTTTGGTCCCGATAACTACAGTGCCGTCCAGTTCTTCCGATCGAACAGTCCTGGCAGCAAGGCCAGCGGCCGCAACGATTGATGCCGTTCCTGCTGCCTGCTGCTCGCTGGTCTCAATGATCAGATGCCCTCCGTGACCAAGCCACCCGGGAGCGGAGGCAGCCACAAGGCGGTGGATGTCCAGCCCATCCGCCCCGCCGTCGAGGGAAAGGCGGGGTTCGTGAAGCCGGGCCTCCGGAGGCATGGTCCTGATGGCATCGCTGGGCACGTATGGGGCATTCGCTGCAAGCACGTGCACGCGGTCGCGGAGCGAAACGGGAAGGGCTTCAAACAGGTCTCCCTCGTGCACCTGGCCGCCCAGCGGCCCGACGTTCCGCCGGGCGCATTCCACTGCAGCGGGATCGAGATCCGCGGCGTGGAGTTCCAGGTTTGGGTATACAGCCAGCAGGGCGGCACCTACCGCCGCGGACCCGCAACAGAGATCCACCACGACACTGGATGCAGCGGTGCTGGACGGAGGATGGCCGGCGACGGCAAGCAGTTCCAACGCCACCTGGACAAGCAACTCGGTCCGGCGGCGGGGCACAAAGACGCCCGGTCCTACTTCGATCCGCCGGCCGGAGAACCCGGCCCAGCCCAGGACGTATTCAAGCGGGACACCGGCGCAGCGCCGCTCCACCCTACGGGCCAGTTCCTTAGGGCTGGAGGATTCGGCCACAAGGAGCCGGGCCTCCTCCTCAGCAAAAACGCAGCCGGCGCCCCGCAAGGCGGCGACAATTCCAGCAAGAGTCAGGGAAGCGGGAGGTGATTCAGGAGGAGCAGGAAACCATTCAGCAGGTGGCATGGGAACGCCCTTTCGGTGAGCCGGTGGTCACCCTGCACGCACAAGTCAGGCCAAGCGGCCCGGACAGCAGCACCAGGATGAACCCGAAACAGGTAACACGTTGATCGGACCCACCTCCTCCTGCCAAGACTGGAAATTCCATGCTAGCCGAGGCCGGGTCGCCATGGAGGGAAGCAAAATTCTTGGCAGGATGGAAGCATGACCTCCGCCACTAGCGACACCATCATCTGGACCGGCACCTACACACCGGACGGAGACGGCCGGGCCGAGGGCATCGGCGCCCTCCGCGCCCATGAGGACGGCAGCCTGGAGTGGCTGGGCACGGCCGTGCAGGCGCAGTCGCCGTCGTTCATTGCCGTGCACCCGACCCTTCCGGTCGTCTACGCGGTGGCTGAGCAGCGCAAGATGGTCCAGGCGTACCGCCGGACCGGCGCTTTTGGCCTGGAGCCGCTCGGCCCGCCGCAGCCCGCCGGTGAGGCCACCTGCCATGTGGCCGTCGACCGCCGGGGCCGCTTCGTTACCGCTGCCTGCTGGGGTGATGGCCAGGTCCTCCTGTATGAACTGGATTCCGACGGCGGCATGACCGGGCGGTTTGTGGCCGCGCCATCGACGGACCCGCATGCGAGTCTGTCCCCGGGCCAGCCCCGGCCAAGCCGGGCGCACGCCAGCCTGATGCTCCAGGACGGCCGAATCATGACCACCGATCTTGGCCATGACACCCTCCGTGTCTGGAACTACGTCCCGGGGACAGGGCTTGTTGCCGACCATGAGGTGGCACTGGCGTTCGGCAGCGGTCCCCGCCACTTGGTGCAGCATGCCAGCGGCAACGTCTTCGTCGTCTCTGAATACTCCGTTGAGGTCTTTATCGTCCGGCCTGAAGCCGGGACCTTTGAACTGGTGTTCCGCGGACCGGCTACATCCGGCGGCAGCCAGTCGGGGGACTCCGCGGCCGAGATCTGCCTGGGAAAGGACGGCGGCTACGCCTATGTAGGTGTCCGCGGCACCAACATCATCAGCACATTGGAGGTCGCCGGCGGCGGAACGGAACTCCTGCCGATCCACGACATGGGGAGCGGCGGCGACTGGCCGCGGCACCACCTGGTGAGGGACAACTGGCTCCACGTGGCCCATGAACGGTCGGACAACGTGGCCACGTTCGCCCTGGATCCTTCCACAGGGCTGCCGGGCCCCCTGCTCCATGACGTCCGGACGCCCTCACCCACAGCCCTCATCCTGGCTGGCTGAGACCTTTAGGCACAGTTCCCGGGGCCCACAACGGGCATTACCCAAACGCTGGAGTTATTTGGTGCAAGCGCTTACAGTTGTGACGTGGTTCACAGGGTGATGCTGCCCTGTGAACCTGCATCATGCAGCACGCCCTGCCTCCGGCAAACCTGTACAGCAGCGCCGCTACACCAGGAAGGTCTCACCCCTTGACATCCCGCACCGCCAACAGCGCCTTGTCGCGCGCCAGAACCACCAGGCAGAAACGATCACCACAAACAGGAACGGTTCCGTGCACCGTCCGGACGGCGGGCTTCCGCTCCGCGGCGGGACTGCTTGCAGCAGCCATTACCGTATCCGCAGCAATCCTTCCCGCAGCCGCCGCACCGGGCACCAAAGAGGGTCCAAAGAACCCGGGAGCGTCATCGGCCCTCCACTCGCTCCGGGCCCCGGTCACCGACGAGAACTTCTATTTCGTCATGGCCGACCGCTTCAGCAACGGCAGCACCTCCAACGACCAGGGCGGGCTTGGCCCCGATCCCATGGTCTCAGGCTTCGATCCGGCCAGGAAGGGGTTCTACAACGGCGGCGACCTGGCCGGGCTCCTCAACAAGATCGACTACATCCAGGGACTCGGCACCACGTCCATCTGGCTCACCCCCAGCTTCAAGAACAAGGCCGTCCAGCCCGAAGATAAGTCCGCGGGCTACCACGGCTACTGGATTACCGACTTCACCCAGATCGATCCGCACCTTGGCACCAACGACGAACTCAAGGCCCTCATCGACGCTGCCCACGCCCGCGGCATGAAGGTTTACTTCGATATCATCACCAACCACACTGCGGACGTCATCGGCTACCAGGAAGGTGCGCGCAAGGGCTACGTCTCCAAGGATGCAGTCCCTTACAGGACGGCGGACAGCCAGGAATTCGATGACCGCGACTACGCCGGCACAGGCGGCTTCCCGGACCTGGACGCCGCCACCTCCTTTCCCTACGTGCCCGTCCTGGACGAGGACGAAAAGGACCTGAAGGTTCCGGCCTGGCTGAACGACCCCACCCTGTACCACAACCGCGGCGACACCACCTTCGTGGGTGAGGACGCCTACTACGGGGATTTCTTCGGCCTTGATGATCTCTTCACCGAGCATCCCACGGTGGTGGAGGGCATGAAGGACATCTACAAGACGTGGATCGGCGACTTCGGCGTGGACGGTTTTCGGATCGACACCATGAAGCACGTCAACAACGAGTTTTGGCAGGAATTCGGCCCGGACGTCCTCACCTACGCGAAGGAACAGGGCAAGGAAGAATTCTTCATGTTCGGCGAGGTCTTCGACACCACCAAGAGCTTCACCTCGCAATTCACCACCCGCAACCAGATGCAGGCCGTACTGGACTTCCCGTTCCAGGACGCAGCCCGCAACTTCGCCTCTAAGAGCCAGGACACCCGGAACCTGGCGACGTTCTTTGCGGGCGATGACTGGTACACGGACGCCGACTCCAACGTCTATCAACTGCCCACGTTCCTGGGGAATCACGATATGGGCCGCATTGGCAGCTTCATCGCCGCCGACAACCCGGGCTCGGGCGACGCCGAGCAGGTTGCCCGCGACCAACTTGCCCACGAGCTGATGTACTTCTCCCGCGGCAACCCCGTGATTTACTACGGCGACGAGCAGGGCTTCACAGGCCCCGGCGGAGACCAGGACGCGCGGCAGACCCTGTTCGCGAGCAAGGTGCCGGAATACCTGGACGATGACCTGCTGGGAACTGATGCCACCCATGCGGAGGACAACTTCAACACCGGACACCCGCTGTACGCGAAGATCAGCGAACTGGCGGCACTGACCAGGGAGCACCCCGCCCTCCGCGACGGTGCTCACCAGCACCGCCACGCGTCCGAGGGCGCAGGCATCTACGCTTTCTCCCGCACAGACGCGGAAGACCAGCGGGAATACGTTGTGGCGCTGAACAACAGTGAGCAGCCGCAAACTGCCGAGGTTCCTACCTATATCGCCAAGCGCAACTACACCCGCATCTACGGCGATGCGGCAGCTGAAGCCAAGACGTCGGAGGACGGGAAGCTTACCGTCACCGTCCCGCCGTTGTCCGCCGTGGTCTACCAGTCCTCGGGCCGCATCCCGCACTCGAAGGCCGCGCCCGCCGTCGTGCTTCAGGAACCTGCGGCGGCACCCGGTGACAATGGCCGCCTTAACGTGACGGCCGACGTCGCCGGTTCCTCGTTCTACGAGGTCACCTTCGAAGCGAAGACAGCGGGCGGCACCTGGGAACCGATCGGCACTGATGACACTGCTCCCTACCAGGTATTCCATGACGTCGCGGCCTTGGACGCCGGCACCGCGGTGGAGTACCGCGCCACCGTCCTGGACAATGGCGGCCACACCGCGACCAGCCAGGCGCTCCCGGCCAGCGTCCCGGCACCCGTTCTCACGCTGCAGAAACCCGAAGAAGGCAGCAGCGTTAAGGGCATGGTGGAACTCAGCGCCACAGCCGATCCTGAGAAAGCCAGCCACACTGTCTCGTTTGAGCGCAGCGTGGCGGGCGGCGAGTGGACGGCCGTCGGGTCTGATGATTCTTCGCCGGTGTACTCCGCGACGGACGATGTCTCCAGCCTGGCGGACGGCACCGAGGTGAAGTACCGCGCTTCGATGAGCGGCCCCGGCTTCACTGTCGCCAGCGAGGTGCGCACAGTCACTGTGGGCGAGGCCCCGCAGCCTGACTCAGTCACCGTTGCCGGCTCCCTGAACCAGGCGATGGGCTGCCCCGAAGCCTGGCAGCCTTCCTGCAGCCAGGCCATGATGACCCTGGACCCGGCAGACAACATCTGGCGCCTGACGGTGGATTTGCCGGCAGGCAAGTACGAGTACAAGGCGGCGTTGAACGGCGGCTGGGATGAAAACTACGGTGACGGCGGCCAATTCAACGGCCCGAACCTCGTTCTGGACCACCCCGGCGGGCCGGTGACGTTCCGCTACGACAACGGGACCCACGTCCTCAGCGCGGTCTACGCCTCCCAGCAGCCCGGAGCAGTGGCCGCTGCCGGCAGCATGAACAGCGAGCTTGGCTGTGCCGCCGACTGGGAGCCGGCCTGTGACCAGGCCCAGCTGGTGCTGGACCCGGCAGACCTGGTGTGGAAGCTAAGCGTTCCGGACCTGCCCGCCGGAAGCTACGAGTTCAAGGCGGCGCTGAACCGTTCCTGGGACATCAGCTACGGGGCGGGCGGCGCCTCCCCTGGGGCCAACATCGCCTTTGAGCACGACGGCGGCCCGGTCACCTTCCGCTATGACCACTTCAACCACGTGATCACGGCGGGTTAGCGGCCCGTCAGTCAGGAGGGCCCCTTGCCTTGTTCCCAAGTTTGGGACGGGCGAGGGGCCCTTCCCGTTCCCGGTCAGCCCTTGACGGGGTGCCCCAGGATGCCGATGAGCCGGCGGACGCCGTCTTCGGCTGCTGGTGGCGGCCCGAAGACCTCAGCCTGCCGCTTGGTGTCGGCGACATAGCGCCCGGTCTGGAACCAGGCGATCATGGCCGCGAGGTCCTTCACCATGGGATTGAAGCGGCCCACTACCAATCCCGCCGCCTTCAGGACCGGCATGGGGACGGAGCGGACCTTGATGGGTTTGCCTGCCAGCCGCCCCGCGATCTCTGCGACGTCCTGCATGCCGAGCGGACGGTCCCAGCCGATGTCGATCCGCTGCCCGTCAATGCCGGGAGCGTCCACGGCTTCTGCCAGGTAGCCGGCGAGGTCCGGGGTCAGCACGAACGTGGTGGGGATGCGGGGCGAGCCCATCCACATGAGCTTGCCCTTGGCGATCGGGTCCCCGCCGAACCGGGTGACCTGGTCCAGGAAGGCGCCGGGCCGCAACGCGACGAAGGGAACACCAAGCTGCTCGAGCCTGTCCTCCATGAGCTTCTTGTGCCAGAAGTGCGGGACCTCCGGAGTCTGGTCGCAGGTGAGGATACTGGTGAGGACGAACCGGCGGACACCCGCGCGGCGTGCGGCCCCGGCGAGGTTGGAGTTGCCTCTCGTGTCGATATCGGGCGTATCCCCCTTGGAATGCCTGGTGTAGCCGGCGGCCGAGGTCACCACTGCATCCACGCCGGCCATGGCCCGGTCAAGCGAGTCCGGGTCCATCATGTCGCCCCGGGCTATGTCAGCGCCGGCTGCCTCCAGCCTGGACGCATCCGAACCTGGCCGGACCAGGGCGCGCACCTGTTTCCCCCGCCTCAGCAGCTCAGTGGCCACCTGGCTCCCCAGGAAGCCTGTGCCGCCAACCACCAGCGTGGGCCCACGCCCGTCGGGGTCCCTGGCCGTGCTTGCGCGGTCGGGGAACGGGTGGGGATTCATGGCGCCCTCCTCAGGGTTGTTCAGCCGTGCAGAGCCTCCTCCACCGCCGCGAGCAGGCTGTTGAACCGCGCGTTCGCGGGGAGGTCATCAAGGAAAACAGGACTGCCGTCCGGCCCGCCCAGCGGAACCTGCCAGTTCGGGTAGAGTGCCTCGGTAGTTCCGGGTTGGTTCTGCACGCGCCGCTCCCCTACCGCGTCCACAAGGGCCACGCCCAGCAGGACGGACGGAGTCTGCGTGAGCAGCAGGTGCAGCGCCTCGATGGTGCGCTCCTCGGAACCGGATGATCCTGCCACAGTGCCACCGGAACCGGCGGCCGCACCCTCCGGAAGGTAGCCCCGTTCCCGCAGCATTGCGAGCATCTTTTCCAGGGACGCGTTGTGCTCGGCCCGTTCTTCGGCTTCGGAGCGTTCCAGCAGGCCCAGCCTGCTCCGCAGGGCCACATGGTCGCCGGAAAGGTAGCCGGCGGTGGGCGGAAGGTCGTGGGTATTCACGCTGGCAAGTGCCTGCGTACGGTACTTTTCCGGCGCAAGGGGCGAGTCGCCGTCGTACTCAAACCAAAGGATGGACGTGCCCATGATGCCGCGCGCGGCCAGGTAGTCCCGCACCCAGGGTTCGAAGGTGCCGAGGTCCTCGCCGATCACCACGGCGCCGGCGCGGTGCGCTTCAAGGGCGAGGATGCCGATCAGTGCCTCGTGGTCGTAGCGGACGTAGGCGCCGTCGCCGGGCGCGTTGCCCACCGGGATCCACCAGAGCCGGAACAGGCCGAGGATGTGGTCCACGCGGATGCCGCCGGCGTGCCGCAGCACGGTGGCGAGCATGTTGCGGAAGGGCTGGTAGCCGGCTTCGGCAAGTCTGACGGGGTGCCATGGCGGCTGGCCCCAATCCTGGCCCTGCTGGTTGTACATGTCCGGTGGCGCGCCCACGCTGGTTGCAGGCGCCAGCACGTTCCGGAGAGTCCAGGCGTCGGCACTGCTGTGGTCCACTCCGACGGCCAGGTCGTGGACCACGCCCAGCCGCATGCCTGCCCTCAGCGCGGCCTGCTGGGCATTCTCCAGCTGCTCGTCGCAGATCCACTGCAGCCAGCGGTGGAACCCGATGCGGTCAGCCAGCTTCTCCCGGAGGGCTTCCGCTTCCGGCGAGCCCAGGGCGGTGGTTGGGTCCTTCCAGAGCGGGTCGTCCGGGGCAAGGTCCTCGCGAATGGCGGACCAGAGGGCGAAATCGTCGAGTCCGCTGCCGGAAATCCGGCAAAACTCGTCGAACGCTGCCTGCCGGGCCGGCGATCGGCGGGTGTGGTACAGCAGTTCCAGTGCTTGCAGCTTGGCGGCGTAGACGGAGTTCCGGTCCAGCCGTTCACCGTCCTTGTTGAGTCCGGCCACTTCCTCATGCAGTTTTTCCAGCTGGGCACGTCTGCGCGGCTTCAGGTAGGCCAGCTCCGGAACGGCCTCGATCCGGATGTACAGCGGGTTGAAGAACCGCCGGGTGGACGGCGAGTAGGGCGAAGGCTGCACCGGCGGAACCGGCTCCGCCGCGTGCAGCGGGTTGACCAGCACGTAGTCGGCGCCGCGGGCGCCGCTCAGCGCGGCAAGGTCGGCCAAATCCGAGAAGTCGCCGATCCCCCAAGACCGCTTGGACCGGACGGAATACAGCTGGGTTGCCAGGCCCCAGCCGCGGCGCTTCTCCAGTTCCTTTGCCGTCTCCAGCCGGGCAGGGGCCACCACAAGAGCGGCGGAAGCGGTGGTGCCTTCAGATTCGGCCACGAGCGTGTGCCAGCCCAGCGGCAGGTCCTGCGGGAGCGTGAAGGTTGCCCGGCCCACCGACACTCCGTCCACGTCCCGGGGCTCCACCCGGACGTCCTGCTGCTCCGCCTCCCGCGTCCCAGCCCCGCCTTCCAGCGTGATGGCCAGGCTGGCAGCCGCTCCTTCCCGCACATGCACCTGGACCTGCGCCGGCTCGCCCTGCTGGACTACGACGGCGGGTGGCAGCATCCGCCGCCACGGCGCCAGTTCCGCGTCCGCCAGGGCCTCCTGGATGTGCTGGTTGGTGTGGGCCTCGACGCCCAAGGCAGCCAGAACCTTGATGAGTGTTTCCTCGGCCACCGAGTGCGGCAGCCCGTCCCAGCCCTGGAATGAGGTTCCCACCCCGTGGGCATCGGCCAACTGCTGGAGCAGGTGGGGGTCCACGCGTTCACTTGTAGCGGACCCTCCGGCAGCACTTTCCCGGGCTGATTCCCCGGCAGCCGGAGCGAGGCCGGGTGGATCGGCCGGCGTCGCTGGCCGTGGTGCGTGCTGCTGGTCTGAAGCCGTCATGCGTGTCCGCCTCGTCTGGTGTGAAGGGATCGAACTTACAGTGCTGCCTGTTGTACCGGGCGTTCGCACCCCCGTACACAACCGTTGGTTCAGATTATTGCAGGGCGGGGCAGAGGCGAAATGCGGACGGTGTCAACACGTCCCGCATCCCGGCCTTACGGCTCGAAGTGCGTGTTGCGCCGGGCTGGTCGGCAAAAAGGTTCAATGCGGCGCTCTGCTTTTCGTCCGGGGCAAGGGGGACGCCCCAGCACGCTGTGGCAGGCGTTCTCCCCCAGGACATTCCGGTACTCGGGCCAGCGGGTGTCGGTCTCCCCATTGGGCAGGACAACGAAACACATGCTCTCCAGGGCAGTGAGGCACGGCCCCTGGCGCAGGTCCTGTTCAAGCGCGTTTAGTTCCCTGCCCGATCCCTGCTGCCGCCACCGTGGTGCTGCGCTTGCGCCGCCGAAGGTCACGCCGCACTCAATGTGCGTGCCGGTAGACTCACTCAGCGTCGCGGCCGCCACCGTGGACAGCTCCGTGAGGAAGCTGCCGATAAATCAAGTCGCACAGCTTCACGAACTGCTCGTCTTTGCTGGGGGTGGCCAGCCCCCAAGGTATGCGAGATCGCGGGCTGGTGCGCGCGCCACAAAACGTCATCCGGCCCCCTGCGTTACTTCGTGCGTCGAAAAGCGAAGGACTAAGGCAGGCATCTTCGGGCAGCCGGCGGATCTGGGTAGCCTCGTGACGGGCCAAGGGCAAACAGGGCAACGGGAGGAGACCGGGGATGAGCCTCAGCGAACTGCGGATTTTCGGGCGGTCGGGAACCCCCGTCAGCGCGCTCACACTGGGCACCATGAACTTCGGTGAAGGGACCGGCGGGCCATCCGGGGCTCCCACCGGTGCCGAGGAAAGCATCCGGATCATCCACGCCGCATTGGACGCAGGTATCACGGCCATCGACACCGCCGACGTCTATTCCCAGGGCCAGTCCGAGCAGGTGGTGGGCCGGGCCCTGCGCGGACGCCGCGACGATGTTTTCCTCGCCACCAAGTTCCACGGGCAGATGAGCGCCAACCCCGCCCACTCCGGCAACTCCCGCCGCTGGATCACCCAGGCAGTGGAAGGCAGCCTGCGCCGGCTGCAGACGGACCGCATCGACCTCTACCAGGCGCACCGGCCCGACTACAACACCGACGTCCTGGAAACCATCACCACCCTTAATGACCTGATCCGGCAGGGCAAGATCCTCTACTACGGCACCTCCGTCTTCACGCCCGCACAACTGGTGGAGGCGCAGTGGCTGGCCACCACCAACCATCTGATCCCACCGCTGGGGAACCAGGTGCCGTACTCGATGCTGGTACGCGGCAATGAGCGGGACGTGCTGCCCATCGCGCAGCAGTACGGGCTGGGTGTCCTTGCCTATGGACCGCTGGCCGGCGGCTGGCTGTCCGGCAGCTTCGTCCTGGAATCCGGCCGGCCGGCCACCCGCGTGCACTCCCTGCCCGGGAGGTACGACATCTCCGGCCCCTCCAGTGAGCGGAAGCTGCTCGCGGCGGACGCCCTGGCCCGGCTGGCCGACAAGCTGGAGCTCCCGCTGGTGGACCTCGCCGTCGGCTTTGCCCTGGCCCATCCGGCCATCAGCAGCGTGATCATTGGCCCGCGCAACGAGGAGCACCTGTACGCCTACCTGCGCGCCGCGGGCATCCGGCTGGGTGAAGACGTGCTGGACGCCATCGATGACATCGTCCCGCCCGGCACCAATTTCGTGGAGCGGGACGCGGGCGCCATTGTCCCGTCCATCGAGTTTGCGGAATTACGACGGCGATAGCCGGCTCCGTGCGGGCACCTACCTTTGCCGCCGGGAGCGGCGCAGGGCGAACCGGTAGCCTGCCCAGAACGCCAGAAGGAGCAGTCCGGCCAGGATCAGTGCATAACCAAGTCTGGCCGTGCCGTCCATGAAAACCAGGTTGTTCGACGAAAAGGGCTCGTTCGCCAGCGGCGCGTAGGCAAACCAGCCCACGTCCTGCCGCGGGGCCCGCACTACTAACGTCCCGGTCACGCCGCTGGCCACGGCGACCAGCGGCACCATAAACCTCCGCCAATTCCGTCCGCCGGAGCGGCCACTGCTGTTCTCCCCCAAAGCCATGCCTTCACCCTAGCGCCACGCGGCCGGGCAGGTCTTGACTAAGTGAGACAAGGCTCCTACGGTCAGTAGCGATACCCGCGTCTCATGGAATCCAGGGGCATGAAATGCCAATGTCCGAAGAGGAGCGGAGGCTGCTTCACGAGCTGGAATTGCGGCTGATCGCTGACGATCCCCACCTGGCCATGGAACTGCTCTCCGGCTATCCCGCCCGCCGCGTCCCGGCCAGGCTCTTCGCCGGCTCAGTCGCGTGCCTGCCCGGACTTGTCCTCCTCCTGGTGGGAATCGGCAGCCAGGCGGCGGCCGCCGTCGTCCTCGGCCTTTTGCTGCTGGGCGCGGGGGCCTTCGTGTTCCTGGACCGGCCCTTCCCAGGCAGGGGCCGGCGGCGGGAACAGCCCACCGGCTAGGGCGGGTTCCCTTTGGCGCCGAGGGTTGCGCGGCGTGCGCGGCGTCAGGATGAACAGGCTCGCCAGGACGACGGCGGCGCCAAGCCAGCCGAGTGCCGGTAGCCGCTCTCCCACCACCAGCACGGCCAGGACGGCGGCCACCACTGTCTCCAGCAGGGAAATGCTGGTGGCGGTGCTGGCGTGCAGCCGGGCCAATCCCCAGCCGAACAGGACGTAGCCGGCGAACATCGGAACCAGCGCCATGTAGGCCCCCACGGAGAAGGTGGTCCACGATTGCAGCAGCGGGGCGCCCGTCAGGGCTAGTACCGGCATCAGCAGCACCCCTCCAAGCCCGAACACCGCTCCCATTGCCGCCCTGGAGGAGATCCCGCCGCCGATCAGCCGGTGCGCGGCCCAGGAATACAAGGCATAGGTGCCGCCTGCTACCAGGCCCAGGAGGATGCCTGCCGCCGACGCTGCGGAAGCTGCGCCTTCCTGGCCGGGCCCGGGGCCTGCAGGCCCGTGGCCCGCGAAGGACAACAGGGCCGCGCCGCCCATTCCCAGCAGCGCACTGGCAATCCACCGCCGGGTCAGCGGCTTGCGGTCCGCGAACCGCTCCACCAGGGCTGCAGCCACCGGGGCCGAGCCGATGGAAACGACAGTTCCGATGGCTACGCCGGCCAGACGCATGGAACTGTAGAAAGCAAGTGGATAGACGGCAACCGCTGCTGCAGCCAGGAGCACCAGCTGCCACCTTTGCACCAGCCCGCCCCGCTGGGCCGCAATGGATCGGGCGGCATACAGCGCCTGCAGCAGGCCGCCGATCCCCATGGCCACGGCACCGATGGCGAGCGGGCTGACGGACGGCGCGAAGGTGGCGGCGGTTCCGGTGGTGCCCCAGAGGACTGAAGCGGCCGCTACGAACAGGGCTCCCCACAGTGGTGCGTCGGCAGTCGGGAATTTTGCCGTCACAGGTCCTCCAGCATCCGGGCAGCAATGAGCCTCGCATCCCTGAGCCGGGCATCCCCCCCTTCGAGCCCTGCCCTCGCCATGGACCCCTCCAGGAGGAAGGAGAGGTGGCGTGCCAGCCCTGCGGCGCGCTCGTCCTCTCCGGGCAGCAGCTCGAGTACATGCGCCTCCAGCAGTTGCTCGACCTGTTCCTTGTGCCGCCGCACCGCCTCCCGGCCTGCGTCCCCGGCCGGGAGTTCCGCTGCGGCATTCAGGAGCCCGCAGCCCCGGAACCCGTGCACATAGGCTGCATTGGCATGGTCGAGGTAGGCATCGAAGATGGCCAGGACCCGTTCCTGGGGATTCCCGGCGTTTTCCAGCCCGCGGCGGTACAGCTCCAGCCATTCCGCGTGCCGGGCTTCCAGGTACGCCGCCACCAGGTCGGCCTTGGAGGCGAAGTTGTTGTAGAGGCTTTTCTTCGCCACCCCCGCTTCCGAGGTGATGGTGTCAATGCCCGTGGCGGCCACCCCTTTGGCATAGAACAACCGGGCGGCGGCGTCCAGCAGCAGCTGGCGCGCGGGGCGCCGGGGCGGAACGGAAACATCCGGTGCAGGCATGCACACTCCTCGAAGCAGTGGTAGGTAGACGAGCCTACCTACCACCGCAACGCTCAGGCGAATGGGGCCCTTACCCGCTATGGCCTCGGCCGGCGATCCGTGCTGGGATTGGGGTAGGAAGCGTCAGGAGGCGGTAGCCGTGGCATCGATGGATGGCCGGATTGCACTGGTCACGGGAGCAACGGGAGGCTTGGCCAAGGCGGTTGCCGCCGGCCTCGCCCGGGAAGGCGCCGCCGTCGTCGTGATTGGCCGGAACTACGCCCGCGCGGAAGAGGCGGTGGCGGATATCCGGGCGCGTGTCCCGGCGGCCAGGCTGGAGCCCCTTGCCTGTGACGTGTCCCTGCAATCGTCGGTCCAGGCGGCGGCGGACCAGGTCCGAGCCCGCTACGGGCAGCTCGATGTGCTGGTGAACGCGGCCGGCGTCTTCCGGAAGGAACGCCATGTAACAGCGGAGGGGCTTGAGCTGACGTTTGCCACCAACGTCATGTCCTACTTCCTGTTCAGCAACCTCCTCCTGGAACCCCTGAAAAAGGCCGCGGCCGTGGCAGGATCGGCACGGATCGTGAACGTGGCCTCCAGGTATGGCAACTCTCGCCTGGCCTTCGACGACCTGCAGACCGCCAAGGGCAAATACAGCTACCTGCGCTCCACGCCGCCCACCATGCTGGCCCGCGTCCTCCTTACCCAGGAGCTCGCAGAGCGCCTGCGCGGCAGCGGAGTCGCGGCCAACGCGGTCCACCCCGGGTTGGTCAGGAACACTGGGCTGCTGCAGGACGTGGGCGGGCCGTTCCGGTGGGTCACCAACAGGTTCGGGAAAACGGCGGAGCAGGCCGCGGACACGGCCCTCTGGCTGGCAACGGGAGCGGAGACTGCCGCTGTCACCGGCAAGCTCTGGGCACAGCGGAAAGAACTGCCCACCCCGGGAATGGGCTCGGACCCGGAAGCCAGGCACCGGCTTTGGGCCGAATGCTCGCGATTGGCCGGATGGGCCTGAGCAACCGTCGAAAGAAGTTTCCCGTCCCTCCTTGAGCCTGTGGCGGGAAGTCCGCATTGCCCGCATAATGGCGTACCGGGAATTTCCCGGCCGGGAATAACTGCGGGCCAGCCAGGGTTTCCGCTCTGTTCAGAACAATCGGGCAATAGAAGCCGTACAGGAGAACGCATCAATGGCAGTTGACTACGACGCTCCGCGGGTGACTCCGGAAGAAGAACCGAACGTCGCCCTGGAGGAGCTGAAGACTGAGAAGCCGGGACGGCGGGAGGCTGCCCCGGACGTTGACGAGTCGGACCTCGCGGACAGCTTTGAGCTCCCGGGCGCCGACCTGTCCAACGAGGAGCTGCTGATCCAGGTGGTCCCTGTGCAGCAGGACGAATTCACCTGCATGTCCTGCTTCCTGGTCCACCACCGCAGCCAGCTGGCACGGGAAAAGGACGGCAAGAAGTACTGCAAGGAGTGCGAGGGGTAAAAGGGGTCGGAGGCCGGCCAGGTTTCGGGTCAACCATCGGGGCCGTGGTCCTGCCAGCCGCCGACACCAACGGGCTGGCCAGGACCTTGCGGTC
The DNA here is from genome assembly GCF_059089905.1 of Arthrobacter sp. Y3221087. NCBI lineage: Bacteria > Bacillati > Actinomycetota > Actinomycetes > Micrococcales > Micrococcaceae > Arthrobacter > Arthrobacter sp. Y3221087. The sequence goes on from NZ_JBNHFE010000005.1 coordinate 68,213, forward strand.
CCGGTCAGCCCGCCGGCGTGCGGATCACTGTCCTTCGAGTTCGGGTCAGCCCACTGCGGTGAGCTCGGCCGCCGTCGTTCCTGTCAGCCGGAGCCAGGTGTCCACCACGGTGTCCGGGTTCAGGGAGACAGAGCTGATGCCCTCCGCCACGAGCCACTCGGCAAAATCCGCGTGGTCGCTGGGTCCTTGGCCGCAGATGCCCACATACTTGCCGCGGGCGTTGCAGGCGCTGATGGCCATGCTGAGGAGCTTCTTGACCGCGGGGTCCCGCTCATCGAAGCCGCCGGACACGATCCCGGAGTCCCGGTCCAGGCCCAGGGTCAGCTGGGTCATGTCATTGGATCCGATGGAGAACCCGTCGAAGTAGTCCAGGAACTCGTCGGCGAGCAGGGCGTTGGACGGCAGCTCGCACATCATGATCACTTCCAGGCCGTTCTCGCCGCGCTTGAGCCCGTTTTCAGCGAGCAGCTCGATGACGCCGCTGGCCTCGTCCAGGGTCCTCACAAACGGGATCATGAGCTTGACGTTGGTCAGCCCCATCTCATTGCGGACGTAGGCCAGGGCCTCGCACTCCAGGTCGAAGCAGTCGCGGAATGACGGGTCCAGGTACCGCGAGGCGCCACGGAAACCGATCATCGGGTTCTCTTCGTGCGGCTCGTAGGCCGGGCCGCCGATGAGGTTGGCGTACTCGTTGGACTTGAAGTCGGACATGCGCACGATGACCGGCTCCGGGGCGAAGGCCGCGGCGATGATGGACACGCCCTCGGCCAGGCGCTTGATGTAGTAGTCGCGGGGGCTGCCGTACGCGGCGATCCGCTCGCTGATTTCGGCCTTGATGTCCGCCGGCTGCTCGTCCAGGTTCAGCAGCGCCTTGGGGTGGACCCCGATCTGGCGGTTGATGATGAACTCCAACCGTGCCAGACCCACACCCTGGTTCGGCAGCTGCGCGAACGTGAACGCCTGCTCCGGCGTGCCCACGTTCATCATGACCTTGACCGGGGCCTCCGGCAGTTCCGCAATCTCGGTTTCCTCGGCGGTGAAGTCAAGGATCCCCTCGTAGATCACGCCGGTTTCGCCGTCCGCACAGGACACGGTGACGGCCGGGACGTCGGCGAGGATTTCCGTGGCGTTCCCGGTGCCCACCACCGCAGGGATGCCCAGTTCGCGGGCGATGATGGCCGCGTGGCACGTGCGTCCGCCGCGGTTGGTCACGATCGCTGCGGCACGCTTCATGATCGGTTCCCAGTCGGGATCGGTCATGTCCGCCACCAGCACGTCGCCGGTCTTGAACCCGGCCATCTGCTCAATGCCGGTGAGGATGCGGACGTTGCCGGCGCCGATGCGCTGGCCGATGGCGCGTCCCTCGGCCAGCACGCGGCTGGTCCCGTTGAGGCGGAAGCGGCTGAGGCTGCCGGCGGCGCGGCGGGACTGCACGGTCTCCGGTCGGGCCTGCAGGATATACAGGCCGCCGTCCACGCCGTCCTTGCCCCATTCGATGTCCATGGGGCGGCCGTAGTGCTTCTCGATGGCGACGGCGTAGCGGGCGAGCTGCTCCACGTCGTCGTCATTGAGGCTGAACCGGTTCCGCAGGGATTCCTCAACCGGCACGAAGTCCACCGTGCGGCCCACCTCGCGGCTGGTGGTGTAGGTCATCTGGAGGGCCTTTTCGCCCAGGCCCCGCTTCAGGATCGCGGGCCGCCCGGCTTCCAGCGCGGGCTTGAAGACGTAGAACTCGTCGGGGTTGACGGCGCCCTGGACCACAGCCTCACCGAGGCCGTAGGAGGACGTGACGAAGACGGCGTCGCGGAAGCCGGATTCCGTGTCCATGGTGAACATGACGCCGGAGGCCCCGACGTCGGAGCGAACCATGCGCTGGATGCCGGCCGAGAGTGCCACATCGGCGTGCTCGAACTTGTGGTGGACGCGGTAGGCGATGGCCCTGTCGTTGTAGAGCGAGGCGAACACGTCCTTGATGGCCACCAGGATGTTCTCGATGCCGCGGACGTTCAGGAAGGTTTCCTGCTGGCCGGCAAAGGACGCGTCCGGAAGGTCTTCGGCGGTGGCGCTGGAACGGACGGCCCAGGACAGGTCGTCGGAGCCGCCGTGCTTGTCCACCAGCTGCTGGTAGAAGTCCCGGACCTGCGCTTCGAAACCGGGGAGGAAGGGCGTCTTGCGGATCAGCTCCCGGATGTCGTGGCCGGCCGCGGCCAGGGCGGTGACATCGTCGGTGTCCAGCCCAACCAGCCGGTCGGCGATCGTCTGGTCCAGGCCGGAGTCCGCAAGGAAGGTGCGGTAGGCATCCGCGGTGGTGGCAAACCCGTCCGGGACCTGGACCCCGGCTGAACTCAGGTTCTGGACCAGTTCCCCGAGGGAGGCGTTCTTTCCGCCCACCCGGTCGAGGTCCTTCAGTCCGAGCTCTGAGAACCAGAGGATGTCTTGTGTCATGTCGCTGCTCCTTCGCAGTTAATGGCAGTGGTTACCCGTCGCCGTGTGGCTTTTGCTGCCTTATGGGCGCAAATCCTGTCCACCGTGACAGGTCTTGGCGGCTCTTTCCATATGATTTGCACCACATGGCGGGAGGCGCGGCCCTTCCTAGTGCTTGAGGTTCATCCGTTGCAGGATGGTTGCCGCCATCTCCTCCACCGATACTGTGGCCGAATTCAGGAACGGAATCCTGTGCGCCATGTACAGTTGCTCGGCGCTGCGCAGTTCATAGCCGCACTGCCGCAGCGAAGCGTAGGGCGAGCCACTGCGCCGCTCGGTGCGGATCTGGCTCAGGCGCAACGGGTTGGAAGACAGGCCGAAACACTTCGACACAAACGGCCTTAGCGGCTTGGGCAGGCCTTCCCGTTCAAAGTCCTCGTCCACCAGCGGAAAGTTCGCGGCGAAGATACCGTGCTGCAGGGCCAGGTACATAGTGGTGGGGGTCTTGCCGCAGCGGGAGGGGGCAACCAGGATCACCTGGGCCTTTTCGAGGGCACGCAGGCTCTGCCCGTCGTCGTGTTCCATGGCGTATTCGACGGCGGCCATCCGCGACTGGTAGCGGGCTGCATTGCCCAGTCCGTGCGCGCGCCCGGGTTCCCCGCTCGCCGGGGTGCCGAGGGCAGCCTCCAGTTGCGGGACGTGGGCTCCGATCAGGTCCACCACCGCGGCTTTGCACGTCTCCAGGATGGAGCGGATCTCGCTGCTGACCGCCGTCGAGAAAACGAGCGGCCGCAGGCCTGCGTCGGCAACGCTGTCAATGGTTGTCACCACGGCCTTCGCCTGCTCGGCCGTGGTGATAAAGGGGACGGTGATGCGGTCGAAGTTGCTGCCCGGGAACTGCGTCAGCAGGGTGTTTCCGAGCGTTTCCGCAGTGATGCCCGTGCTGTCCGAGAGGAAGTAGACGGGGCGTGGAGCGTCATTGGTCATGGACAGATTCTCCATGACGACGGCGGCGGCCCCGTGCTCCGGGGGCAGGATGACGCGTTAGAAAAATTCACAAACCTGCAGCCATCCCCAACCCGTCCCGCTACGAAGTCCTGTCAGGAAACCCATCGCAAGTGCAGGAGGGACGATGGATGAGCTGGACCAGCAGGCCCTGACCGGCGCTGTGATCAAGAGGCACAGCCTGGACCTGGGCGAACTGTGGCTGGACTACGTGGCCCTGGGCGGCGAGGCCTCGGAACAGACGATCCGGGACTACGCTGCAGGCGGAGCGGCGCTCCCGGAGAAGGAACGGGACGCACTGTCCCAGGCTGTGAACGAGCACTGCGCCGGTGCGGGCCTTGGGGTGCGGGCGCCGTTCAGCGACTCGCCGCTGGAACAGTTGGATGCCAAGCCGCAGGATCCCTATTCATCGAAATAGGTGAAGGTGTCCGCACCTCCGGCCACGGACGAGATCACGCCGGAGGCAATCTCCCGCAGCTTGATGTTCCGGGTGTTTGACGCCTCCCGCAGCACCTTGAACGCGGCCGCCTGGCCGCAGCGGTTCTGCGCCATGATGGCTCCGGTGGCGAGGTCGATGACCGTCCGTGTCTGCATCGCCGCGCTCAGGCCGTCCTTGGTGTCCTGGAGCCTTGCCATCCGCAAGGCAAGCCTCAGCCCCTTCGAGGCCTGGGCAACAAAGGCCTCAGCAGATGCCGCGCTGCCAGAGCCCGGCTCCTCGGGCTGCGAGGAGTAGAGGGTGAGGAGTCCATGGTCGTCACCGTCGAGGAGCAGCGGGATGCTGACGACAGAGAGGACGCCCTGCCTCCGGCCGGCGAGGACATACTCCGGCCAGCGGTCCTCCTGCCGCAGGTCCGGAACCACCACCGTTTGGGAAAGCCGCGCCGCCGTGGCACCGGGGCTGTCGGCGTAAGCGCCTTCCAGCTGGTTCATCAGCCGGGCCAGGGAACTACTGGCTGCCCTCGCCACCGGCTTCTTGGGGCGGGCCAGGGTGATGTTGCACGCAAGTTCGACGGCCGGCGCGCCAAGCCTCTGTGCCGCATACCCTGCCAGGTTATCGAGCATTTGGGGTACAGGCTGGTTTCCCAGCATCAGGTCCTGCAGGCGCACTGCAACATCGGCGAAAACGGTGCAGTCATAAACGTCGCTGTTCATTGCAAGGCTCCCTTCCGGACACAGTTAGGCCACAGCATCATGGCCGCCCACTGCCGGACGGTACGTTCCACCCTACCCGGGCGGACGCCGTAACGTGTCAATCATGAAACTCGCCACCGGCCCCAGCGGCACAGCAGGCGGCACCACCCTGGCGGTAAACGGCACGGCAACCCCCGCTTCCTTGGCGTTCCTTACGCGAAGACACGGGAGCGGTTCCGCCCCCGGTTCCCGCCGTTTCCTGGCCAGGGGCGCTGGGCTGCACACGGCTGGGCATGCCGGCGTCGGAAGGCCTCTTCCGCCGTGTCATCCTGCAGAGCGGCACCGCCGAACGGTTCCGCACCCCGGAGGACTCGGCCCCCATTGCCCGGGAGTTCCTCGTCAACGGGGCGGAATTTCGCCTATCTCTTCACGTGGCGCAGCCCGGCCATGGGCGGGAAACTCGGCGCGTGCCACGCACGGGATCCGCGCCAGGAGATCCGGCAGTTCTTCGCCGCGAACCAAGTCAGCCGGCAGCCTGAGCGTTGAGGGTGTCCCTGATCCCGTTCAGTGCCGGATCGCGGAGCTGCATGAAGGCAGGCTTGAGCAGCGGCTGGATGATCTTGGCCGGGCCCTTGATGCTGAACTCGGCCGTGTACTTGACGATCGAGCCGGAACCGGACGGGCTCACGTCAACGGAGTCGAAGGCCGTGACGCTCTTGTTCTCGCCGCGGAGCGTGATGTGGTTGTCCGTCAGCTCGATGACCTCGTATTCCAGGGTCTGCCGCTTTCCGCGGAACTCGGACTCCGCGTGGTAGCGGTGGCCCACAGCCACCGGTCCCGGCGTCAGCTTGTCCATCACCGGAGTATTGGGGTCCCACTTGCTGGTGTTTTCGAACTCCTTCATGAAGGCAAAAGCCTTCTCGGCAGACAGGTTGGTTTCCACGCTTCCGGTGACTGTGATCATCACCCCAGTCCAGGAAGGCACCCGCGGCAAGCACACCCCCAATGTGTGCTGGCTACGGACGCGGCAGGGGCACTGGCAGGTAGACGGCAGCCATCTTGTAGCACAGGTTCCCGCCCAGTTCCCGGGGACTGATCCACACCTCGTAACCCTCAGCTGCCGCAAACAGCGCCCTGCCCGCCAAGGCGTCCGCGGCGAGCCATAGCGCCGAGGAATCAGGCATTACGTCATCCACCAGCCCGGCCCGGACCAGCCTGAAGTCCTTCCGGATCTCCACCGGAATCCCCGCCAGGCGGTTCCAGTCGTGGCAGCGCATCCATTTCATGCCGCACTTCCCGTCCGGGTGCCTGGCTAGCAGGCCTCGAAGTCGGTGAGGACTCTGACCTTGCCGGCGGATGACGATGCCGGGTCGAAGGTGTAGCCGATCCACTCTTTGGCGAGCCGGCGCGCGAGCTCAATTCCGACCACCCGCTGGCCCATGGTGAGGACCTGGCAGTCGTTGGACAGGATGGAGCGTTCCACAGAGAACGAGTCGTGTGCTGCCGTTGCCCGGATACCTTCCACCTTGTTGGCCGCGATGGCCACGCCGATTCCGGTGCCGCAGAAGAGGATGGCACGGTCGGCGGCGCCGTCGCGGATCATTTCACCGGCGGTGATCCCCACGTACGGGTACGGCTTGGTGAAGGCGTCCGGCGCGTCGGACAGGTTTACCCCGATATCGATGACTTCCCTGATCCGCGGGTCCACCCGGAGGTCTGCCAGGACCCGGTCCTTGTAATCCACCCCTGCCTCATCAGCACCCACGATGACCCGCAGTCCCATGCTGTTTCCTTCCTTGTTCATGCTTTTGCTCCAACGGTTTCCTGTGCTGCCGGAACGGCAGTGAAATGCGGGCCCATCACGCCGAAGACCATGGCCAGCGATATTGCCCCCGGGTCCGGCGTGCCCAGGCTCTTTTCCGCGAGTGGCCGGGCGCGTCCCTTGAGCGGCAGCAGGTCCGCCGTTGCCGCGGCGGCAGTGGCGGCGTCACGGGCAGCTTCCTGCCAGGCGGCACCGGGATCCGTGCCTTCGCCGATCAGGCGGGCAAGGCTGCCGGCAAACGGAAGCAGCGCGTCCACCATGGTCTTGTCGCCCATCTCGGCCTTGCCCAGGTGGACAATCCGGTCAGCGAACGCGGTCACGCCGGCGGCGAGATCCCGTGCCGAAGGAACAGCCGAATTCCCTACTGTTTCGCCGAACGCACGCAGTCCGGCGCCCCACAGCACGCCGGACGTGCCGCCGGCCTTGTCAGCCCAGGCGTCCCCGGCGGCAGCCAGCACATCGCCGGCCCCGGCGCCGTGGCCGAGCGCAGCGAAGGCAGCCTCGGCGGCGGCATCAACGCCGCGCACCATGCCCCGCCCGTGGTCGCCGTCGCCGGCAATGGCGTCCATGCGGCCCAGCCGCTCCTCTGCCTCGTGCAGCGACGTGCGCGCGGCCTCAATTGCCGCAGCGCACAGGGAGGCGTAGCTGCGGGAGGCATCCGTGGCGGTGAACGCCGCAGAGATCTCGCCGGCGTCTGCCGCTTCTTCCGCGGCGTCCAAACCGGAAACCCGGACGGCGTTTCCGCGGCGGTAGGCCGGGGTCTCGGCCGGGGCAACCCACAGCGGTTCCAGTTCGTCGTCCAGCCAGGTGACGGTGAGTGAAACGCCGGCCATGTCCAGGCTGGTCACCAGCTCTCCCACCTCAGGCATCACCAGCGTGTACCCGGCCGCCCGCAGCAGCGGTGCCACCGTGCCCCAAAGGACAAAAAGCTCTTCATGCTTGGTGGAGCCCAGCCCGTTGAGGATGACGGCAATCCGCTCCCCCGCGCCGGCCGGGGTTTCGGCCAGGACCCGTGACACCAGTTCCTGCCCCAACTCCTTGGCGGACGGCAGGTCCGTGTCATGCAGGCCCGGCTCGCCGTGGATGCCCAGGCCAAGGCCCATTTGTCCTTCAGGCAACGTGAACAGCGGCGACTCGGCGCCCGGGAAGGTGCAGCCGGCAAAGGCGCTGCCGATGGTTCGGGTCAGACCGTTGGCCTTGCGGCCGAGCCGAACCACCTCCGCCAGGTGGTCGCCACGCTCGGCGGCGGCGCCCATCACCTTGAAGACGGGAAAGTCACCGGCGATGCCGCGGCGCTTTCCGGCTTCCGGCGGCGGGGCGCTGGCGATGTCGTCCGTCACCAGCACGTTCTCCACGGCGATGTCCTCGGCGGCCAGCCGTTCGCTGGCCATGCCGAAGTTCATCACGTCGCCGGCGTAGTTGCCGTAGGTGAAGACGACGCCGGCTCCGGACTCGGCGGCCTTGGCCACCGAGTAGGCCTGCTGCGCCGAGGGTGAGGTGAAGATGTTGCCCACCACGGCGCCGTCAGCGAAGCCGGGTCCGACCAGCCCGGCGAAGGCCGGGTAGTGCCCGGAGCCGCCACCCGCGAGCACCGCCACCTTGGGCTGGGCGGGCCGGTACCGGCGGACGGCGCCGCCGGGGACCTGGCGCACCAAGTCGGCATGCACGTCGCAGAAGCCGGCCAGGGCTTCCTCGGCGAAGTCGGAGGGGTCGTTGAAGATCTTTGTCATGGTGGGCTCTCTGGCGTCCGGAAGTTTCGCTGGCAGGGCTGTTAGTGCATGTGGCTTCCGCCGTTGATGTCGATGGTGGTGCCGGTGAGGTAGGCGGAGTCCTCGGAGGAGAGGAAGGTGATGACGGCTGCAACCTCTTCGGTGGTGGCGTTTCGGCCCAGCGGGATGCCGGCGTTGATGGCGGCTTCCTGTTCCTCGGTGCTGCCCACGCGGATGTTGGTGTCCACGGCGCCCGGGGTGATGGCGTTGACGGTGACGCCGGTGGTGCCCAGTTCGCGCGCCAGGGCCTTGGTGAAGCCGAGGATGGCGGCCTTTGCGGCGGAGTAGGGAACCTTGCCGAAGACGCCGCCGCCGCGCTGGGCGGAGACGGAGGACATGTTCACGATGCGGCCCCAGCCGTTCTCGATCATGTCCGGCAGGAAGGCCTTGGTGACCAGGTAGGTGCCGGTGGCATTGACGTCCATGACCTTGTGCCACAGCTCGAGGGTGGTCTCCAGGAACGGCACGGGCGAGGTGATGCCGGCGATGTTGGCCAGGGCGCCCACAACGGGGAGATTGCCCGCGGCGACTTCGGTGGCGACGGCTGCGTGGGCGGCGGTGACGGAGGCTTCGTTGGCGACGTCGATCTCGTGGCCGAAGGCGGGAACGTTGAATTCGTTGCCGATCTCGGCGGCGACCTTGGCGGACTTCTCGCCGTCGAGGTCCAGGATCACCACCGCCCAGCCCTGGCTGGCGTAGCGGCGAGCGGTGGTGAGGCCGATGCCCCGGTCCGAGGTTGCCCCGGTGAGGACGGCGGTGCGCTGGATGGTGCTCATGGTGGTACTCCTTGTGGCTGGTGGGGAGAGTTTGTGTCTTAGAGAAGGTCCGTGATGAAGCTGGCCGCTTTCGCTGCTGCGGCCGGGCGTTCGTCGTGCGTGACGTCCCGCGTCTCGAGTTCGAGCGAGTAGTGGCCGGTGTAGCCGTCCGCGGCGAGCCGCCTTAGGCCGCCGGCGAAGTCGGCAACGCCGTTGCCGATGCTGAGGTTGATGTTTCCCGGGACGGCGTCGCGCAGGTGGACGTGGCTGATACGGCCGCGGTGCCGGTCCAGGTAGGCCTGGATGTCTTCGCCGGCGGCCGTGATGTGGCTGAAGTCCATCACGATTCCGACGCCGGTTCCCGCCAGCCGGTCGGCCAGCAGTCCGGCGCGCTCCAGGTTCCAGCAGAACCGGAGGAAGTGCAGCGATTCGGTCCAAAGTTCGACGCCGAACTCCGCCGCCCGCTGTCCGGCGCTGATGAGCTGGGCGGCAATGAGGTCAAGGTCCTCGTCGACGCTGCGCACCGGGTTGTGGTCCAGCGCGCCGCATGGCAGGACGAGGGCCTTGGCACCGGTGTTGGCCGCCAGGGTGAGCAGGGCATCGAGGTGCCGCTGCCGCGCTGCCCGCCCGTCGCCGTCGAGCACGGCGTTCAGGTCCCCGATGTCACCGTTCACGGAACGCACCCGGAGGCCGGACGCCTGGACGGTTGCCGAGACCACCTCGACGGCGGCCGCGTCCAGCTGATAGGGGACGTGGTCGCACACCCCGGGCAGGGCGCCCAGGTCGATCTCCTCGAACCCCAGTCCGCCCATGGTGCGCAGCGCGGTGGCGAGCTCCTGGTGCCTAAAGCTGATGGATGAGCAGCCGAGTCTGGAATGGAACATCGTTGATCCCTTGGTTCTTGCAGTAGTGATGCCGACCACAGTAACCGGGTTCAATGTTAACAGTCAACCTCTGAAGTTAACTGTTGACATTGAGCATGACGCGAGTCACACTGGGGTCTATCATTTGTTAACCGTCGACAGCGGCGTCTCCCCCTTCAGCCGCTCTCCGAAAGGGAACCACCATGAGCAAAGATGCTCTGAACATGCGCGGTCCGGTTCACGGAACCAAGGACGCCAAGCGCGTTGCCATTGGCTCCGGTGTGGGTGCCGTCATTGAGACCTATGACTTCATTGGTTTCGGCACCGCCGCTGCGCTGTACTTCGGCACTGCCTTCTTCCCCACCGGTGACCCGGTCACCGGCACGCTGGCCGCCTTCGCCACGCTGGGCGTCGGCTTCGCAGCCCGCCCCTTGGGCGGCATCATCGGCGGCCACCTCGGTGACAAGGTAGGCCGCAAGCCCGTGCTGGTCACATCGCTGATCCTCATGGGTGTGGCCACCTTCCTGATCGGCCTGCTGCCCACTTACAGCCAAGTGGGCCTGCTGGCCCCGGCGCTGCTGGTATTCGTCCGCATCGTCCAGGGCCTAGCCTTCGGAGCCGAATGGGGCGGCGCGATCCTGATGAGCTACGAGCATGCACCGTGGAAGGCCAAGGGCAAGTACACCGGCATCGTCCAGGCCGGCTTCCCGGTGGGCCTGCTGCTGGCCAACCTGGTCTTCCTCGTCAGCGTGAACCTGGGCGGCGAGCTCGCCTGGCGCGTTCCGTTCCTGGCCAGCATCGTGCTGGTGGTGGTAGGCCTGGTCATCCGCTCCAAGGTGCCCGAGTCCCCGGTCTTCGACGAGGTCAAGGACAGCGGCGACATCGTGAAGTCACCTATCGTGGAGGTCATCAAGACCGACTGGCGCAACATCGTGAAGGGCATTGGCCTCCGTGTCGCTGAAACTGCCGGCTACGCCGTATCCATCACGTACATGATTTCCTACCTGCACACCGAGCAGCTGGCCGACAAGACCCAGACCCTCGTGGCCCTCTGCGTCGCATCCTTCATCGGCATCTTCGCCACGGCCGCCTGGGCCCGCCTAACGGACAAGATCGGGCGCCGCCCCGTATACGTCTGGTCCTGCGCCTTCGCCGTCCTGTTCGCAGTGCCCATGTTCCTGATGGTCAACACCGGCCTCTTCATTGCCATCATCGCAACGATCGCCATCTCCTACGCCGTCTGCCAGAACTCCCTCGCCGGTGCCCAGGGTGCCTGGTTCCCGGAGCTCTTCCAGGCCAAGACCCGCGCCTCCGGCGCCAGCCTGGCCTACCAGATCTCCGCCATGGTCTCGGGGTTCACGCCCTTCGTCACCACCCTGCTGTTCGTCAGCTTCGGCTGGATGGGCCCGGCACTGCTGTTCGGCACCTACGCGGCAATCGGCCTGTGGGCCGCCGTCGCCACCCGGGAAACGTGGGGCAAGCGGGAGCGGCAGCTGGCCGATGAAGCCACCAAAAGCACGCCCAACACCGTAAGCGTCTAATGACCGCCACGCATGAAACAACAACGGAGTCAGCAATGCCAACACAGACCGTCGAGGAACCCACCACGCAGGACGGCGTGTCCCCGGACCGGATCGCGAAGGTCAGCGCAGCCGCGTACCGGATCCGGCACCACGCCCTGAACATGGGTGAGGTGCAGGGCCAAGGCTATGTTGGTCAGGCCCTGGGCGCAGCGGACATGCTCGCCACCGTCTACGGCGACCAGCTCCGCTTCCGCGCCGAAGATCCGCACTGGGAGGCCCGGGACCGGTTCCTGCTCTCCACCGGCCACTACGCCATCGGCCACTACGCCGCCCTCGCCGAGGCGGGGATTGTCCCGGTGGAGGAGCTCGAAACCTACGGCTCGGACGACTCCCGGCTGCCGATGTCCGGCATGTCCACCTACACCCCCGGCATGGAAATCTCCGGCGGTTCCCTGGGCCACGGCCTGACCATCGCCGTCGGCATGGCCCTGGGACTGCGCTACCAGGGCTCCGGTTCGCGCGTGTTCAACTTCCTTTCCGACGGCGAACTGGACGAGGGCTCCACCTGGGAAGCGGCGATGGGCGCCCACCATCACCAGCTGGGCAACCTCACCGCGATGGTGGACATCAACGCCCTGCAGGCCGACGGCAAGACGGACACCGTCCTTCGCACCGAACCGGTTACCGAGAAGTGGGAATCTTTCGGCTGGTACACCCAGCGGGTGGACGGCAACGACGTCGCCGCCCTCCTGGCCGCCTTCGACAACGCAGCCGCCCAGGCCGCCGCCGTCGGACGCCCTTCCGTGATCCTCTGCGACACGAAGGTGGGCCGCGGCGTGCCGCTGCTCGAGAACCGCGAGAAGGCGCACTTCATGCGCATCGAAGAGAACGAATGGCAGACCTGCCGCGAGCAGCTCACTGCCGGATACGAAGGAAAGACTGCCTGATGAGCACCACCACCGAGGCCCCGAACACCACAGCAGCCACCAAGCCGAAGCTGAAGACCTCGGCCATGATCGCGTCCTTCGCCGATCCCGGCCAGAAGACCGCATCCGCGCCGTTCGGGCACGCCCTGGTCAAGGCCGCGCAGGAAAACGACAAGATCGTTGGCCTCACCGCGGACCTGGGCAAATACACGGACATGCACATCTTCGCAAAGGCCTTCCCGGAGCGGTTCTTCCAGATGGGCATGGCCGAGCAGCTGCTCTTCGGTGCAGCCGCCGGCCTGGCCGAAACCGGGCTGGTACCGTTCGCATCCACCTACTCCGTGTTCGCCGCGCGCCGCGCCTACGACTTCCTTTGCCTGGACGCCGCGGAACCGAACCTTAACGTCAACATCGTGGGCGGCCTGCCCGGCCTGACCACCGGGTACGGCCCAAGCCACCAGGCCACCGAGGACATGGCGATCTTCCGAGGCATGCCCAACCTGACCATCGTGGACCCCTGCGACTCCGTGGACATCGAGCAGGCGGTGCCCCAGCTAGCAGCTTCCGAGGGCCCCACCTACCTGCGGCTGCTGCGCGGCAACGTGCCCACCGTCCTGGATGAGTACGACTACACGTTCGAACTCGGCAAGGCCAAGGTGCTGCGCGGCGGCAACGACGTCGTGTTCCTTTCCTCCGGCCTGATGACCATGCGTGCCCTGCAGGCCGCTAAGGCCCTCGCGGCACACAACGTGGACGTCGCCGTCGTTCACACCCCCACCATCAAGCCGTTCGACGCCGAAACCGTGCTCAAGGAAATCAACACCGACCGGCTCGCCGTCACCCTGGAAAACCACTCCGTGGTGGGCGGCCTCTTTGAAACGGTTGCATCCGCCGTCGTCACCGCAGGACTCGGCAAGCGCGTGGTACCCGTAGCGCTGCCGGACCAGTTCCTCGACGCCGGCGCGCTGCCCACCCTGCACGACCGCTACGGCCTGGCCACCGACCGCATCGTTGCGAAGGTACTCGCCGAACTCGGCTGAGTTGCAATTGCAGAAAGCACGGCTCTGGTCCAGGCAGGAGCCGTGCTTTCTGCCGTACTATCGAAACTACCGACTGTAAACAGTCAACCTCCAACATTGAGGACAGAGGCCATGGCCGGACTGACCGCCCCGCTGCTGGGACTGCAAAAGAAGAGCCTGCGCGAGCAGGCACTCTCGGCTTTGAGGACCGCCATCACCAGCGGTGAACTGGAACCCGGGCGGCACCTGGTGGAAACCGAGCTGTCCGAGATGCTGCAGATCAGCCGCGGCACCCTCCGCGAAGCCCTCCGCCAGCTGGAGCAGGAAGGCCTGGTGTCCGCCGGCCTCCGCGGCCGGCTCTCCGTCCGTCACCTGGACGAAAAGGAAATCCGCGACATTTACGCGGTCCGCGCCGCCCTGGAGTCCCTCGCCGCCCGGACCCTGTGCGAACTGCCTGACCGGCAGCAGGTCACCGACTCCCTGCACCAGGCCATCGACGCGATGGGGGCCGCCGCCGGCGGAACGCTTGAGGAACGGATCGAGTCGGACCTCGAGTTCCACCGCACCCTCTGCCGGCTGACCGGCAATGAGACACTCCTGCATTCTTGGGAGTCCCTGGAGGGCTCCATCCGGATGTCCATCATGTTCGCCGGGCTGGAAAAGGGCGTCAGCAACATGAGCGTGGACCGGCACCGGGACATCGTCGCCGCCATCGACACCGGTGACGCCGCCCTGGCCAGGAAAACCATCCTCGAGCACATGGACACGGCGGCCGCCAACCTCGTCTCCTAGCTGGCGCAGGCCTGGTGTACCGGCGTCTTTTTTGCCACCGGCGGCTCCATACGCGCGAATACTCCACGTCCACTGGGGTACGTTGGCAGGAGCAGGGTGACCTGGAATGATGCCCAGGGACCACGGGAACAACCTGTAGGAGGAATCTATGCGGGAAGTCAGTGCCAGCGACGGTTTTCTTGAATCGGACACCATTGCCGGCGAGGATGAACAGGCAGTTCCGGCCGAGGCCGAACCGGCAGTAGAGCCGGAAATCACCTACGACGAACAGTTCTACCCCGCCCGGCCCAAGGCGCTCAGGCCGATTGCCCGCCGGAGGCAGTACCTCGCCACCCGGCCGTCCTTCGAGTTCGACGGCCGCAACGCCGCCTACGTGGAGTGGCTGCGGAACCAGGCCATGCTCGGCGACGCCAACACCCTGGCCCGGCAGCTCTCCGGGCAGGCCAGCATGTGGCAGAACTCCTATGCGCACCCGAACCCGCGCGCCGCCGTCGAGCGTGCGCCGGTGTGGTTCACCGCCTATCCGCTGTCCTTTATCACGCGGCCCAGCGAATCCTTCCTCAGCGCCCTCGGCGACAAGAGCATGTGGGACGCCTTCAGCGAGATCGGCATCCGGGCCATCCACACCGGGCCGGTCAAGCTGGCCGGCGGCATCAGCGGCTGGACCCAGACGCCCAGCGTGGACGGCCACTTCGACCGCATCAGCATGGCCATCGACCCCGTCTTTGGGACGGAGGAGGAATTCCGCCGGATGTGCGAGGTGGCCTCGGACCACGGCGGCACCATCATTGACGACATCGTGCCGGGCCACACCGGCAAGGGCGCGGACTTCCGCCTCGCCGAAATGAACTTCCGGGACTACCCCGGGATCTACCACATGGTGGACATCCCCGAGGAGGACTGGCACCTGCTGCCGGACGTCCCCGACGGGCAGGACTCGGTTAACCTCAGCCCGGAATCCGAGCAGGCACTGCAGAAGGCCGGGTACATCATCGGCCGGCTGCAGCGGGTGATCTTCTACGAGCCCGGGGTCAAGGAAACCAACTGGAGCGCCACCCGGCCGGTAGTGGACACCACGGGCAAGACCCGCCGCTGGGTCTACCTGCACTACTTCAAAGCCGGCCAACCGTCCATCAACTGGCTGGACCCCACCTTCGCCGGGATGCGCCTGGTAGTCGGCGATGCCCTGCACTCGCTCCTTGACTTGGGCACCGGCGCGCTGCGGCTGGATGCCAACGGCTTCCTGGGCGTTGAAAAGAGCGCCGAGGAACAGCCCGGCTGGTCCGAGGGACACCCGCTGTCCGAGGCCGCCAACCAGCTCATTGGCTCCATGATCCGCAAGGTGGGCGGGTTCTCCTTCCAGGAGCTGAACCTGACCATCGACGACATCAAGGCAACATCCGAAGCCGGCCCTGACCTGTCCTACGACTTCATCACCAGGCCCGCGTACCACTACGCGCTGGTCACCGCAGATACCGAGCTGCTGCGGCTGACGCTCCGGCTGTCCATGGAAATCGGCGTTGACCAGGCGTCGCTGGTCCACGCGCTGCAGAACCATGACGAACTCACCTATGAGCTGATGCACTTCGCCTCGGGCCACCGGGACGAGATGTTCGAGCTTGCCGGCGAGGAGCTCACGGGCGCCGAGCTGGCCGAGAAAGTCCAGCAGACCATGCGCGAGCGCCTGACCGGGGAGAACGGCCCGTACAACGCGGTGTTCACCACCAACGGCATCGCCTGCACCACGGTGAGCTTCATCATGGCGGCGCTGGGGATCCGGGATCCGGAGGCGATCACGCCGGAGCAGGAGGCAAAGGTACGGGACGCCCACATCCTGCTGGCGATGTACAACGCCCTGCAGCCAGGCGTCTTTGCGCTGTCCGGCTGGGACATTGCCGGGATCACCGCCCTTGACCGGGAGAGCGTTGCCGAGCTGACCGCGCAGGGCGATACCCGCTGGATCAACCGCGGCGCCCACGACATCATGGGCACCAGCCCGGACGCGAAGTCTTCGTCGTCGGGCATGCCGCGGGCACGCAGCCTGTACGGCGCGCTGCCGGAGCAGCTGCAGGACTCCAACTCGTTCGCCCGGCGGCTCCAGCGTGTCCTGGCTGTCCGGGAGGAGCACGGCATCGCCACGGGCACACTTGTCGATGTCCCCGATGTGTCCCACCGCGGCCTGCTGGTCCAGGTCATCAGGCTGGGAAGCGGCGCGCTTGAGGTCACAGTGCTCAACTTCTCCGACCAGGACGTGGCCGGCAGCATCCAGTCGAGCCACCTGGTGCCCGGCTCCACGGTGCAGGACCTGTTCAGCGGCGAGGCCATCGGCCAGGTGGATGATCTGTGCAGCTTCTTCCTGGAAGTGCCGGCATTCCAGGGCACGGCGCTGCTGCTGACGGAAGCAGAGGCGGACGCGGCAGGCAATTAGCGCCGTCGCCGAGGCGCTTACAGGGCCCGCGGGAATCTGTTTGGGTTCCGGACCGTTAACTGACTGTACGGTAAGTTACCGCACGGTACTGAGGGATTTCATGAACGCGAAGTTTGAATCAGTTGAGGACGACGCCGGCAAAGTCACCCGCTACGTCCGGCGCGTCAACGGTGGCGGCCTGGTGGCTCCAGGCGCCACGGTTGGCGACAGCACCCGCATCGGCTCCATGACCTATGTCGAGAACGGCGCACGGATCGGACACGGGTGCCGGATCGGGCACGGCAGCTGGATTGACCGTGACGCGACCATCGGCGACCGGACGGTGATCGGCGATGGCGTGCGCATCGGACGCGGCACGGTCATCGGAAACCGCGTGCACATTGGCAGCCACTCACGCATTGGATCCAGCGTGCTGATCGAGCACGGTGTCCACCTTGAAGCGGACGCCACCGTGGCGGACGGCGAGCAGGTGCTGATTGATGCCCGCACGCCGGCCGCAACTCGGGCAAAGCACCGGCCGCACCGCAGGAGCAAGGGCAGGATCGCCGCCTGATGCGCTAGCGAACGGCGGCCGGCTCTGACAGTGCCGGAACGGGGGTCAGCATCATGGTGGAGGTGTCGATCCGCTCATCGCTGTCCTGGTCCGCCGCCAGCTTTTCCGCCTCGTTATGGCTGGTAACCACGGGCACCGAGCCCAGGAGGGGGCGTGCTGCCGTCTCGCGCATCTTCAGCAGGGCAACCAGCGCCACCGCGGAAAAGAACATCACATAGAAGGCCGGGGCGTACAGGTTGCCCGTAGTCTCAACCAGGATCTGGCTGACCAGGGGCGTGGTGCCGCCGAAGATGGATATGGAGAGGTTGTGGGTGACGCCCACTGAGCCGAACCTCGAGGCGGTGGGAAACAGCTCGGACATGACCGCGGCGGTCAGCGCCAGGAAAAAGGCGCACGGCAGCGCGACCAGGAACATGGCCAGGTAGATCGACCAGAGCGTCCCCAGTTGCATCAGCGCGAAGGCCGGGACCAGCAGAACGAGGTTGCCGATGGTCGCCATGGCATAAATGGGGCGCCGGCCGATGCGGTCGGACAAACGCGCCACAAGCGGAATCATGGCGGCCAGGAGGACCAGCACGACTACCGCGGCGATGGCGGTGTGCACGGCATCCGATCCGATCTGGGTTTCCAGGTAGGTGGGCATGTAGCTCGTGAGCATGTAGCCGGAGCTGCCGTCGGCGGCAATCAGGGCACAGCCGATAAGGATTTGCGGCCAGTAGTGCTTGATGATGTTTGGCAGGTTGTGCCGGACGAAAATGGGGTCGACGTCCTGGGTACCGGCTTTCACGTGGGCCACTTCGAAGCTCGGCGATTCGGGCAGGCGGCTACGGAGGGCGATCGCCACGATGCCCAGGGGCAGGGCGATCAGGAACGGGATCCTCCAGCCGCCGTCCAGCATGGCGGAACTGCCCCAGACGGACGTGGTGACGGCCGTGGTGACCGCCACCATGCTTGCGCCCGCCGCGAAGCCCAGCATTGATCCCGAGTTCAACAGCGAGGTCATGATGCCCCGGTCCTTGTCCGGGGAGAACTCGGCGATGTACGTGGCGGCACCGGAGTACTCGCCGCCGGTGGAGAACCCTTGGAGCATCTTCAGCAGGTAGAGGGGAATGATGACCCACAGGCCCACCTGGCCTGCAGTGGGCAGCAGCCCGATTCCGGTGGTGGCGACGGCCATGATGGCCATCGTGGCAAAGAGCACCTTGCGGCGGCCGATCCTGTCGCCGAGCGGGCCGAGGATCATTCCGCCGAGGGGACGGACGATGAACGAGACCGCGAAACCCAGCAGCGTGACAAGCAGCCCCATGCGCTCGTCCATACCCTCCGTGAAGACGGAGGTCATGGTTACTGCGAGATAGCCGTAGACGCCGATGTCATACCACTCGATGAAGTTACCGACGCCGGCACCTACCTGTGCCTTCCGCAGATCGCCCTTATCAACGACGATGCAGTCTTCCGCCCTCAGCCTGCGGGCAGTTTTTGGGCGCACGGAGCGCTGTTCTTTGGACTGTTCGAACATCTTCGTCCTGTCTATGTACCGGATGACGGATCGGCAGGAGTACCGGCGGTCACACCGGAATCCCCTAGGGGAGGTTGGTAAGTATTCTGCCAGAAAGGCAACGGCAGTTCGGCCTCCCTGGCAGCCAGGATGTGATCTAAGCCTCCAAGTTCCGCGTAGTTAGTCCGCCTCAGGGCTGTTGCAATAGAAGCAACTGCTCGCGTAATAATCACCGTTTTCGGGGTTACTGGGCCTTCGGTGCGCTCCAAATCCAGCACTCCTGTCAGCATTCCGTTCTACTTTTGACGGCCGTTCGTCCCTTGAGCGCGGCGGCGCCCCACACCGCCAGCAGCAGCGCCACCAGCAGGAGCCCGGCTTCACCCAGGTCGATTGACCCCAGCCAGCCGGTAACCGGGTGTTCCAAGGAGAAGGCCGATTCGAGGAAGCCGCCGAGCGTGATCACGGCGATGAACAGGGCCGAGAAAGCAGAGATGCCCGTGACCAGGGCATTGAAGCCCAGCTTCCGCTGGGGGTCGTCCAGAGCCGAGCGGTACATGCGCATCATGGCCATGCCGTTGAGGGAATCGCAGAGCGTCATGGCCGCAGCGAAGGCCAGCGGCAGGGCAAGCAGGGTGAACGCCGGCACCCCGGCCAGCGATGCCGCCGTCGTCATCATCAGCAGCCCGATGGTGGTGGCGGTGTCGAAGCCGAGCCCGAACAGGAAACCTATCACGTAGATATTCCGCGGCCGCCGCACCCGGGACAGCGGCTTGGCAAGGAGCCGCGCCACCAGTCCCCGCGGTTCCAGGTCGCGGAGATCGACGGCGGCACCCGTGCGTGCCCGGCGGTAGGCCTCCGCGGACCGGGCAAACGCGGAGCCGTTGAACAGGCCCATCGCCAGCAGGAACAGTCCGGACACCCCGCTGCCCACCAGTCCGAGGACCAAGTTTCCGGTGGACCCGTCCGCCATGAATTCACCCACCACTGCCGCCCCCGCGATGACCAGCACGCCCGCCAGGGCCACCACCGAGCTGTGCCCCAGGCTGAAGGCGAACCCGACGCTGACAGGCTCCTGCCGCTGGGCCACGAACTTCCGTGTCGAGTTGTCGATGGCCGCGAGGTGGTCCCAGTCGTAGCTGTGCTTGACGCCGGCCAGGTAGGCGGTCAGGATCAGGCCCCAGGTGAGTGCCTGCGTCCCTGCTAAGCCGGCGTTTCCGGAGAGCAGGAGTACGACGGCGGCCGCGTGCAGGGCGGCCACGGCACCGAAGGTGAACAGTATCCGGGTCCGCAGCGGCAGGGTTTCCCGCTCCCGGTACAGCGCGGTGATGGTTGTCAGAGCCGTCATCAGTGTTTCCTCAGGTTGAGCGGTCCCTGCCCGTGCCAGCGTTCCCGCAGGAGGTTGGTGCAGCCAGCAAGCAGGCGGTTCAGTTCCCCGGTGCTGTTGGACAAGGCACGCAGCACCATGCCCGTGGTCCCCGAGACAGGGCGGGTGAGTGAGATCCCAGCCAGGGCGTCGTGTTTGCCCGTGAGCTCGTTCAGTTCGTCGGCGAGCGCCTGGTCCACGCGGGCGTCCACCACCACCAGCGATCCCAGGTGGCTGTAGCCCTCCATGAATCCCAGGCCCGTCACGTCACCCGCGGGCGGCCGGATCAGCAGATTGTCCAGTACCAGCAGGCCGGCGCCGTCGTCCGTTTCGATCCGGATCTCGTTCCGCAGCCGGATTTCCTCGTACCGGAAGCCCGCCCCGTCCGGCGACCAGCCCGGCGTCACAACTTCCGCCATCACCAGCGACGACGACGGACGGACAGTCACGCAGGTCCGTTGCCGGTAGCTGGCCTCGCGGTAGGCGATGAGCTGGTCCGGCATCAGCTCCAGCCGCGCCCCGTCCCCAAGCCGCAGGTTCATCCGCTGCTCCGCAAAAGACCCAGGAGTCCGGTAGACCTTGGTCGCGGATTGCGTAGTCAAAAGGAGGTCTGCCCCATCCCCAACTTCAACATCAAGCAGGAAAAGATCAGCCCCAAGGTAAGCCCCGCCAGGATTCACCACGACATAGCAAACCTGCCCGGAATCATCCAGATAATGGGGCCGCAAAACACGAAGCGCGCCCTGATGGTACTGGTGCGCGGCCACGGACCGCTGCCCACGCAAGGCGACCCCAAGCTCCAACCGGCCCATCTCGGGCCGATCAGCGGACGCGGGTGATAGGGGCCGCGGCGTGGCGGGCACCGCGAAGCGGGCACGGCCCCTATCACCCGCGGTCGCAGGCCCAGGTGAGATGCCCGCCTTGGGCAACGGTGCCGCCGTCGTGCTCATTGGGCCAAATCAAGCATCAGGACGTCGCGCCGGATCCAGTCGATGACCTTGCCGAGCCCTTCGTCGGTTTTGAGGTTGGTGAAACAGAACGGTTTGTTGCCACGGAACTCGCGGGAATCCCGTTCCATGACGGACAGATCCGCGCCGACGTGGGGGGCGAGGTCGGTTTTGTTGATGATGAAGAGGTCGGACTTGATCATGCCCTGGCCGGCTTTGCGGGGGATTTTCTCGCCTTGGGCCACGTCGATGATGTAGATGGAGAAGTCGACGAGTTCGGGGCTGAAGGTGGCGGAAAGGTTGTCGCCGCCGGATTCGACGAAGATCACCTGCAGGTCGGGGTGCCGGGCCTTGAGTTCCTCGATGGCCGCGGTGTTCATCGAGGTGTCTTCGCGGATGGCGGTGTGCGGACAGCCGCCGGTTTCCACGCCGATGATCCGGTCTATGGGCAGGATGCCGTTGGCGGCGAGGATTTTGGCGTCCTCAATGGTGTAGATGTCGTTGGTGATGGCGGCCATGGAGATTTCGCCGCTCATGTGCCGGGTGAGCCGTTCCACGAGCTGGGTTTTGCCGGCGCCCACGGGCCCGCCGATGCCGATCTTGATGGGTTCAGTCATGGTGTCCTCCTTTGCATCCACAAGCACAGTCAGCTCATGAACATCCGGGCACGCTGGCGTTCGTGCCGCATTTGTGAAATTTCCAGTCCGGGGGTGAGGGCCCCGAAGTCGTCCGGCGCCAGGTGGGCCACCCGCTCGACGGCGGCAGCGACGTCGTCGTGGGCCTTCCGCAGCACCCGCTGCCCGGCGTTCTGACCGAGCGGGATGGCGCGGACGGCGTTTTGCGTCAGTGACGTGGCGGTGGCGAAGAAGTAGGCGGCGAGCGCCTCCTGCTGGGGCACTCCCAGTGAACGTGCGACGACGGCGAACGCCAGTGGCTGGTGTCCGGCGGCCCTGCCAGTGGTCACCAGGTCCCTGTACAGTTCCAGCGCAGGGGAGGGGAACACCTCCCCGCCGATCTCCAGCAACCGAAGCCCCATTTTGGTGCTGGCCTCCCGGACCTGCCGCGGCAACAAAGACGCCGACAAAAGGGCATCAAGTTCCGGCACCTCCCACCCCTCATAGAGAAACCGGACGGCAAGCCCATCCGAATAAGTCAGCGGCTGCGCCATAAAGACGGACAACCACCGCCCAAAAGAAGCCTCATCAAAGACGACCCCCCGATCGAGGTACGTTTCAAACCCAAAAGAGTGGGCAAAAGCCCCAGTAGGAAGCGCGGAGTCAACAAGCTGCTGCAGCGCGAGCTGGTAACTGCCCACCCTGGCGGTGGCGGGTGAAGGGGGCTGCGGCGTGGTGGGCCGCGCGGGGGGCCCACTAGCGCGAGGGCCCCGACCCGAGCTTGCGAGGGTTGGGAGCGCCTGGGGACGGGCACAGCCCCCTTCACCCGCTACCGCAGCCAGCGTGACGCTGGTACTAGTGCGAGTGCTCGGCATGGCGAAAAGGTACGGGCATGACGCGTTCCTGCCGGGAGTAGGGCACTCCGGCGTGTTTGAGGTAGTCCTCGACGGTGTGGTCGTAGGCGCACACCATGACCTCGGCCTCATATTCCGAAGCCGAGTCAAAGAACTGTGCCTGCAAGTGCCGGTTGCCAAGCGAGTGGGCAACGACGCCCATCTCGTGGATGGACCGCGGTGCGATGACCAGGACGTCCGTGGGCAGCACGGACACCACGATCATGTTTGAGTCTTCAACAAGCAGGATGTCGCCGTCGCGGAGGTCGCCGGAGCCGGTGGGAAGGCGGATGCCGATTTCCTTGCCGTGGTCCGTGGTGGCGCGCTGGATGCGCTTGACCAACTGGGCGCTGGGCAGCACCACCTTCTCCCGGTGCAGGCCGGCGTACGCTGCGAGGTCCGTTTCGGGCAGCTCGTGCAGATTGCCGAGGACTTTGTCGATAATCACGTCGTTCTCCGAAGGGCTAGAAAAGGAAGTAGCGCTGGGCCATGGGCAGGACGTCGGCGGGATCACAGGTGACGTCCTCGCCGTCGACCCGTACCTGGTAGGTCTCCGGGTCAACCTGGATGTCCGGCGTCGCGTCGTTGTACTTCAGGTCCGCCTTGGTGAGGGTGCGGATCCCGGACACGGGACGGATGACCTTCTCCAGCCCCAGCTCCTCCGGCACCCCGGCGTCAATGGCCGCCTGTGAGAGGAACGTGATGGAGCATTGCTGCACCGCCTTCCCGTAGGCCCCGAACATGGGCCGCATGGTCCGCGGCTGCGGAGTGGGGATGGACGCGTTGGCATCCCCCATCAGGGCATACGCGATCTGCCCGCCCTTGATCACCAACTCCGGTTTGACGCCGAAGAATGCCGGATCCCAGAGGACCAGGTCCGCGAACTTGCCCTCCTCAACGGAGCCCACCGCGTCTGCGATGCCCTGGGCGATGGCCGGATTGATGGTGTACTTGGCCACGTAGCGCTTGAGCCGGAAGTTGTCGCTGCCCGCGGAGCCGTGAGTACCGGCAGCGTTGTCAGCCGTACCGTCGGGGTCTTCCAGCACACCGCGCTGCTTCTTCATCTTGTCCGCCACCTGCCAGGTGCGGGTGACCACCTCGCCCACGCGTCCCATGGCCTGGGAATCGGAGGAGGTGATTGAGAAGATGCCCAGGTCCTGCAGGACGTCCTCGGCCGCGATGGTCTCGGCCCGGATGCGCGAATCGGCGAAGGCGACGTCCTCGGGAATGTCCGGATTGAGGTGGTGGCAGACCATCAGCATGTCCAAATGCTCTTCGATGGTGTTGCGCGTGTAGGGCAGCGTGGGGTTGGTGGACGCGGGCAGGACGTTGGGCATGCCGGCGATCTTGATGATGTCCGGTGCGTGGCCGCCGCCGGCACCTTCGGTGTGGAAGGTGTGGATGACGCGGCCGCCGATGGCCCGGATGGTGTCCTCCACGAAGCCGCACTCGTTGAGGGTGTCCGTGTGGATGGCCACCTGGACGTCGTACTCGTCCGCCACCTTCAGGGAGGTATCAATGGACGAATGCGTGGAACCCCAGTCCTCGTGGACTTTCAGCCCGATGGCACCGGCGCGGATCTGTTCGGCCAGGGGTTCGACGGCGGACGCATGGCCCTTGCCGAGCAAGCCGATGTTCATGGGGAAGCCTTCGGCCGCCTGCAGCATCCGCTGGATGTGCCACATCCCGGGGGTGACGGTGGTGGCCTTGGTTCCTTCGGCCGGGCCCGTACCGCCGCCGATCATGGTGGTCACGCCGCTGGTGAGGGCGGTGGCCACCTGGCCCGGGGAGATGAAGTGGATGTGGGTGTCCACTCCCCCGGCGGTGAGGATCTTGCGTTCCCCGGCGATGATCTCCGTGCTGGCACCGATCACGATATCCACGCCGTCCGTGATCTGGGGGTTGCCGGCCTTGCCGATCTTGAAGATGTGGCCGTCTTTGAGCGCCACGTCCGCTTTGTAGATGCCGGTGTAGTCCAGGATCACGGCGTTGGTGATGACGGTGTCCGGAACGCCTTCATCGCGGACCGCCTGGCCGTTCTGGCCCATGCCGTCCCGGATCACCTTGCCGCCGCCGAACACCACCTCCTCGCCGTACACGGTGAGGTCCTTCTCGATCTCGAGGAACAGCTCCGTGTCCGCCAAGCGGATGGCGTCGCCCGCCGTCGGACCGTACAGGTCGGCGTACTGCCGGCGTGGCATCTCGAAGCTCACTGCTGGTCCCCTTCCGCTGCGGCACCCGGCCAGGCCGGGTTTCCGAGGTGCGTGCCGCCGTCGAGCTTTCCGTTGACCGCGTTGCTGAGCCCGTGCACTTCGCGGGTCCCGGCGAGTTCGATCAGCCGCACGCTGCGCGAGTCGCCGGGTTCAAACCGGGCCGCGGTTCCGGCCGGGATGTCCAGCCGGCGGCCGTAGGCTGCCTGCCGGTCAAAGGCCAGGGAAGGGTTTGCTTCGGCGAAGTGGAAGTGCGAGCCCACCTGGACCGGCCGGTCGCCGGTATTCGTCACCTCGACGTCGATGGCCTCGCGCCCCGCGTTGGCCGTCACCGGCTCGGGCCGCAGGATGTACTCTCCGGGAATCATGTGGCGCCCCTAGCGGATCGGGTCGTGGACGGTAACGAGCTTGGTGCCGTCCGGAAACGTCGCCTCGATCTGGACGTCATGGATCATCTCGGGAACGCCTTCCATCACGTCGTCGCGGGCGAGAAGGGTGGTCCCGTAGCTCATGAGTTCGGCCACGCTGCGCCCGTCCCGTGCCCCCTCCATCAGCTCGTAGCTGATGATGGCCACCGCCTCCGGGTAGTTCAGCTTGAGCCCCCGCGCCTGCCGCCGTCTGGCGAGGTCGGCCGCCACCACGATCAGAAGCTTTTCCTGCTCACGGGGCATCAGATGCATAGGGTTCCCTTCAACGGGCCGCTGGTGCGGCAGCGTGGGACCCACAGTAGGTTGCGGACGTTTCCGCCACGTTTCAGGTTTGTAATGCCTGGCTCTCACAAGCGCGTCGCCTTCGATGGCCGCTGAATTCCGCCAGGATTGCACCCCCTGCCCAACGGGGACGACGGCAGGTTGCCGGAACACGCCGTCGTCCGTCCCTAAAGGTGGGGAGACTCAGCGGTTCAGACGGGCGAGGATCTCTTCGCTGGACTGGACGGGCTGGCGGTAGCTCGTGGAAAGGATCCGCAGCATGTCAGCGGCGTCCTGGTTGTCCTCGGAGGCGATCGCGTCCTTCGCATAGGTGACGCGGATGTTGTGGGCGAAGGCGTCTGCTCCCGTCTGGGCGATGCAGTTGTGGGTGGACACCCCGGCCAGCACCACCTCGTCGGCGCCCCAGTTGCGCAGCCGCGACAGCAAATTGGTGCCCACGAAGGCGCTGTCCCGCGTTTTGTTCAGCTGCGGCAGTCCGTCTATTGCAAGCCCAGGAACAGCTTCCGCCTGCTTGCTGCCGCGGAAAATGAAGCCCTGGTCGTCGTCGAGCATATTGAGCGTCCAGGTGGACTTATCCCGCTCGTGCTCCGTGCCCACCAGCAGTGCCTTGTGGCCGCTCGCCTCGAAAGCCTCCAACAACTTGTTGCACGAAGCGACCAGCCGCTCCTGCTGCGCGCCCAGTTCCGGCGCCTCAAAGAACGCGTTCTGCATATCGATGACAAGAAGTGCAATCATGCGGCGCCTTTCCCTCGTTGGACTCTGCCGGGAAAGTACCCCGTGATCGACGGACGAAACCTAGGGTGCGGATTGGCGGACCTGCAGGCGGAATTCGGCTTCCACGTGCACGCCTTCACCAGTTGTTTCCCGCCCCTCGATCCGATCGACCAGCAGGCCGATCGAGCGCTGTGCGATCTCCTCCATTCCCGGCGAGACCGTGGTCAGGGAAGGTGAGGCAAACCGGGCCTCGTCGATATCGTCGAAGCCTGCCACGGCCACCTCCTGGGGAACCCGGACGCCGCGGATCAGGAGCTCGTGCATGGCGCCCAGGGCCATGACATCGTTCAGGCCGAAAACGGCGTCAAACTCCACACCCTTGTCCAGGAGACCGGCCACGGCGCCGGCCCCGCTGTCCCGCCGCCACTCGCACTGGGCAACCAACGCGGGATCGAACGGAACCCCCGCCTGGCCAAGCGCCTTCCGGTAGCCGTTGAGCCGCAGCCCTGCACTGCCAGCGGATTCACCGGGGTGGGCACCGAGCACGGCAACGCGACGGCGGCCGCCCGACAGCAGGTGGGCGGTCAGGGCAGCAGCGGCTTCCTCATTTTTCATGGTCACCAGGTCGAAGCGGGGATCCAGGATGTGTTCGCCCAGCAACACCATCGGCTTCTTGCCCAGGCCGGCGGCGATGGCATCGGCGTCGACCTTCAGCGGCGTGAACAGCAGCCCGTCGGTGAGCTGCCGGAAAGGGCCCTGGAGGGCGTTCAGTTCCACGTCCCCCACAGCGTCCGACTGTTCCACCAGCACCCGGTAGCCCCGCCGGGACGCAGCCTTCATCAACCGGGAAGCAAGCTCCGCATAATAGGGTGCCGAAAGATCGGACAGGACAAGGCCCAGCATTTTGGTTTTCCCTGACCGCAGGCTCCGCGCTGTCAGGTTCGCCTCGTAGCCCAGTTCCGCGATGGCGTCCTGGACGCGCTGCTTGGTGGCAGGACGAATGAACTCGTAGTCATTCAGCACGTTGGAAACAGTCTTGAGCGACACCCCCGCCGCCCGCGCAACGTCGTTCATGGTGACCGCCATCATGGCTCCTTTATGTGGTTCCGCAAGTATCTGACATACATCGTTGCAGAAGTTTGGGGCTGCGCAGGACCCATGGAACACCAAAAGCTGGTGCGGCGACACATTGTGAACGTATCGCCGCACCAGCTATGGTCCGCTTGGACAAGGCACCTCGGGCCCTCAACGTCCCCGGGAAAGAGCCAATGCTCCCGGCTTCACTGGCCGCGGGCAGTCCCCACAGGCTCGACCGGCTCGGTGACTGCCGTCTTCTGCTCGGTGGCTGGCGGTGTTCTCCGGAGCTTGAACCGGCTGGAGATGGCAGGTCCTCCCCCGACGCGATTCTTATTGAAGATGTCAAAGGCAACGGCCACCAGGAGGACCAGTCCCTTGATCAGCTGTTGGTAGTCGGTTCCAAGGCCGAGGATCGACATCCCGTTGTTCAGCACGCCCATGATCAGTCCGCCGATCATGGCTCCGGCGACCGTGCCCACGCCGCCCTGCACAGCAGCACCGCCAATAAAGGCCGCTGCAATGGAGTCCAGCTCGAAGCCCGTACCGCCTGCAGGCTGGGCAGAGTTTAGGCGGGCGGTGAAGACCAGGCCTGCAAGGGCTGCCAGGACACCCATGTTGACAAAGAGCCGGAAAGTGACGGCTTTGGTCTTGATACCTGAAAGTTCTGCCGCGTGGAGGTTGCCGCCGATTGCGTAGATGTGCCGGCCGAAGATGCTGTTATTCATGAGCGCCGAGTAGATGATGACCAAAGCTGCCAGCACGATCAGGACGATCGGAGTGCCGCGGTAGCTCGCCAGCAGGAACGTGATGATGAGCATGAGCAGCGCGATGAAGGCGGTTTTAATGGCGAACCACGCCATGGGCTCGTTTTCAAGATCGAATTTTCGGCGGACGCGGCGCTCCTTGAGGGCTTGGAACACGATGGCCGCCGTGCCGCCCACCCCCAGGATAACGGTGAGTATTTCGACTACCGAGTTGCCTCCCGTGATGTCTGGCAGGAAGCCCCCGCCCAACGCGCGCAGCTCCTCGGGAAAAGGTGTGATCTGCTGGTTTTTCAGCGTGATCAAGGTCAGGCCGCGGAAGATCAGCATTCCGGCAAGGGTGACTATGAAGGCAGGGATGCCCACATAGGCAATCCAATACCCCTGCCAGGCACCCACTAACGCCCCCACCAGCAGGCAGGCGGGAATGGCGATCCACCAGGCCCAGCCCCAGTGAACTATCATCACCCCCGACACCGCACCAATGAAGCCGGCGATGGACCCGACAGAGAGGTCGATATGGCCGGCGATGATCACCATCACCATGCCAATGGCCAGAATCAGGATGTAGCTGTTCTGGACGACAAGGTTTGTCACGTTTTGCGGCTGGAGCAGGATGCCGTCGGTGAGTATTTGGAAGAGCAGGACGATCAGGATCAGGGCGACAAAGATGCCGACCTGGCGGAGGCGGCTCGTCAGGAAGCCGAGTGATTCTCGTAAGGCGGACATGGTCGCTATTCCTTTTCTTGGG
Source organism: Arthrobacter sp. Y3221087 (assembly GCF_059089905.1). Taxonomy (NCBI): domain Bacteria; kingdom Bacillati; phylum Actinomycetota; class Actinomycetes; order Micrococcales; family Micrococcaceae; genus Arthrobacter; species Arthrobacter sp. Y3221087. The sequence continues at coordinate 96,761 of NZ_JBNHFE010000005.1, forward strand.
TCATGTAATGCATTAGCGTCTCCTGGGACGCCTCGGCAATGGGGATCTCACCGGTGACGCGGCCCGCCGACATGGTGTAGATCCTGTCGCAAATGCCCAGGAGCTCAGGGAGTTCGGAGGAGATGACGATGACGGCTTTCCCCTCGGCAGCAAGCTTCGCGATGATCGTGTAGATCTCGAATTTCGCGCCAACGTCAATACCCCGGGTCGGTTCATCAAGGATCAGGACATCGGGGTCCGAAAACATCCATTTGCTGAGGACGACCTTCTGCTGGTTTCCTCCCGAAAGCTTCCCGGTAACTGCGGCAACCGTGGGAGCCTTGATGTTCATGCTCGTTCGGTAGCGGTTGGCCACAGCCGTTTCTTCGTTCTTGTCCACCCAGCCCCTGTTGGCGAGTTTGCCCAGGCTCGCCATGGAGATGTTGCGCTTGATGTCCTCAATGAGGTTCAGCCCGTAGTGCTTGCGGTCCTCCGTGGCATAAGCAAGCCCCTGGCGGATGGCCTCGGAAACCGTGGAGGTATTGATCTCCTTGCCGTACTTGAGCACCCTCCCCGAGACGGCCCGGCCGTAGGTACGCCCGAAGACGCTCATGGCCAGTTCCGTGCGGCCGGCTCCCATGAGCCCGGCCAAACCAACCACCTCGCCTTTCCGCACGTGCAGGCTCGCGTTCTGGACTACCGTGCGCGTATGGTCCTGGGGGTGTTGCACGGACCAGTCCTCTATGCGCAGGACCTCCTCACCAATGACCGGAGTCCGCTCCGGGTAGAGGCTTTCCAGGTCCCGGCCGACCATTCCGCGGATGATCCTTTCCTGGGTTATCTCCCCTTCGTTCAGGCGCAGCGTCTCGATCGTCTTGCCGTCCCGGATGATCGTGACGGCGTCGGCCACCTTCCGGATTTCGTTGAGTTTGTGGCTGATGATGATGCTGGTGACACCTTGGCCCTTGAGGTGCAGGATCAAATCCAGCAGATGATTGGAGTCCTCGTCGTTCAACGCAGCCGTGGGCTCGTCGAGGATGAGCAGCTTGACTTCCTTGGAGAGTGCTTTGGCGATCTCGACGAGTTGCTGCTTTCCAACACTGATGTGCTGGATGGGGGTAACGGGGTTTTCATTCAAGCCGACGCGGGCCAGCAGCTTGGCCGCCTCCAGGTTCGTCTTGCGCCAGTCCACCCAACCCCGCGTCGACAGTTCGTTCCCCAGGAAAATATTCTCGGCGATCGACAGGTAGGGGCTGAGGGCGAGTTCCTGATGGATGATGACAATGCCGCGTTTCTCACTGTCGCTGATGCTCGCAAAGCCACAGGGCTCGTTCTCGAACAGTATGTCCCCCTCGAACGTGTTATGCGGGTAAACCCCGGACAACACCTTCATCAAAGTGGACTTACCTGCGCCGTTTTCGCCGCAGATGGCATGCACCTCACCGCGGTTCACGTCCAGGGTCACGTCCTGGAGGGCCTTCACGCCGGGGAACGTCTTGGTGATTCCCCGCATTTGCAGAATGGGTACGTTCATGGTCATTTCCCGCTGACTGGCGGAAGCCTGGCTCCTGCATGCAGGGGCTGCGAGGCTGCGGCCGGGAAAGCCCGGCCGCAACCTCACCGGCTCCTACTTGACGTCAGCTTCTGTGTAGTAGCCGGAGTCGATCAGTTCCTGCTTGTAGTTGTCCTTGGTGATGATCACGGACTCCAGCAGGTAGGCCGGAACAACCTTGACTTTGTTGTCGTAGGTGGTGGTGTCGTTGGTTTCCGGTTCCTCGTTCTTGAGGACGGCGTCCACCATCTTGACGGCCTGCTTGCCAAGCTCCCGGGTGTCCTTGAAGATCGTCGAGTACTGTTCCCCGGCGGTAATGGACTTGACTGACCCCTTCTCCGCATCCTGGCCGGTCACGACCGGAAGGTTCCCTCCGGAATACCCACCGGTGCTCGTGAGAGCGGAGATGATGCCGATGGAAAGCCCGTCGTACGGGGACAGGACGCCGTCGAGCTTCTGCCCTGAGCTGTAGGCCGCGGTGAGGATGTCCTCCATCCGCTTCTGGGCCACAGGGGCCTGCCAGCGCAGGATGGCGGCCTGCTCGAATTTGGTCTGGCCGCTGGGAACCTTGAGCGTTCCTGCGTCAAGGAACGGCTTCAGGGTGTCCATGGCGCCAGTCCAGAAGAAGTTGGCGTTGTTGTCGTCAGGGCTTCCCGCAAACAGTTCGACGTTGAAGGGGCCAACGCCGTCCACCTTCTTGCCCTGGCCATCAAGGAGCCCGAGGCCGGTCAAAAGCGAAGTGGCCTGCTGAACGCCTACAGTGTAGTTGTCGAAGGTCGTGTAGTAGTCGACGTTCGGCGTGCCGTTGATCAGCCGGTCATAGGCGATCACTTTGACATTCTGCTCTTTGGCTTTGGCGAGGACGTCGGTCAGGGTGGTGCCGTCGATAGCGGCGATGATCAAGGCCTTGGCGCCCTTGGTCAGCATGTTCTCAATCTGCGACACCTGGGTCGGGATGTCGTCGTTGGCGAATTGAAGGTCGGTTTTGTAGCCGAGCTCCTTCAGCGACTTCTCCACGTTGTTCCCGTCGGCTATCCACCGCTCGGACGTCTGGGTCGGCATGGAGATGCCGACGAGTGATTCGCTGGGATTGGCCGTGCCGCCGGTTTCGGCCGCCCCTCCGCGGGTCCCACAGCCGGTGGCGCCCACCGTTAGTGCCAGGGCGACGGCTATGGCGCCCACGAGTTTCCTAAATTTCACGCTATTCTCCTCCCGCGGCTACTTCAGCCACGCATCTGTGCTGGAGCGGAAGGCATCGATGCCTCCCGCCGAGCCGGGACTTTTGCAGCGTTCCCGGGGTGCTCCAAGCAGGGCCTGGCGCCGTCGAATCCGAACACAGGAGGCCCGGTAGCTTCGACCCTGTTAGCGCTAACAGAGCATGAGCTTAACCCGGCCAAGTCTATGGATCAAGTCACAATTGTGCTACGGCCCGCGAACCGGCCCCCGGAATGCGGTCAGGCCTTTGCGGCCTTCGCCGCAGCCTTGGCAGCCTGCTTGCTGGCACGCACCTTGACGAGCGACTCGGGATCCACGATGTCCGCGACGGACAGGAAGGCACCCTCCTCGCCGTAGTGGCCTGCCGCTTCCCGCCAGCCGGGCGCCTGGAGGCCGCGCTGCTTGCCGAGCAGGGCAAGGAAAATTTTGGCTTTCTGGTCACCAAAGCCGGGCAGCGCCTTCAGCCTGCGCAGCACCTCAGCACCGTCCGGATTGCCCTGGGTCCAGATCGCGGCGGCGTCACCACCCCAGTTGGTCTGGACCGCCTCGGCCAGTGCCTGGACCCGGGCAGCCATGGAACCCGGGAACCGGTGGACCGCCGGCCGCTCCTTGAACATCTCCACGAACGCCTGCGGATCATGCGCCGCGACGGCCTCCGGCTTCAGGGATCCGATCCGGGTCCTGATCTTTTCCGGCCCTGCGAACGCCGATTCCATGGTCACCTGCTGGTCCAGCAGCATTCCGGTCAAGAGCGCAAAGTCATCCTCGCTCAACAACTTATCGGCGGCGGGATCACCCGTGATGTGCAGTTCCATGCCGTCCATCCTCCCAGAGGTTGCCGCCCAGGCCAGCGGGGCGCTTAATTGTTGCAATCCGCGCCCCGCTGAAACACCCATTCCCGCTGCTACTTGCCGACGGCGAGCCGGATCATCGACCAGGACACGGCCGGAAGCTCCGCGGTGAGGCGGCCGCCGTCGGCCTGTGCCGTGACATTCTCCGCGGGCAGGACGGAGGTGGAATCGTCTGCGGTGGCCTGCCAGTAGGGGTCCTTGTTGGCGTAAGTGAGGGCCTCCACCACGCGGACGTTGCCGAGTGCGGACACCGCGGCGTCCAGCCGCAGCGCGTCCGTGGCCGAGCGGTTGACGGCGAACACCACCGCTTCGCCCTTGTCGGCGTCGTAGGTTGCGACCGCGGACACGGCGGCAAAGTCCGTCGTCTTGCCCCCGCTGACCAGCGGGGATTCGACGGCGAGCTGCAGCACAGTGCCCGATGCGTGGCGGGAGGTCAGGGCGAACGGGTGGAAGGTGGTCTGCTTCCAGGCACGTCCGCCCGGCTCGGTCATGATGGGGGCGATGACGTTCACCAGCTGCGCCAGGCTCGCTGAGTGCACCCGGTCGGTGTTGCGGAGCAGCGTGATCAGCAGGTCCCCGACCACGACGGCGTCCGCCACCGTGTAGATGTCTTCCAGCAGCACGGGGGCCACCGGCCAGTCCTTGCCGCTCGGCGCCGTGGATTCACCGCGGCTCATGTGCCAGACATTCCACTCGTCGAAGGAGATGTTGACCTGCTTGTCGGACTTCTTGACCGACTTCACGTGGTCGATGTGGGCCACGATGTCGCGGATGAAGGCGTCCATCCGGTGCCCGGCGGACAGGTGTTCCTGCAGGTCGCCGAAGTCCTCGAAATACTGGTGGGCAGAGACCAGGTCCACCAGGTCGTAGGTCTCGCTGAGCACCACGTGTTCCCACTCGCCGAACGTGGGCATGGTGGGCCCGGAGCTGCCGCAGGCCACGAGCTCAAGGTCCGGATCGATCATTCGCATGCCCCGGGCGGTGTCCGCCGCGAGCCGGCCGTACTCATGGGCACTCTTATGGCCGATCTGCCACGGGCCGTCCATCTCGTTGCCCAGGCACCACATTTTGATGCCGTAGCCCTTTTCCGCACCATTGGCCCGGCGCTGGTCCGAGAAGGCCGTCCCGCCGTCGATGTTGCAGTACTCCAGCAGGTCCAGCGCTTCCTGCGTTCCACGGGTGCCGAGATTGACGGCCATCATGGTCTCCACCCCAGCCTTGGCGGACCACTTGGCGAATTCGTCCACGCCCACGAGGTTGGGGTCACTGGAGTGCCAGGCAAGGTCCAGCCGCACCGGGCGCTGCTCCACCGGGCCCACACCATCCTCCCAGCGGTAGCCGGACACGAAGTTGCCGCCGGGGTACCGCACCGTGGAAACCCCCAGTTCACGGGTGAGTTCCAGGACGTCCCTGCGGAAGCCGTCCTGGTCCGCCGAAGTGTGCTCCGGCTCAAAAATGCCGGTGTACACGCAGCGGCCAAGGTGCTCCACGAAGGCGCCGAAAGTGCGCCGCCGGACAGGGCCCACCACAAATGCGGGATCCACGGTGATCTTCGCCGCGGCTGATTCTGCTGTAGTCACGAAAATATCCTCACTCCATTTTTACAACGTTATAGACGACCATTGTTGAGACTCCCGCAGCAGGAGTCAAGCAAATGAAAGAAAGCGCTCCAGTAAGTGTCCCCGTGGGGGACGTCGGGCCCTCAAGCCACCCACCTGCGGCAATGGGAACGGGCGGGGTGTGGCCAGCGAACCCAAGTACTACCTAATCTCAAAAACGAGTACCTCCTACGCGTTCATCCCCCACAGCCCCGCAACTAGGTTTCTTACCAGACACAAAAGTGGCGCGGCTCGCGGTACGTGGCTCACGAGGGGGTGTGAGACTGGCAATGCATGCACGACATATAAGTTCGGCCTTCCCGGTCCAACGGACACGGGTATTGAGCGGGGCCGGCGACGAGGAGGCCTACGAGACCAAGGCCTCTCCCCCAGCCGTCGTCGGCCCCCCTGTTCCGCCGCGGAACGCGGGCCCCCGCACGGCAGCCGGCATTGCCGGAGTGGCCACGCCCGGTACCGGCGGCCAGGACGTGCTGCTGGATCTGGTGACCGGCGCTGACTCGTTGGGAGAATCCCTCGCCCGCCTGGTGACCGCTTCCGCGCAGGCCGTTGTCCGCCAGGCAGGACTCCGCATCGAATGTGGGGTCATAGTCCACCAGCCCAAGAAGCCGCCCGCTGTCACCGGCACCTCGGAAGAAGTCGTCCGGCTGCTCGAATGGGAGCACCGGGCGGCTGAGGGCCCGGTGCGCGAGGTCCTCGCCGGCGGCCAGCCAGTGGCAGTTCTCCAGCGCAACGGCGACTTCCGCTGGCCGCATTACTGTGACCAGCTGCAGCAGGCCGGTTTCGGCAGCGTCCTTGGCGTGCGGCTGCCGCTGAGCAGCGAGACCCCCGCCGATGGCGCCAGGGAGGGCGGCGCTGCAGCCGGAGCTACCAGAAAGGGCCCGGACGGGACCGCTGGCACCCAGCACCGGGAAGAAAGGCCGGCCGCCCTGGCATTCTTCGCCCAGGACGCCAAGGCCTTCCCACTACAGGTCATCGCGGAGGCCCGCTCGTTCGCAGGTCTTGCAGCCAACAGCCTGCAGATGGCCATCGACCTGCATACCGCCCGCTCCATGGCCACCGACCTGCGCTCCGCCCTGGACAGCCGCACGTCGATCAACGTTGCGTGCGGCGTCATCATGGCGCAGAACAGGTGCTCCTACCACGAGGCCTTTTCCATCCTGGCGAAGGCGTCCAGCCACCGGAACATCAAGGTGCGCAGGATCGCCGAGGACATTCTGGAGCGGCTGCCGGAGGGTCCCCCGCGCGCCCACTTCGGGCATTGAGCGTACACCTCAGCCAGCGGCCACCTCCTTAGAGTTTTTGTCCAGATATGGAGGCTTCAGGGGAAGTTAGCTCGACATATCTGGACAAAAACTCGCAGGGTTCGCTAGATGCCGCCAGCCAGCTTGTAGTAGGCGGCGTTCCAGTTGAGGTCCTTCTTAAACTGGCGGATGGTGGTGCCTTCGTCGATGGTGAGCAGCTCGGTTTTGGCAATCTCCGCGAAGTCCTCGAACACGTCCATGCCCACCTGGGTGGACAGCACAGTGTGGTGCGCGGCGCCGGCGGTCAGCCAGGCGGCGGCGGAGGTGGCGAAGTCCGGCTTGGGCTGCCACAGGGCGCGTGCGACCGGCAGGTTGGGCAGCGGCTGGTCCAGGGGAACGACGTCGACGGCGTTGGCCACCAGGCGGAAACGGTCCCGCATGTCGGACAGCGCGACGACGACACCCGGGGAGGCATCGGCGTCGAACACCAGCCGGACCGGGTCCTCCTTGCCGCCGATGCCCAGCGGATGGATCTCCAGCCGCGGCTTGCCGGCGGTCAGGGAGGGGCAGACCTCGAGCATGTGGGCTCCCAGGATCTTCTCCGAGCCCGGTTCCAGGTGGTAGGTGTAGTCCTCCATCAGGGAAGCGCCGCCGGGCAGGTCCCCGCCCATCACCTTGGCGGCGCGGACCAGGATGGCCGTCTTCCAGTCGCCTTCGGCACCGAAGCCGTAGCCGGCAGCCATGAGCCGCTGCACCGCCAGGCCGGGAAGCTGGCGGAGCGCACCAAGGTCCTCGAAGGACGTGGTGAACGCTGCCGAACCGTTGGCCTCCAGGAAGCTCCGCAGGCCCAGCTCGATCCGGGCCCCGTAGCGCAGCGACTCATGCCGGGCTGCGCCTGGGCGGAGCTCCGGAACAACGTCGTAGAGGTCCTGGTACTCGGCCACCAGGGCGTCGACGTCGGACTCCGCGGCCGCGTGCACGGCGTCCGCGAGCTCGTTCACGGACCAAGTGTTGACCGCGACGCCGAAACGCAGCTCCGCCTCGGTCTTGTCGCCTTCGGTGACGGCGACGTTGCGCATGTTGTCGCCAAAGCGGGTCAGCTTGAGGGTGCGCACGGCGGCCCAGCCTGCGGCGGCGCGCTGCCAGGAGCCCACCTGCCGGGCCACCTCGGGGTTGGACACATGCCCGACGACGGTCTTCCGTGCGATGCCGAGGCGGGACTGGATGTACCCGAATTCGCGGTCGCCGTGGGCGGCCTGGTTCAGGTTCATGAAGTCGAAGTCGATGTCTGCCCAGGGCAGGTCCCGGTTGGCCTGCGTGTGCAGGTGCAGCAGTGGCTTGCGGAGCAGGTCCAGGCCCTGGATCCACATCTTTGCCGGGCTGAATGTGTGCATCCAGGCGGTGACGCCGATGACGGAATCGTCCGAGTTTGCTTCCAGCGCCGTGCGGCGGATTGCGTCCGAATCGGTCAGGACCGGCTTCCAGACCAGCCGGACCGGGACGTCGGAGCTGGCGTTGAGCTTGTTGGCGATTTCCTGCGACTGGGCTGCCACCTGCTTCAGGACATCCTCGCCGTAGAGGTGCTGGCTGCCGGTGAGGAACCAGACCTCATAACCGTCAAGGGAAGTGGATGCTGCGGTGCTCATGGGTTCTCCTGGGATGTAAGCCTGAAAAGGGGCCTGATGGTTATTGGCCGTAGACGTTCTGGTAGCGGGCGTAGAGCGAATCGATGTGGCCCTGGTCGATGGGCTTCGGTTCGCCCAGTTGCCGGGAGATGTGCACCGTCCGGGCCACTTCCTCACACATCACCGCTGCCTTCACCGCGGAGCGGGCGTCCTTGCCGATGGTGAACGGTCCATGGTTCTGCATCAGCACCGCTGGCGAGTTCGAGTTCTTGAGCGTCTCCACGATGCCGTGGCCAATCGAGTCGTCACCGATCAGCGCGAACGGCCCCACGGGAATTTCGCCGCCGAATTCGTCGCTCATCATGGTGAGCACGCAGGGGATTGCCTCCCCGCGGGCTGCCCAGGCGGTGGCGTAGGTGGAATGGGTGTGCACCACCCCGCCCACCTCGGGCATATGCCGGTACACGTAGGCGTGCGCTGCCGTGTCCGACGACGGCGACAACGGCGGGTTGCCCCACTCGCCGTCGTCGTTCCCCGCCACGGGCACCCCGTAGAGATCGGTGACCACCATCTGCTCCGGGGTCAGGTCCTGGTAGGACACACCGGAGGGCTTGATTACCATCAGCTCGTGACCGGGCACCCGGGCGGAGACATTGCCGGCCGTCCACACCACCAGTTCATAGCGGGTCAGCTCGGCGTGCAGGGCGCAGACTTCCTCCCGGATACGGCCGATTGCCTCGAGGATCGGGCTGCTCATGCCGGCACCTCCACGGCGGCCGGGCCGGAAGCCAGGAGTGAGCCGGAGGCCCTTCGCTGGATGGCCTTGAGCCGGTGCATCACGTCGTTGCCGCCCCGCCCGAAGTAATCGTGCAGCGCCTTGTACTCCTGGAAGAGTTCCTCGTAGGCTGCCACGTTCTCCGGAATGGGCGTGTACACCTCACCGGGTTCCGCGCCCATGGCGGCGGCGGCCTCCCGGATGTCCGCATACTTCCCGGCGGCCACGGCGGCGTGGATGGCGGAGCCCAGCGCCGGCCCCTGGGCGGAACCGATGGTGGAGAGCTGCAGCCCTGTGGCGTCGGCGTAGATCTGCATGAGGAGCCGGTTCTTGAGCAGCCCGCCGGCCACAATGAATTCCTTGACCGGGACGCCGGCCTCCCGGAAGGCATCAACGATGGTGCGGGTGCCGAACGCGGTGGCCTCGAGCAGCGCCCGGTAGGTGTCCTCGGGTTTAGTGGCGAGGGTCTGGCCCACCACGATGCCCGAGAGCTCGTGGTCCACCAGCACCGACCGGTTGCCGGAGTGCCAGTCGAGCGCGATCAGCCCGTGTTCACCGATGGCCTGCGACGAGGCCAGTTCAGTGAGGTATTCGTGGATTCCCATTCCCGCGGCATCGGCAGCCTCATGGTACTCGGGCGGAACGCCGTACTTGGTGAACCAGCCGAAGATATCGCCGACGCCGGACTGGCCGGCCTCGTAGCCCCACAGCCCGTCCACAATGCCGCCGTCCACCACACCGCACATTCCCGGTACTTCCCGGAGTTCGGTGCCGCTCATGACGTGGCAGGTGGACGTGCCCATAATGGCCACCAGCTGGCCCGGGTCCACCGCCCGAGCGGCGGGAGCGGTGACGTGCGCGTCCACGTTGCCTACCGCCACGGCGATGCCCTCCGGCAAACCGGTCCAGGCGGCTGCTTCGGCAGTGAGGTACCCGGCGGCGTCACCAAGGCGGCCGATGGCGTGTTCCAGTTTGCTGCTGACGAAGTCCTTGAACTGCGGGTTCAGCGCGGCCAGGAAGTCCTCTGACGGGTACCGTCCGTCCTGGTAGATTCCCTTGTAGCCGGCGGTGCAGGCGTTCCGGACATAGGTGCCGCTGAGTTGCCAGACGATCCAGTCGGCCGCTTCCACCCAGTGGTCCATCGCCGCGTACGCTTCCGGGTCCTCCTCCAGCAGCTGCAGGCCCTTGGCGAATTCCCACTCCGAGGAGATCAGTCCACCGTAGCGGGGCAGCCAGTCCTCGCCGCGCTCGGCGGCGAGCCGGTTGATCCGGTCCGCCTGCGGCTGCGCGGCATGGTGGCGCCACAGCTTCACATAGGCGTGCGGGCGGTTCGCAAACCCGGGCACCTCATTCAGCGGCGTTCCGTCAGCCTTGACCGGCACCATGGTGCACGCGGTGAAGTCCGTGGCGATGCCTACGACGGCGGCGGGGTCGATCCCCGCGTCAGCGATGGCCGCAGGAACGGCGTTCCGCAGGACGTCCCGGTAGTCGTTGGGCACCTGCAGGGCCCATTCGCCGGGAAGCCGTGCGGCGCCGTCGCCCGCTGTGTCCGCGGGCAGGGCATGGGTGACCACGGCATGCGGGTAGTCATACACCCCGCTGCCGAGCTCCTTGCCGTCCCGGACCCGCACCACAACGGCACGGCCGGACAGCGTTCCGTAATCCACGCCGATAACAAAGACGTCCGAGCCGTCAAATGCGTCCATTGAAAATCCTCCAGATAGCTGCCGCAGCACTGCGGCCTGGTGTCAATTGTGAGCGCTAACAAGAGTGAAGTCAACAAGCCTTCCCCTGCTCCCCCTCCCCCACTTGGAGTTTTTGTCCAGATATGGAGACATCCAGGGTGCTGAAGTCGCCATATCTGCCCAAAAGCTCCAACGAAGGAAGGGCAGGGGAACCGGCTTCTTGAAAAGTGCGTCAGGGCGGCGCCAATGGGTAAGGGAAGCAGGGACCGAAACTTCCATCAACGGGGAGAGCCCATGACCGACGCCGAGCCACCGCCGTCCGCCGGCAGCCGCTCCCTGGCCTGGCTGGCCGGCCCCCTCGCCACGGGCCTGGGCTGGACCGCACATGTGCTCGGCGGAGGCCGCTCCCCCGCCCTCCTCATCGTCGTGGCGTTGGCAGCCTTGCTTGGGATGGCAGCGGCCATGGCGGGGCGGCGGCGCCTTCCGCCCTGGGCGGTCCTTGTTTCTGCCGGGCTGGCGCAGCAACTCCTGCACCTTGCCTTCAGCGCGCTCTCCTTCGCCAGCGGTTTCGCCCTGCCCGGGCACGGCCATGGGAATGCGCCGTCCCCGGAGGCGGAGGAGGAGCCAGGCCAGGCCGCCGCCCAGGACCTGCACCTGCTGCTGTACCTGCACGCCGCGGCCGCACTGCTGACTGCGCTTGCAGTGACCCAGTGGGAAAGAATCAAACAGTGGCGCAGGCAGGAACCGGCAGCAGGAGACAAAACGGGCGTCAGGAAGTGAGTGTGCCCCGGACGATGCTGACGCTTGAGTGTGCGGGATTCCCGTCCACCGGTTCGTCCGAGACATCAACAATGGGGTACTCGGAAAGCTCCAGCCCCGCCGGCACCTGGAACGTCCCGGTGTCCGCGTTCATCACGCCCAGGCTGACCAGCTTCGACAGGTCGGGCGCGATCAGCCACACCTCCTGGTAGCCCTGCGCCTCGTCCTTGCTGAGCTCGACTTCCAGGGTGCGGGCACCGTCCTGCGTCTCCACCACCCGGGCCGAGCCCGTTGCCGAGAACGATGCCAGCGGGGTCAGCTGGGCCTCGGCCAGCGCCAGTGGCTGGGGCGGCCGGTTGAGTGCCCAGATCCCGCCGAGGGCCACCACCACTGCAGCGGCCGCAGCCACCAACCAGGTTCCGCTGCGCTGCCACCACGCACGGCCTTTCCTGGCGGCCCGGGCTTCCGATATGTCCGCCGGCGGGGCAACGACCGACGACGGCGCAATGTCCGACGGCGGGACGCGGCCCTGGTGCCCGGCGGAGGCCAGCGGATCCTCCCGCACTGACGCCGACAGCCCGAGTTCCCGGTGGATGCCGTCCCACACCTGGGGCCCGGGAACAGAGAGCCGGCTGCTGTCCGGCGTCGTTTTCACTGCCTCCACGGCTCGGCGCAGCGCGGCAAACTCGGAGGCGCAGGCCGGGCACACCTCCAGGTGCTCCCGGCTGCCGGCGTCGTCCCAGTCGTCATACAGGGCAAGGAGGCTCAACTCTTCCGGATCAAGATGCGGCATGGTCTACCTCCAATCTTTTCCTCAAATGCGTCAGGCTGCGGCGGATGTGGCTCTTGACCGTACCAAGCGGAAGGTCAAGTTTCCGCGAAATCTGCTCGTGCGTCAGGTCTTCGTAGAAGGCGAGCTTCATGATGGAGCCCTGGGGTTCGCCCAGCCGTGCCAGTTCCCCGTCCAGCAGCAGCCGCTCCGCCAGGACCTCCGCCGCCTCGGTACCGGACCCCGGTTCGTCGGCCATCCCGGCACCCGCTGCCGCCACTGCCTTTCGGGCTTCGCGCGCGGACGCGGACCGGGCGTCGGCAATGGCGTTCCGGGTAATGCCAACAATCCAGGCCGGAAGCCTGGCGGTGTGCGGGTTGAACGTACTCCGGGACCGCCACACCCTGATGAAGACTTCCTGGGTGACGTCGTCCGCCGCTGCACGGTCACCCAGCGAGCGCAGGGCCAGGGTGTGCACCAGCGGGGCGAACTCGCGGTAGGCCGTGGCCAGCGCCTGCTCATCACCGGCCAGGAAGGACGCGGTCAACCCGTCTTCCCACCGGTCGGTGGCCTGCCCAGGAAGTGCCACAGTGGACTCCTTCCCGGCTGCGGTGGCGAGAATCACGGCTGGATCACCGCTCATTCAAGGACCGCGGTGACAATCACATTGTCGCTATAGTCCATCCGCTCGTCCAGCCATCTCCCGCCGCAGGTGACAACCTTGAGCTCATGTGGTCCGGACCTGCGGAAGAGGGTTTCACCGTCGAATTTGTCCTTGGCCATCAGTTCCACCCGAACCACCCGGTAGGTCAGCGCCGGAGCGCCCTCCCGCCCCACCTGGATGGCCGTTCCCGCCGGCACGGATTTCAGCTGCGAAAACGGTGCGCTGTCCGAGGTGGTGTCGATGTGCCCCGCTATGACGGCGGTTCCCTCAGCGGCCCCCGGTGCCGGGCCGAACCGGTACCAGGCGGCCTTGTCGAAGGCGTCCGGGATTTCCATGGCCCCCTCGGCTGACACACCTCCCGGAATCACGGGCATGTTGATGGCGGTCCCGGCAACGGTGAGTGACGTGGGGGCCGGCTGCGCCGGGGCGGCTGGCCCCAAGGTGGCCGCACGGACCGGGACGTCCACTGCAGGAGCCTGAGGTGAGGGGGAAGCCGGGGTGTCAGTGGGATCGGCCGCGGCGGTAACCGGCGGGGTGGTGGCTGCTGCCGGCGCGGCTGCCTGGCTGGCAGCGGCCGGCGCCGGATCCTGCGCCTGCCCCGCCGGCGCGCAGGCCGGGAGAAGCAAAACCCCCGCGAGGAAGGCAGCGCCGGCAAAACCGGAAGAACGACGGCGGGACTCCCCTGCCGTCGTCGTGGTGCTGTTCATTTCTCAGCCTTCCCGCGGCCGCCGAAGGATTGCCGCTGTTGAATCAGGCGCCGGCCGCCCGGCTGGAACCGGGCGGCCTGCTTCCTGCTGCAATGTTGTGTGACTGGTTGTTGCTCCTGGTTACCGCTGTGCGCGGGCTGCCCCGATGGCCCGGGCCGCGCCCATGCCGGCGAACACAAGGGCCAGGGCTGCTGCGCCGAAGCCCAGGGCGAGTGCGGCAGGTTCTGCCGGTGCTGCTGAAGCAGCATTGGCGGAGCCGTCAAGTGCACCCGGGACCGAACCCGGCGAGGAGTGCATGCCTTCAATGGTCTGGACGGCCAGCTGCAGGTTGTTGTTGGCCAGGCTGCCCCATGCGTAAACGATGGTGTGCGTGCCCTCTGCGACGGTGACGTCCGCAGGTCCGATGACCGGGGTTGTGGTGCCGGCGGCCGCGACGGCTGCCGGGATGGTGCCGGGGTCGAGGGTCAGGGTCTGCTCGTTCGGGTTGGCCAGGTTGGAGATGACCGCGGTGCCGCCGGCGAGGACGTCGACGGCGGGTGCTGCCGCTGCGTGCCGGACGGTGAGTTTGCCCTTGCCTGCCGCGATCTGCGAAACGTCGTTTGTGTAGAGGTTGGCGGTGGGGTTGCCGCCGGCGTCGAGGTTGGCCACGGCGGTGTAGTTGCCATTGGCCGCCAGGTCGACGCTGACGGGCCCGATCACTGCTGCGCTGGCATCGGCGGCATCCGAGGCAGTGATGGCGAGCTCGTAGGCGCCGGCCGGAAGTGCCAGGGGTCCGGCCAGGGTGCCGGGGGTGAAATCATCCAGGGTCCGTTCGCCGTTGACCCAGACGTCTACGGTGAGTCCGGGAACGCCGTGCAGCACGGAGAGCTGGGCGTCCCCTTCGGCTGCCTGGGCGGGGCCGGCGAGAGCGATTGCTGCCGCAATTGCCGCTGCACCGGCACCTGCTGTGAAGATCCTGTTGCGCATGTCCTTCTCCTTCATCGGCCCGCCTTTGCGGGCGTTTTTTGCTTACACCCCTACTACTGGTGCAGGCCGGGAGTTGGATGCACATTCATGGAAAAATCTTCGGGCAAATTTTTCGGACGGGGTGCGCCGTCTTTACCCCGCCGCTGCCGGCGGCGCCGTGCTGGCCCGCAGCACCAGCTCCGGGGTGACGATGGTGGAGCTGACGGGCGCCCCCGCCTCGATTTCTTTCAGCATGATGTCCATGCAGCGCCGGCCCAGCTCCTCGAAGTCCTGCCGCACGGTAGTGAGGGGCGGGGTGAAGTACCCCGATTCCGGCTGGTCGTCGAAACCCACCACGGAGACGTCGTCGGGCACGCGGACGCCCGCCTCTGCGAACGCCCGCAGCAGGCCCAGGGCCATCTGGTCGTTGCCCACGAAGATTGCCGTGGCGCTGCGCGTTTCCGCCAGTTTCCGGCCGATCTGATAGCCGCTGCCCGCGCTCCAGTCGCCTTCCACCAGGAGCGCGTCAGGCAGGCCGGCGGTGCGGAGCGCGTCGCGCCAGCCCTCGGCCCGTTCGGCGCCGTCCGTCCAGTCCGGCGGCCCGGATAGGTGGCCGATCTGCCGGTGCCCCTGCCCGATGAGGTGTTCGACGGCGAGCTGGGCGCCCCGCCGCTGGTCCACCATGGCACCGCTGACGTTGCTGTTGCCGAGGGATCCGACGGCCACCACGGGCACGGAAAGGGTCATCTCATCGAGGGCCTTCAATGTGTCCGAGTGCGGGACCAGCACTGCGATCCCGTCCACTGCCTGGTCCATGAAGTGGCTGATGGCGTCCGCGATCGCCTCCCGGCTGATCTCGCGCAGCGCGGCTATGCTGACAAAGTAGCCGGCGTCGCGCGCGGCGTGCTCCACGCCGAGGAGGGTATTGGCCGGACCGTACTGGGACAGCTCGTTGGCCAGGACCCCGATGGTCTGCGAGCGCCGGGTCACCAGGCTCCGGGCCGCAGTATTCCGCCGGTAGCCCAGTTCCGCGATGGCCGCCTCCACCTTTTCGCGTGTGGCCTTGCTGACGTTGGGGTGGTTGTTGACCACGCGCGAAACTGTCTGGTGGGAGACACCCGCCACGTCCGCCACATCTTCCAGACGCGGCATCCTGCCCTTGCTGCTTTTTGCCATGAGCCTATTGTCCCTGCCCGCGCCTGGATTTTTTGTCCAGATACGGCGACTTTCGCCCCGCTGAAGTCGCCATATCTGGACAAAAACTCAGGGTTGGCGGGCAGGAAAGGGCCTGGATTACAAAAACAGCAGGCCGGAGACGAATTGCCTCCGGCCTGCCGTGCGGGTGGGCCCTGTGGGGCTCGAACCCACGACCCACGGATTAAAAGTCCGATGCTCTACCAACTGAGCTAAAGGCCCCTGCCGGCCGGTTCAACACGTTTGTGTTGTA
The DNA here is from genome assembly GCF_059089905.1 of Arthrobacter sp. Y3221087. Taxonomy (NCBI): domain Bacteria; kingdom Bacillati; phylum Actinomycetota; class Actinomycetes; order Micrococcales; family Micrococcaceae; genus Arthrobacter; species Arthrobacter sp. Y3221087. The sequence goes on from NZ_JBNHFE010000005.1 coordinate 112,594, forward strand.
CCGCCCGGCCCAATCCATTTCTGGACGTTAATACTCTAACGCATGGTTCCGGCGCCTTCGCACGCCTGCCGGGGACCGCCGCCCGGCTTTTTCCGGAAGGGGCGGGGACGCTCGTATCCGGCACGGCACAGGAGTAGCGTGGGGGCATGAGTGAGCAAGCAGGATCAAGTCCCTACGGTGGCGCGCACCGGCACCACAAGCCCAAACCCTTCGCTCCCATCGACTTTGAGCCCTTCGCCGGCGGTGCCGATCCCGCCCGGGTTTCAGAGGCCGCACACCTTGCCGCCCAGGCGCTGGTCCGCCACGGCCGGGACAGCGACGACCCCGTAGTCACCCAGCGCCTGGTCAAGCTCGCCGATGAACAGGGCCTGGAGGCCATTGCAGAGATGTGGGCCGAAAGCCCGGCACGTTCACTTCCCGGCGCGCTTTGGCGCTTGTACGCGCTGCGGGCGGCTACGGTCCAGGACCCCGAGCGCATTTCCGTGTACTTCCGGGCGGGCAGGGACACGGCGCAGGTCTCCAACGTGGTGGCCGGAGCAGCCGAGCCTCCCGGCGCGGACGAGATGACCGCCATGGCCGACGCCATCCTCTCCGGAGCGTTCGACGGCGAGTTCGACGTCGCACTGGAACGTTCCGCCGCCTTCTGCCGCGTAGTGGCACTGGGCCAGGCGACCATCGCCGACGGCGCCGAGCACGCCAACGAGGCCCACGCCAGCAAGCTGACCCGCAATTCGCACCAGCTGGTCAAGACCGCGGAGGACCTGGAGCACGCCGCCAACGCGTGGCGGCTGGGCGAGCTGGACTGATTCCGTCATGTCGCACCCTGCGGGCCCACGGGCCTGCCATTTGGGCCCGTGGGCCCATCACGACCTAACTGTCAAGATTGACTTGGGAGCGGCATCGTAGAACACTGAAACTGGTGTCGGACCGCGAAACCCCCGGGCTTCAAAACTCAGCCGCCTAGAGCGGCCTACCGCCGAGAGGCGTATCCGGTTCGGCACCATTTTTCTGCCCTTTTCCTGTTTTCCCATTTCAAGGGTGCAGTTACGGCCCGGTAGAGTTAGCGTCAGTTGCCTGCCGGGGTCAAGTCACACGGCAGCAATCCCCGCCCTGTACTTTCCCCGGAGACGGAACCACGTGAAGCTGCGCCTTTTTCCCCAGGAGCCCGCCGGGCTGAACCTTCTCTCGCAGATGGCGCAGCAGATTGTGCTGGCCGGGGGCACGCTGGCCGAGATCCTCGGCGTTCCCGCAGCCGATCATTCCAAGCTGGTCGAGGACATGCACAACCACGAGGCCAAATGCTCCGAACTGCAGTTCGCCCTCCTGACCCACATGCGTACCAGCTTCGTGAACCCCCTCCCCCGCGAGGACATGTACGCACTCTCCCGCTACCTCAATGAAGCGATGGAAAAGATGGACGCCGCCGCGGAACTGGTGGCCCTGTACAAGCTTGACCGGCTGCCCCGGCGCGCAGCGGACCAGCTGGAGATCATCAGCAGGCAGGCCGAGCTGACCGTGGATGCCATGCGCCGGCTGGACAACCTGGACGACCTCGAGGACTACTGGATCGAGATCCTCCGCCTGGCGAAGCGGGCCGAAAGGACCCACCGCCTATGGGTGGCGGACATGATCACCGACATGAAATGGGCGCAGTACTCCCGCAACCGGGACGTGGCCAACCAACTGGTGGAGGTCACCAAGGATATGCGGCGGATCGCCACGCAAGTGGGCAGCATCATCGTCAAGGAATCCTGAGGTGGTGGCGGCCATCTTCGGCGTGGTGGTCCTGCTGACCGCCGGGTTTGCCTTCCTCAACGGCTTCCGGGATGTCTCGAATGCCGTGGCACTGGCTACGCGCACCCGGGCGCTGACCCCCAGTGTGGCAGTACTGCTGGCCGCCTTCTTCAACTTCATTGGCGCCCTGCTGAGCGCCACCCTGGCTGTCGCGGTGAGCCAGCACTGGATCACGCTGCCGCCGGGAACGGATGGCCTGAGCATCCTGGTTGCCGGGCTAATCAGCGCTTCCGTCTGGGGGCTGCTGATGTGGTGGCGTGGCATTCCCGCTTCCTCCACCCATGCCCTGGTGGGCGGCCTTGCGGGTGCCGGCCTGGCCAGCCTCGCCGTGGGCGGGGCAGGCGTGGGCGGCGTGGACCAGTCGCTGCTGTTCCAGGTGGTCCTCCCCCTGGTCCTGTCCCCGCTGGTGGCCTACAGCGGGGCGTTCCTGATGGTTTTTCCGGCCACCTGGGCGGCGCGGTACACCCAGCCCAATGTGGTGAACCAGCGGTTCCGCCGCAGCCAGGCCATCGCTGCGGGGGCTGTGGCATTCGGCCACGGCCTGCAGGACGGCCAGCGGGTCAGCGCGGTGCTGCTGCTTGCCCTGCTGGCCGCCGGCTATACCGACGGCGGGACCATCCCCCTGTGGGTGGCACTGGTCTCCGCGGTGATGATTACGGCCGGGACCTTGGGCGGCGGGTGGCGGATCTCGCACACCATCGGCTACAAGGTCACGCGCGTTGATCCGCTGCGGGGTTCAACAGCCCAGATCTGGAGTTCGATCATGCTGTTCGTGGGCGCCATCGCCCTGCATTGGCCGCTGTCCACCACCCACACCGTCACTTCGGCGGTTCTGGGCGCGGGCGAGAACCAACACTTTTCGGTGACCAACCGGAAACTGGTCATCCGGATCCTGGGGCTCTGGGCCCTGACCCCCGCCGCCACGGCCGCCACTGCGTTCGTGCTGGCACTGGCCATGTCGCCGCTTGTCGGCTGAGCGGCGGCCAGCCGTCCCGGGCGGTTCCTTGCAGCCCTGTACAGCCCGCCGCGGGTGACGTAGATTCAAAAGTACGTCCCTTGGCAATGCCGGGGACAGCCGCCCGCCGCCGTGTGCAGGCCCCGCGGGCGTTCGCCGCTGCAGCCAATCGGCGGCTTGGATGCACATTGCGGAAAAGAGCAGGCACCATGTCCATCCCGGATTCGCGCCGCCCTGCGCCCCAGCCGCGGCAGCTCCGATGCGAGACCTGCGGAACCGAACACCAGCTCACCATCCACGCCATCACGGCCCTCGGGGCCGGGGGCGGCGACCTCGTCACGGTCTCCTACACCTGCAACGACTGCAGCCTGTTCCAGGAGCACCTCGCCTATGCGTCCGACGTAGCCGCTGCCCTGCATCAGGTGCGATGGATGGCGCAGGTGATCATGTTCGGCGACGACTACATCCATTGCGGCTTCCCCATGGAAGAGGCCGAGTTCGAAATTGAACGGCTTTGCTACCGCAGCAGCAACAGCGGAAGCGGCCTCAGCGCCGTATGCCTGCCCACCCGGGTCCTGCGCTGCCGCTGCGGCTTCCAGCTGGAAGTTCCGGAATAGCCCCGGGACTTCCGCCGCATGCGCTATAGCGCTGCCGGAAAGGCAGGCGGCAGTTCCTCGAGGACCTCCGCCAGCTCCTCGGTTGTCAGGTTCGCCGCCTTGCACAGCTGGTCCTGCCCCACACCGGCGCCCGCGGCCTGCCGCAGTGCCTGCATCAGGGCTCCTTGCGCCGCATCGAGCTCCCAGTGCATGCTTTCGAGATGAGAGCTGGTCCGCCAGACGGCCGCCAGCAGATCACCGTCTTCACTGTCTCCGGAGCCCGGGACGGCCTGCCCCGCCGCTGCAAAAGGCTCGGCGGCCACGTCCTGCAGCATGGGAAAACCAAGGGCGAAGGGGTCTACGGGCTGGGAGTTGAAGGCCGGAGCGTGGGCTGAGCCGTAAAGCTGATGGCTCCGGGGATTGCTGGCGATCTGTGTCAAGGCAAATTCCTAGGCGTCTTATTACTAGCTCGAAAAGTATCTAGTTCAGCGTACTAAATACTTTCGGTGCTGGCTAGCTTCAGGGTTGAAGACCCGGTGGATGACGCCGCCGGCGTGCGCAGCAGTAGCTGGGGCTTATCCGAAGCGGCCGGAGACGTAGTCTTCAGTAGCCTTCTGGACGGGGTTGCTGAAGATGGTGTGCGTGTCACCATACTCAATCAGCTTGCCGGGCTTGCCGGTGCCGGCGATGTTGAAGAACGCCGTCCTGTCCGAAACACGTGCTGCCTGCTGCATGTTGTGGGTCACGATCACAACGGTGTACTGGTCCTTGAGCTCGTTGATGAGGTCCTCAATGGCCAGGGTGGAGATGGGGTCCAGGGCGGAGCACGGCTCGTCCATGAGGATCACCTGCGGCTCCACGGCGATGGCACGGGCGATGCAGAGACGCTGCTGCTGGCCGCCGGACAGGCCGGAGCCGGGCTTTTCGAGGCGGTCCTTGACCTCGTTCCACAGGTTGGCGCCCTTCAGGGAACGTTCCACCAGGACGTCGGCCTCACCCTTGGAGATCTTCTTGTTGTTCAGTTTGACGCCGGCCAGCACGTTGTCCCGGATGGACATGGTGGGGAACGGGTTGGGGCGCTGGAACACCATGCCGATCTGCGAACGGACGGTGACCGGGTCAACACCGGGGCCGTACAGGTTGTCGCCGTCGAGCAGGACCTCGCCTTCAACGCGGGCGCCGGGAAGGACCTCGTGCATGCGGTTCAGGGTCCGCAGGAAGGTGGACTTGCCGCAACCGGACGGGCCGATAAAAGCGGTGACGGACTTGGCCTCGATGTTGATGGTGACGTCCTCCACGGCGAGGAAGTCGCCGTAGTACACGTTCAGGTCCTTGACGTCGATGCGCTTAGACATGGTGTTCCTTCACTTGCTGGGTATGTATTGAGTCTAGGTTTCCGCCCGGCAGGGCGGTAGGGACAGCGCCGGGAAGCGTGCGTCAGCGGCCGGTCTTGGGCGCGAAGAAGCGTGCGATGAGCCGTGCGGCCAGGTTGAGGATCATCACCAGGATGATCAGCACCAAGGCTGCGCCCCAGGCGCGCTGGGAGGACGGATCCGGGTTGGCCGGCGAGGTGGGGTTCAGGATCTGTGTGTAGATGAACGTCGGCAGCGAAGCCATCCAGCCGCCGAAGACGTTCGAGTTGATGCTGGTGGCGAAGCCGGCGGTGACCAGGATGGGGGCCGTCTCGCCGATGACCCGGGCGATGGCCAGGGTGACGCCGGATGCAATGCCGGAGATCGCCGTCGGGATGACCACCTTGAGGATGGTGCGCCACTTGCGCACGCCCAGGGCGTAGGCCGCTTCGCGGAGTTCGTTGGGAACGATCTTCAACATTTCCTCACTGGAGCGCACCACGACAGGAATCATCAGGACGGAAAGCGCGACGGCGGCCACGGCACCTGTCTTGGTGCCCGGTCCCACCACGGCAAAGAAGAAGGCCGCGGCAAAAAGGCCGGCCACGATGGACGGGATGCCGGTCATGACATCCACGAAGAAGGTGATGGCACGGGCCAGGCGGCCGTCGTTGCCGTACTCCACCAGGTAGATGGCGGTGAGCAGGCCGACCGGAACGGAGATGAGCGTTGCCAGCAGGGTGATCTGGATAGTCCCCAGGAGGGCGTGGTAAATACCGCCCAGGACAGGCGCGCCTTCCTCCACGGCCCGGTTGTCGTAGACGCCGGTGACGCCGTTCATGGACGTGCTGAGGAAGCCGGGGGTCAGCAGTCCGGGTACGCCGTTCACCAAAACGGTCCAGATCACCGAAACCAGCGGAAGCAGGGCCACCAGGAAGGACCCGACCACCAGGCAGGTGGCCAGCTTGTCCTTGGCTTTGCGGGATCCCTCCACCGCGGCGCTCCAGGACACCAGCCCGACGGCGAACAGCAACGCCGAAACGATGCCCCAGCCGAAGGCATTGAAGCCCAGCAGGGCCAGGATGGCCGCACCGATGATGAGCGCGCCGGCCAGGACCACGTAGGGGGCGTACTTGGGCAGTTGGCCCTTGGTGAGTGCCGAGCGCTTGCTGCGCACCGGGGTAAGCGTGGAGGTCATTTAGTTGGCTCCCGAGAATTCTTTGTGCCGGCTGATGATCCAGCGGGCGATCATGTTCACGGCCAGGGTGATGATGAACAGGACCAGGCCGGCGGCGATCAGCGTGCTGACCTTGAGGCCGCTTGCCTCGGGGAAGTTCAGGGCGATCTCCGCGGCGATGGTCTGGTTGCCGGATTGGATCAGGCTGGCGGTCAGGGCGCCGGAGGAGAGCACCAAGGCCACTGCCATGGTCTCGCCGAGTGCGCGTCCGAGGCCCAGCATGACGGCGCTGATGATGCCCGGACGGGCGAAGGGGAATACGGACATTTTGATCATTTCCCAGCGGGTGGCGCCGAGCGCCAGCGCGGCTTCCTCGTGCAGTTTGGGGGTCTGCAGGAAGATTTCGCGGGACAGCGAGGTGATGATGGGCAGCACCATGACCGCGAGGACAATGCCGGCGGTGAGGATGGTCTTGCCGGTGGCGGAGGCCGGTCCCTGGAAGATGGGCAGCCAGCCCATGTTCGCCGCCAGCCAGTTGTAAGCCGGTGAGATTTCCTTTGCCAGGAACGCCGCGCCCCAGGCGCCGTAGACGACTGACGGGATGGCGGCGAGAAGGTCCACCACGTAGCCCAGGCCGGACGCGAGGCGGCGCGGCGCGAAGTGCGAAATGAACAGGGCAACGCCAATGGAGATCGGCGTGGCGATGACCAGGGCTATGACGGCGGCGATGAGCGTTCCCACCACGATGGGCCAGATGTAGGCGAAGAACCCTTCGCCACCCTGGATTTCCGCGGCGGGAGCCGTCAGTGCCGGGATGGCCTGCACTACCAGGAACAGCGCGACGCCGAACAGCACGGCAAGGATGAAGCAGCCGGCGGCCAGCGCGGCGGTGGAGAAGACTTTGTCACCGGCACGGCCGGCGCCCTGGGTGCTGGTCAGGGAGGTGGCGGTCATTCGACGGCCCTTCGATCGTTAACTGACACTGAAAGTTGGTGCGTCCAAACCCAAGTTCCCCGCGCTGCCTTTCGGCAGGCGGGGAACCCGGTTATTGGCGCGCTGGTTAGGACTTGACCTTGATGGACTCGATGGCCTTGGCGGCCTTCTCGGCCAGGGCCGGGGACAGCGGTGCCGACTTGGCGGAATCCGCGGCGGTCTGCTGGCCGTCCTCGGAAACCACGTAGCTTTCGAAGGCCTTGACCAGGTCGACGGTTTCCTGGCTGTCGTAGGCGCTGCAAACCACGTGGTAGGAAACCAGCACGATCGGGTAGGCCCCGGAAGCGGTGGTCTTGCGGTCCAGCTTGATCGCGATGTCGTTGGCGGAGCGGCCTTCAACAGGCGAGCCGGCCTCGACGGCCTTGGCTGCTGCCTCGGCGGAGATCTCGACGAATTCCTCGCCCACCTTGATGGAGGCGGTGCCCAGCGAACCGCCCACTGCGGACTCGTCAGCGTAGGTCACGGCGCCGGGGGTGTCGGTGACGGTCTTGACCACGCCGGAGGTGCCCTTGGCGTTCTCGCCCTGCAGGCTCGCCGGCCAGACGCCGGAGGACTTGTCCGTCCAGACATCAGGGGCTGCGGAGGCCAGGTAGTCAGTGAAGTTGGTGGTGGTGCCGGAGTCGTCAGAACGGTTCACCGGGGTGACCTTCAGGTCGGGCAGGGTGACGCCCTCGTTCAGGGCAGCGATCGCGGGATCGTTCCAGTTGGCGATTTCGCCGCGGAAGATCTTGGCCACCGTGGCGGCATCGAGCTTCAGCTCTTCGATGCCCGGCAGGTTGAAGGCCACGGCGATCGGGGAGATGTACACCGGGATGTTGATGGCACCGTCGGGGCCACAGACGGCCTTGGAGCTTTCAAGCTCCTCGTCCTTGAGGTACGCGTCGGACCCGGCGAACTGGGCTGAGCCGTCGATGATGGCCTTGCGTCCGGCTCCGGAACCGTCGGGGGAGTACTGCACGGTGGCGCCGGAGTTTGCGGCGGCGAAGCCTGCCTTCCAGGCGTCCATGGCTGCGCCGGTAGAGGAAGCGCCGATGCCGGTCAGCGTGCCGGTGACCTTGGTGCCCGAGGTCTGGCCACCGGCAGGAGCGGTGCCAGTGGCGTTGTCTGAACCGCAGGAGGTGAGCGCGAGTGCGCCCGCTGCGATAACAGCGATAGCCGCGTGGCGGCCGATGCGGAGTGCCTTCACTTAGATGTACCCCTTCCAGGGTTATTCAGGTGCGGGGCAGGGACGGAGAACCCTGCAGCGCGATGCGTACGTTTTGTACCTTCAACGAAGTTAAGGGCCGCAGGTAAAGGGATGCCCTGCCCAAGGTAAACGGAAGATTAACGACGACGGGATATTCACTTAAAACTGCCGGGTTCCCATTGCGCAGATCACATCTGCAGTCGTAGGGGCAAACTGCAAACTAGAAGGCCACGGGCAGCAAATAGACTGGACGGCATGGCCCCCGCAGCAGGACTCTCAGCAGGCAGGCGGTTCCTGCGCGGCAGGGTCCGCACCGGGCTGATCCGCAGCCGCAATTCATTGGTTCCGGCCATCCAGATGACCGTATGTGCGGTTGGCGCCTATGCCTTCGCCGAGTATGTGCTGGGGCACTCGGGCCCCCTGTTCGCCGCCACCTCCTCACTGATTGCCTTGGGCTTCTCCCGTGAGCCGCGGCTGCGGCGGGTGCTGGAGGTGGGCCTGGGCTGCACGATCGGGATCGCGGTGGGCGACCTGCTCCTGCACTGGCTGGGCGGCGGGATCTGGCAGGCCGCCGTCGTCCTTTTGTTCTCCATCCTGCTGGCCCGCTTCCTGGACAGCGGCAATATCTTTACCACGCAGCTGGCGCTGCAGTCCCTGCTGGTGGTGCTGCTGCCGGCGCCGTCCGGCGGGCCGTTCACCCGGAGCATTGACGCCGTCATCGGCGGCCTGTTTGCCCTGCTGGTAACCATCGTGGCGCCCAAGGACCCGCGCCGGGAGCCGCGCAAGGACGTCCGGAACCTGCTGCACGAGCTTGCGGAGGTGCTGCGTGAATGCGCTGAGGCGCTGTCGGACAGTGATTCCACCCGGGCATGGCACGCGCTGGTCCGGGGCCGGAACTGCCAGCCGCTGGTGGACGGCATGCGGCATTCCCTACGGGCTTCGGGCGAGGTGGCGAGGCTGGCGCCAGCGTACCGCCGGCACCGGGATGAACTTGACCAGCTGAAGCAGTCGCTGGACTTCATTGACCTCGCCCTCCGCAACAGCAGGGTGTTCGCGCGGCGGCTCACCAGCGCCATCAACCACGCGGCGTTGTCGGACGAGGCCACCGAAAACATCGCGGAGGTGCTCCAGGAGACCGCTGCCGCGATTGACGAGCTGTCGCTGGGGCTGGCGGAAACGCACGACGGCGTCCGCCGCGCCCACCTACGCACGGCCCGCCGGGACCTCAGCGAAATTGCGCTGCGGCTGCATCCGAAGCTCCTGGAAGTCCAGCGCCTGGAGGGCGAAACCGTGGTGATGCTGTACCGGCCGCTGATGGTGGACCTGCTGGAGGCGACCGGAATGGATGCCCGCGAGGCCAGGGACATCCTTCCGGCGCTCTAGCGCTCCATGATCAGCCCAGCCTCCCTATGTTCTGCCAGTCGCGTCCGGGGCGGTCTGGCGGGTAATGTCGGTGGCCGCCTTTAGGGTTGAACGCATGGCAACAAAGACTTCCCGGGCGTCCAAGGCGCCCGGCTACAAATGCGCTGAGTGCGGCTGGACCACCGTCAAATGGGTGGGACGCTGCGGCGAGTGCCAGGCGTGGGGCAGCGTCGAGGAAATCGGGACAGCGGTGGCGCGTACGACGGCGGCCACAACGGTTGTTGACCCGGCCCGCCCCATTGCCGAGGTGGACGCCACCACCGCTGCCTTCATGCCCACCGGAATGGATGAACTGGACCGGGTACTGGGTGGCGGACTGGTTCCCGGCGCCGTCATCCTGCTGGCCGGTGAACCCGGCGTGGGCAAGTCAACCCTGTTGCTCGACGTCGCGGCCAAGTTCGCCCGGACAGCCCAGGACGTCCTCTATGTCACCGGCGAGGAATCCGCTGCGCAGGTGAAGCTTCGCGCCGAACGGATCGACGCCGTGGCGGAATCCCTGTACCTCTCCGCGGAAACGGACCTTGGCCAGGCACTGGGCCAGGTGGAGAAGATCGAACCGCGGCTTCTGATCGTGGACTCGGTGCAGACCCTCAGCAGCGCGGACGTGGATGGCAGCGCGGGCGGTGTGTCTCAGGTCCGGGAAGTTGCGGCGTCCATTATCGCCGCCGCCAAGCGCCGCAACATGACCACGCTGCTGGTGGGCCACGTGACCAAGGACGGTTCCATCGCCGGGCCCCGGCTGCTGGAGCACCTGGTGGATGTGGTGTGCCAGTTCGAAGGCGAACGGCACTCCCGCCTGCGGCTGCTCCGCGCGGTCAAGAACCGGTACGGGCCCACCGACGACGTCGGATGCTTCGACCTGAATGAGAACGGCATTGAAGGCCTTGCCGATCCCAGCGGGCTCTTCGTCAGCCGCACCAAGGACCCGGTCTCCGGCACGTGCATCACGGTCACCATGGAAGGCCGCCGTCCGCTGCTCGCGGAGGTGCAGTCGCTGCTCGCCGAAAGCCCCAACTCGCAGCCGCGCCGGGCCACCAGCGGGCTGGACAGTTCGCGCGTTTCCATGCTGCTGGCCGTGCTGCAGCAGCGCGCCGGCACCCTGCTGCACAAGGACGACTCCTACGTGGCCACCGTGGGCGGGGTGAAACTCAGCGAGCCGGCCACCGACCTTGCGGTTGCCCTGGCCGTCGCATCAGCGAAGGCACGCAAGCCCCTGCCGGTCCGCCTGATCGCGTTTGGCGAAGTGGGGCTCGCGGGCGAGGTCCGGCCCGTGCCCGGGATCAACCAGCGCATCCAGGAGGCGCACCGGCTGGGGTTCACCCACGCGGTGGTCCCCGCCAGCCATACAGGTCCGGGTCCGGTGCCTGCGGGCTTCTCGGTGCGCGAGGTATCCCATCTGACGGAGGCACTCAGTCTCCTGATCGGGTAAGCGCTCCCGTCCGTCCGAGCCAGCTCTCCCACTGTGCCTGGCGGTGGCGGCCGGTGGGCGGTCCAGGACACAAAAGCAATTCCTTGTTCACCGCGCCCCGGTTCACCGGTAGCCTGAGGAAAAGCGCCTTCATGCAGACGGGGGTTTCTGTATTTGCGCTGGGGGCGGAAATGAAACAAGCCGTGGAATCCACTATCGACGCGGCCCGTGCCGGCAGTGCCGGGGCTCTGCCGGCGGATATGCCCGTGATCGGCCATCTCGACGGGCTGTTCGACGGCCTCGGAATCCGCAGCCGCATTGTGCTGGGCCAACTTCCCCTGACGGTGACGGTTGTCCTTGTGGCAGTGGCCGCAGCGGTCTTCAGCCCCGCAACCTTGGCCACCAACCAGTTCCAACTGGCCCTTCTGGCCCATACATTGCTCTTCGCCGCCTGTCTAGTCCTGCCGTGGAGCCGGCTGCCAGCCGGCGCGTTTGCAGCGATACCGGTCCTGGACTGCCTGGCCATCGGGTTCACCAGGGAGGCGGGGGGACCGCCGTTCAACGTCCTGAGCCTGATGCTGGTCTTCCCAGTGGTCTGGCTGGCCGCCCAACCGCGCCGGTACATGCTCTTCTTGGCCATCCTTGGCACGGTACTCAGCACTCTGGTGCCTTCCGCCGTCGCCGGTTCACCCCCCACGTCAGCTTCCATGATCCGCACCCTCGTCCTGCCCCTTATCCTGTCCGCCGTCGCGGTGACTGCACATGTGGTGTCACGGACCATCCGCCACCAGCGCCAAAAGCTGGTGGACAAAGAGCATGTACTGGAAGTGACACTCGCCGAAAGTGTCCGGAAGCAGCGGCTGTTGGACGCAGTGCTGGGGGCCGTTGGCGTCGGCGTCTGGGTGGTGGACCGGAACGGTTGCACCGTCCTGACCAACAAGGCACTTCAGGCGGACCCGGCGCTGGCCACCCTCCGCAAAAATGCCGGCCACGGCCTTCTTCTGCCGGACCGCGCTTCTGCCGTACCCGCTGACGCGTCGCCCATTGCCCGCGCCGCCGCCGGCGACGAGTTCCGGGACGAGCTGTACTGGGCGGGCGGCCCGCAGGAACAGCACGCCTACTCCGTCAGCGCGCACGGCATACCTGCCCACAATGGGAAGGACGGCGGCGCAGTTGTCACGTTTGTGGATGTGACAACCCTGATCCGCGCCCTGGCCGCCAAGGACGACTTTGTTTCGACTGTTTCCCATGAGCTGCGGACACCGCTGACGTCGATCCTGGGCTACCTTGAGCTGGTGCTGGAAGAGCCCGGCCACGAGGACATCCGGGAGGAACTCCTGGTGGTCCACCGGAACGCCGGGCACCTGCTGGCCCTGGTCAATGACCTGATAGCCGTTGCGTCGGGACGGGTGGACCTTTCACTGGAAGAGGCAGACCTTGCGCAATTGGTGACCGAAGTGGTCGGCGCGGCGGTTCCCAAGGCGTCCCTGAACGGACTCCAGCTCGACCTTGACGTCGAACAGCCGCTGCCGGCCCGCGTTGACCCGGGACGGATCCGGCAGGTTGTCCGGAACCTGTTCTCCAATGCGGTCAAGTACTCGCCGGGCGGAGGCCGCATCACCGTTTGTGCACGTAAAAGCGGCGGTCAGCTCACCTGTTCCATCTCCGATTCCGGCGTGGGGATGGATGCCGACGAGCAGGAGCAGGCCTTCACCAAGTTCTTCCGTTCCGCCCGGTCGCGGGCAACGGCCATCCCCGGGGCCGGCCTGGGACTGCCGGTGAGCAAGACCATTGTGGAAGGGCATGGCGGCTCCATCACCCTTGCCAGCGAACCCGGGAAAGGCACCACCGTTACGTTCACCCTGCCGGCGGCATCCTGACCACGGACAACAGGAGGGGCGCTGCCTACCGCCTAGTGCTGTGGAAGCTGGTCCGTATCGTCGCGGTGGGAATTGAAAAGCCAGCCGGACACGTCGCTGCGCAGCGCCAGCAGCGGACCGCCCGTGGCGCTGACGTTGCCGGTGGGGACGTAATACCCCCGTCCTGAACCGGGGCCGCCCGCAGCCCGGTCCAAAGCGTCCTGGAGATGCCGCGGCAAGTGGCCCTGCGGGCCCAGGCCGCGGAGCTCATCAAGTTCTTCCGGCGTCAGCCGACCCAACACTTCAGCAATATTGGCCATGACGGGTCCCCTTCGAGCAGAGTGCTTGAAGGAATAACCTAAAACAGCACCGTGAACTGCGGGTTAACACCGGACGGCGGATTCGGGACGTTTTTGGCCACACCAGGCCGCACCACTGGAGGAGATATGCCGGTACGAAGCGCAGGAATCCTGTTGTACAGAAGGGCGCACGGCGGGCCCGCGGGACTGGAGGTGTGGATCGCGCACATGGGCGGGCCGTTCTGGGCCCGCAAGGACACTCATGCCTGGTCCATCCCCAAGGGCGAGTACACGGATGATGAGGACCCGCTGGTGGCCGCCCAGCGCGAATTTGCCGAGGAGATGGGCACCGCGGCGCCGGACGCTGACTACCACCATCTTGGTGACTTCAGGCAGCCCTCCGGCAAGATCATCACCGTGTTCACGGCTGAGCAGGACTTCCGGCCTGGACCCATCACCAGCAACACCTTTCCGCTGGAATGGCCCAAGGGCTCCGGCCGGATCCAGCAGTACCCTGAAATCGACGACGCCCGCTGGTTCCCCGAGCACGAGGCCCGGCTGAAGCTCGTCAAGGGGCAGGTCCCGGCCCTCGACGCACTTGCGGAACAGGTCCGCCGTCGAACGTAAAAAGCCGGCGGCCCCTGCTGGGAACACCGGCTTTTCCTCCACAGGCGCAGCTAGGCAGCGGCAAACTCCCGCTGCCTGGCCACCTTGGTGACTGAGACGTCGTCGCCCGAATACACCATGGTCCGGCCGGCACCGTCGCTGCGGACCACCCAGAAGACACTCCGGTTTGCGGCGATCATGTCAATGGTTCCAGCGATCACCTCCCCGCGGGAGGTGCGCACCTCCACGTAATCCTCCCTGGCGAGTTTTGACCAGTCGGGCACCGGCGCCTGGGGATGTGCTGCTGCCCGCCCGACCGGGTTGTGCCTGTACATGCTGCTTCCGTCCTCCCGCTGCCTAGAAGTTTCCGCCGTCGGCCTTGACAGCGAGCACCGGCCGGTCCGCCTGCATCAGGATTTGCTGCGCGTGGCTGCCCAGGATGAACTTGCCCACCTGGGTGCGGTGCCGCAGGCCGATGACGATCAGCGAGGCGTCCTCCTGCCTGGCAACGTCAAGGAACTCGTCGGCGAGGTCGTGCTGATAGGGCGGCTGGATAACCCTCGCCGCCACGCCCGCGTCCGCTGCCCTCTTCGCGGCATCGGCCAGAACGCCCTCAGCGGCCACGGACTTGTCCACGAGCGCGCCCTGGCGGGCCGAATTCACGATGATGAGCTCCTGGTTGCGGAGCTTCGCCTCGGAAATGCCTGCGGCGAGAGCTGCTTCACCTGCCGGCGTGGGAACGAATCCAACGATGATGCTCATACCTTCTCCTTGATCTTGTTGGTGGCGGCCGAAGCCGCGGTGCCCTTGCGCTTGGCGATCAGGCTCCGAATTCCCGGCAGCACGGCCACCAGGACGAAGACCATCAGCAAGGTTGCCGAGATGGGGCGGGTGAGGAATCCGGTGGGGTCACCGCCGAAGACGAGCAGCGAGCGCCGCAGCGAGTTTTCCAGCAGTTCGCCAAGAACGAAGGCCAGGACCAGCGGTCCGGGCTCAAAGCCAAACTTCTTCATCAGGTAGCCCACGACCCCGAAGAACACCACCAGCGTGACATCGAACATGCTGTTGTTGATCGTGTACGCGCCCAGCAGCGTGATCAGCGCGGTGATCGGAGCCAGGATGGCCGCCCTGACCCGAAGGATCCGCACGAAGATTCCCACCAGTGGCAGGCTCATGATCAGGAGCAGGATGTTGCCGATGTACATCGAGTTCACCACGCCCCAGAACAGCTCCGGGTTCTGCTCTACGAGCTGCGGACCGGGCGTGACGCCCTGGATCAGCAGTGCGCCGAACATCAAGGCCATGGTGGCGTTTGCGGGAATACCGAGGGTCAGGAGCGGAATGAACGACGACGTCGCTGCCGCATTGTTTGCGGTTTCCGGCCCTGCAACGCCCTCCGGGGCGCCCTTGCCGAATCGCTCCGGCTGCTTGGCGCGCTTCTTCTCCATGGCGTAGGAGGCCATGGAGGCGATGGTGGCACCGCCGCCGGGCAGGATGCCCAGGAAAAACCCCAGCACTGAACCGCGTCCGATTGCTCCGGAGGCCTGCTTCAGGTCCCCCCTCGACGGCCAGACGTTGGAGACCTTCGACGGCGCTTTGGCAGCGCGGTGCCGTTCCTCCAGGTTGTAGAGGATTTCGCCGAGGCCAAAGATGCCCATGGCGATCGGAACGAAGTCGATGCCGTCGGCAAGCTGGAGGCTGCCGAAGGTGAAGCGGCTTTCGCCGGTGAACATGTCACGGCCTACCGTGGCCAGCAGGAGGCCGACGGCTGCGGCGATCAGCGCCTTGGCCTTTGCGCCGCTGCTGATGGTGGCAACCAGCAGGATGCCCAGCAAGGCCAGCGCGGAGTACTCGGGCGGGCCAAAGTCCAGCGCGAAGCTGGCAACGAGGGGGGCCAGGAAGGTCAGGCCGACGATCGCTGCCGTACCGCCTAGGAAGGATCCGATGGCGGCGAGGCCAAGGGCAGTGCCGGCACGGCCCTGCCGGGCCATCTGGTAGCCGTCGAAAACGGTGACCACGGAGGACGCCTCGCCGGGAAGGCGCAGCAGGACCGAGGTGATGGTGCCACCGTACTGGGCGCCGTAGAAGATGCCGGCGAGCATGATGATGGCGGTGACAGGTTCCACGCCGTAGGTCAGTGGAAGCAGGATGGCGATGGTTGCCGCCGGCCCCAATCCGGGCAGCACGCCGATCAGCATGCCGATGACGACGCCGACCAGGCAGTAGAGGAGGTTCGTCGGCTCCAGGACGACTGAAAATCCGTTGATCACAGGATTCAGGAAATCCATGGTGGTCTCCTAGAAGAGGTGGGGAATGGAGGTGCCGAGCGCCAGGACGAAAATCCCGTAGAACGCGGCGACGACGAGCGCACTGACCAGGAGCGTGGACCGCCAGGTCTCACCGCCGAGGAACCGCATCCAGATGATGCAGAGGATCAGGGCGGGTATCTCGAATCCGATAAGCGGCATCAGCGCCACCATGGCTGCGAGCGTCACCAGTCCGGTGAGCGGGGCGGCAGACATCCGGGTGAACTTTTCCGCGTCCCGGTTGTGCCGGCCCAGGATCAGCTGGAAAAGCCCCAGCGCTACCATGACGCAGCTGATCATGAACGGCCAAAGGCCCGGTTGCGGGCTTGCCGGGGTGCCCAGGCCCATGGCTACCGACAGGACGAGCGCACCGGTTCCGACGCCGAGCACCACCAGGGATGAGCCGGCGTTGGCGAGGGCGCCTGCCGCGGGGGGCTTTTCCGCCTCCCACTGGGCCGCCAGTTGCTCCGGGGTCAGCGCTTCGGGCAGGTCATTGGGGGCGTCCCCGCCGGACGGGACGGCTGAGCTGCCGTCCCGTCCGGCGGACACTGCTGGAGTGGTCTCCATTGCTGTTACTTGTTTCCGCTCAGGCTGATGTCGTACTTCTCCACCAGTTCCTTGTACTTCGCTGCATAGCCCTTCCACTCGGTGACGACTTCTTCACCGGAAATTTCCTTGGGGGTCAGCATGTTCTTCTCGTTGAACTCCTTGTAGGCGTCCGACTTGAAGGTTTCCTGGAACGCGGCGAGCAGCTTGTCCTTCACGTCCTGCGGGGTACCCTTAGGCGCTGCCACTGCCCGGTACTGGGCCACGGGAACGTCGTATCCGGCCTCCTTTGCGGAGGGAACGTCGGGAAGGAAGCTGTTGCGCCCTTCCGAGAAGACGAGCAGCGGTGAAACCTTGCCCGCTTCGATCTGGGGCATTGCCTCGCCGAGCTGGATGGTCGCCAGCTCAACCTGGTTGCCCATGACGGCAGTCAAGGCAGGCTTGCCGCTGTCGAACGGGACGTCGGTGCCCTGGACGTTGGCCTGCTTGAAGAGAACGGTCTGGGCCAGCTGGCTGCCCGTGCCGACGCCGGTGGTGCCGAAGGTGACGTTGCGCCCGGCGTCGGTGACGTCCTTGAAGCTCTTGAAGCCGGAGTCCGTGCTGGCGACGAGCACGTAGTCGTCCTGCGAAAGCCCGGCGATGACATCCAGATCGTCAATGTTGACGGCCTCGTCCGCGCTGACAGCAAGGGGAGTGATGGTGACCAGGGAGGCTGTCAGCAGGACGAGTTCCTGGCCGTCGGCGGGCTTGCCTGCGACTTCCTTGGTGGCCAGGGCGCCGTTGGCACCGGGCTTGTTCACGACCGGCATCGGGGCGCCGAGGGTCTTGGTGGCTCCTTCGGCAAGGGCCCGGGCGATGAGGTCGGTGCTGCCGCCCGCAGCCTGGCCGACCGTGAGTGTCACAGGGCCGCTGGGGTATTTGGACGTGTTGGCGGCACTGCCGCCGGCGACGTTGCCGCAGGCGGTCATGGCCAGGAGGGTGATGGCTGACGCCGCGCCAAGGACGGCGCGGCGTGTGGGGAAGTGCTTCATTGGAACTCCTCGATAAGTCTCCGGGCGGGGTCCGGACAATCTGTGAACCGGGTCACCCCGTTCGCTTTGTCGAGTGTAGGGAGGAGTTATGATGCCTGTCTAAGCCCAAAACTGCATCAAGTGATACCGTGAAGGCATCATGTTCACATTCGACCAACTGGCAGGGTTCATCGCCGTTGCTGAGGAATTGCATTTCGGCCGGGCGGCCGAACGCCTCAACATGACACAGCCCCCGCTCAGCCGGCAGATCCAAAAGCTGGAAAAGATCATCGGGGCCGAACTACTGGAGCGCGACAACCGGAAAGTCGAACTGACAAACGCAGGCAAGACCTTCCTTGAGGAAGCCCGCCGCCTCATGGCGCTGGCCGAACGCGCCCCGGTCTCGGCGCGCCGGATAGCTTCGGGAAGGTCGGGCGTCCTGCGCATCGGATTCACTGCCGCCAGCGGCTTCAGTATCCTTGGCCCGATGCTGGAAGAGATTGCGGCCATCATCCCGGACGTGGATGTGGATTTGCAGGAGCTCGTCACCGGGGAGCAGATCAGCCGGCTGATGTCCGGAGAACTGGATCTCGGACTCGCCCGGCCGCCATTCGACCGGGAAACGTTCGACTCCCACCTGCTGTACCAGGAGTCGCTGGTCCTTGCGGTTCCCGCCGGACACCCCCTGACGCTTCTGGCGCGGGAGATCACGGCTGAGGACTTCAAGGACGAGCCGCTCATCATGCATTCCCCCATCCAGGCCCGCTACTTCTACGACCTCGTGGTGAGGACCCTTCCCATCCACCACGCCAACGTGGTCCACACGGTAAGCCAGGTGCTGACCATGGTCTCGCTGGTTGCAGCCAAACGCGGCGTCGCTTTCGTGCCGCATTCCGCCACCCTGCTGGGGATCAAAGGCGTGGAGTTCCTGCGGTTGCCAGACAACCACGGCGGGCAGGTGGAACTGCACGCCATCTGGAACCGCAGGATCACCAACCCCGCACTGTCCCGCCTCCTGCGGGACTTCGAGTTTGCGATGGAGTGAGCACCCGAAGAATCAGCCGTAATGCGCTAAAGGTATAAATGCATTCAAAAGTGCACTTAGACAGGCATTACATCCTCTGCCTAACCTGAACAGGAATTCATCACCAGCGGCCAGTAGGCGCTCGAACCAGAGGACAAGATCGTGGCAAAGTACACCCCCCAGGAACTGGCAAACACCCTGAAAGACGGCCTGCTGTCGTTCCCGGTAACGTCCTTTGACGCCGCACTGCAGTTCGATGAGGAGAACTACCGCAAGCACCTCGCCTGGCAGGCCAGCTTCCCCGTTGCGGGCCTCTTCGCAGCAGGCGGCACTGGCGAAGGGTTCTCCCTGACCCCGGCGGAATCCGCCCGCGTGGTCCGTGCCGCCGTCGACGAGGTGGGCGGCCAGGTTCCCGTGCTGGCCTCCGCAGGCGGCTCCACCGCCCAGGCCATCGAGAACGCCCAGGCTGCCGAAGCTGCGGGCGCCGAAGGCCTTCTGCTGCTCCCGCCATACTTGACCGAAGCGGACCAGGGCGGACTCATCGACCACGTCAGCGCCGTCTGCAGCTCCACCTCCCTTGGCGTCATCATCTACAACCGCGCCAACGCCATCTACCAGGACACCACCGTGGCCACCCTGGCGGACCGCCACGAGAACCTGATCGGCTTCAAGGACGGCGTGGGTGACCTGGAACACGACGCCCGCGTCTACGCCAAGCTCGGCGGCCGGCTGTTCTACCTCGGCGGCCTTCCCACCGCAGAGACCTTCGCCCTTCCGCTGCTGCAGCTGGGCATGAGCACCTACTCCAGCGCCATGTACAACTTCGTCCCGCAGTTCGCACTGGACTTCTACCAGGATGTCCGGAACAACGACCGTGCGGCCGTCAACCAGAAGCTCAACGACTTCGTGATCCCCTACCTGGACATCCGTGACCGGGTGAAGGGCTACGCCGTCTCCATCGTCAAGGGCGGCCTGGACGCCATCGGCCGCTCCGCAGGCCCCGTCCGTCCCCCGCTGCAGAACATGGCCGAGAAGGACCTGGCAGACCTCAAAGCCCTCATCGCCCGCGTTTCCTGACCGTCCCTGCTACACCGCTACACAGGAGGAACCCACGTGACCCTCACCGGACACTCCCTGATCGCCGGACAGACCGTCGTCGGCGACGGCAAGACAACCTTCGGCTTCAACCCCGCCACCAACGAGGCGCTGGAGCCCGCGTACACGCTGTTGGCCGAAGAGCAGCTCAAGTCCGCCACCACCGCCGCGAAGGAGGCCTACCCGTCCTTCAGCACCCTTGACCCGGAAACGCACGCCGCGTTCCTGGACGCCATCGCTGACAACATCGAAGCCATCGGCGACGAACTGATCATCCGCGCCGGCCAGGAAACCGGGCTGCCCGCGGCCCGGCTCCAGGGCGAACGCGCCCGCACTACCGGCCAGCTGCGCCTGTTCGCGAACGTCGTCCGCCAGGGCGACTTCCGCGGCGTCCGCATTGACCCCGCCATCCCGGACCGCACCCCTCTCCCCCGCCCCGACATCCGCCAGCGCCAGATCCCGCTCGGGCCGGTCGCCGTCTTCGGCGCCAGCAACTTCCCGTTGGCCTTCTCCACCGCCGGCGGCGACACCGCGTCGGCCCTGGCCGCAGGCTGTCCCGTGGTCTTCAAAGCGCACAACGCCCACCCCGGCACCAGCGAACTTGTCGGCCAGGCAGTCACGAAGGCCGTCAAGGACTTCGGCCTGCACCCCGGCGTGTTCTCCCTGATCTACGGCCCCGGCGCCAGCATCGGCCAGGCCCTCGTTTCCGATCCCGCCATCAAGGCCGTCGGCTTCACCGGTTCCCAGGCCGCCGGCATCGCCCTGATGAAGACCGCCGCCGCCCGCCGCGAACCCATCCCGGTCTACGCCGAAATGTCCTCCCTGAACCCGGTCTTCGTCTTCGAAGGCGCCCTCAAAGGCGACGTCGACGCCCTGGCGCAGCAGTACGTCACCGCCGTCACCGGCAGCTCCGGCCAGCTCTGCACTTCCCCCGGCCTGCTGTTCGCCCCCGAAGGCGAGGCAGGCGACAAACTCGCCGCCGCCGTCGCACGCGCCGTGGCAGCCTGCTCGGGGCAGACCATGCTTACCGAGGGCATCGCGGGGTCCTGGAACGCCGGAACCGAAGCGCTCGGCAAGGCCGACGGCGTCGAACTCCTTGGCCAGGGCGCCCCTGGCCCGACGCAGAACGCCCCCGCACCCGCCATCTTCGGCACCGGCGTGGACCAGTTCATCAGCAACCACGTCCTGCACGAGGAGATCTTCGGCGCCGCGTCCCTGGTCATCCGGTACAAGAACGTCCAGGACCTGCTGCAGGCCGCCGGCCGCATCGAGGGCCAGCTCACCGCATCCCTGCACCTTACCGAAGCGGACTACCCGATGGCGGCACCCCTGATCCCCGTCCTGGAACAGAAGGTGGGCCGCATCATCGTCAACGGCTGGCCCACCGGCGTCGAGGTAGGCCACGCGATGGTCCATGGCGGCCCGTTCCCCGCCACCTCCGACACCCGCACCACCTCCGTGGGCACCCTCGCCATCAACCGGTTCCTCCGCCCGGTCGCCTACCAGAACATCCCCCAGGGACTGCTCCCCGAGGCCCTCCGGGACGCCAACCCCTGGCACCTCAACCGCCGCATCAACGGCGACGTGGTTCCCGCCGCAGAGAAAGCAGAGGTCAGCGCATGAGCCGCCAGCCCACCATCGCCGGAGTCGAGGTAGTACCGGTTGCGGGCTACGACAGCATGCTGATGAACCTCAGCGGCGCCCACGGCCCTTTCTTTACGCGCAACGTTGTGATCATCACCGATTCGGACGGGCGCACCGGCCTGGGCGAGGTTCCCGGCGGCGAGAAAATCCGCACCACAATCGAGGAAGCCGGTGCCCTCATCAACGGGAAGCCGGTGGCACGCTACCGCTCGCTCCTGCGTGAGGTGGCGGCTGAGTTCGCAGACCGGGACGCCGGCGGGCGCGGCCTGCAAACCTTCGACCTGCGCACCACGGTCCACGCCGTCACCGCCGTCGAATCAGCCCTGCTGGACCTGCACGGCCAGTACCTCGGCGTGCCGGTGGCGGAACTGCTCGGCGACGGCCAGCAGCGCACGTCCGTGCCGATGCTCGGCTACCTGTTCTTCGTCGGCGACCACGCGCGCACGGACCTGCCCTACCTGGTGGAGGACGCGCCCGCCGACCGGTGGGAAAAGCTCCGCCGCCAGGAGGCCATGACTCCGGACGCCGTCGTCGCCCTGGCCGAAGCCGCGCAGGAGCGTTACGGCTTCAGCGACTTCAAGCTCAAGGGCGGCGTGCTGTCCGGCGACGAAGAAGTGGACGTGGTCACCGCCCTCGCCCAACGCTTCCCGGAGGCCCGGGTCACCCTGGACCCAAACGGCGGCTGGCTCCTCGAGGACGCCATCCGCCTGGGCAAACGCATGCAGGGCGTCGTGGCCTACGCCGAGGACCCCTGCGGCGCCGAAGGCCGGTTCTCCGGCCGCGAGGTGATGGCGGAGTTCCGCCGGGCCGCGGGCCTGAAGACGGCCACCAACATGATCGCCACCGACTGGCGGGAAATGTCCCATGCCATCCGCAGCAACGCCGTGGACATCCCGCTGGCGGACCCGCACTTCTGGACCATGCATGGCTCGGTCCGGGTGGCACAGCTGTGCAACGAGTTCGGACTCACCTGGGGCTCGCACTCGAACAACCACTTCGACATCTCGCTGGCCATGTTCACGCACACCGGCGCTGCTGCCCCGGGCGAAATCACCGCGCTGGACACGCACTGGATCTGGCAGGACGGCCAGGGCCTCACCAGGGAACCGCTGCAGATCAAGGGCGGCGCCATCGAGGTGCCTAACGCCCCGGGGCTGGGCATTGAGCTGGACCGGGATGCCCTGGACAAGGCGCACCAGCTGTACCTCGAGCACGGCCTGGACGCCCGCGATGACAGCATCGGCATGCAGTACTACATCGAAGGCTGGTCCTTCGACCCGAAGCGGCCCTGCCTGGTCAGGTAAGCCGCAATCCACTGCGCCCTTCCCGGCAGTACGCCGGCATCAACTTCCGCACGGCCGGAACCTCCCCGCAACAGAGGCCGGCCGTGCGGAATTCCACCCTTAGAGCCCCCATGAATGCCCAAACGGCCCTCCTCGAACGCACACATGCAAGCGCGGCTGCATTTCACCCACAGCCGCGTCCCCTCGCTGGCAACAACCCGGCACCCGTAGGCGCCGACTGCGATGACGAGTGCCACTTTTGCCAGGGACCAGAAACAGACTGACCCGCACTTGGCGCTCCCCTCCCGCGCCGCCGCGGCAGGGGCGTCCCGGTGTCGCCTCTTCCGGGGCGACCATGCCGACAGGGCATGAAGCGATGCGGATTGCGTGTTGGACGCGCATCACATCGGGAACCTAAAGTAGTGGAGTCGCTGTGGCGGGCCCCACATCCCATCGCCCCGCAGCCGCCCTGCGTTACCCAACCCCCAAAGGAAACATTCGATGATGTCTGTGGACAATGCCGTCACGGACGTGGCCTCGGCCACGAAAAAATTCTTCAAGCGCGTGCTGCCCATCATGCTGGTCATGCTGGTCTGCAACCAGCTGAACCGCTCCAACATCGGCTACGCCCAGGACCACCTCCAGGCTGATGTTGGAATCGGCGCTGCCGCCTACGGTTTCGGCGCCGGGCTGTTCTTCATCGCCTATGCCATCTTCGAACTCCCCAGCAACGTCATGATGGAAAAGTACGGCGCCAAAGTGTGGCTGACCCGGATCATGATCAGCTGGGGCACTGTTTCTTTCCTCATGGCTTTCGTGCAGAACGAAACCATGTTCTACGTCCTGCGCTTCCTGCTGGGCGCCGCCGAGGCCGGGTTCTTCCCCGCCGTCATCTTCTACTTCGCCCGCTGGGTCCCGGCCGGCCAGCGCGGCAAGGCCACGGCCATCTTCATCGCCGGGTCCTCCATCGCCGCGGCAATTTCGGGCCCCATCGCCGGGGTGCTGCTGAGCCTCCACGGGGCTCTTGGCCTGCGGGGCTGGCAGTGGCTTTTCGGCTTCGAAGGCGCACTGTCCGTCGTGGTGGGCTTCGCAGTGTTCTTTGTCCTGGATGCCAAAATCAAGGACGCCAAGTGGCTGTCTGCAGCCGAGAAGGATGCACTGTCAGAGGCAATTGCCGCTGAGGATGCACAGCACTCCCAGGCCCACGCCGGCAAGGCCAACCGCTGGAAGATGCTCCTGAACCCGCAGATCCTGCTGCTGTGCGGCATCTACTTCTCGGTGCAGCTTTCCATCTACGCCAACACCTTCTGGCTTCCCAGCATCATCAAGCAGATTCCCGGGACCACGGACCTCACCGTCGGATTCCTTTCCTCCATCCCGTGGGTCTGCGCCGTGTTTGCCATGTACTTCGCCGCCAAGCTGCAGGACAAGGCAAAGTCGAAGCGTCCTCTGCTGGTGGTGGCGCTGCTGGTGGCCGCCGTTGGCACCTTCGCGGCCGCCGTCGCTTCGCCCGTCATGGCCCTGGTGTTCCTCGCCATCGCGGCCATGGGCTTCAAGAGCGCTTCGCCCCTGTTCTGGACCATCCCGCAGTCCGGGCTGCACCCGCTGGTGCTTGCCCCCGCGATCGCCATCATCAACTCGCTGGGCAACCTGGGCGGCTTCGTTGCCCCCTTCGGCTTCGGCATCATCAAGGAACAGACCGGCAGCGTCATCCCCGGCCTGTTCGCCCTGGCCGCCGCATCCACCATCGCTGCCGGCCTGGTCTACTTCCTCAAGGAAAGGCGGACTGACGGCGGGGAGGTTGCCCCGGAGGAGGAGCCCGTGCTGGCGGCTCCGGTTCCCAGTCGGGCCTGACGCCCCTTTACATCCGGATTGCCCGAGCGGTGCCGGAGTGCTGTAGCGATACGGCGTTCCCGGCACCGCTCCAGCATTTCCAGCGGAGGTTTCCGGGCGGCGCCTACCGGCCTGTGATGACCAGGGCGACGCTGTGCCCGCCAAAGCCGAAGGCGTTCACCAGCCCGGCCGGGGAATATCCTGCCCGGAGCGTGTGGACGTCGTCGGTGACGACGTTAAGGTCCACTTCCGGGTCCAGCTCTTCGACGTTGAGGGTCCCCGGCAGCTGGCCCGTGCGCAGCGCCTCCAAAACCACGACGGCGGCCAGCGCGCCGGCGCCGCCCAGCAGGTGGCCGGTGTGCCCCTTGGTGGAGGTCACCGGCACGTCCGCGCCAAAGATCGCGTTGATGGCCTGGCCTTCCAGCCGGTCCCCCACGGGGGTGGATGTTGCGTGGGCGTGGACGAAGCCGATGTCCGCGGGCTGCATTCCGGCCGATTCCAGGGCCTTCTGCATCACTCGCCGCTGCATGGCAGGGTCCGCTGCCACAATGTCGTTCGCGTCCGAGGTGACGGCTCCGCCGGCCACCGCACCCAGCACTGCCGCGCCGCGGGCACGCGCGTGGTCCTCGCTCTCCAGCACCACCACACCGGCGCCCTCGGCCAGCACAAAACCGTCCCGGCCGCCGTCGAACGGGCGGGAGGCGCGCTGCGGCTCATCGGAGCGGGTGGACAAAGCGCGGATCTGCGAAAAACCGGTGATCACGAGGTCGTTGACGGACGCGTCTACGCCGCCGGCAATCACGACGTCGGCCGCACCGGAGCGGATCATCTCCGCCGCCTGCACAATCGCCTCAGCCCCGGAGGCACAGGCGCTGACCGGCGTGCGGGCGCCGCCGCGGGCGCCGAGGTCGATGGACACCCAAGCCGCCGGGCCGTTCACCATGAGCCGGGTCAGTGTGTGGGGCGACACCTTGCGGGGGCCGGACTCGGCCAGGGTCCGGTCCTGTTCAAGGGTGGACCCCAGGCCGCCGTAAGCGGAGCCGATCACCACGGCGAAGCGTTCGGGGTCCACCTCAGGGGCGCCGGCCTGGGCCCACGCTTCGCGCGCTGCGATGAGCGCCAGCTGGCCGCAACGGTCCATCCGCTTGATCTCGCGGGTGCTGAGGTGGCCGGAAAGGTCAGCTGGGGCCTGGCCGGCGATCTTCACCGGAAGCTGCTCCGCCCACTCTGCGTCCAGCGCGGCAATGCCCGATTTTCCGGCTACCAGGGCGGCCCAGGTTTCGGCAACCGAGGAGCCGAGCGGGTTGACGGTACCGGCGCCGGTCACCACGGCGCGGACAGGTGATGGATTCAGTGTCATGGTGCCTTACTTCGCGGGGTTGTGCGTGCCGATGGGCACCAGGGTGAGGTCCGGGTGGTTCTTTTCGATCCGCCGCAGCGCCCAGACGTCGTTGAACAGGGCGAGGTATTCGCCGTCGGACCGCAGCAGCACCTCGGCGCCCGGCACGTTGGCCAGCGCGGGCATGGCCTCCGCCGTCGAAATCCTGGCCAGCGAGTAGGGCAGGCGTTCCAGGCGCATGGGGGCGCTGAAGTCGTGCGCCATGCGGTCCTCCACCACCTCGAACTGCATGGGTCCGACGGCGGCAAGCACCGGCGCCTGGTCGCCACGGACGTCGGAACGGAGCACCTGGATGACGCCCTCGTGCTCGAGCTGCTCGATGCCGCGGCGGAACTGCTTGAACTTGCTGGGGTCCTTCGAACGCGCCACCTGGAAGTGTTCCGGGGCGAACAGCGGGATGGCCGGATACTCCACCGGCTCCTCGAGGAACAAGCTGTCGCCAACGCGCAGGGATGAAGCGTTTACCAGTCCCACCACGTCGCCCGGGTACGCCTCGTCAATGACTTCGCGTTCCCGCCCGAACACCTGCTGGGCGTACTTGGTGGCAAAGGACTTGCCGGTGCGGGTCTGGGTGACCACCATGCCGCGCTCGAAGACACCGGAGCAGACGCGGATGAAGGCAACGTGGTCGCGGTGGGCCTTGTTCATGCCGGCCTGCACCTTGAACACAAACCCGGAGAACGGCGATTCGACGGGGCGGGGGCTGCCGTCCACATCGGGGCGCGGCGCCGCCGGCGGGGCGAAGTCCACCAGTGCGTCCAGCAGTTCCTTGACGCCGAAGTTGAGGGCGGCGGAGCTGAACAGGATGGGGGTTGCCTTGCCGGCGTGGAAGGCGTCGACGTCGAATTCCAGGTTCGATTCGATCACCAGGCCGGCCTCGTCCACGGCGTCGGACCAGTTGCTGCCCTGGCTTTCCGCGGCTTCCTCCGGGGTGAAGTATTCGGTGATGGCGATC
This sequence comes from Arthrobacter sp. Y3221087, assembly GCF_059089905.1. NCBI lineage: Bacteria > Bacillati > Actinomycetota > Actinomycetes > Micrococcales > Micrococcaceae > Arthrobacter > Arthrobacter sp. Y3221087. The sequence continues at coordinate 139,336 of NZ_JBNHFE010000005.1, forward strand.
TGCGCGCCGGCGTTGTTGCGCTGGAAGCGGGCAAAGCGGTCGTTGCGGAGATCCCAGACACCGCGGAAGTCGCCAGAGATGCCGACAGCCCAGGTCAGGGGCATGGGCTGCAGGCCGGTGCGTTCGGTGATCTCGTCCATCAAGGCCAGCGCATCCAGGCCGGGCCTGTCCCACTTGTTGATGACCGTGATGATGGGCAGGTTGCGCTGCTTGCAGACTTCGAACAGCTTCATGGTCTGGGTTTCCAGGCCCTTGGCTGCGTCCACGAGCATCACGGCGCAGTCGACGGCGGCGAGCACGCGGTAGGTGTCCTCCGAGAAGTCGGCGTGGCCGGGGGTGTCCAGCAGGTTGATGACCGTGTCCCGGTAGGAGAACTGCAGGGCGGCGGAACTGATGGAGATGCCGCGGTCCTTTTCCATCTGCATCCAGTCGGAGACCGTTTCCTTGCGGTTCGCCTTGCCGCTGGAGGCGCCGGCGGTCCCGATGACCTTGGCGTGCAGGGCGAGCGCTTCCGTGAGCGTGGACTTGCCGGCGTCGGGGTGCGAGATGACAGCAAAGGTCCTGCGGCGGCCGGCCTCTTTGTGAATCGCGGAGATCCGGGCGGGGGTCAGGACATCTTGGGACACGGTGCTACTTTCGCTGCGGTTGGGATTGCCCAGGCGCTGGCGGCGCCTTTCGAAGCACTGCGCTCCAGGCACTGCACTTAACGGAACGGCGGGCCGCGGGGCCGGTAGGCGGGCCGGCGGACAGCCAAGGTACAAGTTTATCGCAGCACCGCAAACCGGCTCCGTGCCCGCTTAACGCCCGTGAAACCAACCGTTCAAAACCGGGAAACGGCAGGCGGTTAGGTTGGCACCATGACGACGCAGGGCAAGCTGTTTTTCGATCCCATCACCACCGGTCCGGACTCCGCGCGGGACCAGGACCGTAATGCAAGCTCGGCGGGCCGCGGCACCCAGACGGCGGTGGAGCTGAAGGCGCTGCGGGCGGCGTCGCTGGCCGCCGTCAGCAGGGATCTGGAGCGCATGCTCCGGGAGCGCGCACGCCAGCCCTTTCCCGGATGAAGCTGCGGTAACGGCATGATTTGTTCATGCGCAGCATCGAGCTGGTCCTGGACGCCTCTTCCGATTCCCTCATCAGGGCCGACTGGGCAAGGCTCGCCGCTGCCGGCGTTCCCAGCCAGGCGGGCCATACGTCCGCCAGCAACAGCCCGCATATCACCCTTGCCGCCGGCCAGGACCTGACGGTGCCGGACAACGCCGATGACCTCTGGCAGGGACTGCCGCTGGGCATCGGGTTCTCCGGAGTCCAGGTTTTCGCTTCGGGGGCCGGCAGGTATGTCCTTGCCCGCTCGGTTGTGGTAACGGCGGCACTCCTTGACCTGCACCGGGCCCTCCATGATCGGGCGGCAGGCGCATTGCCGCTCACCCGGCCAGATGCCTGGACGCCGCATGTCACCCTCGCCCGCCAGGTTCCCGGGCATCTCGTAGCGACGGCGCTGGACCTGCTTGAGCTGCGAATGGAGGCCCAGTGCACCGCCGCCAGGCACTGGGACAGCACCACCAGGACCATCACTTCCCTGGGACCTGGCGGCCAGGCGCTTCCCCGGGTCCCGGGCTAACCAGGGGCAAAGTGGCCATCACCGGGCTGCAGGACAGGCCGGTTCGGCGGTACTTTCAGGAACCCCCTTAATGGGGCACTTTGGGGCTTGCCCGTGCGGAAGTTGGAGTTCTTGCCCCTATCATTGAGCTTGCGGGAAAATGAGCACTTTTTATCCTGCCGGCAAGTGTAAAAAGCCGGCATCTTGCGGGCGGCGGTCCGCACCTTTGAAGGGAATATCTATGGCGCGGAGCCCCGAGGAATCACTTAGGGCGACTCTGGGCAGAGTGGCACCCGGAACTCCCCTTCGTGACGGACTGGAGCGCATCCTCCGCGGCCGGACCGGCGCGCTGATCGTCCTGGGCTCGGACCGGACGGTCGACTCCATTTGCTCCGGCGGATTCGATATTGGCATCGAGTTTTCGCCCACCCGGCTCCGTGAGCTCGCCAAGATGGACGGCGCCATCATCTGTGACCGGGACGCCGGGAACATCCTGCGTGCGGCCGTCCAGCTGGTGCCCGATTCCAGCATTGAGACCCAGGAGTCCGGCACCCGGCACCGCACCGCCGAACGTGTTGCCATCCAGACCGGAGTCCCGGTCATCTCCGTCAGCCAGTCCATGCAGATCATCGCGCTGTACGTAAACGGCCTGCGGCATGTGCTCGAGGGCTCGGAGAAGGTCCTGGCCCGCGCCAACCAGGCCCTTGCAACCCTTGAACGCTACCGGTCCCGCCTTGACCAGGTGACCAGTTCGCTGTCGGCTCTGGAGATTGAGGCGATGGTAACTGTCAGGGACGTGGCGGTTACCCTGCAACGGCAGGAAATGGTCCGCCGGATCTCCGAGGAAATCTCCCAGTACGTCCTGGAGCTGGGCGAAGACGGCCGGCTCCTGTCACTCCAGCTCGATGAGCTGACAGTGGGCCGGGGCCCGGGCAGCGACGTCATCATCCGCGACTACGCCAGCCCGGACGCCTCGCCCGAGGACATCGAAAAGGCCGTCAGCGCGCTGGTTAATCTCGGTCCCACCGAACTGATTGACCTCGGCAAGATTTCGGGCATCGTGGGGTTCGCCGGCGGGGAGGCGAACCTCGACGCCGTGGTCCAGCCCCGCGGCTACCGGCTGTTGTCCGGCCTGAAGGCGGTTCCCAAGGCTGTTGCCGACCGCCTGGTGGACCACTTCGGCGGGCTGCAGTTCCTGATGGCGGCCACCATTGACGACCTCATGACCGTCGACGGCATCGGCGACCAGCGCGCACGCACGGTCCGGGAAGGCCTCAGCCGGATGGCAGAGGCCAGCCTGCTGGACCGCTTCCTGTAAAGACCCCGCGGAAAGTCAGTTCAGCTGGAAGACGGCTTTCGGGCTTGCCTTGGAACCCAGCTTGGCGGTGAAGATGTAGTACGCCCCGCCGGCACCGGGCTTGGCGTCCACCGCCTGGCACCCCTCAACGCTCCGGTTCCGGGGCCATGGGAAGTTGGCGGTTTCGCTGGCTCCCGGAGCGATCACCTTCACCAGGTCCTCGCTGGCCGCCTGGCAGTCCCTGGAAGAGAAGACCCTGTCCGGGCCGCTGGTCACCAGGAACTCCATCTGCGAGGTTCCGATGTTCACCTGGCACGGCACCTCTCCCCCGTTCGTCACCTTTAGGGTCAGCAGCGGGTTTTCGTCGGGCCCGTAGGCAGCCTTGTCCGTGGACGCGGAGACCGTTACGAGGTTCTGGTTGCACGTTGGCGTTGCGGAGGCGGTCGGCGTGGGGGCGGCGGAGGCTGACGCAGACACGGACGGGGAGGCGGAGGGAGCGACGGAAGCGGAACCGCTTGCCGGATCCGTGGACGAGGCCTGCTCGGAAGCCCCACCTAAGGCCCCCGCCAGGGCTAACCCGCCCACCACGAGAGCCAGGACCATCAGCAGCGCACCGCCAACCACCAGCCGCCGCCGGCGGTACACGGCAGGGCTGGGCTTCCGGACGCTGCTGGATCCGGATGCCGAAGCCTTGCCGCGTGCTGATGTAGTGCCCTGCTTGCCCATTCTTCTAGGCTAGGGAACCGCCCGGGTTCTGCCCCGCCACCACGCCGCCGGGCAGCCAACGCTGTCGGTCACATCCGGTTTCGGGCCTGCAAAACCCATCCACTACAGTGTTGGAATCGACACCAAGACTTACGCTCCAGCAGCCCCCGACGCCGCGCCAGGCACCGCGGGCGGGCTCCAGCAGCTTCACGCCAGCATCACCGGCTGGTTCGCCGAAACCGCACGCGACCTTCCCTGGCGCAGCCCCTCCTGCTCCCCCTGGGGCGTCCTGGTCAGTGAAATCATGCTGCAGCAAACGCCAGTGGTCCGGGTTTTGCCTGTCTGGCACGAGTGGCTTGAACGCTGGCCCAATCCCGCCGGACTGGCGGGCGAACCGGCCGGTGAAGCCGTACGCGCGTGGGGCAGGCTCGGATATCCCCGCCGTGCACTGCGGCTGCACGCCGCCGCCGCGGCAATAGTCCGGGAGCATGCCGGCAAGGTCCCGGACACCTACCCGGAACTGCTCGCACTCCCCGGGGTGGGAAGCTACACGGCCGCCGCCGTCGCGGCTTTCGCCTACGGCCGCCGCGAAACCGTGGTGGACACCAACATCCGCCGGGTACACGCACGCCTGGTGACGGGGTCCGCGCTGCCTGCCCCCGCCCTGACCGCTGCGGAGATGCGCCTGGCCGCCTCGCTCCTGCCCGACGACGAAGCCACGTCCGTGCGCTGGAACGCGGCAGTCATGGAACTGGGCGCCCTGGTCTGCACTGCCCGGGTGCCCAAATGTCCAGTGTGCCCGGTGAAGGACTCCTGTGCCTGGCTCGCGGCCGGCGAGCCCCCGCCGTCGTATGTTCCCAAGGGCCAGGCATGGCACGGCACCGACCGCCAGGTCCGGGGAGCCGTGTTGGCGGTGCTGCGCCTGGCCGATGCGCCCGTGCCGGCCGAGATGTTCCACCATGCCCCTGCGGACCTGGGCTACGCACCGGAGGGTATCGGCGTGCCGCTGGCCGCGCTGCACCGGCTGAACCCGCCCCCGGAACAGCTGGAGCGGTCACTGGCGGGGCTGCTGGCGGACGGGCTGGCTGAACTGCATGACGGCGGATACCGGTTGCCTGCCTGACGCCCGCCGGCGGCGCTCGGCCGAACTATGCACGGGATGGCATACTTTCTGGTGACCGGAACCGGGGGATGCCTTGCGAATCATCTTGTACGTTGTCTGGGCGCTCTTCGTCGCCGCAGCTGTCTTTGCCATGGTCCACGCCGCACGGAAAACCCGTCGGCAGGAACAGCTCATGGCACGCTGGCCCAAGGCCCAGGCAACTGTTACCGGCAGCGTTCCCGGCTGGACCAGCGGCGGGGGCGGCTCAAGCCGCAGCCGGCGGTTCTTCCCCACCTACCAGTTCAGCGATTCCTCCGGCACGCTGTACATGGGCAAGTCAGAGATTTCCCGGGCGGCGGAGCCCGTGCCCGGATCCCTTATCGAAGTGGCCTACAACCCGGACAATCCCAATGAATCCTTGCAGGTCTCCTCGGCGCCCCGGACCACGCTCGGCTGCCTTATCCCGTTCTTCGCCGTCTTTGCACTGGCACTGTTCTGGTTCATCGGCATCTTCCCGCTCGACTGACGCCTTCCTCAGTCTCCTTTTGGGTGTCAGCAGCATCCGGGCCATAACAATGCCGGTACTACTCGCCGCCTCCGGGCCCATCCGGCCCCGCGCCGTCCTACCCTGAAGTATGCGCAGGCAGGGACTGCTTTTGGTTTTGGTGACGACGGCGGGGCTCGCCTCCGGCTGCGGACCCGGCGCAGTTGCGTGCCCGGCAATAGCCCAGGCCACGGTGGTCTCGGTTACGGTCGCCGCGGACTACGCACGCCACGTCGATGCCCTCCATGTGAAAGCCTGCCAGGACGGCAGCTGCAAGGAGGCCGACGTCGAACTCCAGCCTGGCAGCGCCTCGATCGACCAGGGCTGCACTCCGGAAGGCGTCTGTTCGGCCACTGCCTCCCCGGACGGGACCAAGGTGGGGATGCTCATGCTGGACACCCTGACGGAAGCATTGATGACGGTGACGTCCTCCGGCCACGCGGCTGACGGGGCACCGCTGCCCGTGCATACCCTGGAGTTCCGGCCGAAGGCCGACTATCCGTTCGGAGTGCAGTGCGGAAAATTCATTTCCGCCTCCGTGATTTTGGACGGGACAGGCCTTCGCGAGCGCAGCTGAGGTAGCGTGCCCCGTGACTAGAAAAGCGCCGGCTGGCTGAAGGGCTCCCCTGCCCTTCCCCGATCCGAAGGCTCGACGCGCCATTCGAAACCCAGGTCCGCGAGCAGTTCCTCCACTGACGTCTGCCCGTCCAGCACTTCGATTGCCGGGTAGCTGCCTTCGGGATCCTGCCGTTCCATGCCATCGAGCTTATTCGCACGGGCAGGTGTAGCCTTTCGGAACACACCGCGTGGCAGGGATTTCGGCCGGAAGGGCCTTACGGCTCGCCAAAGCCCGCCTGCACCAGCCCGCCCACGTAGTTCACCGCCCGTTCGGCATCCACTCCGCGGGCCTCCACATGCAGGACGGATCCCTTGCCTGCTGCCAGCGTCATGAGCGCCGTCATGGATGCGCCGTCTACGCCGTTGACGGTGACTTCGGCGTCCAGGGCGGACAGCCCGCCGGCGATCTTTGCGGCGGGCCGGGCATGCATGCCTGCCTGGTTGATGAGCTCGAAGTCACCGGTGAAGTCCGGGCCCTGCCCGGTGACAGACCCCTCCAAGATCTCCCGCTGGGGCGGCGGTCCGGAATTTTGCGAGGGTCCACGGACAGCTTCCGCCGCACGCTTCACCGCCTGCACGTCCGCCCCGCCCTGCGCGGCCACGGACGCGGCCACCAGGCCCTCCACCAGCGGGGCATCGGCCAGCAGCACGCCGGCCGGATCCTCGGCGAATTCCAGGGCGGACTCCGCTGTCATCACCGCCGAACCAAGATCCGTGAGGATCACGGTACCGTCACCTCCGGCGGCGTTGTCCAGGGCGGCAAGCACTTTTTCCAGGCTGGTGCCGATCCTGCCGTCGGCGGTGCCCCCGGCTGTCAAAACCAGCACGTCGGGTGCCATCTGGGCGGCCAGCTCCGCCGCGCCGTCGGCAATCTTTTCGCTATGGGACACCACCACAATGCTGACCGTCACGCAGCAGCCCCCACCGCAGCCCGGAGGATCAGCGCGCTGGATGCCGCCCCGGGGTCACGGTGGCCCGCGCTCCGCTCACCCAGGTAACTGGCGCGGCCCTTGCGCGCCACCAGCGGATCAGTAGCCACGGCCCCGGCCTCGGCTGCCTCGGCGGCGGCGACCAGCACGCTCAGGACGTCCGGGCTGCCGGTGTCCGCGGCAGCCTTCGCGGCCTCGGCGGCGGGCGCCCAGGCATCCACCATGGTCTTGTCCCCGGGCTCCGCCTTCCCGCGGACCACGATCCCGTCCCGAGCGGCGCTGACCGCCGCGGCCCAGCCGGCGGGATCGATTTCCGCGGCATCCCCCATGGCTCCGGCGGCCCTAAGGAAAGCGGTGCCGTAAAGCGGTCCGGCGGCCCCGCCCACCTTGGACATGAGCGTCATTGCCGCGAGCTTCAGCGCCGCACCCGGAGTCTCCGGCGGTGCTTCCGCCAGCTTGTCCAGGACCGCCTGGAAGCCACGGTCCATGTTCTCGCCATGATCGGAATCACCGATCGCCCGGTCCAGTTCGATCAGCTCAACCCGGTGCTCGGCCATCGCCTGCGCGCACAAGGTCAGCCATTTCACTGCCCAGTTGACGTCCAGCACCACGGCTACGCACCCCACCGGAGGGCTGCGGTATGGACGGGCGCATCCCACAGTTCCGTCAGTTCGTCGTCCAGTCGGAGGACGGAGATGGAACAGCCCTGCATCTCCAGGGCCGTGATGTAGTTGCCCACCAGCGAGCGCTCAACCCCGGCACCCCTGTCCGCGAGGACCTGCGCGGCACGGCGGTAGACGATGTACAGCTCACTCAGCGGGGTGCCGCCCATTCCGTTGACAAAGAGCAGTACCCTGTCGCCCCCGCTGATACCGAGGTCCGAAAGGATTGGTTCCAGCAGCCTGTCCGTAATGCCGTCCGCGCTTTCCAGCGGGATGCGGTGGCGGCCCGGCTCGCCATGGATTCCAATGCCGATTTCCACCTCGTCCTCGCCCAGGTCGAAGCTGGGCGTACCGGCGTGGGGGACAGTGCAGGCGGAGAGGGCAACCCCCATGCTGCGGACATTGGCATTGACGCGCGAGGCTATCGCTGCCACCGGGTCCAGGCCGTAGCCGCGTTCGGCGGCCGCACCGGCGATTTTTTCCACCAGCACAGTCCCGCCCACACCGCGCCGTCCTGCGGTGTACAGGGAGTCCTCAACAGCAACGTCGTCGTTGACCAGGACGGTGCGGATGCTGATGCCTTCCGCCTCCGCAAGTTCCGCCGCCGTCTCGAAGTTGAGGACGTCCCCGGTGTAGTTCTTTACGATATGCACGACGCCGGCGCCCGAGTCCACAGCGAGGGTTGCGGGCAGGATCTGGTCCGGCGTGGGCGAGGTGAACACCGCTCCCGGTACGGCGGCGTCGAGCATCCCTTTCCCCACGAACCCCGCATGCAGGGGCTCGTGGCCGCTTCCCCCGCCGGACACGATGGCCACTTTTCCGCTGACCGGAGCGTCCAGGCGTCTGATGAACGTGGGATCCGTGCTAACCGCGACAAGGTCTGCGTGGGCCAGGCCAAAGCCCTGGACGGATTCGTCAACCACAGACTTGGGGTCGTTGATGAGTTTCTTCACGGCGGCTCCCGGCTGTGCTGCTGAAGGGTGTCTTTTCGACCCTACTACCGGGGCACGCCGGAACGGTAGGTTTCCGCTGGTGGGAGGCGAATGCGGCAAAGGGACAGCCCCCAATGACTGTCCCTTTGCCGGGCGCCCATCCCGGCCCGCTCAGTTTATCCATCAAATCGAGTAAAACCAAGGCCGGGGGCGGCAGTACATCGAGCGGCGGTCATTGGCAAGGACGGCCGCTCCCTCTTCCTCATCCCCTGCCACGCGAACCGCAGGTGCATGACGAACTGTCCGCGCAGGAAGCCCGGCACTTCTTCCAGCTCGGGCAACCGCAGGAATGCCAGCGAGGCGGACGCCTCCGGAGGCAGGCCCTGCGTCCTGCCGCGGAAACCGGCCAGGACTTCCCTGGCGTGGGCGCCAGCGTAGAAAATGCCGCCCGCAGAAAGTTCTCCGGCCGGGAATAGGGTGAACTCCATGGCGGTCACTATGCCGAAGTTGCCCTTGCCGCCCCGGAGAAGCGAGAACAGCCGCGGCTCGCTGCGGGCATCAACGCGCCGCAGCCTGCCGTCAGGGGTGACCAGGTCGAAGGCGATGGCATGGTCGGACGCAAAGCCGTACTTTCGGCCCAGAAGCGGCAGTCCGCCGCCGAGGGTGTAGCCCACCACCCCGACGTCGGTGGTGGAGCCGTGCAGGCCCGTGAGGCCGAACGGGGCGGCAGCACGGAGGACATCGCGCCAGCGCACGCCTGCACCGACTCGGGCCGTGTGCTCATCGGGGTCGATGGACAACTCAAGCATGTGGCGGATGCTGATCAGGAGCCCTCCGGTGATGGCATTGGCGGCGCCATGTCCGGTGGACTGCACGGAAATGGACATGTCACGGGCGGAAGCCCACTTGACCGCAGCCGCGACGTCGTCGGCGTCGACTGCGGCCAGGACCAGGTCCGGCGTATGCCGGGTGGCCAGATTGAAGGCGGCGGTTTCCGATTCAAAGGAAGCGTCGCCGGGGGCATAAACCAGCCCGCGGACAAGGAGCTGCAGTTCGGTTTTGGCCGTATGGAAACGGCCGGGACATGCCTCCTAAAGGAAGCGGATCATGCGGGTGTTACCGAGGGTGTTGGGCTTGACCCGCGCCAGGTCCAGGAACTCGGCGACGCCCTCGTCGTGGGATCGCAGGAGCTCCGAGTAGACCTCGGGATCCACGGCGGACTGGTCCGCCATGACTTCGAAACCGTGCCGCTTGAAGAAGTCCACCTCAAAGGTGAGGCAGAAGACCCGGGCCACGCCCAGGGCGCGGGCTTCGTCGAGCAGGCTCTCCACGAGCACGTGACCCACTCCCCTGCCGCGCCAGTCCTCGGAGGCGGCCAGCGTGCGCACTTCAGCCAGGTCCTCCCACATGACATGCAACGCCCCGCAGCCGATGACCTCGCCTTCGCTGGACTCCGCGATCCTGAACTCCTGGAGGCTTTCGTAGTAGGCCACCGTTTCCTTTGCCATCAGGATCCGCTGGTCTGCCAGCGGCGCCACCAGCTTCTTGATGGCGGACACATCACTCGTACGGGCAGGGCGGATATGGAAGGAGTCGGTCACAGGCCAATCCTAGTTCGCCCGCGCTCAAGGGCGGCGCTAAGTCAGTCCCGCAGCCTGGAACCTGCCCTCACGCCAGAGCCACAGATCAGGAGCTTCATAATCAGGGGTAGTAACAGCAATGCTTATGCTCGGACGCGCAAAACCGGGGCGACTCCGCAGACTTCCAAGATGCGGGCCGGCTGCGTTTGCGCAGGTGAAGCGCCACCCAGCAGTGTTTCGACTGTTACCCCCGTCACCCTATGGGCAACGTCGCCCGTCCCGGAGGAAAAATGGCTTTAGGCTCCCCAACCCTGTCAGACAGCATTACCGAGGAAGAAGGACAGCGGGGACTTCGGCGCTCCATGGAGGCCCGGCACCTCGTGATGATTGCGATGGGAGGTGTCATCGGCTCCGGGCTTTTCCTCAGCTCCGGCTACACCATCGCCCAGGCCGGCCCGCTCGGCGCGATTATCGCTTATCTCATCGGGGCCGCCGTCGTTTACATGGTGATGGCGTGCCTGGGTGAACTGGCCGTGGCCTACCCGGTGTCCGGCGCCTTCCATATCTACGCCGCCAGGGCCATCGGCCCGGCCACCGGGTTTGCTACGGCGTGGCTTTACTGGTTGTGCTGGGCGGTAGCGCTTGGCTCGGAGTTCACCGCCGCCGGGTTGTTGATGCAGCGCTGGTTTCCGCAGGTTGATGTGTGGGTCTGGTGCCTGGTTTTCGCCGCCGTCCTGTTCACGTTGAACGCCGTTTCCTCCCGCGTCTTTGGCGAATCTGAGTTCTGGTTTGCCCTGATCAAGGTCGCCGCAGTGATCGGACTGATCGTCCTGGGCGGCGCGGCTCTGCTCGGCTTCCATCCGCTGGCCGAGGACGGCTACCCGTTGCTGGGCGAGAACCTCAACACACCCCAGGGCCTGTTCCCCAACGGAATTACCGGCGTATTGATAACCACGCTTGCGGTCTTCTACGCTTTTTCCGGGTCGGAGCTTATTGGCGTGGCCGCCGGAGAAACAGCCAATCCCGCCGTCAACATCCCAAAGGCGATGCGGACCACCGTGATCCGGCTCCTGATCTTCTTCGTTGGCGCGATCACCGTGATCGCCTGCACCGTCCCGTACGAGGAGACGTCGCTCGAGGTCAGCCCCTTCGTCGTCGTCTTCTCGCAGCTGGGCATCCCCTACGCCGCCGACATCATGAACTTCGTCATCATCACGGCGCTTCTGTCGGCGGGCAACTGCGGCCTGTTCTCCTGCGCCCGCATGCTCTTCTCACTCGCTGACGAGGGACATGCACCGAAAGCGCTGGGCAGGCTAACCAAGAGGGGCATCCCGATGCTCGCCCTGTGCGTCAGCATGCTGGGCGGCCTTGCCTCGCTGGTCAGCAGCGTGGTGGCACCCACCACGGTGTACCTGGTCCTGGTGTCCATTGCCGGTTTCGCGACAGTGGGCGTGTGGATGTCCATCACGGCGTCACACTTTTTCCACCGCCGGGCATTCCTGCGCGCAGGAGGCCGGCACGCTGACCTCGGGTACAGGGCGCCGCTGTTCCCGCTGCTGCCCATCACCGCGTTCCTGCTGTGTGTGATCTCGCTGATCGGCATCGGCTTCGACCCCACCCAGGCCACGGCCCTCTACTTCGGAGTCCCATTCGTAGCGGCCTGCTACGCCTACTTCCACGTCAAATACGGCCGAAAGCGTCCCGTCGGTAAATAGATGCTCACGACGACGTAGGTGTCCCGGGGCGTTGCCAACGGGACATGAAGTACAAGCGCGCGCCGGGGCCATTTGTGTAGCTTGCGTCAAAGCGACGAAGGAGCAGCAAGCGGCAAATGACGCCGGCGGCCGCGCGCCCCGGCCAGAGGAACGCGCGGCACACTGTGGCTAAAGTCCCAGCTCCGGCGGGAGCGCAACCTCCTTGCCCAGGACGTTTTTGGCCAGGAACGATTCCACAACCTGGTACCAGACTTTGGCGTGCTGCGGCTGGAGGACCCAGTGGTTCTCATCAGGGAAATACAGGAACCGGTGGGCGGTCTGGCCGTCGGCGTCGGCGGCCAGCTGGGATTTGGAGAGCAGCTCGTACCAAAGCCTCAGGCCTTCCCCGATGGGCACCCGGTAGTCCTTGTCCCCGTGGATGACCAGCATGGGCGTGCTGATTTTCTCTACATGGAGGTGCGGAGAGTTCTCCAATGCCATCTCTTCCGTCATTTCCTTCAGCCAGTACTGGGAGGCGTCCGTGGTGGGGCCGAACTGGTCCAGGGCCCACAGGCTGGCATGGGTGACGATGGCGTCGAACCTGTCCGTTTGGCCGGCCACCCAGTTGGCCATGTAGCCGCCGAAGGAGCCGCCCATGGCAGCCGTCCGTGAGGCGTCAATGTCCGGCCGCTCGACGGCGGCGTCCGTCACGACCATGAGATCAGTAAAGGGTGCTTTCCCCCAGGCGCCCCATCCCCGCTGGATGTAGGCCTGGCCGTAGCCGGTGGACAGGGCGGGGTCCGGCAGCAGCACCGCATAGCCGCGGGCGGTTAGGAGCCACGGGTTCCAGCGCCACGTCCACGCGTTCCACGATGCCAGCGGCCCGCCGTGGATCCAGAGGAGCAGCGGGGCCGGGCTGCCGGCCGAGGCTTCCTCCGGCAGGGCAAGGTAGGCGGGGACCCGCGACCCGTCCCGGGCCGTGGCCGCGATGCGCTGCAGGCTTCCCGGACACGCGGGCCTTTCCGCGGGTGCCGGCAGCCGCGTGGTTTCCCCTGTTGCCAGGTCGATGCGTACCGCTTCGGGAGGAAAGGCATAGGAGCTGCGCAACGCGTAGGCAGCGCGCCCGTCCGGTGAAACCACGACGTCGGTATAGGCCGCCGCGTCCTGCGTCACCCGGGAGACGCTCACTTCAGCGGCAGACGCCGGAAGGCTGATCCGGAAAAGGGGCGACGCGCCGTCGTCGTCTGCCGTGGCCAGGATGGCTGAACCGTCCGGCAGCCAGGCAGCCGGCTTGGCCCAGCGGTCCCAGTCGTGGGCCAAGGGCCGCAGGTCCGCGGCCCCATCGGCGGGGTTCGAGACGTCCAGCAGGTGAAGCTTGACCTTCGGCGCCCGGCGCGGCGTGGAGTCGCTCTCGCTGACCACCACCAGCGTCCTGCCGTCGGGGCTGACGGGGCCGGGAAAGTAGCTCATGCCTTCATGATCCAGAACCACAGTCATGCCGCCGGACGCCACGTCCACGGCCACCAGGACGGACCGGCTGTCCGCGCGGGCGAGTGGCTTGGTCATGCTCGTGTAGATTGTCCTGCCGTCCGGGCTGGCAACCGTCTCCGCCTCCCGCAGCCGGTTCCCGGCGCCGGGTGTCAGGTTCCGCAGGGCCAGCGGTGCGGACGCATCCACCGTAGTCGGCTTGCCCGGCCCGCTGTCCTCTCCCGGTTCGACGGCGAAGATCCGCGGCTGCCCGGGCCCAAGGTCGGCATCCCAGAACCTCACGGGATATTCACTGTGCAGGATGGCCGAGACCTTGTTGTCCTTGCGGGCTTTGCGGCGCCGGGCGTCGTCTTCCTCGTCGGCGGAGCCGGCCAGGACCTCGGCGGTCACGAAGGCGGCGTCCGCGTCCCTGGCCGTCAACACCCCGGCGACACCGCCGGGCCGGTTGAGGACCACCCGCGCTTCACCGCCGTCGGCAGGAAGCAGCCAGAGGGCATTGACAGGATCCTCATCCGGGCTGTCCGGGTCGGGCCGCCCGGAGGTGAAGTAGACGTCCCCGTTCGCGGCGAAGGCGGCGCCGGCCTCGCCCTTGGCGCTGCGGGTGATGCGCCGGGCGTGCCGGTGGCCGGCCGGATCCAGCTCCCACAGCGCAGTGGCGAACTCGGTGCCTTCCCGTTCAGGGTGCTGACGGTTGTGACAAGGCGGGATCCGTCGGAGCTCAGGGTAAGCCCGCTAACCCGGGGGATGGACAGGTAGTGGTCGAGGTCGTGGAAAGGGGTCTGTGGTTGATCGCCCGGGATCACCGGGTTCAAAATAGCCATGCCTCAGATTCAACACCGTTTGTGCCCCGCATCACAGTACCGGCGGCCGTTTCGCCATACCGTGCGGCAGGGATGCAAAAGCCCCGCCGGCTCCTTTCGGAGCGGCGGGGCTTTTGTGGAGACGGAGTTAGACGCTCGGAGCGATCTCCGGGATGCGCGGCTTGGCGTTGCCGGCGAACGTGAACTTGGCGTCGTCGCCTTCGCCTTCCACGTCCACCACCACGATGTCGCCGGCGTGGATGTCGCCGAAGAGGATCTTCTCGGAGAGCTGGTCCTCGATCTCGCGCTGGATGGTGCGGCGCAGCGGCCGGGCACCCATTGCGGGGTCATAGCCACGGGTTGCCAGGAGCACCTTGGCGGCCTTGGTGAGCTCGATGCCCATGTCCTTGTCCTTGAGGCGCTTCTCCAGGCGGGTGACGAACATGTCCACGATCTCGATGATCTCGTCCTGGGTGAGCTGCGGGAACACCACTACGTCATCCACGCGGTTCAGGAACTCGGGGCGGAAGTGCTGCTTGAGTTCCTCGGTCACGCGGGCACGCATCCGGTTGTAGCCGGTCTGCGTGTCGGTGCCGGACTGGAAACCGGTGGCAACGCTCTTGGAGATGTCCCGGGTACCCAGGTTGGTGGTCATGATGATCACGGTGTTCTTGAAGTCCACCACGCGGCCCTGGGAGTCGGTCAGGCGGCCGTCTTCCAGGATCTGCAGGAGCGAGTTGAAGAGGTCAGCGTGGGCCTTCTCAACTTCGTCGAACAGCACCACGGAGAACGGACGGCGGCGGACCTTCTCGGTCAGCTGCCCACCCTCTTCGTAGCCGACGTAGCCCGGAGGGGCACCGAACAGCCGCGAGACGGTGTGCTTCTCCGAGTACTCGGACATATCCAGCGTGATGAGGGCGTCCTCTTCACCGAACAGGAACTCCGCGAGTGCCTTGGCCAGCTCGGTCTTGCCGACGCCGGTGGGGCCGGCGAAGATGAACGAGCCACCGGGGCGCTTGGGGTCCTTGAGCCCTGCACGGGTGCGGCGGATGGCCTGGGACAGTGCCTTGATGGCCTCGTCCTGGCCGACGACGCGCTTGTGCAGTTCCTCTTCCATCTTCAGCAGGCGCGAGGACTCTTCCTCGGTCAGCTTGAAGACGGGGATGCCCGTGGAGTTGGCCAGCACCTCTGCGATGAGGTCCTCGTCCACCTCGGAGATGTCATCCATGCCGCCGGACTTCCAGTGGCGTTCCTTCTCGGAACGCTCGGCGATCATCTTCTGCTCCTTGTCGCGGAGCGAAGCTGCGCCTTCGAAGTCCTGCGCGTCGATGGCGGATTCCTTCTCCATCTTCAGCTTGGCGATGCGCTCGTCCATGGCCTTAAGCTCCGGCGGAGCGGTCATGCGGCGGATGCGCAGCCGTGCGCCTGCCTCGTCGATCAGGTCGATCGCCTTGTCCGGCAGGAAGCGGTCCGAGATGTAGCGTTCGGCGAGGCTGGCGGCAGAGGCCAGGGCGCCGTCGGTGATGGTGACGCGGTGGTGTGCCTCGTAGCGGTCACGCAGGCCCTTGAGGATCTCGATGGCGTGCGCCACGGAGGGTTCCTTGACCTGGATCGGCTGGAAGCGGCGCTCCAGCGCGGCGTCCTTCTCGATGTGCTTGCGGTACTCGTCCAGCGTGGTGGCACCGATGGTCTGCAGCTCACCGCGGGCCAGCATGGGCTTCAGGATGGACGCAGCATCGATGGCGCCTTCGGCGGCACCGGCACCAACCAGGGTGTGGATTTCGTCGATGAACAGGATGATGTCGCCGCGGGTGCGGATCTCCTTGAGGACCTTCTTCAGGCGCTCTTCGAAGTCACCACGGTAACGGGAGCCTGCCACCAGGGAACCGAGGTCCAGGGTGTACAGCTGCTTGTCCTTGATGGTCTCCGGGACGTCGCCGCGGACAATCGCCTGGGCAAGGCCTTCGACGACGGCGGTCTTGCCGACCCCGGGTTCGCCGATGAGCACGGGGTTGTTCTTGGTGCGGCGGGAGAGGACCTGCATGACGCGTTCCATCTCCTGCTCGCGACCGATTACCGGGTCCAGCTTGTTCTCGCGGGCAGCCTGGGTCAGGTTGCGGCCGAACTGGTCCAGGACAACGGAACCGGCGGGAGCACCTTCGGGCTGGCCCGACCCGACGCCGGCGCCGGTGCTTTCCTTGCCCTGGTAGCCGGAGAGGAGCTGGATGACCTGCTGGCGCACGCGGTTGAGGTCCGCACCCAGCTTCACCAGCACCTGGGCGGCAACGCCCTCACCCTCGCGGATGAGGCCGAGCAGGATGTGCTCGGTGCCGATGTAGTTATGGCCCAGCTGGAGTGCCTCGCGCAGCGAGAGCTCCAGTACCTTCTTGGCACGGGGGGTGAAGGGGATGTGCCCGGACGGCGCCTGCTGGCCCTGCCCGATGATCTCCTGCACCTGCTCGCGGACGCCGTCGAGCGAAATGCTCAAGGACTCAAGAGCTTTGGCGGCAACGCCCTCACCCTCATGGATCAGACCCAAGAGGATGTGTTCGGTACCGATGTAATTGTGGTTCAGCATGCGTGCCTCTTCTTGGGCAAGCACAACTACGCGACGGGCACGGTCCGTAAATCGCTCAAACATTTCGCCACACTCCTAGCTACGACGTACTTTGATGCTACGTGGCGGGCCCGGACTTGTGGAGCGTGTTCGCCACAGGGGAAACCCGCACAGTTCGGGAATATCCCGCAGGCGTTCCCTCCCGGCCCATCCCGGCCACCGGGGACAGGCCGGAAACGGGCCTCCGCCTCCTGTTAAAGAGCCCGTTGGCGAAGGTGGCGCCGAACTTTTAAAAGTACTGCAGCATCCCTATGCAGGCTGCACCGGTAAATTGCACCGAGGGCGCCACCGGACCCCTCCTCTTTTTTGTGCGCGGAAACAGAAAAAACCCTGCTTCCCGGTGAGGGGAAGCAGGGTTTAACCAGATCCTGGCTGCTGCTAGGAATTTGCCTTTTGGTAGGCTTCCTGGATTTCCGCCTGAATTCGGCCCCGGCTGTTTACGGTGTACCCGTTATCCCGGGCCCACTGCCTAATCTGGGCTGAATCATTGCTGCGGCCGCCGGCCGGAGCCTTGGGCGTGCGGGCGGCGGTGCGGCCTCCCGATGCCTTCCGTGCAGCAGCTATAAAGCGCTCCAGCGAAGACCGGAGTTCAGCGGCATTGGCCGCCGAAAGGTCAATCTCGTAGTTCGTCCCGTCAAGGCCGAACTTCACATTCTCGTCTGCGGATCCCCCATCCAGATCATCAACGAGGATGATGTTTACTTTCTGTGCCATTTAACGTCTTCCTCTTGGAAAGGGTGGTTTTTCAGAAAAGCAGGATGTTTCCCTAAAAAGTATGACTCTCTTTATGGCAACGCGTCAAAGCGCCTAATGGTTCCATGGGGATAACCGCAGAAGATTAGGGGTTTTTATTTGGCTTCGGGGTTCGGCTGGCCGGACGGCGGCTCGTCGGTCTGCCGGCGTTCGGCGGACTCTGCCGCCCGCGCGTCGGCCTCGGCCTGGGCACGGGCTTCCGCCTGCCGCTCTGATTTGTCGGCATTGAAAATCGCCTTCATGGCAAACCAGAAAAGGAGGCCCACCACTACGGAGGGCAAGAGGACGGCTACATATTCCATTCCTACTGGCCTTCGGGCTTTAGCAGGGGGAAGAGGATGGTCTCCCGGATGCCTGCGCCGGTGAACAGCATCACCAGGCGGTCAATGCCCAGCCCGATGCCGCCCATGGGCGGTGCGCCGTACTCCAGCGCCCGCAGGAAGTCCTCGTCCAGCTGCATGGCCTCGTCATCGCCGGCGGCGGCGTGGCGGGACTGCTCCGTGAGCCGCTCGCGCTGGATGACGGGGTCGATCAGTTCGGAGAAGGCCGTGCCGCGTTCCATGCCGCCGATGATCAGGTCCCAGGCTTCGATGAGCCGGCCGTCCTTGCGGTGCGGGCGTGCCAGCGGCTGGGCGGAGGGCGGGTAGTCGTAGACAAACGTGGGGTTCAGCAGGGTGGGTTCCACGATCTCGCCGAAGAGCTCCACGGCCAGCTTTTCGGCGTCCCACTTGGGGTCCACCTTGACCTCGTGCTTTTCCGCCACTTCGCGAAGCACCTCAAGCGGGGTGTCCGGAGTGATTTCCTGCCCGACGGCGTCGGACAGCCCCGGGTAAACGGCAAGCCAGGCCCACTCGCCGTCGAGGTTGATCTCGCCGGCCTCGGTCTGGATGGTGCGGCCGGCGCCCACGGCGTCAGCGGCGTCCAGGATGATCTCCTTGATGCGCTCCGCCATGACGAACTGGTCAGCCCACGCCTCGTAGCACTCAAGGGTGGTGAATTCGGGGCTGTGGGTGGAGTCCACGCCCTCGTTCCGGAACACGCGGCCCATGTCGTAGACGCGGTCGATGCCGCCCACCACGGCCCGCTTCAGGTACAGTTCGGTGGCGATTCGCAGGGTCATCTTCTGGTCGAACGCGTTCATGTGCGTCTCGAACGGACGGGCCAGTGCGCCGCCGTGGACCAGGTTAAGGATGGGGGTTTCGACTTCCACGTAGTTGTGGCGGAACAGCGTTTCGCGGATGGAGCGGGTGATGGCAGCGCGGGTGTACACCATCTCGCGCGCTTCGTCGCGGACCATCAGGTCCACGTAGCGCTGCCGGACACGGGTTTCCTCATTCAGTTCGGCGTGCAGCACCGGCAGCGGGCGCAGCGCCTTGGAGGCCATGGCCCAGGAGTCGGCCATGATGGAGAGCTCGCCGCGGCGGGAGGAGATGACCTCGCCCTTGATGAACACGTGGTCACCAAGGTCCACCAGGGCCTTCCAGTCGGCGAGCGCTTCCTCCCCGATGCTGGCCAGGCTGAGCATGGCCTGGAGGCGGGTTCCCTTGCCGTCGGTGCCACCCTCCTGGAGGGTTGCGAAGCAAAGCTTGCCGGTGTTGCGGATGAACACCACGCGGCCGGTGACGCCAACGATGTCTCCGGTGGTGTCGTCCGCCTCGAGGTGGGCGTACTTTTCCCGGATCTCGGCGAGCGAATGCGTCCGCTCCACTCCCACCGGATAGGCCTCCGTGCCGCGCTCGATCAGTTTGGCGCGCTTCTCCATGCGGATCCGCATCTGCTCGCTGGCGTCGAGGGGCTCGGGGGCGTTCTTGGGGGCGGGGGTGTTTTGGGAAGTCACAGTCATCAAGTTTACCGGGACTTCGCGCGCCCGCTCCCGCCTAGGATGGGGCGGGTGAAAGAACGGTTCCTTCCAACACACGACGGCGGCCGCCTGGCCTTGTACAGCTACGGCACGGTGGGTGCCCCGGGGGAACGCCGGGTGGTGCTGATCGGTGGAGCGTTCCTGACGGCCCTGATCTACCGGCCGTTCTCCATCGCCCTCGCCAAGGGCCTGGGTGAGGGCTGGGCAGTGGACGTGTACGACCGCCGGGGACGCGGCCGTTCCTCCGAACAGCCGGCCGATTACAGCATGGGCACCGAGATCGCCGACGTCCGCTCGGTCCTTGAGGCCACGGGTGCCAGGAACATCCTGGGCCACAGCCTGGGTGGCTCCGTGGCCTTGAACGCGATCCAGGAGTTCACCGGAAGCCCGCATGTCCCGGACAAGCTCGCCGTGTACGACGCAGCCGTGAACATCGACGGCAGCATCGATACCGCCTGGCTGGACGGGTTTGAGGACGCGGTCAACAACGGCAGGGTGGGCCACGCCCTGGCGCACATGAAGAAGGCGACATCCCCGGGGTCGGCCCTGGCCCGTATCCCGGAACCCGTCCTTGCCGGGCTGATGGCGTTGCTCTCACGGACCAAGGTCAACAGGATGTTCCGTGAGGTGATGCCCAGCGGCGTGCGCGAACTGCGGGCCGCCTACAAGGAGGCCGACCATGCCAGGGACTTCAGCGTGCTGCCCGCCAATACCCATTTCATGGCGGGCGGCAAGAGCCCCAGCTACTACAAGGTCACGGCGGAGCGGCTGCACGCTGCCGTTCCGGGGAGCACCTACGAGCTCTCCCCCAAAGGTTTCCACGGCTCGATCCCGGCGGCGGTCAACGAACTGGTGGCGGACATCTCGGCGTACTTCAAAGGGTGAGCCCACCACAGACGCTTCTATGTCTGTCAAGCGGGTGGAATGGGTGCAGGCGTGGACCCTGTTGTCGCCTGGGGCGGTTGTGGTGACCGGCCAGCGTCCCCTCTCCCCCCTTGTTGTTTTGGCTGCTGGCGAAGCTTGCGGAGCTGTGGCCGACGGAGGCCTGTCTACCCGTAAAGGGCAAGGGGCGGGAAATTCCCGGAGGAAATCAGCGACGAAGGAGCGCCGCAGGGACATTTCCTGCACCGCAGGCCCCGACGAAGGAGGGGCTAGACGGGCCGGAGCGGACACGTACAATCCGTCAGGACAGCAGCCAAAACAGAAAGACGCTTCTACAGCCCGAGCGAAGCGAGGCCCTTTTCATCGTTAAAGGGCTGTGGCCGGCCCCCTTGGGGCCGGCCACAGTTTTCCCTCAGCAAAAGGAAACTCAGTGCTGCAGCGTCATCGTTGCAGGAATTTACAGGTCCAGCGGGGATTTCTCCCAGGAGATATCAACGATGGGGGCGCTTGGCTGCGGCACGGTTAACATGGAGAGCTCGAGGATGTCCTGGGCATGGGTGGCATCGGCAGGTGCTGCGTCGTCGTCCGTCAGGATGTACTCGTGGCTCATGTGCTGCCCCCAGGCTCTAGTGGATCGTGTTCCTTTTCCACTGTAGCCCGGCGTCCGGCCGTTTCCCGCTTGTGGCGCTGCGCCCGCGCCAGCGGGGGAGGCCGCCCGCGCACTTCGGGGCCGGACCGTTGTCCCGGTCCGGCCCCGCCCTTCTAGCGGTGCCGCTTGTAGGCGGTGTCCTGGTTCTTGGCGACCGGGGCGATCGTTCCCCGGCCCACCAGCTGGTCCATCAGTTCCGCGAGCCGGTAACCCGGTGTGTCAGCCAGGGCCAGCTTGAAGTGGTTTCCAGCTACTGACGACTGGCCTTTGAGGTATGCCAGCCACCCGATCAGGGTCAGCAGGGGCGCCCGGTAGCCTTCCGGCGCGGCGTCGATGAGGTCCCGTGCGGTTTCCTGCGCCCGGTCCACGCGGTCCCAGTCAGGCGTGATCCCCTCCCCCACGAGCAGGTTGCCGCTTCCCTCGGCGTCCGGCAACTCCGGGTCGATCACGTTGCAGAACAACGTGTCGCGCAGGTCCGGGCGCTGGAAACAGGCCAGCAGCTCCACAGCTGTGTCCGGATCCATCCATCCATCCCGGGTCAGGGCCTCGGCCCAAAGTTCCCGGCCCGGGGCCAGCTGCGCGCCGAGCACTCCCGGGAGCGCGTGACGAATCTGTTCCTCCCTGTCTTCCGGGCCTGCAAACCGCGCGTAGGTCGTGCCGGGCGTCTTTTGGTAGCTGCTGCCACGGAACACCAGCTCCGCGTTCAACTGCCCGTCCGTGATGGATTCCAGCGGTTCGGGCGGGCAGCACCCGGCGTCACTGTCGCACAGCAGGTTCTGCCAGTGCGACGGAGTGACCAGCCACGCGTCCCGCAGCGGAGTCCCTGCAGTGTCCAGCGCCTCGATAACGGCCTCGACGTGGTCGTGGAACGGGCGAGGCTGCCCGGGCGCGGGGGTGCTGGCCGTGTAAATGGCCAGCAGCACCGCCGTGGCCTGAGTGTCCAGCGCGAGGTATTCCCTCATGGAGGCGGCGAAACCGGCGGGTTCCGCGGCCGCGGGAGCGTCGACGCGGAGCGTCGCGCCGAGCGTCTTACCCCGCGTGGTCAGGAACACAAAGGATTCACGCGGTACGAACCCGAGGGAGTGCGGGATGAAACCGAGGATGTCGGCGGGGCTGGAAATGCGGATTGCATCAGTCATGTTGAAAGTCCTTTGCTGAGGATGATGGTGGGTGGGGCGGCTAATGGTGACCGGCCAGCTCCTCTCTCCCCCTTGTTGTTTTGGCTGCTGGCGAAGCTTGCGGAGCTGTGGCCGACGGAGGCCCGTCTACCCGCAGGGCAAGGGGCGGGAAATTCCCGGAGGAAATCAGCGACGAAGGAGCGCCGCAGGGAAATTCGCGCGCCGCAGGCCCCGACGAAGGAGGGGCTAGACGGGCCGGAGCGGACACGTACAATCCGTTAGGACAGCAGCCAAAACCGTAGACAGATCAGAGCCAGGGGCGGCGGAGGCCTGCGGAGCCGGCACTGGACCCACAGCCGGCCGCGCCAGCGGACGCCCTTTCCTGGTGAGCTCAGCGAACCTTCCCTCAGCACCCCGGGCTTGCTTTCGGCACCTCGAACTTCGGCGGCCGCGCGCCCATGGTCGCCGGCACAGTGTTTGCGAAATGGCGGTCCGCCGCTACCAACCACAGCGCAAGCGGGCCACGACGGCGGACCGCTCGCGGTGACCGCCCCGGAAACGGGACGGCCACCTGAAGGGCTCAGCCTGCGAGGAGTTCGGCCAGTTCGGCCGCGTCGGACACCAGCACCGCCCCGCCTTCCTTCAGGAGCCGGTGGCATCCTGCCGAGTTGGCGCTGTGCACGCTCCCGGGGACGGCCGCGACATGCCGGGCAATGGTTTCGGCGTGGTGGGCGGTGTTCAGTGCCCCCGAGCGCCAACGGGCTTCCACGACACAGGTCACCCCGGCTAGGGCGGCAATGATGCGGTTCCTCTGGAGGAACCTGTACCGGGTCGGGGCGGAACCGGGCGGGAGCTCTGAGAGCGTCAGGCCGTTGCCGCGGATCGCGGCCGCGAGGTCAGCGTTGCCGGACGGGTAGTCCCGGTCAAGGCCTCCGGCCAGTACCGCGAGGGTCGCCGGTCCTTCTCCCTGGCTTCCGGCCAAAGCGGCCCGGTGCGCGTGCGCATCGATGCCATAGGCCAGCCCTGAGATCACGCAGATTCCACGTTGGGCCAACCCATACGCCATGTCCCCTGTCACGGAGGCGCCGTAGCTGGTGGAGTCCCGGGAACCGGTCAGTGCCACGCACCGGGACGGTGCGGGGATGCCGTTGTCGATGTTACCCCGGTACCAGAGCCCGTAGGGTGCGTCGGGCAGGTCGTCCAGGCCTTCCGGCCAGTGCTCATCTCCCGGGATGAGGAACCCGCCGCCCAGGCGTTCGATGGCGGCCAGGTCCTTTTCCGGGTCAAGTTCCGGCACCCGGGGCGCCCAGCGCTTCAGCGCGGCCGCCAGTTCTTCGGCCGTGATATCCGGAAGGCTGTGGGTGGGTTGGGCCCCGGTCGCGAGCCGCAACGCGGCGTACGCGCCGAGCCTGCCCACGAGGGCCAGGCCGATGCGGTCGCCGGGTTCGAAGAGGCGGGTCAAGGCTACGCGTGCAATGCGATCGTTCATGGTTTCTCTCGTCCTTTGCTGAGGATCCGGTGAGTGGGGCGGCTTTGGTGACCGGCTAACGTCCCCTCTCCCCAGGGCGTTTTTTGCCTGCTGGCGGAGCAGCGCGGAGCTGTGCCCGACGGAGCCGGGGCAACCCGAAGGGCAAGCAGCGGATGGCTTGTAGGAGGAAATAAGCGAAGCGCCGACACAAGGCATCGGCTGCGCAGCCGTCCGCAGGACGGTTGAGCCGGTGGAGCGGGCACGTACGATCCGAAGGACAGCAGCAAAAAACCAGAAAGACGCTTCTACAGTCCGAGCGGAGCGAGGTCCGTGCAGTGGACCTGGGCCCTGGCCAATTAGGGCCGACAACCCAGTCTTCAGCAGCTCGTAGTTTCCGAGCTAGGCCGTGGTGCTCTCGCGTGCAGCGCGGGCTTGCTGGTGGCGGTAAAGTGTTGCGCGGCTCCAGCCAACGAGACGTGCAGCGTCCTCGGCGGTGCGTCCCTTGGCGCGGGCGTCCTGGGCGATCGCGAGTTTGTCCGCGATAACGGCCGGGTCGGACAGCGGGCGGCCGAAGCGTGAGCCGTTTTGTCGCGCGGCGGCGATGCCTGCATTGACCCGCTCGACGATGAGCTCGCGCTCATACTCGGCAAGGGTTGCGAACATGTTCAGCATCAGCCGGCCGGTCGAGGTTGCAGGGTCGATGCCATCGGAAATAGACCGGACCTGGATGCCGCGGCCGCGCAGCAGGGCCACCGTGTTCAGCACGTCAATCAGCGACCGGCCCAGCCTGTCAACCCGCCACACAACGACGGTGTCGCCTTCTTCGGCGTACTCGAGGAGTCTTTTCATTCCCGGCCGTTCGATCGCCGTCTTGCTTCCGGACGTCACATCGGCGAAGACGTCACGTCTCTGCACACCGGCCGCGACCAGTGCATCCAGCTGCAGCTGGCCGTCCTGGCTGGAAGTACTGACCCGGGTGTAACCCAGTTGCCTCACTAGACCATTCTGACTTGGAAATCCCCTTTCGTCCCCTATGGAGCTTTAAGAAGCGGGATATTAGTAGAAGCGAAGAACGTAATTCCGGCGACACGCCGATAAATTACGGGAGACATTTCCCACACTCGCCCTACGATTTAAGAGTCGCCGGGCTTAGGCATGGCGGAAGTTTGGCCCTGCATGCAAGCAGAAATGGCCACGCGGAAAGTAGGTGATTGATATGGCAGGGAAGGGAAAAAGCAGCAAGGGCTCCGGTAGCGGACACTACCGGAGCGCCATCACTGGCCGTTACGTGACTAGCAAGCACGGAAAGGCAAACCCGAACACGACCGTTAAGGAGAAGTAGCGGCCTGTTCGTTTCTACAGGTGGGGACTCGCCCAATGGGTGGGTCCCCGCCTCCGGTAGATACAGCGTAGTACGGGCAAAGCATTGCGGACACGCATTGCCCTCGAATCGTTATGAGGCGTGTCACAGCGAGTTCTCCACGACGGGCTCGCCTGGCATCTCGTGGACCACTATGGGCGCCTATGGTTTGCCTGCCAGTTCCCTCAATTGTTGAGCCACCGTATTCAGTTGGCCGCCGCACTCCTCAAGCCATGGTTCTGCACCATTAGGTGATATTTCAAGCCACCAGGTTTCGCCGGAGCCCGCACCAGTATGTTGCCCTTTCGTTCCTATGACATGGGTATCCAGAAGCGCTTTCGGGATTAACCAGGCATTCATGTCGAAGGGGGCTAAGCCAAAGCAAAGGCAGTAGTCGTAGTCCTTCGCGCGGATCTGCTGGAAGCGGTAATAGCCAGTGTCCCAAAGAGTAGAGAACTTCACTTGGATGAGGACATCATTCAGATCCAGGTACATCTGATTGTCCTTCGTAACCTGCAGGGGGAAGAGTCCGTGCAGGTTTGCCCATGCCGTGACGAGCTGGCGAGCAATTGAGCCCTTTGCCGCTGAGGGTTGGGTAAGGACCCACTTGAACGGACTTTCGTCCCATGCCTGTGTCCTTGGATACTTCGATTCAAGGCCTCCGAGTATCAGCGTCAAGAACTCGAGATCCTTTTCGGAAGGAACATTACCCATGACTAGAGACCCCCATCTCGACCACAGTTACTGTGGAGTAGCACAAGGGTAACTGGCGACTGTACTGACCTGTCTATAGTGCCGGGCAAGTCACCAGCCGATCCCTTCCCCTAGCGGACTGTCCTGACTCGAAAAGTCCCCGAGGCGCCTGCACCGAGACGATTTGTGGTGAGACGTATTTCTGAGACGAAGGGAGCCCCTGTTTTCCTGCCCACTCGACAGGCTCAGACGCCCTTGGCCACGTGTCTTGAAAAGCTGTTGATTTCTAAGACAGCTGACAAGGAGCTCGCTGTACCCACTGCCCTGGTGATTGCGTTGATCCTCCTGCCTCACGTCAAGAGCACCTTAATCTAGTGGCCTGCCCCGTACCGAAAGCTGTCGTATGACAGGTGATTGTGGCGCGGGTTTTGGGACAACATATGGGACGGCCAGATTACGGGGAATCCAGCCAATCCGGATCCGCGGGGAGTGTCCCACCGGGGGTGTCCCTTTTCCAAGGAAGTGGAACACAACCGGCCTCACATAGAACGAGTTGGGGCGCTACTATCTGTTGCTCCTTCTCCAATTGAGGAGCAAAATCCCGACGCTGACGATGAGCAGAGTAGCTGGGATTGCTATCAAATCGGTTCGATTGACGGCCAGGAGCACCACTATGAGTGCGGCCGATAATACAGCTACAACCACGAAAACTGCTCTTGCCATCTTGCCCAGCATCAATAACACCCGTCCTTTATCGCTGATATTCCGGAGAATACGACGCCAGCGCCGCCGGCGGCGACTAGAAGACCCGTGCCGAAAGAAAATGGCGCCGAGAGAACACCTGCTCCGAAGGCGACTATGCCGGTCGTCAGCCCGAACCAGTTCGTAAAGCACGACCACGAATCCAGCCCCGTAGGATCAGTGACATTGCAAGGGTTGGCGACCGCGTACAGGTAACGGTTGGCTTCTTGGCCGGATGGGTCGGGTTGGGTGAAGCGGCCGCGGGCGGGGTGGTAGTAGCGGGCTCCGAATTTGATGCGGTTGCTGGTGGTGTCATTGTAGCCGCCGGCGTAGGTCCAGGGGTTGGTGGCTGCTTTGGTTCCTGTGGTGCCGGTGCTCTCTCCCCAGGAGTCGTAGCCGTAGGTGGCGGCTTTGGCTTGGGCGCTGTCTGTTAGCAGGATGACGGAACCCAGGGCATCGGTCGTGTAGTAGTGGCTGGCGCCGCCGCTGTCGCGCATGCTGACGAGGCCGCCGTCGGGGTCCCTGATGAACGAGGTTGTCCCGCTGCTCCTGGTGAGCCGGGTGATGCCCAGGGAGCCGTTGAGGAACGAGGCTGAGCCGGCGCTGGTGCGTTCGTCGTTGCGGGTTCCGGCGTAGGTGTAGTTGGTCGTCGTTGAGCCGTTAGTACCGGACGTGAATTGGTCGAACACGTTATACGTGAGGTTGGAGGCGGAGCCGCCGCCGGTGAAGTTGCCGTTCGCGTCGTAGGTGTACTTGGTGGCTCCCGTGGTCGGGGTTGCGCAGTTACCGGCGTTGGGGCCGTACCAGCAGAGCTGGTCCGCGGCGTTGTAGGTGGAGTAGATGGTGGCGGCTCCGGTTTTGGCTTCGGTGAGCCGGTTGCTGTTGGCGTCGTAGGTCCAGGATTCGGTGATGGTGCCGGCGACGGCGGAGGTGAGCCGGTTGAGTTTGTCGTAGCCGTAGGTGGTGACGGTGCCGGTCTCGGTGGTCATGGTTTTGCGCTGTGCGCCGTCCTTGGCCCCGTTGAGGGTGTAGGTGTAGGCGCGGCTGGCCAGGACAGTGTTGCCGGTGTTGGTCGCGGTGATGCCGGTGATCTTGCCGGCCCCGTCGTACGTCGTGGTGTTTTTGACCCCGTTGGGGTACTTGGTGACCGTGCGGCGGTTTGCGTTGTCGTAGTCGAAGCCGGTGCATTTGGTGCTGTTCGGGAATGCCGGGGTGGCGGGGCATGAGCCGCCGGGTTCTGCCAGGGCGGTCAGCCGGTTCGCCGCGTCGTACCGGTAGTTCACGGTGCCGAGCGGGTCGACGAAGGTGAGGATGTTTGAGGCGCCGTCGTAGGTCAGGGTGGTGGTGACCCCGCCGATGGTTTTCCCGGTCGGCCGGTTCTGGGCGTCCCAGGTGTAGGTGGTGGTTCCGGCCGCGTCGACCCTAGTGGTGAGGTTCCCTGCTTTGTCGTAGGTGTAGGCGACGCAGCTCGCCGACACACAGGTTGTGGCGTAGCGGATCTGGGTGACGCGGTCGTTGTTGTCGTAGGTGTAGGTGGCGGTCTGGTTCTTTCCGTCCTTGGCCGTCGCGATCCTGCCCGCGGCGTCGTACGTGTAGGTGATGGAGCCGAGCGGCGCGGGCCTGGTGATTGTTACCGGGTTGCCGGCGGCGTCGTAGGCGTAGCTGGTTTCATTGCCTTTCCCGTCGGTGGACCGGCACACGGCCCCGGGCTTGGCGCCGCAGGTCGTCCCTTCCGCGTCGCCTTGGTAGTACTTCCTGGGTGTGCCGCCGAGGTTGTCCGGGGTCAGGAACGCCGAGGGGCTTTTCGTGTTCGGATCGTACTGGATGGTGCTGGTGTTGCCCTCACTGTTCGTGGTCGTGTCAGGACGGTAGTTCAGCAGCGGATCCCCGACCGCGGTCGGGTAGGTGAAGGACACATCCCCGGCCGTGCCGGTGGCCCCGGCCAGCGGGGAAGTGATCTTGGTCAGGGAGTTGTTCACGTTGTACGCGGCGGTGGTGGTCTGCCCCAGGCCGTTCGTGGTGGTGAGGCGGTTGTCGTGTCCGTCGAAGGTGGCCGTGGTGTTGTTGCCGTTCGGGTCCGTGCTTGTCAGGACCCGGGTCTTGCTTCCGTCCAGGGTGAAGGTGGTCTGCTTGCTGTTCGGGTCGGTCAGGTAGGTCAAGCTTCCGTCGGCGTTGTGGGTCAGCGTCCACGTCGCGGCCACGGACGTGCCCTGCCCGTAGGTGAGGGTGTTCACCCAGCCGTCCGCCGCGTACGCGAGGGCGGTGACGTTGGTGCGTCCGTCGGTGAAGGAGCTGAGCTTGCCGTTGGTGTAGGCGAAGCTGTGGACCGCTCCAGTCGCGTCGGTGATCTTGGACATCCGCCCCTCGCCGCCGCCGTATTCGATGCTCACGGTCCGGTTCAGTGAGTTGTCCGTGATCGCGGAGGGCTGGTTCAGGTTCCGCGAATCGTTATAGACGTAGGAGACGGTGCGGCCCTGGGTGTCCGTGGTCTGGGTCAGGCGACCGTTGCCGTAGGTGTAGGTCACGGTGTTCGGGTTCGTGGTGTTCGCATCAAAGGACTGAACCAGGGCGAAGTTCGTCCCATCGTCCTGGTACACGTTCGTGATGCCGGTGTCGTTGAACCGCAGCCGGTACTCGCTGGCCGAGATCTTCGTCAGCGAGGCGTTCAGCTCCGGCGCCATCGCGTACGTGCCTGCGGTGAGGGCGAAGGTGTACCAGCCGCCGTCCGGGGCGGTGTAGATCATGTTCCCGGTCGACGGGTCGATCCGCAGCGCTGTTTCCAGCCGCCCCATCGACAGGGTCGGGCGGTGGTCATACCTGGAGTTGTAACGCCAGGCGAGGTTCACGTCCTGCCCGATCCCCCGGATATTGAACAGCCGGCCGGTCAGGACAGCGTTGCCGTTGGTCGGATTCAGATCCAGTTTGGCCGCATCGGTCAGGGTATGCGGGATCATGGAGGCTTTACCCCGTGACCCGGATTCGGTTCCGCTGACGGTGACAGGCGGCAGCAGGTTGGCAGTCTTGAACCAGCCCTGCGAATCAAGGATGACATGGACAGAGCTGGCGCCTTCGTTGTAAATCATGATCTTGCCCGTGGTCGCGCTGGGCCGCACCACGACGGTGTTGGAGACCGAATCCACGTTGTAGTTGACCATGCTGACATCGGACTCGGGCTCGTCCGAGGGCCACAACCGCAAGAACCCGAACCCGCCGCTCAAGGGCGTCACGTTCATGACAACACCGGCAAGGTTCGTCGACGCTGCAGGAAGTCCTCCAACTCCGGCGATCTGCACCTCGACCCTTCCGCCCGCCGGGATCGGAGAGTTGAGCGCAGGAGTGTCATAGATCCGCGACTCGACAGTGGTGAAGGCACTGTCGGAGACCTGCCCGTCAAAGTAGCCCTGAATATCCACCACGACCTGGACACCTGTCGCTGACAGGGAATGGCTGATATCCACCACACCTGCCGCATTCAGATTCAGCACCGCCGCCACGGCGGTGATTTCATTGCCCCTGAAGCTCAGTGATGTTCCCGGCCCTCCCCCACCGTCGAAGCCGCCACCAGGAAGCGTCGCGATCACAGGGTGCGCAGCGTCGGTGCTGATCAGGGTGATGTTCGCGAAGACCGCCGACGCCGTATCCGGCACGCCGCCCTTGCCCTTCAATGTCAGGCTCTTGATGCCAGTTCCCGTCCAGGCACCGGCCGGGTAACCGATGCCCACACGCGTGTCGATGACCCGGGAGGCAGGCACAGACACGAAACCACCCGGCGCCGGTATATCGCCCGCGGTGAAGTAGCCCTGCACATCGACCATGAACTGCTGTGGTGTGGAAGAAATCAGGGCGAGCTTCCCGTCGCTGCCGACGGCAATGATCGCCGAGTTCGACACCGTGTCGCTCACGCCAGAGAAGAGCACTGTGGTTTCCCGCTGCCGAGCCGTGTTCGGCACCAGTTGCGCTGCGTTGGCCTCGGTTCCGCCCACCACCGTAAGGGTCACCAGCACGGCATCCACACCAGTAGAAGGAACCCCAGCTTGGCCCAAAATCTGGAACGGGTACCAGGTGTTAGGGGTAACAGGCCCGGTGATGCCACCAAACCCAATCTGGGTGTCCAGCGCTCTGCCCGTTACCGGGACAAACACACCCGCCTGCACCGAAGGCGTCGACTGCGCCGGAGCCACCGCCGGAGCCTGCAAAAATGTTGAGGCCGCCGCCGCAGGCTTCGCAACCACCGAAGGTGCGGCAAACGCCGGGGCGCTGAACCCCGCGATGGTGAGACTGACGACGGCAAGCACGGTGACAAGGCCTCTTACCGCATGAAAACCGGGACGGGCGAACCGAAAAATGGCAGGCCGAATAAGGCCCTGAAGTGTAGACATCCCCCACAGACTTTCTACGAAAAGATCCGCGGCAATCCCCAATTACCGAAAGCCCGAACCCCCAACGAGTAATGACCCGACGCTAGACCCCCTCGCACGGACCCAGCAACAACCTTGATCCAAACCTTGGACAAACCTGCGCAAACCCTCAGCAGAGCGCTACAAGTAGCTGGGACTCTCTTCGTCCTGCCCCGGCGCCGGCTGATGGGATCGGCTCCGCGGTGGTGGCGTAGAGGGCATTGAGTTGGCGGTAGAGGATTCGGGCGATGTAGCGCTTGAGGGATCTGCGGATTTCACGGTAGCTACGGCCTTCTTGCGTGCGTTTGGCCACGTAGTCCCGCGTTCCAGGGTCATGAGTCATCCGGGTCATGGTGATGGTGTGCAAGGCCCGGTTGAGGCGCCTATCACCACCCCGGTTGAGCCTGTGCCGGACAGTGTTCCCGCTTGAGGCTGGTAAGGGATTCACCCCTGCCAGTGAGGCGAAGGCAGCTTCGCTGCGGACCCTTCCTGGGTGCGACCAAGCTGTCAGGACCGTAGCGACCGTGACGGCCCCTGCTCCCACCATCTCCAATAGCGGCGCTGCGGGGCTTTGCTGGATCAGCTCTGTCATGCGCTTCTGGTTCGCAGTTAGCTGGGTGGTCACTTCGAGGACGCGGCGCGCCAACCGGACTGCTTCCTCGCGGGCGATTGATAATTCGATCGGTTCCTGTCGTTCCCGCCATCTCGTGATCGTGACAATCTGGGCGGGAACCAGCGGTTTGCGTGCGTCGATCCCAAGATCATGTGCCCGGAGTAGGGCGAGGAGTGCGTTGGCATTCAATGTACGGTCCCTGGCCAACTGATCCCGTGCTGCGCTCAGGATCCGGAGTCCGGCACGGGTTCCTTCATCCCGTCTCGGAGCTCGGAGCTGGGACTCCTCCAGGCCTAGGACAGCGGTTCCGATGGCGGCCGCGTCCAACGGGTCGGATTTGCCGATCCCCCGACGACCCCGGGCGTTCATCCGTGGAGCTTCGGTGACATCGTAGCCGGCGTCGGTTACTGCCCTGGCCAGACGTGCCCCATAGGAGCCGATACCCTCGACGGCCCATAGACAGGCCATATCGCCGTCTGTCCTTCGGCCTACCCAGGCAAGTGCACGGGAGAGCCCTGCCGGGGTGGTCGGGAACTGCTCGCTCGCGACTTGTCGCTTGGTGCTGGCCTCAATGATGACGTAAGTGTGGGTGCGGGCGTGACAGTCCACGCCGATGACGAACGGGCGGGTCTGAGCAACGATAGTCAACGCTGCCACCTTCCTTCCTTTCGAACGGGCAAGAACGGCCGCATGACGGCCAGCATTGAATCTGTGACGAGTCACTTCGAGGCAAAACTGTGATGAGCCACAGCCTGCAAAGGCTGGGCAAGCTTCTAATCAAGCCACCGACGTGGGACAGGTCAACGCCGGCCGCTCCACCCAGTGCGGACAAGTCGGGGGAAACGCACCCCAAGGGGCAAGTTGTTTTTCGAGTCACGCACCAGACAGAACGACCGGCATCAACACTGCCAGCTGGTCCCAGACCAACCTCTGCAAGACTCACAGTAGTTTTTGTCCAGATATGGCGACTTCGACGGCTTGGAACTCACCGTATCTGGACAAAAACTCACAAGGCACCGCGCGTTTCTCCTGAGCAGCATCCGGGCGGCGTGATGCTGACGCCCAGCTTGCTCGGCTAGGCTCGGACCATGACGCGTGAGAACATCAGGACCCCCGACGGCGGCACTCTGGAGCTCTTCTCCACCGGCGCGGAACTTGCTTCCGCCGGTTCGGGCGTAGTAGTCATCCCGCCCTCCATGGTCACCGCGGCCGACTACACCAAGTTCGCACAGAAGCTCAGCGCAGCCCTGGGCCGCCCGGTGCACACATTCAACCGCCGCGGCCGGGGATCGTCGTCGCCCCAGCCGGAGGATTACACGCTGGATGTGGACATCCGCGACCTGGACACCGTCATGAAACACACGTCCAGCACGGATGTCTTCGGCCACAGCTTCGGCGGCGCCGTGGCCCTTCACGCGGCGCGGACCCTGCCGGTGGAGCGGCTCGCCGTGTACGACCCCGCCGTCTCCGTCAACCATTCCGTCAAGGCGGAGTGGATCGCTGAATATGAGGCCGCGGCTGCCGCCGGTGATGACGACCGCGCCCTCGCCGTGATCCAGCGCGGGCTCGAAGAAGGCGGGCCGTTCTCGTCCCGGATGCCGCTGTCCATGTTGACCCTGGCCAACAAACTGACCGCCGGCACATCCGAGGGCAAGCAGCAGCGCGAACTGATGCGCACCGGCGTCCGCGAAATCAAGGCGATCATCGCCGCGGACATGCCGGCCGAACCTTTCCTGGCGTTGCCGCTGGAAACCCTGATCGTGGTGGGCGAGAAGAGCCCGGCCTACTTCGGAGTGGCGTGCGGCCAGATCCACGACGTCCTCTCCGGTTCCAGCTACACCATCCTTCCCGGGTATGGACACGACGGCGCCATCAAGGCACCGGACGTCCTCGTCAAGGAGCTGGCGGAGTTCTACGCCGGGTAACAAAGCAAAAAAGCCCTTGCACCCCCGAGGGGTGCAAGGGCTATTTCATTTGCTTGCCAGTCAGTGCCCTGCGCCGTGTCCTGCGGTTACGCCTTCCGTCTTGCGCATCATCGCCGAAAGCACGACGGCGGCAAAGGCTATGACGGTTGCCGTCAGGAAGGCGGCGCTCATCCCGGCGACGAGGCCCGACGTCGCCGACACCACCGCGAAGATGGATACCAGCAGCGCCGTCCCGGCCGCACCGGCCACCTGCTGCGTGGTGCTCATGATCGCAGAACCGTGCGAGTACAGGTGCGGCGGGAGCGGGTTCAGGCCGGTGGTGAACGCGGGAGTGAACAGCAGTGCCAGCCCGAAACTCAGCCCCACATGCAGGGTGACAATCCACCAGACTGCCGTGCCGGCGTCGAGCATTGAAAACTGCCACAAGGTGAGAACCATCAGGATGGAACCGGTGACGGTGAGCGGCAGCGGGCCCACCTTGTCGAAGAGCCGGCCGATGACCGGGCCCAGCAGGCCCATCGCGAGGCCGCCCGGGAGCAGCGCGAGGCCCGTTTCGAGGGATCCCAGGCCGCGGATTTCCTGAAGGTAAAGCGGCAGCAGGATGACGCCGCCGAACAGCGCCATCATGGCCACCACCATCAGCAGCACCGAGACGGTGAACATCCGGAAGTTGAACGCACGGAGGTCCAGCAGTGGGGCCTCGGCCTTTTGCAGTCGAACCTGCCGCAGGACGAAGACTGCCAGGCTGGCGACGCCAATCACCAGTGCCGCGATGGCACCCGCGCCCGGACCGGCCTGCCCGCCGTGGCCGCCGCCGATCTGGCTCAGGCCGTAGACCAGTCCGCCGAACGCGGGAACGGTCAGCAGGACGGAAAGGAAGTCCAGCTTGGTCCGCTCGGCTTCGCCAACGTTGGTGAGGTATTTGGCACCGATTGCCAGCGCGGCCAGGGCCACGGGCAGGACGAACACGAACATGAAGCGCCAGGTGAAGTGCTCCAGGATCAGGCCTGAAACAGTGGGCCCCATGGCCGGCGCCACCGAGATGGCGATGCTGACGTTGCCCATAACTGCGCCGCGCTTCGCCAGCGGCACCAGCGTGAGGATGGTGGTCATCAGCAGCGGCAGCATGATCGCCGTGCCGCCCGCCTGGACAATGCGGGCGAGCAGCAGGATCTCGAATCCGGGTGCCACGGCCGCGAGGGCGGTGCCGCCGGCGAAGAGCCCCATGGCAAGCATGAAAACCTTGCGGGTGGACAGGCTCTGGAGGATGAAGCCGGTGGTGGGAATGACCACTGCCATGGTCAGCATGAACCCAGTGGAGAGCCATTGGACGGTGGGGGCATCCACCTGCAGGTCGACCATGAGCCGCTGGAGGGCGACGTTCATGATGGTCTCGTTGAGGATGACCACGAACGTGGCCACCAGCAGCGTGCTGATGATGGTCACGGACTCCCGGGACATCTTCTCCGGCGCGGCGGGCTGTATTCCTTCGGATTGGACGGACTGGCCGCTGGCGTTCGGCGAGACTTCGGTAGACATGAGTGTTCCCTCAGGGAGATTAATGAGTGTGATGCGCGGACCTGGCCGCTGCAGATGCCAACACTCTACCGGCTGGAGTAATTCCTCCGCGCGGGATCTTTTTCAAAACCTGAGGGAACAGAAGGTGTCAGGCCGTCTGGCCTGCGTGCTGGCCTTCGGAGACTTCCTCCACCAGCTTGCTGTTGAATGCCGGAAGGTCGCCCGGGTTGCGGCTCGTCACCAGGCCCTGGTCAACCACCACTTCCTGGTCAGTCCAGTTGGCCCCGGCGTTCTTCAGGTCTGTTTCCAGCGTGTGGTAGGACGTGACGTTACGGCCGCGCACCACGCCGGCGTCGATGAGCATCCATGGCCCGTGGCAGATGGAGGCAACGGGCTTGTGTTGCTCAAAGAAGCTCCGGGTAAAGCTCTGCGCATCCTTGTCCACGCGGAGGTGGTCCGCGTTGACCACGCCGCCCGGCAGGACCAGGGCGTCGAAGTCGGAGGCGTTAGCCTCGGCAACAGTGAGGTCCACGTCAAAGGTGTCGCCCTTTTCCGTGCCCTTGAAGCCCTGCAGCTTGCCGCTCTTGAGGGCCACGAGTGTGGGCTGTCCGCCGGCGTCCTTCACGGCCTGCCAGGGGCTGGTCAGTTCAACCTGCTCCACGCCGTCCGTCAACAGGAATGCAACCTTCTTGCCTGCAATGTTGTGTTCTGACATTGTTCCTCCTCATTTGAGGCGGCCCAGGCCCGCTTTTGGCGCGCCAAGTTCCGCCACGAGAGTTGTTTGCCTGACAGCTACCAGCCTAGGAAGCCCGAAAGTAATAAGCAAGCTGACTATTACGCTTCAGCTGGGGTAGCGGGAACTACGACGGCGGTGGGCTGGCTTGGCTTGGCCTTGGCCTCCCTCCTGGGGCGGGCGTGCACAGAGAATGTCGTACCCTCCCGCGATGATTCAGGTATGGGAAACGGCGCAGGCACGGCAGCGGTGATGGAGGGTGTTTTTGCCACCACGGCTGCCATCAACGCGCTGTTCCTTGAAGAGGAAGCCTTGGCCACCGGTTTTTCGGTGGGGGCTGACGCCGGCGCCGGGGTTGATCTTTTGGACCGGCTCTACCGGATCCGGCTGGAGCGACTCAGCCTGGAAAAGCGGCTCGAGGCGCAGGTCGCCGCGCTCAAGGCCCGCGATGCCGCCCAGTGCCTCGACCTGCAGCAGGCCATGACCCCACCCGACGCCTCCACCCACGACCGCACCTACACGGAAATATCGGCAGTGGAAGAAATCGCCGGGATCCTGACCATCGGCTCCGGGGCCGCCGGGGCGTTCCTCACCCAGGCCCGGCGGGTCTGCTCCCTCCCCTCGGTCTACGGCAATCTGTCTTCTGGGGCGTTGTCCTGGCAGGGCGCCAGGATCATCGCCGACGAAACCGAGAACCTGGACCACGCCAGCGCTGTGGCGTTAGCGGACCACTTCCTGGACCCTGATGCGCCGAATCCTGCCCGGGGCTGTCCGGCTGGGCAGCTGGTTCCTTCACGGTTGAGGTCGAAGGTTCGGGGCTGGCGCGAACGCCACCACCCGAACTCCATAGAAAAACGCCACGCCAAATCCGCGGTCGACCGGCGGGTCGAATTCACCCCTGACCGGGACGGCATGGCCTGGATCTCCGCCTACCTCCCCGCCGACACCGCGTTGGCGGCCTGGAACAAAACCACGGCCATCGCCCGCGGCCTGCAAGGCCCCAACGAAACCCGGACCCTTACCCAGATCAGAGCTGACGAGTTCACTCGCCACCTCCTCACCCCCGCCCAAGCCATAACTACCACCACAGACGCCGTAGCCGGCAGCACGCCCATCGGCAGCACCCTCGCGCGCAGCGGGGATAGGGAAGGCGCCGGTGGACAACGTAGCAGCCAACCCGGCACCAGCACCGCTGCAACCGGCGACGGCAGCGGCCACCCCGACACCGGCGATGAGGTTCAACGCGTTGCGGGGGAACGCGTTGCGGGGGAACAGTTCCCTGATGAATTCCTCGGGCTTGCCACGCTTGTCGGGTCCGACGAACCCACTGCGGACCTCGGCATCCCCGACGACACTCGCTTCGGAACCAACGATCACATCGACGCAACCAATAACCCCGGTGCCCAGGACAACAGCACCGGCCAAGCGGGAACCAGCACCAACACCGCGGTCCCTGGCGCAACCAGCCCCGAAGCCGGGAAAGTCCCCACACCCCGCGCCGACGTCCTGGTCACCGTCCCCGTGTTCGCCCTGTTCGGCCAAACGGACGAACCGGCCATCCTCGACGGCTACGGCCCCATACCCGCGTCCATAGCCCGCAAACTCCTCGCCGACGGAGCGGATTCCTTCACCCGCGTCCTCATCGACCCCCGCGACGGCGCACCCCTCGAAATAGGCCGCACCAGCTACCGCATCACCAAAGCA
The DNA here is from genome assembly GCF_059089905.1 of Arthrobacter sp. Y3221087. Classification (NCBI taxonomy): domain Bacteria; kingdom Bacillati; phylum Actinomycetota; class Actinomycetes; order Micrococcales; family Micrococcaceae; genus Arthrobacter; species Arthrobacter sp. Y3221087. The sequence goes on from NZ_JBNHFE010000005.1 coordinate 176,319, forward strand.
ATGAGACACGCCCTCCGGCTCCGGGACGGCAAATGCACCTTCCCCGGCTGCAACAACAACGTCCTGGACAACGAAGCCGACCACCTCACCGCCTGGCAACACGGCGGCAAAACCGGCATCAGCAACCTGGCACAACTCTGCCCAAAACACCACCGCCTCAAACACAACACCGGCTGGACACCCACCCAAGCAACGGAAGCCGAACCACCCGGCTGGAAATCACCCACCGGCCGCCACTACGCCGCCGAACAACCCGACCGGGAACCAACCATCTGGCCAGACAACGTCCTGGTTCAGGAACTGAACACCGCGCCGCACCAGCTGGATCCCCCATGTGAAGAGCCAGATGACGACAACCTCATCGATCCCGACGACATCGCACCCTACGACCCCGTGTGGGACGACTTCTACGCCATGCCCGTCGTCCTCCCACCGGACCCAGAAAAGGACCTAACCCTCAGCGGCTGGACCCTAACCGATCGGGCTTCGGGCGTCCCAACCTTGCTTCACACCTGACCGCGCCCGAAGAACCCAGCTACGGCTGAAGCCACGCAAACCTGCGGAACGACGGACAGCGAATCAGGAGCCGGGCCGGTGGTGCTCAATCAGCCAGCCCGCCATCTGCTGCACGCGCTTGTTGGCTTTCATGTCACCCTCGGTGGCGGAAATGATGGAGCCCTTCATGAGGATGTGCCAGGACCGGGCGAATTCCTCCGGACGGACCAGCCCGGCCTCCTCCGCGAGCGCCTGCACATGGCCCCGGATCTTGGCCAGGTAGTCGATACTGGCCTGGCCCAGCGGATGGGCGGGACCCATCTCCAGCAGGACGTTGATGAAGGAGCAGGCCTCAAAATCTTCCCGGAGGAACCAGTCCCCAAACACGTCGAAGATGGCCAGCAACTGCTCTTCGGGAGTGCTGCCGCGGCGGCGGGCCTCCGAAACGATGGCGTTGACGGTCCACTGTTTGTCACGCTGCTCAAGGAAGGCCAGGACCAGGGAATCCTTTGACGGGAAGTGCCGGTAAAACGTCGCCTTGGCCACGCCGGACTTGTCGATCAGCTCGTTGACGCCCACATCCCGGACACCCCGCCTGGAGAAGAGCTCATACGCGACGGCCAGGATCTTCTCCACAGAACCAGCAGGAGTGATAGCCGCATCTGCCGCCAAAGGAGCGGCAGGCGGTGTGAACTCTGCTTCGGGATTCATCGCAATTCCAGTCTATCGCGGGGAAGACAGACCGGTCTTTCCCGCGGTAGTGTCATTCCTACGCGCAGATCAGAGGACACCGCAGGGGCCAGCTCACCGGCCACTTCGGATTGGTGCAAGGAGGCCCCGATGTCAGCAGAGCGGTTGTTCCAGAGCGTGCCTTCGGACCCCGACCCCTGGATGGCCAGTGATACCCCTGCCGAGGTCAGGCAGTTCGCCATCGAATCCCTCCGGTGGCAGGCACAGGAAATCATTGATGAACTGCTCTGCAGCAAGGACCCCGGCGAAGAGCTCTCCCGCGCGAGGCTCCGACGGTGCGTGGCCCGGAACCCTGGCCGCCCTGAGCGTGCACTCCTCGAACAGCTCATGACCAACCGCGAGCACCCGGGACTGTAGCCGGCGGAATGGCCCCTGCGCCGGGTCATGAGTTCAGGGGTGCCGGTCACGAATTCAGCGGCACGTTGTCGATCAGCCGTACCGGACCCACCCTGGCGGCGATGAGTGCCAGCCCCTCGCCACGGAACGGGGTCTCGCGGCAGTTCTCGGCAAGAGGCTCAAGGGTGGCAGGATCCACCACGTCGAAGTAGTCCAGCTCCACCAGCGGCTGGGACTTCACCAGGTCCACGGCCGACTCCAGGTCCAGCGGTTCCCGTGCGGCGGCCCTTTCCTCCAGCAGCCGCAGCGCCCGGGACAGCACCAGCGCTGCCTCCCGCTCGTCGTCGGACAGGAAACGGTTACGGCTGGACAGCGCGAGTCCGTCGGCGGACCGGACGGTGGGAACCCCCACAATCTCCACGGGGAAGTTCAGGTCAGACACCATGCGCCGCACCAGTGCCAGCTGCTGGGCATCCTTCTGCCCGAAGTAGGCGCGGTAGGCCGGCAGCCGGTTCCCGGCAGCATCGGCTGCTGCCGGACCGGAAGCGGGCAGCCCCGCGGCAGGGATGCCGTAGTGCAGCAGCTTGGCCACCACGGTGAGGGCGCCGTCGAAGTGCCCGGGACGGGAGGCGCCCTCCCACTTCTCCCCCAGCCGTCCGGACGTGATCCGCACCAGCGGCTCCCCGCCGGGATAAACCTCCTCCACCGAAGGCGCGAAAGCCAGGTCCACACCCTCGGCGTCAAGCAGTGCAAGATCAGCGTCCAGCGTCCGCGGGTAACGGTCCAGGTCCACTGCATCGCCAAATTGCAGCGGGTTGACGAAGATAGTGGCAACCACCACGTCGTTCTGCGCGACGGCGGCACGCGCCAATGCGGCATGGCCCTCGTGAAGCGCGCCCATGGTGGGCACCAGGGCCTGGGATACTCCCTGCTTGTCGTCCAGGAGCCGGGCGCTTTCCGCGTGCAGTTCCGCCACTGTGGCCACGAGCTTGATGGGCAAGGTCAGTCCTCCCCCTGTTCCAGGGCGCGTCGCAGCCCTTCCAGCTGATCAGGCTTCAACAGTCCACGCCCTTCGGACCGCCGCGCCGTGGCCCGGGCCATCGAAAGGTAGGCCTCCAGCACATCTCCCTGCCCGCCGCCGTCGTACTCCCGAAGAGCCTCCGCGTGCGCCCGCACCGTTCCGACGTCGCCCCGCGCCACCGGTCCGGTCAGGGCTGACTCACCCGAGGCCAGTGCGTTCTCCAGGGTGGCGCGCAGCAGCGGGCCGAGCATGCGCTCAGGCTGCTCGACGCCCACCTCGCCCAGTAGCTGGGAAGCCTGCGCCACCAGGGTAACCAGGTGGTTTGACCCGTGCGCCAGGGCTGCATGGTAGAGGGTGCGGTCTGCCTCGGCGATGGCCACCGGCTCCGCCCCCATCTCCACCACCAGCGCCTGGGCGATCGGTAGCATGGCGGCGTCCGCCGTGACCCCGAAGGTGCAGTCAAGCAGCCGGGTGAGGTCAAGGCTCATCCCGGTGAAGGTCATGGCCGGATGGAGCGCCAGCGGAACCGCACCCGCGGCGCGCACGGGATGCAGGACGCCCACGCCGAACCGGCCCGACGTGTGTGCCACCAGTTGGCCCGGCTGCCATGCACCCAGGGTGGCCAGCCCGTCCACGAGATCCGGCAGGGCATCATCCGGCACCGCGAGCAGGACCAGTTCGGCGCGCTCCACTATTTCCTGCACCTGCAGGACCGGGACACCGGGAAGCAGCGATTCGGCCCGCTCACGGCTTGCGTCAGACACCGCAGACACCCCGACGACCGCGTGTTCGGCAGCGCGCAAGGCGGCGCCAAGGACCGCCCCCACTTTCCCTGCACCAATAATTCCGACGCCCAGGCGTCCGGGCTTAGCCATGCTGGCGGCCTTCCTGTTGATCGTGGGCAGGGGCTTCCGCAGGCTGGACCAGCGGCGACGGCTCAACTGCCGCCGGTGCTGGATCAACTAGAGCCGGTGCCGGCTCCATCCCCGCCGGGGCCACCTGCCGAAGCCATTGTTCTGTGGTCTGCCGCTTCCTGGCGAGCCTGGCCCGGGCTGACTGGGCGTCGAACAACGCGAGCGCCTGGTGGCTGTCCGCCTGGGCAAGCCGGGGCGTGACCGGACCGGCCGTGGTGTGCAGGACCAGGTCGGCAACACGGAACCGGCGGGCCAGCGGTCCCTGGTGCAGCGCCATGGACTGGGTTCGCTGGTGCGGCACCACCACAAGTTCCCGCCACCACCGTCCGGACCGGATGAGCAGGGCAGTGCCGGTGGCCCTGAACCCGTTCCGGCGCCAGCCCAAAGGGGCAAGAAGCCGGGCGCGCCGCGGAGTGGTGACGAAGCCGCCGTCGGAACCCAGTCCGGTGAGGCCGGCTCCAAAGACTGCAGCCGGCTGGTCCGTTCCGGGATCGGGCAGCACCAGTGCGAGCATGCTCATGACGTCGTCGAGCTTCCCCACGGGCAGCAGCGTGGTGCGTGAAGTGCCCTCCCCCGCGTTCTCCACCAGGCCGTAGCCGGCAACGTTGACCTGCATCCGGTACCAGCCGAAGGGGCGCCACAGCGGTGGCTGGGTGATCTTGAGGGCTTGGATCCGGCCGGGCGGGAGCGTCTGCGCCTGCGTGTCCAGCAGCCCGTACCGCAGCCGGATGCCGTCCGGCGAGATGGCGGCAGTGAAGTTGTAGCCCTTGTTGAACAGGTTCCAGTAGCTCGCCGCGAGGCCCAGAGCCGCCGGGATCAGGTACAGGTAGAACCCCTGGTTGTCCGTCACGGCGGACAGGACCACGGACGCCACAGCGCCCAAGGCCACGAAAAAGCTCTGCTCGCTGAGCAGCAGCGAACCGGCAAGGCGCGACGGCGGCACCGCAAGTACCGGGAGTTCCGGCGCCTCGGGCGCGGCCTCGCCAGTCCCTTCCGGGCCGGGGTCCACACCGGCAGCCCGGGCGAGGATGGTGGCGCGGAGCTGCCGGGCATCGTCGATCTTCAGGTAGGCCAGGCGCACCGCGGACTCCCCGGCGTCCGCCACCTCGAACCTGAGTTCGGCCAGCCCGAAGATCCGGGCAAGCAGCGGCTGGACGATATCAATGGCCTGCACCCGGTCCAGCCTCGCCTGCCGCTGCTGGCGGAACAGGAAGCCGGTGTTGACCCTGACGTAGCCGGCGGATATCTGGTACTTGGTGAAGTACCAGGTCAGGACGAAACCCAGCACGGTGAGCAGCAGCAAGGTCCCGCCGCCGGCCAGCAGGAAGGGCGCCCGGCCCGCCAGCTCTTCCTCGAACACCGGCCGGCCCTGGAGGGACCGCTCAAAAATGTCGCGGCCGAAGAAGAAACCTATCGCGGCCAGCGCCACCCAGCCGCGGACGAACGGCGAGGCGGGGTGCACGCGCAGCCACTCGCCGTCGGACGCCGGATGGCCTGGAGCGGGCGGCGGAAACGCGGCAGGCAGGGGCGCGTTTGCCGGCTCACCCGGGCCGGGGATCCGCCCGTCAGCGGTCACAGCCCTGCCAGCCTGGCTTCGCCCCGGGCTGCCAGCTGTTCACGGAGCCGGGCACCTTCAGCTGCCGGCAGGCCCGGGATCCTGGCGTTGGTTCCGGGCGAAGCGGTGTGCAGCTTGAGCGTGCACAGGCCAAGCCCGCGTTCCACCGGCCCCACCCCGATATCCACGTACTGCATCCGGCCGTACGGAACGGCCAGGGTGCGCTGGAAGAAGATCCCGGTGCGGATCAGGAGGTCGTCATCCCGTTCGGCATAGCCAATGGCCCGGACCTGGCGCGGAATCAGCACCAGCCGCCAGATGGCCACCACCAGCATCACGGCTGGAACGGCAATGGCCAGCCACAGCGGTGGCCAGATCCACCAGCCCTGGAGAACCAACACCAGGGGCAGGGACAGCAGCAGCACCGCCACCACATTGCCCAGGGCCCACTCCACCAGGCGGACTGTGACGTACTTGGGCGATACCCGCTGCCAGTCGATGCCCGGCGGATCAATTGCCTCGGTATGCATATTCGCCTTCCCCCGTGGCTTCCCCGCGGACCGCGCGGCCGGGCTTGCCGTCCACGCCCTTGGTGTCGCCGTCCTCCGGCGGGATCCGGCAGAAGCGCTCCACCAGCAGGCCCACCACGATCATCACCAGCCCGCCGCCGGCCATGGCCAGGGCCAGCCAGGTGATGCCCTGGTCGCTGCGGAGGCTCCAGATGCGCAGCTGGTCCAGGAAAATACCCACGTGCCAGCCCAGGAGTACGGTGCCGGCGTAGGCGCAGGCCTGGGCGAGGACCAGGGTGCGGGCGGCCAGGAGCGGATCCAGCACAGTCTTCTTCTTCGTGCTGTCCCTCAGACTGCTGCGCCACCGCAAAACTCGAATGCCCAGGATCAGGGTGATGGCCACGATCACACCCATGGTGGCGAGTGCGGTGGCAGGCAGGACCGGAGTGGCCAAGCTGTACCGGCTGGTGACCACCGTGGCAGACCATCCGGCAACGGCCAGGATGACGCCGATTACCAGGAGGCGCAGCGGGCTGATGGGCTTCATCGTTCCTCCACCGCCCCGGCCGTGGGCATCCCGTCGAAATCCCCAAAGCCGTCGAACGGCGCCAGGTCGTCGAAGTCGTCGGCACGGGCAGCCAACGTACTGATGCGTTCACCCTCCAGTGTTGCGGCAGGTTCAATCAGGGACCAGGGGTAAAGGACGAAGGCCCGGCTGGCGGCGCGGGGATGCGGCAGCGTGAGCACGGGGTCGTCACTGCGGAGGTCCCCGTAGGTGATGATGTCGACGTCGAGCGTCCGCGGCCCCCAGCGCACCTCCCGTACCCGGTGGTGCTTGTTCTCCACGGCATGGCAGTGTGCCAGCAGTTCGAGCGGGGAAAGGCTGGTTTCCACCGTAATGACCATGTTCAGGAAGTCGGGCTGGCCGGGCGGGCCGCCCACTGCCTTGGTCTGGACGATCGGGGACACGTCCAGGAGCCGCACTTCCGGCGGGTCAACGAGGTCACCCACCGCTTCTGACAGCGTGTCGTTCCGCTCCCCCAGGTTGCTGCCAAGGGCCAGCACCACCTTGGCATAGCCGGCATTCACGCCGTATCCCCCTCCACGGGCCTCTCCCCGTGCAGGGACCGTTCCCTCCGGGCCGGCTGTTCCCGGTGCACGGGCTTTTCGCGGTGGACAGAGACTGCCACATCGCCGAAGGGTACCTCGATGGGCGCCTGCGGCTTGTGCACGGTGATGTCCACCGCCCGGAGCGGGAATTCCTCCAGCAGGCTGTCGGCAATCCTTACAGCCAGGGCTTCGATCAGGTTCAGCGGTTCACCTGAGACCCATTCGGTAATACGCTGCGCAACCTCGCCGTAGTGCGCGGTGTCGCTGACGTCGTCGGATTCCGCCGCCTTCGCGAAGTCCAGGTACAGCACCGCGTCCACCACAAAGGGCTGGCCCTCGCGGCGTTCAAAATCGAAAACGCCGTGATGGCCGACGGCGGTCACACCGGTCAGCGTAATCCTGTCCATGGGTCCCCCGGCCCTTACGTCGTTGTGGATGCTGCCGCCACGCGGGCGGCGACCTTGACGGCGTCCAGGCTGGCGCCGACGTCGTGCACGCGGACCGCCCAGGCACCGCGGTAGGCGCAGATCGCCGTGATCGCGGCGGTGGCGGCGTCGCGCTCCTCGGGAGAAGCGGACTTGCCGGCCACGGTCAGCAGGGTTCCCAGGAACCGCTTGCGGGACGCACCCACCAGGACCTTGTGGCCCAGGCTGTCCAGCTGGTCCAGGTTCTGCAGGAGCTCCCAGTTCTGCGCGTCGTTCTTCGCGAAGCCCAGGCCGGGATCGATGATGATCTGGTCCTGGCTGACACCCGCGGCATAAAGCTTGTCCCGCACGCCCGCGAGTTCGGCCACCACTTCACCGGCCACATCCGCATATTCCGCAAGGGAATTCATGGTGCGGGCGTCGCCGCGGCGGTGCGTGAGGATGTACGGGACCTTGGAAGCGGCCACGAGTTCGGCCATTTCCGGTTCAATGCTGAGGCCGGAGATGTCGTTGATGATCGCCGCTCCGGCGGCTACTGCGGCAGCGGCAGTGGAGGCGTGGGTGGTGTCGATGCTGACCAGCGCCCCCGCCTTGACCAGGGACTCAATGACGGGAATGACACGGCGCTGCTCTTCTTCCGGGCTGACGTCCTCAGCGCCGGGTCGGGTGGATTCGCCCCCGACGTCGATAATGTCCGCTCCGGCGTAGAACATGCGCAGGCCGGCTGCGATGGCACTGTCCGCGCTGGCATGCTTGCCGCCGTCGCTGAAGGAATCGGGCGTGACATTCAAAATTCCCATGACCAGGGTGCGGCCGGTTGGGAGGTCTTCGAAGCGCGCTGCCGGGCGCGGTTTGCGCAGGATGGGCAGCGGTGATGTTGCGGGCCCGGTTCCCGGGGCTGCAGCTAGTGAATCCATGGTCTGTTTGGTTACCTTCCGAGGATTAGGCTCATGGCCTCGGCACGGGTGGCCGGGTCATGAAGCTGCCCGCGGACCGCGCTGGTGACGGTCTTCGCTCCGGGCTTGCGGATACCGCGCATTGACATGCACATGTGTTCGCATTCGACAACAACGATGGCACCACGCGGATTGAGGTGGCGGACCAGCGCTTCGACGATCTCAGTAGTGAGCCGCTCCTGAACCTGGGGGCGGCGGGCGTAGATATCCACGAGCCGGGCCAGCTTGCTCAACCCGGTGACCTTTCCGTCATGCGAGGGGATGTAACCCACATGGGCCGTCCCGTGGAACGGCACCAGGTGGTGCTCGCAGGTGGAGTAGAAAGGGATGTCCTTGACCAGGACCAGTTCCTCGTGGTCCAGGTCGAAGGTGGTGGACAGGACGTCCGCGGGGTCATGATGCAGTCCCGCGAACACTTCCGCGTAGGCCTTGGCCACCCGTTTCGGGGTGTCAACCAGGCCGCCGCGGTCGGGGTCCTCGCCGATGGCCAGCAGGATTTCGCGGACAGCCGCCTCGATCCTTGGCCGGTCCACTTTCTGGTGCTTGGAATGGGAGGAACGGTCCTCCGCCGGGGTGCCGGCGGAGGTGGGAACGTCGTCGTCGTCGAAGGAAGTCACGAAGAAAGCTTAGCCGCGAAGGGCGTCAGGCCCCGATTCGGGGACGCCGCCCCGAAACGGAGCGTCTTCCGGAACGCCCTGCGGATGCGGCGGCTGGGCGTCCAGCGGCTCGTCCAGGCGGGCCTGCTTGGCTTCCTCCTGCGCCTCGCGTTCGGCCCGTTCACGTGGCGATTCCACGGGACCGGCCATCTGCACCGGCCGCGTCTCCTTGGAGAGCCACACCTCGCGGAAGTCGCGCTTGCGGACATCGCGGAAGATGTCTGCGATCTCGGCCTGGTTCAGCGTTTCGCGTTCCAGCAGCTCGAGGGCAAGGCGGTCAAGGACGTCGCGGTTCTCGGTAAGGATGGCGTAAGCCTCGTCATGGGCCTGGTCGATCAGGCGGCGCACTTCCTCGTCCACCACGTACGCGATCTGGTCCGAGTAATTGCGCTCGTGCCCGGCGTCGCGGCCCAGGAACGGCTCGCCGCCGCCCTGTCCCAGGCGGACTGCACCCACGCGCTCGCTCATGCCGTATTCGGTGACCATCTTGCGGGCGGTGCCGGTGGCTTTTTCGATGTCGTTCGAGGCGCCGGTGGACGGATCGTGGAAGACGATCTCCTCGGCAACGCGTCCGCCCATGGCGTAGGCCATCTGGTCCAGGAGTTCGTTGCGGGTCACGGAGTACTTGTCGTTCTCCGGCACCACCATGGTGTAGCCCAGGGCGCGGCCGCGGGGCAGGATGGTGATCTTGGTGACCGGTGCGGAGTTGCGCAGCGCGGCCGCCACCAGCGCGTGGCCACCTTCGTGGTAGGCGGTGATCTTGCGCTCGTGTTCCTTCATCACGCGGCTGCGCTTCTGCGGACCGGCCATGACGCGGTCGATAGCCTCGTCCAGCGCACGGTCATCGATCAGGTTGGCGTTGGAGCGGGCCGTGAGCAGGGCGGCCTCATTGAGCACGTTGGCCAGGTCCGCACCCGTGTAGCCGGGGGTCTTCTTGGCAACTGCCTTGAGGTCGACACCAGGGGCCATCGGCTTGCCCTTGGAATGCACCTGCAGGATCTGGTCGCGGCCGATCAGGTCCGGGGCCTCAACGCCGATCTGGCGGTCGAAGCGGCCCGGGCGGAGCAGTGCGGGGTCCAGCACGTCGGGACGGTTGGTGGCAGCGATCAGGATCACGTTGGTCTTGACGTCGAAGCCGTCCATCTCAACCAGCAGCTGGTTAAGGGTCTGTTCGCGTTCATCGTTGCCGCCGCCGATGCCGGCACCGCGGTGGCGGCCCACGGCGTCGATCTCGTCGACGAAGATGATCGCCGGGGAGTTGGCCTTAGCCTGCTCAAAGAGGTCGCGGACGCGGGAGGCACCAACACCGACGAACATTTCCACGAAGTCGGAACCGGAGATGGAGAAGAAGGGAACGCCTGCCTCGCCGGCGACGGCGCGGGCCAGGAGGGTCTTACCGGTACCCGGAGGGCCGTACAGCAGCACACCCTTCGGGATCTTGGCGCCGACGGCCTGGAACTTGGCGGGTTCCTGCAGGAATTCCTTGATTTCCTGCAGTTCCTCGACTGCCTCGTCCGAGCCTGCGACGTCCGCGAAGGTCACCTGCGGCATGTCCTTGCTGACCATCTTGGCCTTGGACTTGCCGAACTGCATGATCTTCGAGCCGCCGCCCTGCATGCGGGTCATAAGGAACCAGAAGAGTGCGCCAAGGAGGATGACGGGGATCAGAAGGGACAGCAGGCCGGAGAACCAGTTGCTCTCGATGGGCTGGTCCGTGTAGCCCTGGGCCGGACGGGCATCGGTGACAGCCTTGACCACGTCCTCGGCGCGGGCGTCCACGAAGAAGAACTGGACGCTCTTGCCCTTGTCCTGGCCGTCCAGGTTCAGGTTGTCCCTGAGGGTCAGGTCAACGCGGTTTTCGCCGTCGAAGATCTTTGCCTGCTCCACCTGGTCGCCGGCCAGCAGTTCAAGGCCCTTGTCGGTGTCGATCCGTGCCGCACCGCCGGGAGCCAGCGTCGCAAAAGCCACCAGGAGCAGACCGACCACGACGACGATCCAGATGCCCGGGCCCTTGAAAAAGTTCTTAGCTTTCATCTGTTCGGGGGCTGGCCCCGTCCCTTCTGGTAGTGCTGCACGGCGAGTAGTCTGCGCGCGTGATGGTGCTGCGTCAGCTTCTAGCTATACACCGTCCGGAGTAGATCACGCATGGTGAAAAGCAAAAGTTCCCTATGGGCGTACGGGCACAAGGGCCGGCCCGGGGACTGCCGGGTGCACACCGGCACCTACACGTGCTGGTCCAGGTAAACGGGGTTGCCGTCCGGGTCTGCCAGGATCGCGCTTGCGGGGCCCGCCGTTGCCTCGTCCGCCTCGGCGTCGAACCTGACGCCTTGGGCCTTCAGCTGCCGCTGGAGTTCACGGACATCCGTGAACGAGCCGAGCGCTTCGGCTTCCTGGTTCCAGCCCGGGTTGAAAATCAGCACGTTTTTCTCGAGCATCCCCTGGAACAGCCCGATGTTCGCGTGGCCGTTCTTCATGATCACCCAGTTCTGGGCCGGATCCCCGGCGTATTGCGCAAAGCCCAGTTTCGCGTAGAACTCCATGGACGCCGAAAGGTCCTCCACGGCGAGGCCTACCGAGAACGCGCCGAGTTCCATGGCCTACTCGTAAACGTGCGGGGCCAGCGTGCCCACGAAGTCCAGGTTGCGGTACTTCTCGGCATAGTCCAGGCCGTAGCCCACCACGAACTCGTTGGGGATGTCGAAGCCCACGTACTTGACGTCGATTTCCACCTTGGCGGCGGTGGGCTTGCGGAATGCGGTGCAGATTTCCACGGACGCGGTGCCGCGCGATTCCAGGTTGGTCTTTAGCCAGGAGAGGGTCAGGCCGGAGTCGATGATGTCCTCGACGATCAGCACGTCCTTGCCCATCAGGTCCGTATCGAGGTCTTTGAGGATGCGCACCACGCCGGAGGACTGCGTGCCGGAGCCGTAGGAGGAGACAGCCATCCAGTCCATGGAGATGTGGCTGTGCAGCGCCCGGGCCAGGTCAGCCATGACCATGACGGCGCCCTTGAGCACACCCACGATGAGGATTTCGCGTCCCTCGTAGTCCTTGTCGATCTGGGCTGCGAGTTCGGTGATCCGCTGCTGGATCTGTTCCTTGGTGTAGAGAACGTGCTTGAGGTCTGCCTGGACGTCGTTTGAATCCACCAATGGCTCCTGTGTAGATGCGGGGTGCGACTATTTTGTGGGCGGTTTTTGATGCCGGAACACTAGCTTCCCACAGCCCGGCCCTCCACGGGGAACGGATCCGGGCTCCGCACCGTCCGGCAGTGCAGGTGCAGCATCCGTTGCGCTTTCGAGTTCAGCGAGCGACAACCGGTACACGCCCACCCCGCCCGGAAGCTGGACGGGACCCGCGGAACCCTGCCGCCGCAGCAGCGCCTCCGCCGCAACGAGCCGCTGGTAGCTGGGCTGCTGCCCGCCGACGTCGGCCGCTGCCTTGGCGATCACGCGGAAGCGGATGGCGGGGGCCAAAGCACGCAACGACTCCTCCGGCAAAGCCACGTCCTGTCCGTTCCGTTCCGCCAGGGAAAGGTAAGTGCTTTCCGCCACATTCTCGAGGTAGTCGGCGTCGAGCTGCAGGATGGCGGCCGTACGGGCGAGGGATTCGGCGACGCCGGGGCCCAGCTTCTCCTCAAGGTGCGGGAGGACTTCAACCCGGGTGCGGGACCTGGCAAAGGACGGGTCGGTGTTGGTGGGATCGTGCCACGGCTCCAGTTCCTCCACGGCGCAGATTTCTTCGGTGTCCGCCCGCCGGAGGTTCAGGAAAGGCCGGAGCAGGATGCTGTTTCCCTGGCCCTGGCGGGCCGGCCGCATGCCGGCAAGGGAACGGGTTCCGGAGCCGCGGGCAAGCCCCAGCAGGACCTGTTCGGCCTGATCATCGAGCGTGTGCCCGAGCAGGATCGCGTCCGCGCCTTGGCCGGCAGCCGCCGCTTCCAAAGCTTCGTGCCGCGCTTCCCGGGCTGCAGCCTCCGGGCCCATGCCCGCGCCTGCCACCGTCACGGTGCGGATCTCCACCGGGGACAGCCCCAGGTCCTTGAGCGCCGCCGCGGTGCGTGCGGCCACGTGGTCCGAACCCTCCTGCAGCTGGTGGTCAACCACCACCGCACCCACCGTCACGGGGTGGCCGTCAACATGCCCGCGGCGGGCGAAATAGGCTGCGACGGCCGCGAGCGCCAGGGAGTCCGGCCCGCCGCTGCAGGCCACCAAGAGGTGCCCGGGGTAGCCGGCCTGGGCAAGAGCGTCGCCCAGCATTTTGCGCGCGGTGCCGACGACGGGCGCGAGCCTGCCGGGCCGGCGTCGTCCGCTGGGAACGTTTGCAGCAGCGGCGGCTGCAGGTACAACGTCAGGCGCAGCGTCAGGCAATTACAGTCCCATCCGCTCAAGCCACAGCTTGGCGTCGTGGATTTCAGGCTCGGTGGGCAGGTGGTCCACCGACTCCCAGACCCGGTTGAACCCTTCCATCCCGGCAACATCCACCACGGCGCGGACAAACCGGGCGCCGTCGGAGTACTGGCGCATCTTGGCATCGAGGCCCAGGAGGTTGCGGATGAACTTCTCGATCACGCCGCGGTCCTTGCCGCGGTCGTTGAACCTTTGCCGGATGGTCTTCACGGACGGCACGATGCTGGCGTCGACGGCGTCCATCACCACATTCGCGTGCCCCTCCAGCAGGCTCATCACGGCAGTGAGGTGCGAGATGGCGGCCTTTTCCTCCGGATCCTGCAGCAGGTCCAGGATGGCGCCGCGGCCCGGCGTATTACCGGTGGCCGAGCGGTCCTTCAGCGACCGGGCGGCCGCGGTGGCCCGCTCCATCAGCGAGTCGACGTTGTTGAGCAGGTGCCCGCTGAGTTCGTCGATCTGCTGCAGCATGTGGTGCCGCAGCCACGGGGCCGCGGCGAACTGCACGCGGTGGGTCTGCTCGTGCAGGCACACCCACAGGCGGAAATCCTCCGGCGTGACATTAAGCTCGCGCTCCACGGAAACGATATTGGGCGCAACCAGCAGGAGCCTGCCGCCCGATGGCGCAGCCGACCCTTCGGCCATGGCGGCGAAGGGATCGTACTGGCCCAGCACCTTGCTGGACAGGAAGGCCAGGACGGCGCCCAACTGGCTTCCGGTGATGGCACCGCTGACGCTGGCGGCCGCAGGGCTCAGGGAGCCGCGGCGGTTTTCAAGCATCTTCTCCATGGCGGGCTTCAGCATCACCGCGAAGCTCTGGGTGTTGGCCTTCGCCCAGGATGCCCTGTCCACCACCAGCACCGTGGAGTCCCGCAGGTCCCTGGCGGCTTCGAGCCCGGTGATTTCGTGGACGTGGGACACCGAGGCGTCGGCAAGCCGGCGCAGGCTGTCCACGGCTTCCCCGATTTCCGCCTGGTCCAGGACCGGCCCGGCGGGAGCAAGCCGCGCCGCAGCCGAGGCCGCGAGATCCCAGTTGATCAGGGATTGGGCAGTGACTGGCTGGGCAGCGTTGGGCTGCGCACTAGTGGACTGCCCGTTCGTGGACAGGGCTTCTGACCCGTCCGATGAGGGCAAGGTCGATGCGGACTCGCGTGCAATGGACTCCATAGGTCCCATCAGAACACAGCAGGCCGGGGATCGTCCTTAAGTTCGCTGACCGGCGAACCAGAGGGGTCCGGTAACTTACACAGCCTTGCCACGGCTGGCGGCCACAGAACGGGCGCGCCGCGAATCCTAGCGGCAGCCGCAGGCGGCGAGGGCCGTGGCCGCCCTGTCCAGCGCTACTTTGTTGCCGGCGGCTCCGGGGGTGAGCCCGTTGCCGATGAAGGAGAACACCAGCAGCCGGCCGTCCGCATCCACTACATAGCCGCTCAGCGCCAGGACGGTGTTCAGGGTGCCGGTCTTGGCCCGCACCAGCCCCGCGCCGCCCGCCGTGGTGCCTTCCCCGTACCGCGTGTCCAGGGTGCCGGTCAGCCCCGCCACGGGGAACCCGTCCAGCGCTTCCCGGAGCCTGCCGTCAGTGCCGGCCGTCATGGTGCGCACCACCTCGGCGAACTGGCGGGCGGAGACCTGGTTGCCCATCGCGAGCCCGCACACATCAACAAGCTTCATGGACTCCGCGGGGACTCCGGCCTCTGCCACCTGCGCGCGGACAGCCGCCGTGGCGCCGTCGTTGCTGCCGGGCTGGCCGGTGGCAAGGGCAGCAAGCCGGCCCAGTGCCTCCGCCAGGTAGTTGTCCGATTCCTGCAGCATCAAGTCAACCTGCTGGGCCACCGTGGCTGATTCCACTTCCGCCAGGGCTGCTGGGTCCGCACCAGCCCCACCTTGGCCTGCCCCCGGTGAACGTTCGACGCCGGCCGCCACAGTGAGTCCCGCGGCCGCACCCGCTTCCCGCAGCCGGGCCGCAAACACTTCCGCGGCCGTGATGGCCGAGTCCTGCGGGCGCGGCCCGATGGTGACGGCAGGATCGAAGCGTGCCGAATTCAGCGCCAGCGGGTAGAGCGGCGCCACCTCGCCGGCGGCAATATCGCCCTCTTGCCAGGCAGGGTTGAGGGCCGGCCCGGTAAAGAGGGAATCGTCCACCAGGACCTTGACCTCGCCGATTGTTCCACGTGCCTGCAGCCCTTCGACCGTCCGGGCCGCCAGGGTGGCCAGGCCGGCATGGCCCAGCACCCCTTCGACGTCGGATTCCCCCGGGCCCAGCAGGACGTCCCCGCCGCCCGTGAGAACCACCTGGCCAGCGGCCGAACCGGCAGTAACGGTTGTGCTGAATCGATGGTCCGGGCCCAAGGTTCGCAGCGCGGCCATCGCCGTCAGGAGCTTCATGTTCGACGCCGGCACGCGGCCTTCGGAGCCGCCCCTGTCGAAGAGGACCTGGCCCGTGAGCGCATCCTGGACGATGCCCGTGAAAGTGCCGCCGCCGTCGGCCTTCAACAGGGGATCCACCTGGGCGGTGAGCGCTTCCCGGGACGGAACCGCTGCGGATGCGTCCAAAGCGGCAAGTCCTTGGCGCGGGGAAAGAGTTGACGGGGCCTGCTGCCATTCCGGCGCGGCAGGCGCCGGGGCGGGCGGTTCCGGGCCAAGGAATCCGGGGGCCACGAGCAGCACGGCGGGGATGGCCAGGATCGCCAGGAGCGCGGTGAGCACGGCCAGCGGCCAGGTGCGGCGGACACCCTCCCCGCCGCTTTTGACATTCCGGCGGATGCGGTCAGGCCACGGATCCGTGCCGGTTGTTTTGGTCATGCTGGTGCTGGTCCTCAAGTCCTGAAATTTCCCCACAAGTTCCTGATTCCAGGGCCTCTCGCTATATCCTCAATTGTAGTCGGCGGCACGGACACTCCTTTTTGTGGGCCCGTCAAGTGTGCCGCGCACCCCCTGCAATCGCCGAGGAGCATTCCATGAAGCACGACGTGACCATCGAGATCCCCAAGGGATCGCGCGTCAAGTACGAAGTTGACCACGAGACCGGCCGCGTCCGCCTGGACCGCGTCCTCTTCACCGCCATGCAGTACCCCACCCACTACGGGTACTTCGAAAACACCCTCGGCGAGGACGGCGATCCCCTGGACGCACTGGTGCTCCTGCAGGACTTCGACCTGCACCCGGGCGTCATCGTCGAGTCCCGCCCCATCGGCGTCTTCAACATGACCGACGACGGCGGCGGAGATGCCAAGATCCTGTGCGTCCCCGTGGACGCCCGCTTCGACCACATCCAGGAAGTCAGCGACGTCAACGAGTTCCTGATCAAGGAAATCGAGCACTTCTTCACCCGCTACAAGGACCTGGAGCCGGGCAAGTGGGTCAAGGCCGAGGGCTGGGGCGACCGCGCCGCCGCCGAGGCAGAGCTGGAAGCCTCCATCAAGCGCTACGTGCCCACCGGCCACTAATCCCCACAAATCCCCGTCTGCTGGACAGATCCCCGCATCGTGCAAGGGGGAATAGTCCAGGAGGCGGGGATTTCTGTTGCCCCGCCATCTTGAACATGTGGAATCGTGGACCTGTGATTTCCGAGGCTACCTTCCATCCCCCGTGCGGCCCCGTGCTCGGTTGGCGGGATGGAAACGTCCTCCGCGCCACCGGCATCCCCTATGCCACCGCCGCCAGGTTCCAGCCGCCCGTCCCGGCCCCGGACTGGACGGAAACCTTCTCCGCCACCTCACTGGCGCCGGCGTGCCCGCAGGGCCCTGTCCCCTTCCTTGACGACGTACTGGGCACCCGCTACGGCGAACTTCCCGGCAGCGAGGACTGCCAGAACCTGTCCATCACCATGCCCGGGAATGTTGCCGCCGATGAGCGCCTGCCCGTCATGGTGTGGATCCACGGCGGCTCCTACACCACCGGTTCGGGCGACCTCGCGATCTTCGATCCTGCCGTGCTGGTGGCCGAGAACCGCGTGGTGGTGGTTTCCGTGACCTACCGGCTGGGACTGTTCGGATTCCTGGCCACGCACAACGGCCGGCCCGGAAACCTTGGTTTGCTGGACCAGCTGGAAGCGCTCAGGTGGGTGCGGCGGAATATCGCTGCCTTCGGCGGCAACCCCGGCCGGGTGACCGCATTCGGCCAGTCCGCCGGCGGTGATGCGATCGCCCACCTCATGGCCACGCCGGAAGCGCCGTCGCTCTTTCAACGGGCCATCATCCAGAGCGCACCGCTGGGCATCGCCCGGGGCCGCGCGAAGATGAACCACGCCATGGGCATCGCGGCCGAAGCTGTCACTGAGGACACTTCACCCATGGAGGTGGTGGAGCGGGAAGCGCACGTTGCCCAGGTGGCCCGCAGGTTCGGGATGCTGGCGGCGATGCCCTTCGGAACCCAGTACGGGCACGAGCCGCTGCCCGAAGAAAAGGACATCGAGGCCGCCTGGAACCGTTCCGCCCCGGGAATCGACGTGCTGATTGGACATACCTCGGAGGAAGCCCGGCTGTTCCTGCCACGGAACCCGCTGCTGATGCGGGTGGAAGGCGTTCCCGTGGTGGGAGCTGCGGCGGTGCGCGCTGTGGACCGGGTGGTCACCGAAACCGTGTACGGCAGGGCGGCGCGGAAGTTCGCCCGCCGCCATGCACGCGCAGGCGGGCGGGCGCACCGCTACATCCTGCACTGGCACGCCCCGGGCAACATCTTCGGTGCTGCCCACACCATTGACCTTCCGCTGCTTTTCGGCACGCGCACCACCTGGGACGGCGTGGGCCTGATCGCCGGTGCCGGCTGGGACGAGGTGGACGCGGTGGGCAGGCAGTTGCGGGCCCTCTGGGCAGGCTTCGCCCGTGGCGATGCGCTGGGTGAAGCGGGCGGCATTCCGGGGGCCCTCACCTACCACGCGGCCTGACCTAGGAATTCCTGACCCAGGAGTTAGGCGTTATGCCCGGCGTCCTCGACCACCAGAAGACAGGCGCCGGGCACTGTTTCGGCAACGTGCTCGGCACCGCGGTGTCCAACGCCGGGGCATACCAGCCGGAGGTAGAGTCTGGTCACGTGAAGACGCTCGGCGTGGACCTGGCTGCGGCCACCAAAAAGACTGCGGTGGCAGTCATCGAGTGGGTCGGTGGTGCAGCAAAGCTGGTGCACCTGGCGCTCGATGTGGACGACCAGGGGATCGTGGACCTGTTCGGCGCCTCCGACATGGCCGGCGTCGACTGTCCCGTGGGCTGGCCGGACGCGCTGGTACCGTTCCTCACCGGGCACGCAGCCTTCGACGCCGGTCCGGTCCTTGCGCACGACGGCATAGCCGGCCGGCGCCTCCTTGCCTACCGCGATACGGACCGGTTCGTCACCGCCTGCACAGGCCTCATCCCGCTGAGCGTCTCCGCGGACCGGCTGGCCCATCCCGCCATGCGCTGCGCCGTGATCCAGGCGAAGATCGCGGCACTCCACGGGCCGCAGGCAAGGGACGGCTCCGGCCGGCTGGCGGAGGTCTACCCCGCAGCTTCGCTGAAGATCTGGGGACTCAATGGCCGCGGCTACAAAGGAGGCGGCGTTCCCGAGTCGGAACGGCTCGGCGTGTTGCTGGACGCCTTGCGAAGCCAGGCGCCCTGGCTGGACCTGGCCGGGCACGCGGACAGACTTGCCGGATCGGACGACCTGTTTGACGCCGTCGTCGCCTCCCTCACAGCCCGCGCCGTGGCCCGCCGTCGTACGCTCCTGCCCGACGGTGAAGACACAGCAGCCGCCCGCAGTGAGGGGTGGATCCACCTGCCATCGTGCGCTCTGGAAGAGCTAGTGGACTAAATCTGGTCAGCTCCCAAGCTTCCAGTTCCTGATCTCCTCCGGGTCCTCGCCGTGGGTGCGGGTGTGCTCCCACGCCCGCATGCGCCGGTCCTGCAGGTCCTGCCGGAGGAGCGAGTGCTTCTCCGCCAGCCCCGGAACGCGGTCGATCGCGTCGATGGCGAGCTGGAACCGGTCGATGCCGTTGAGCATGGCCATATCGAACGGCGTGGTGGTGGTCCCCTCCTCCTTGTAGCCGCGCACGTGCAGGCCTTCCTGGTTGGCGCGGTGGTACGTGAGCCGGTGAATCAGCGCCGGATAGCCGTGATACGCGAAGATGATCGGCTTGTCAGCGGTGAAGATCCCGTCAAAGTCGCGGGCCGGGAGCCCGTGCGGGTGCTCGCTCGAGTCCTGCAGGCGCATCAGGTCCACCACGTTCACCACGCGGACCTTCAGTCCGGGGGCACCTTCGCGGAGGAGTTCCGCCGCTGCCACGGTTTCCACGGTGGGGACGTCGCCGGCGCAGGCAAGGACGACGTCGGGCTCCTCGCCCGGCACCTCCGACCCCGCGAACGTCCAGATCCCGAGGCCACGGCGGCAGTGGTTGGCGGCATCTGCCGGCCCCAGCCAGGTGGGCGAGGGCTGCTTGCCGCTGACCACGATATTCACGTAGTCCGTGGACGCCAGGCAGTGCTCCATGACGGACAGCAAGGTGTTGGCGTCGGCCGGCAGGTAAACCCGGATGACCTCGGCCTTCTTGTTCACCGCGTGGTCGATGAACCCAGGATCCTGGTGCGAGAACCCGTTGTGGTCCTGCTGCCAGACGTGCGAGGACAGCAGGTAGTTCAGCGACGCCACCGGCTGGCGCCACGGCAGCTTGCGGTGCACCTTCAGCCACTTGGCGTGCTGGTTGAACATGGAGTCCACAATGTGGATGAACGCCTCGTAGCAGCTGAAAACCCCGTGTCGGCCGGTCAGCAGATAGCCCTCGAGCCAGCCCTGGCACAGGTGCTCACTCAGGATTTCCATGACCCGGCCGGACCGCGCAAGGTGCTCGTCGGCGTCGTCGATCCGGTACTGCCACACCTTGTCCGTGACCTCGTAGACGTTCTGCAGCCGGTTTGACGCCGTCTCGTCCGGGCCAAAGAGCCGGAAGTTTTCCATGTTCAGGGAAATGACGTCCCGCATCCATGAGCCCAGGGTGATCATCGGACTGACCCGTTCCGTGCCGGGGGCTGCGACCTCCACGGCGTGGTCCCGGTACTGGGGCAACTTCAGTGCACGCCGGAGCAGGCCGCCGTTGGCGTGCGGCGTGGCGCTCATCCGGAAGTTTCCGGTTGGCGCCCCCTCGGCGACATCGGGCCGGAGCCGCCCGCCGCCGTCGAACAGTTCTTCGGGGCGGTAGGACTTCAGCCACTCCTCGAGCTGCCTCAGGTGGTCCCCGTTGGTCCGCACCTCCGAGAGCGGGACCTGGTGGCTGCGCCACGTGCCCTCCACCTGCTTCCCGTCAACGCTACGCGGCCCGGTCCAGCCCTTGGGCGAGCGCAGCACGATCATGGGCCAGCGCGGCGCTGCCTGGTCCGCGGCATCCCGGTTTTCGGAATTTTCGGCGGGGACCCGGTAGGCGTCCTGGATGGCGCGGATGTCCGCCATGCACCGGTCCAGCGCTTCGGCGAAGTCGCGGTGCGCTTTTTCAAAGGCATCGGGGTCGTCCACAGTGACGAAGTACGGCTCGTGACCGTAGCCGCGCAGCAGCTGTTCCAGCTGCTGCTCCGGCATCCGTGCCAGAACGGTGGGGTTGGCGATCTTGTAGCCGTTGAGGTGCAGGATGGGCAGCACGGCGCCGTCGGCTGCCGGGTCCAGGAAGTTGTGGGAGTGCCAGCTGGCGGCCAGCGGCCCGGTTTCGGCCTCGCCGTCGCCAATCACGACGGCGGTGACCAGCTGGGGGTTGTCGAACACCGAGCCGTAGGCGTGGGCCAGCGAGTAGCCGAGTTCACCGCCCTCGCTGATGGAGCCGGGGCTCTCCGGGGCGGCGTGGCTGGGGATGCCGCCCGGGTAGGAGAACTGGCGGAAGAGCTCCGCCATGCCCTCGGCGTCGTTGCCCACGTGGGCGTAGATTTCGGAGTACGTGCCTTCCAGCCAGGCATTGGCGACGACGGCGGGGCCGCCGTGGCCGGGTCCGGCCACGAAGAGCATCTCAGTGGAGTCGCGGCGGATCACGCGGTTCAGGTGTGCATAGACGAAGTTCAGTCCCGGGGTGGTCCCCCAGTGCCCCAGCAGCCTGGATTTGGTGTGCTCCGCTGTGAGCGGCTCACGCAGCAGCGGGTTGGAGCGGAGGTAGATCTGGCCAACGGAAAGGTAGTTGGCGGCCCGCCACCACCGGTCCACGAGTTCGAGTTCTTCCTGCCCTGTCTCTTCCTGCCCCATGCTGCCGGTCATAGCCATCCTCACGTCGCGTCCGCCGCCTTCCGGCAGCCGTCACTCCATCGCAACAGATGGGCCGGGCCGAGGCAACTGTTGGTGGCAGGATCGGGTCCGTCATGCGGCTTGACCAGTCGTAACACGGAAGTTCCGGGCTTCCTACCACCGGGTAGTGTGTACCCAGAATGTTCACGCTGACTATCAATCAAACGGACAGCCGGCGCGATGGGGACCGGGTTCCGCAGCTCCTCAAGGACCTGCGGCATATTCCGGCGCGCCTGGACTTTGACCGTTCCGTGGAGGATGAGGTGCAGGGCATCGTCGACTGCCCGCACCAGGCGGTGGACGCAGCACTGATCGCCCTGCGCAGCGGCTTATGGTACGTGGGGATCGGCGCGGGACCGGTGAGCGAGCCGCTGCCAAACCAGATCAAGGACGCCTCGGGACACGGCCTCGTCTATGCGCGCCGGGCGGTGGACCGGCTGCGCCGCAGCAAGGAGCGGGTTCCCGTGGCGGTCGAGGGTCCGTGGGCGGACGTGGCGCACGACGCGGAGGCGGTACTCCGGCTGCTCGGCCATATTGTTCGCGACAGGTCCGGCGCCGAGTGGCGGGTGCTCGACCTGATGACGCCCGGCGTACGGGGCCAGCAGAAGGCCGTGGCGCAGGAGTTGGGAATCACCACCCAGGCCGTCAGCAAGGCGGTGGCACGGGCGCAGTGGAACGAGGAGCACGCAGCCCGACCGGCGGCGGCCCGGCTGCTGGGACTGATCCTCGAAGTGCGCTGAGCCGGGGAAGCCGCCGTCGGGCCTGTGGCTAGCTTGAGGTGGCCGCCAGCACAGGTTCCCCGTTGAAGTATTCAAGCTGCCAGCCCTCGATGGCGTGGTGGTGCGCCAGGTTGAGGACGGCATTGTTGACGCTCGTCAGGGTCTGCCCGGTGGCGCGGCTCAGGGTGACGCGGAGCAGCGTGCCGTGCGTGACCACCAGGAGCCGCTGGCCGCGGAACTCCTCGGCGAGGGCTTCCAGCGCGGCGAGGCCGCGGGTTGCTGCCTCGTCCTCGCTCTCGGCGCCCTTGAAGCCGCCCGGGACGCGCAGGGCCTCAAGTTCGGGCCCTGCCTGCATGCCCTCGGCCGGGCCGAAGCTTCGCTCGGTCAGTTCCGGAACGCGCCGGGCCACGGCCAGGCCCAGGCCTTCGGCGATCAGGTCCGCCGTTTCCGCTGCACGGCTCAGCGGCGAGGAGACGATGGCGTCCCACTGGTAGGGGGCGAGGACGGCGACGGCGTCACGCGCCTGGCCGCGGCCGACGTCGTTCAGGGGGATGTCAGTGGCTCCCTGCAGCCGGCGTTCGGCGTTCCAGTCAGTCTGGCCGTGGCGGACGAGGGCGAACGTCGTAAGGGTCATGGTTCCTATTCTGCCTTGGCTGCAGGCCGGGACCGGAATCGCGGCAGTGGAGGGCGTCTTGGGGCGCCCTACAGGAGGCTGCGCAGCACGTGGGCGGCGCCGTCGTCGAACACGGACTTGGTGACCTCGTCTGCGACGGCGATGACCTCCTCGGGTGCCTGGCCCATGGCCACGCCCCTGCCGGCCCATGTAAGCATCTCGATGTCGTTCCGGCCGTCGCCAATGGCAACGGTGAGGTCCGGGTCGATGCCGAGCTGGAGACGGAGGTTCTCCAGGGCGCTGGCCTTGGTCACGCCGGCCGCGGCGATGTCCAGCCACGCCGTCCAGCCGACGGAATACGTCACCCCGGCCAGGCCAATGTGCTCAATGGCCTCGTTGAACTCCTCCGGCGTGTTTTCCGTGCTGAAGACGACGACGCGCACTGCCGTGGCTTCGAGCATGGTGTGGAAATCCACGCCAACGGCTTCCACCCCGAAGCTGGCGTCCTGGAACCGCTCGGTGGAGAGGAAGTTGCCGTCAGCATCCTCAAGCGCGTATTTGGCGGACGGAAGGCGTTCGCGGAGGGCGCGGAGGGCGGGGGCGGGGTCGAAGGTGGCCTTGTGGATGACCTCGTAGCCGTTCTCGAGTTCGGGGTGGAGGCGCAGGGTCACGCCGCCATTGCAGCAGACCGCGTACCCTTGCTCGATGCCGATCTTCTCGATGATGGGCAGGGCGGCGTTCAGGGACCGGCCGGTGGCAATCATCACCTCGTGTCCCACACCCACCACGGCCTGTGCCGCTTCCCGGACACCCGGCGACATGTGGCCGTCATGGTCCACGAGCGTGCCGTCCACGTCCAGGGCCACCATGAGCTTCCGGCCGTTCTGGCCCTCAATGTTGTTCTGGTTGTCTCGCCGGTCATCGTTGCCGGCGACTGAGGCTTCAGTCAGCGTTGTCATCCATCTAGTAGAACAGACACCCCTGACGCCCGGTAGGACGCGCGCCACAGGTTGGCTGAACACCGGGTAAATACTCACAGGTTGTTCCCCGTGTGACTGTTTACCTTGCGCTCCCCAGCAGGTGGACATTTCCCCGCCGCATGTTCGGGGGAATAGCCCATGCAGCGGGGATTGTTAAGCTCGTTGTCCACATGCTGCCACTCCCTCATAGCTGCGAAGGTCCAACCCATCCCAGCATGGGGTCATGGAATTCGAACCCCCCGGCCCTGATTCTCGCCAGCCGTCGTCGTGCCCTCACGGGAAGCAGCCGAAACCTTAGCCGTGGTTACAGCGCCGGCACCCTGATCAGGGTCAGGACGGGCGTCTATTTCGACAAGACCACGTGGCTCGCCCTCAAACCCTGGCAGCGCTACACCACAACCGTGGCTGCTGTCGCCGCATGCGATCGGCAACTACATTTTGCTACCTGACCGCCCTGCGCATCTGGCAGCTGCCAACCCCGGCAGTTCCTCCCCACATCCACGTCATCACAGCTTCACCACACAAGGCGGGCCGCTTTCCGCCCACCACAAGCGCCGCCAAGGACCTCAAGACGGGCCTGAGCGGCCTGGAGAATGTCCGCAACTATGGCGTCAGCCGGCATTACTGGTCCGCGGACACGGCGCAGCACCTCGGGTACACGGTGACTTCATTGCTCCAAACCGTGTTGGACTGCATTGTGCGGTTGGAACTTCCGGAAGCTGTAGCTGTGGCCGATGCGGTGCTG
Organism: Arthrobacter sp. Y3221087; assembly: GCF_059089905.1. Lineage (NCBI taxonomy): Bacteria > Bacillati > Actinomycetota > Actinomycetes > Micrococcales > Micrococcaceae > Arthrobacter > Arthrobacter sp. Y3221087. The sequence goes on from NZ_JBNHFE010000005.1 coordinate 200,732, forward strand.
GGAGCCCGCCGGCGGCAGGACGAGAGGCTGACCCGGCTAGAACTGGCTGAAGCGGCGGCGCGCCTGACCTCCGCAACCAAGCGACGCAGAGTGGAGCACGTGCTTGTTCTCGCCGATGAGGCCTCAGAGTCGGTTGGAGAATCAAGGAGCAGAGTTCTCATGCACGTCGTTGGGCTGCCCGCGCCGGCTCTTCAGTGCACATTCGCTGATGCCGACGGTTTCATTGCACGGACGGACTTTTTCTGGCGGGAGTTCGGGGTAATCGGTGAGTTCGACGGCGACGCCAAGTACCTCGACGACGGCCTGCTGGGTGGGCAGAGTGCGCGGGAAGCGATTCTGGCCGAGAAAAAGCGCGAGGACCGGCTCCGTGCCCTCGGCTACAAAGTTGTCCGGTGGGATTGGAAGACGTTGTCCGACCCGGACGGGCTGCGCCGCAAACTCGTTGCGGCGGGGGTAGATCCGCAAAAGTCCCCGCCGCACGGTCTTCTCCCCCCGACATGACAAGGGGAATGGACCACGAGACGGGGACTTCCTGGAAAACCCGGAGGGCTACAGGACCGGCAGCACCTCGAGGCCGCCCAGGTACTTCTGCATTGCCTTGGGGACGTTCACGGAGCCGTCCGCGTTCTGGTGGTGCTCCAGTAGCGCCACAATCCAGCGGGTGGTGGCCAGGGTGCCGTTGAGCGTGGCCACAGCCCGGGTGCCCTTGGCCACACCATCCGGATTTACCGCCCGCTCGCGGATGTTCAGGCGGCGCGCCTGGAACGTGGTGCAGTTGGAGGTGGAGGTCAGCTCGCGGTAGGCGCCCTGGGTGGGGACCCAGGCTTCGCAGTCGAACTTGCGGGCGGCGGAGGTGCCAAGGTCGCCGGCGGCGGTGTCAATGACCCGGTACGGCAGCTCGCACTTGGCCAGCATTTCCTCTTCCCATGCCAGCAGCCGCTGGTGTTCGGCGGCGGCTTCCTCAACCGTGGTGTAGATGAACATCTCCACCTTGTTGAACTGGTGCACGCGGATGATGCCCCGGGTGTCCTTGCCGTGGGACCCCGCCTCGCGCCGGTAGCAGGAGCTCTGGCCGGCGTAGCGGATTGGGCCCGCCGAGAAGTCCAGGATCTCGTCGGCATGGTAGCCGGCCAGGGAAACCTCCGAGGTGCCCACCAGGTAAAGGTCGTCTTCGGCGAGGCGATAGATCTCGGCGTCGTGCTTCACATCGAAGCCGGTGCCCTGCATGGTTTCGGGGCGCACCAGGGTGGGGGTGATCATCGGAATGAAGCCGTTCTCGATGGCCTGGTCCATGGCCATCTGCAGCAGCGCCATCTCCAGCCGGGCACCCACGCCGCGGAGGAAGTAGAAGCGTGCGCCGGACACCTTGGCGCCGCGCTCCATGTCGATGGCACCGATCAGCTCGCCGATCTCCAGGTGGTCTCGCGGCTCAAAGTCGGGAAATTCGCGTGGCGTGCCAACGGTCTTGACCACCACGTAGTCGTCCTCGCCGCCCTCGGGAACGCCGTCCTCGATGAGGTTTGGGATGGTGCGCAGGAGTTCCTCCTGCTTGGTCTGCGCGGCATCGGCTTCGGCGGAGGCCGCCTTGACCGAATTAGCCAGTTCCTTGACCTCGGCCAGCAGGGCCTGCTTCTCCTCGCCCTTGGCCTGGGCCACCTTCTTGCCGAAAGCGTTCTGCTCGGCGCGCAGGTTTTCGAAGCGGATCAGCGCTGCCCGGCGGGTGGAATCCGCGGCGATGATCGCGTCCACCACTGATTCGTCCGCGCCGCGGGCGCGCTGGCTGGCACGGAACTTGTCCGGGTTTTCGCTGAGGTCTTTTACGTCGATCACCATCCAAGGGTATCCAAAAGAATGCACGACGTCGGGCGGTTACGGAGCGCGCCGGACCGGGCCACCTTCCGCCGGGCTACTGTTGAACCACCATGAGCGACTGGATTCTCTACCTACTGATCGGGGTGGCGCTTGCCTTCGCCATTTCCAGCTGGTGGGGCGTGCGCAAGCTCAAGGCCCTCCACGTGCGCAGCGTGATGGGTTTAGACGCGCACGAATCCGGGCTCACCCAGCAGCGGGTTGCCGTGATCCTGAACCCCATCAAGACGCGGGCCGACGAGGCGATCTACGCCATTCGCCGCGCCTGCCTCAGCGCGGGCTGGGAGGAGCCGGCCTTTTTCGAGACCACCGTGGACGATCCCGGCTATTCCCAGACGCGGGCCGCCCTGGCGGCCAAGCCCGACGTCGTCCTGGTGGGCGGCGGGGACGGCACGGTCCGGGTAGTGGCCGAGTCCCTGGCGCATACCGGCGTGGCGATGGGCATCGTTCCGCTGGGAACGGGAAACCTGCTGGCACGCAACGTGGAGCTGGACATCAATGATCTGCAGGGCAACGTCCAGACTGCGCTTTTCGGCCGGCAACGCTTCATCGACACGGCCCGGATGGGAATCGTCAATTCCCGCACCGGGCACTCCTCCGAGCACGTCTTCCTGGTCATCGCCGGCATCGGCATGGACGCCGAGGTCCTTGCCGACACGAATGACGGGCTGAAAAAAGCCGTGGGCTGGCTGGCCTACACCGAGGCCGGGATGCGGCACCTTCCCGGCCGGCGGAAGAAGGTCTCCATTTCGCTGGACGGCGGCCCGGAACAGGTCCGGAACATCCGCAGCGTGCTCTTTGCCAACTGCGGCCTGGTGCCGGGCGGCATCGATTTCATCCCGCAGGCCATGATTGACGACGGCATGCTGGACGTGGTGGTGATGAGCCCGCGCAGTGCCCTCGGCTGGCTGCTGATGTATATGAAGATCATGTTCAAGCACAGCGGAAAGCTGCCGATCATGACGGTCTACCGCTCCGGACGGGTGGTCATCGATTGCCCCGAGCCCATGCCCACCCAGCTCGACGGCGACACGTCGGGTGAGGCCACGCGGCTCACCGTGCAGGTGGATCCACGGTCGCTGCTGATCAGGGTCAAAGGCCAGATATAGGACGACGGCGGCAGGGCCGGCGGGTGCCTGGGCGACGGATACGTTTTGTGTTGGATTGTCCAGATGGCGGAAACGGCTGGCTTCCGCCCTAGTCGCTTGAGTCCTTCGCGGCTTCGGCGGCGGCCTTTGCTGCGGCACGCGCTTCGGACTGCTCGCGGATCATGGCCTGTTCCTCTTCGAAGCGCAGGCGGTCAGCACGGTCTGCATCGTCACCGTCCCAGTCCTGGTTATCGGCGGTGGGCCGGGGATTGACGATCATTCCCTGGCCATCGTTTTCGGTGCTGCTGGTAGTCATGACCCGCTCCCTTCATTAGGGGCCATCCCTGTGGATCAAGTAAGCATACGCACTGTCCACAGCCCCGGGAAGTACCCGGAACGCCAATTGCCTACGCTGTGGGCGAAGCGGTGGAAGCGTTTTCCGCCGCTTCTGACAACGGCTCAAGGAGGGACCCCACCCATGCCTGCGCCGCAGCGAACGCGGCATCGGAGGTGTGGGCTTCCTCTGCGGTTTCCTGCCCGTCGGCCCGCGGATAGGAGCCGAGGAAGCGGGTATTGGGGCTGATCCGGTGCAGGCCGGCGAGGGCATCCGCAACCCGGGCGTCGCCAACGTGGCCGTCGGCGTCGATGCTGAAGAAGTAGTGCCCCAGGTACTGCCCGGTGGGGCGGGACTCAATCCTGCTGAGGTTCACGCCGCGGCTCGCGAACTGGTCCAGGATCTCCATCAGGGCACCCGGGCGGTCTTCGGGAAGGGGAACAACCACAGTGGTTTTGTCAGCACCCGTCCGGTCCGGGAGCAGGCCGGGCCGGCTGACCAGGACGAAGCGGGTCACGGCCCCCGGGTTGTCCCCGATGTTCTCGGCCAGCACGGACAGCCCCCGCTGTTCCCTGGCCACGAGTGGCGCGCAGATCGCGGCGTCGTAATGGCAGTCCTCGGCCAGCAGGCCCATTGCTGCAGCAGCGGTTGAGGATCCGGGCACGTATTCCGCTGCCGGAAGGTGCCTGTCCATCCACAGCCGGCACTGTGCCCACGCATGTCCGTGGGTGGATACACGCCGCACGTCCTCCAGCCGGACACGGGGCCGGGCCACCAGGACGAAGCTGATGGGCACCAGGACCTCCCTGATGATCCGCAGTTCGGTGCCGCCGGCGATGGCGTCCAGGGTCGCCGTCACGCCGCCTTCCACCGAGTTCTCGATGGGAACCATGGCGGCGCCGGCGGATCCTTCGCGGACCAGGTCCAGCGCAGCGTTAACGTTCGACGCCGGGATCCGGGTGGCCGCCGCGGCATCCGGAACCTGCATCAGGGCGGCCTCGGTGAAGGTTCCCTCGGGACCGAGGAAGGCGTAGGTTGCGGGCATCAGAGGACGATCGGCTTGAGCCCGTTGTCCGAGACCAGGGGTTTTCCGAGCTCCAGCCACTGGTCCATGCCGCCGGCCACGTTGATGGCGGTGTAGCCCTGGCCGGTGAGCCATTGGGCCACCCGGAACGAGCGGCCTCCTGTGCGGCAGATGATGTAGAGGTCCTCGTCCGGGTCGAGTTCGTCGAGCCGGGCGGGAATCTGGTCCATGGGGATGTGGACAGCCCCCTCGGCGTGCCCAGCCACCCATTCATAGTCCTCACGGACATCCAGCACCACGGCGCCGTCGGGGATGGCGTGGACGGGAACGGTATCGAAATCACTCATGGCAAGTCCTGTCGTGGCGGATCGGAGTCAGCTTAAAGCCTAGTGCTTTGCCGCCGCCGGGCCCGGTGGACCGGACAAGTTACTCTTCTAGGGAATCCAAAGGAGGACGCGTGCCCGCAGACCAGCCCAGCATCACAGCCGGCTCCACAACCTTCGGGACCGGCACCACCAACCAGCGAACCGGGCCCAGGCACGGTGGCTGAGCTCCACGAACTGTCCGCCGTCGAACTGCGCCACAGCCTGCGAAGTGGAGACGTTCGGGCAGCGGACGTTGCCGCCCATTTCCTGGCACGGATAGAACAGCGCAACCCCCTGCTGGGTGCCTTCATCACCGTCACGGCGGAGCAGGCAATGGCGGAAGCGCGTGCCGCGGATGCCCGGCGTTCCGGCGCGGCAGGGGAGGAACTGCCCGTCCTGCACGGCATGCCGCTGGCCTTCAAGGACCTCACCGATGTTGCGGGCGTCGTCACCACCCACGGAAGCGCCGCCCTGGAGCACAAGCCCGCGCCGGCGGACGCGCCCCTGGTGGCGCTGATGAAGGAATCCGGCGTGGTCTGCCTGGGAAAGACGCAGGTTCCCGAGTTCGGACTGACGGCCTACAGCGAAAACCGGATCGCGCCGCCGTCGCGCAATCCCCACGCTCCCAGCAGGAGCTCCGGCGGGTCCTCGGGCGGCAGCGCCGCCGCCGTGGCGGCAGGCCTGCTCCCCTTCGCTCCGGGGACCGATGGCGGCGGTTCCGTCCGCATCCCTGCGGCCGCCTGTGGACTGGTGGGACTGAAACCCGGCAGGGGCCTGGTGCCCGCCGGGGAAAGCCAGGGTGATCCTGCGCGGCTGGTGGTGCCAGGGCCCCTCGCCAGAAGCGCCGCGGATGCAGCGCTGTTGCTGGATGCCATGGTGCCCGGCGGCGGGTATCTGCAGGCGATCGGGCAGCAGCCGCCACGGCTGCGGATCGGCGTCACCCTGGATAGCCCCTGGTCCGGCACGTACCCGTTCACGCCGGAGCGGGAAGCATTGGACGCTCTTGAGGCCGGGGAAAAGCTCCTGGCCCACGCCGGACATGTTGTTGCCGAAGCCGCCGTCCGATATGACAACCGCTACCCGGAGGCCTTCACCACCGCCTGGACCGCAGGAGTGGGCACGGCCCGGATCAGCCCGCAGCGCGAAGCCCTGCTGGCCCCGCTGACACACACCATCCGCCGCCGGGCCCAGCAGCGCAGCCCGGCCAAGCTTGCCGAAGCACTCGCGTTCCTGCGGAAGTTCCAGCAGGACACGGTGACGCAGTACGCGCAGTGGGACCTGATGCTGATGCCGGCGTTGGCCCAGACCCCGCGTCCCGTGGGCTGGTTCACCGGGACGGCACATGGCGGCGAACGCTGGCCTGCCGCCCAGTGGCCGGGGGACGCCGACGGCGACTACCGGCGCCAGTGTGAATTCGCACCCTGGTCGTCAATGGTCAATGTATGCGGACTGCCGGCCATTACCGTCCCAGTGCATTGGACGGGCGCGGCCCCCGGCCAGGGCCTTCCAATGGGGATCCAGCTGGTGGGCCCTCAGGGTTCCGAGCTGCTGCTCCTGCAGGTGGCGCGCCAGCTGGGCTTCTAGCCGGCGGGTTGTTGACCTGCACCTAACGCAGCTTTAACCCTCGCGTTACCCGGCAGGTACAGACTCTTAAGGGCGTCAAACCTTTTGCATCCTCCACCTGGCCAATGCTCGACGAGGAGTTGCCCGCAATGAACGCTGAACACCCCGCCCCCGCCACCGGCACAGCCGACTCCTTCGGAAACTCCCGGCCGGACATGAGCAATGCCACGGTCCGGGAAGACCTTGCCATGACGGGCCGCTGCGCCCTGGTGCACCTTCCGACCGGCAGGACCTGCCTCCTGCCGCTCCGCCACCAAGGGCCGTGCGAATTCCACGGCCCGCAGGAGGCCGAGTCGGTGGCCGGCGCTTCCTCCTGACAGTCCGCGTTTTATGGACGGCGAATGTTCCCGGCAGCGTATCGACTCCCCCGCCTATCAGGAGGACGATTAAAGGGCAGTCACTATAAGGAGGTCTGTGATGTGCTACGGATACAACAAGGACTTCGGGTGGGAACACAAGAAGGAAACCAACCGCCGGCCTGAAGCCAAGCAGGACACTCCGGCGGAAACCCCGGAGCCACGGATCAAGGCGCAGGACTACACGTTCTGGGCTTTCCCGAACTGGCGCAGGACGCCGACTCCCCGCACCCCCTCCGCTGAACGGAGCAGGGAACGGGTGTGACGCGCGGCCGACCGCAGAAGGGCCTCCGCCGGAGGCCCTTCTGTGGTGGAAGGCGCTCCCTTAGCCGGCACGCGCGTAAGAGACTGGCCGGTACACAGGAGAATGGACGCATGCAGGGACATTTCGTGCACATGGCAGCCCTCCTAATGGACCCCGACGCCGATCCCGCGGGGCCGGGGGCAGCAGTCACCGAGGCTTTGTGCGGAAGCTGGGAGCACCCTCCACCCTGCCCGCTCGCAGCCCACCACACGTCAGCCGCGGGCGGGACGCTGACAGGTTGATGCTGCGGACCATCTTCGCAGCGGACACTTGCCAGGAAGGCGAAGTCCGCCGTCGGATTGACGCCGCACTCACCCGCGGATCCATGGCCGGCCCGGACGGAAGACTCTCCCGGTGGACCCTGGTGGGGGCTGGACCAGGCGAACTGACGGCGGCGGAACGCGAGCACGCTGAGCGCATCGCCGGCACGTAGCGGTGTTGTGCCGGCCGAAACCCTCCGGCTAAGGTGGAATAATAAGCATGCTTATGGTTACGGAAGGGGACGGTAATGAGTGCTGGACAGTACACACCGGGGACCGGAGACCAGCCCGAGCCGGGGCCCGACGGGAATTACCAGGCTGAACGCGCCGGCGGAACCGCAGCGCCGAACCAGGGGCAGGCAGGCCCGGCGCCCACCAGTCCTGCGCCCTCTGGCCCTGCACCCTCTCAGCCCGCGGCGGCAGAACCGCGGGTGACGCGCGCCGGCGTCGTCTGGGCGGCCGTGGTGGCGGCGCTGGTCCTGCTGATCCTGCTCATCATCTTCATCCTCCAGAACCAGGACCTGGTGCTGGTCCGGTTCCTTGGCTTCGAAGGTACCCTCCCGCTGGGAATGGCATTGTTTATCGCCAGCGTTACCGGCGGGGTCCTGGTGGCCGCTGCCGGCGGCGCCCGCATCCTCCAGCTCCGCGCCAACGCCCGCCGCGTAAGGACCGCCCAGCGAAGGTAGCGGCGCAGCCAACCTCCAGTAAACCCGGGATTTAGTAGGTATACGATCCACTGGAGCCGGCGTAGGCAAGCCCGATGATGAGCAGCAGCCAGAACGCACCGTAGCCAAGCAGGCACAGGTAGCCCAGGACCAGCCCCGTGAGGGACATACCCCTGCCGGACGGCTCGCGCTTGAGCGCCATGTGCCCGGTCACGATCGCCGCAATCTGCGGGAGCAGCAGCCACCCCATGATCACGGACGCGATGCCGCACACCAGACTGGCGATGCTCAGCGTCTTGGGCTCGGCAGGCACGCCGTAATAGGAAGGCTGCCCGTAGGGGCTTGCCGGCTGGGAGTAAGGCGCAGCTCCCGGCGCATACTGGCCCCCGCCGTACTGGCTTCCGCCGTATTGTCCGCCGTACTGGTTGCCCTGGGCGTACGGCCCCTGGCCGTAGGCCGGCTGGGACGGCGCGTCGGAGCCGTAAGGCGGCACGAAGCGGGGCGGCTCGTAGCCGGATGGGGTTTCCGCGTCCGACGGCGGCACGCCGGGTTGGGAGGCCGGGTTCTGCGAGGAGTAGGGCCACCGGGAATCGGGGCGCTGGGAAGGCTGGTCAGTCATGGTTTTCCCCCTGGGATTTTGGTTCCAGCCTATCGCCTGCCCGGCTTCCCGGAACGGTCACTGCAGGACGAGTTTCACCGCCAGGGCAAGCATGACGATACCGATCACCACGTCCACCGCCCGCCAAGTCCGGGGGCTGCCCAGGACACCCGCGAGCGCACGGGCGCCGTAGCCCAGCGCCGAGAACCACAGGACACTGCCAGCTACTGCCCCGCCGGCATAGACCCACCGCAGGTCCGGTCCCTGCTGGTTTGCGAGGCTGCCCACCAGCACCACGGTGTCGAGGTACACGTGAGGGTTCAGGAAGGTCAGCGCCACCGCTGTGGCCACCACGGACCCCTTAGACCGTGGCGGCTCCTCGTGGAGGCCGGAGGGCTTTAGTGCAGCGGCAAAGGAGCGGAACGCGAACCACACCAAGTACGCGGCGCCGCCCCAGCGCAGCACCTCCAGCGCTTCGGGGAACCGCCTGACCAGGGCGCCGATCCCGGCAGTGCCGCCAAGGATCAGGGCGGCGTCGCCCGCCATGCACACGGCCACCACGGCGCCGATGTGTTCCCGCCGGATGCCCTGGCGCAGGACGAAGGCGTTCTGGGCGCCGATCGCTACGATCAGCGCCAAGCCGGTCAGCATTCCGCTGATTCCTGTCGTCCACATGTCTTCGACGGTACGGACCTTCCCAGATGAAGACAAACAATTGATTTTTAAGGACCATTAGAATTACTTCATGAACTTTGAACACTTGCGCGCCCTCACCGCTGTCATCGACGAAGGCACCTTCGAAGCCGCGGCAGACCTCCTGCGGCTCACCCCGTCGGCCGTCAGCCAGCGCATCAAAGCGCTGGAGGCCTCGACAGGCCAGGTGCTGGTGCGCCGCCGGGTGCCCTGCACTGCCACCGACGCCGGGATGGTGCTGCTTCGGATGGCGCGCCAGGTGCAGGTCCTGGAAGCAGAGGCTTCGGCAGCCCTCGGCAACGGCGTTGCTTCCCGGGCCCAGCTGCCGGTCGCCGTCAACGCGGACTCGCTGGCCACCTGGTTCGTTCCGGTCCTGCACGAGGCCGCTGGCTGGCAGGACACCACGCTCGACCTGCACGTCGAAGACCAGGGGTTCAGCAGCCAGCTCCTGCGCCAGGGTGATGTCATGGGCGCCGTAACCTCCGATCCTGTCCCGGTCAACGGCTGCCGGGTGGAGCTGCTGGGCCACATGCGGTACATCCCCGTGGCCGCCGCCGGACTGCACCAACAGCTGGCCGGCTCCAACGGTGTGGATTGGGCGGACATGCCGGTGCTGAAGTTCAATGCCAAGGACAACCTCCAGCGCCAGCTGCTGGCGGCCAAGGGCGTGGAACACCCGCCGCCGACGCACACCGTCCCTTCGTCGGAGGGCTTTCTCGCCGCCATTAAGGCCGGGCTGGGCTGGGGCATGATTCCCGAACTGCAGCTCGGCAGTGAGCTGGCCGAGGGGTCACTTGTCCTGCTTGAAGAGGACGCCCACGAGGACGTACCCCTCTACTGGCAGTCCTGGACGCTCGACTCGGCGAGGTTGCACCGGATCACCGGGACCATCCGGGACGCCGGCCGCCACCGGCTGCTCCCCGCCGCGGCAGAGGGCGGGAAGGGAAACGGACCTAGCGGGCCCAGTACGGCAGGACGTACACGGCGAAGATAACGAAAGCAGCCAGGAGCGCCAGTTTCCCGGCACTTGTTCCGCCGTGCGGATGTGCCCTGGTGTTGCGGCCGGGCCGGGCAGTCCCCGCCTGGCCGCCGCCGGGAAGACCACGCCCGGCCGGGTGCCGTGCGATGCTGCCGCTGCGGGCCCGGTTGCCGCTGGCATTGGTGCCCTCCGTGCGCGGGCCGTCCGTGCGCGGGCCCTCCGTGCGCGGGCCTCCGGGCGGCAGCCCTCCGGCAGGGCGGACCACGGTTCCGGGCCGGACATTCCGGAAGGCCGTGATGCCGGGCTCCTGTTCATGCGTGAGCTGCTGGCCGAGGTGCTCGTACAGCCCCACCACCGCCTGCTGGTCCAGCACAGCAGGCAATGATTCGATGGCCCCAACCACGCGCTGTGCCCCGGCGACGGCTACGTCGGAGTTGGTGACGCCGAACAGATCCGGCTGGGCGGCCATACAGATGAGCGGGCGGACAAACCTGCGGTGCGGCGGTGCAAGGACCGACGTGACGGCGGCGCATTGGGCCAGCGCGCCCTCCACCGCCTGGGTCCGCACGTAGCGGCCCTGCCAGAGCACCCCGGATGCCACCCGCACCTCGCCGGTCCAGTTCTTGGCGTTAACCACCACAACCCCGCCGGGGCCAACCAGCACGTGGTCCAAATGGGCTTTCGGGCGCCCCGGCCAGTGCACGTCGTGCATGACATACCAGCCGCGTGGCACCAACTCGCTCAGCTTGTCCGCCACCACCCGTTCGCCCGCGACCCCTGCGTCCCACGCCTTTGTGGCATGCTCGACCTCGTCGAGCTGGCGCTTGAGCCTGGCAACCCTCTCAGCGGCCAGCCGGGACTGCTCGGCCGCTCCGTCTCCTGCCCCCATGGTTGGTCCCTGCTTCCCTGCCGTCGCAACGGGGCAGCTGGCCGCCGTCGTCCTTGCCTGCGGTTGTTCTTCCGGTTTTTCGAAAGTAACAGGGCAGCAGGACGCCGGTATATAAGTACTTTTCGCGGGAGTACTCAGGTTGGTTACTTGGTTTGCAGGTCCTTGGTTGATGACACGGCTTCGTCACAGGGACCCGAATATGGGCGGTTCATTTTGACTGCCGCGAGCTTCTGGCATGCTGGTGCCATGGCTAGCCGCGCGGGCACACTTGCCCAACCCCAGGACCTTGTTGACATCACTGCGCTCCTCGACGCGTACTACGACATCACGCCGGACCTCGCTGATCCGGGCCAGCGCGTTGTGTTCGGAACGTCCGGGCACCGCGGGTCCAGCCTCAAGGCGTCGTTCAACGAGAAGCACATCGTGGCCATCACGCAGGCCATCGTCGAGTACCGGGCAGCGCAGGGCGTCACCGGCCCCCTGTTCCTGGCCAAGGACACGCATGCGCTGAGCGAACCGGCGCAGAACAGCGCCCTGGAGGTGCTCGCCGCTAATGGCGTGCAGGTCCTCATCGATGCCCGGCACGGCTACACCCCCACCCCGGCCCTGAGCCATGCGATCCTCACCTACAACCGGAATGCCGGGCCCGGCGCACCGCAGGCTGACGGCATCGTGGTGACCCCCAGCCACAACCCGCCCGCGGACGGCGGCTTCAAGTACAACCCTCCGCACGGTGGCCCCGCCGATTCCGACGCCACCGGATGGATTGCCAACCGCGCCAACGAACTGCTCGAGAACGACCTGCGCGGGGTGAAGCGGATCCCGGTGGCCGATGCCCTGGCTGCTGACACCACCGGCAAGTTCGACTTCCTCAGCAGCTATGTTGACGACCTGCCCTCCGTGCTCAACCTTGACGCCATCCGCGAGGCCGGCGTCAGGATCGGCGCCGACCCCATGGGCGGGGCGTCCGTGGACTACTGGGGCGAGATCGGCGAGCGCCACCAGCTGAACCTGACCGTCGTCAACCCCACAGTGGACCCGCAGTGGGCGTTCATGACGCTCGACTGGGACGAAAAGATCCGGATGGACTGCTCGTCGCCGTCGGCCATGGCCTCCCTGATCCAACGGATGTCCGACGGCGGCTCAGCCTTCGACGTGGCCACAGGCAACGACGCCGACGCCGACCGGCACGGCATCGTCACCCCCGACGGCGGTCTGATGAACCCCAACCACTACCTCGCCGTCGCCATCGATTACCTCTACCGGAACCGCAGCGGCTGGAACCCTGCCTCCGTGGTGGGCAAGACCCTGGTGTCTTCCTCCATCATCGACCGTGTGGCACAAAGCCTGGGCCGGAAGCTCGTCGAGGTGCCGGTGGGCTTCAAGTGGTTCGTGCCCGGCCTGCTGTCCGGCGAGGGCGCATTCGGCGGCGAGGAATCGGCCGGCGCCTCTTTCAACAAGAAGGACGGCAGCGTCTGGACCACGGACAAGGACGGCATCCTGCTGGCCCTGCTCGCGTCCGAGATCACCGCCGTCACGGGCAAGTCTCCGTCCCAGCTGTACAAGGGCCTGACGGACCAGTTCGGTTCGCCGGTCTATGCCCGGATCGACGCCGCCGCCTCGCGCGAGCAGAAGGCGAAGCTGGGCAAGCTCTCCGCGGCGGATGTCACCGCGACGTCCCTGGCCGGCGAGGAGATCACTGCGAAGCTCACCGAGGCGCCGGGCAACGGTGCATCCATCGGCGGTCTCAAGGTGGTCACGGAGAACGCCTGGTTTGCTGCGCGCCCGTCCGGCACCGAGGACGTGTACAAAATCTACGCCGAGTCGTTCAAGAGCGAGGAGCACCTCAAGCAGGTGCAGGCCGAGGCCAAGGCGCTGGTGGACGGCGTCATCGCCTAGGCGGTTCCCTTCCCTGGGTCCAGGCTCCACAGGCGGAGGACGCGCCGGATGGTGTGGTCACCATCCGGCGCCATGTCCACCAGGGCGATCCGGTCCAGCACCACTGCGTCCCCCGGGTTCAGCCGTTTCTTGCCAGGGCCTGAGCCGTGGTGCGAGACGTGCGGCCGGTAGCCGGAGAGTGTGTGGCGCGGCGTGAGTATCCTGCCATCCACCGCGGCCACAGCCTGGACCAGGGCCTCATGCAGGGCCTGGAGCGCCGGGTGTGGCTCCACCAGGCTGACGGCTACGGATCCGTTACGGCCAAAGGCCGCATCCTCCCCTACGGCCATGCTCGCGCCAAGCGCGGCCCGCGCCGGAGCATCGGCGAGGGCGGCGATGCGTTCCGCCGCGCCGGCACTGTCCGGACCTCCGACGTCGAACCTCACCAGGGTGATGTGCAGCGGCCAGTCGGTGCGCAGGAAGACGGCGCCTTCTGCCACAGGTTCGACGAACGTCACGAAAATGAGGTTGCGCATCGGCATGGCCCCAGTCTCCCACCACACTCTCCGGGTCCGCCCCCTCAGACGCTCTCTCACATCCCGCCCTGAAAACCCCAACCCTCTCTCACCTTTGGCGGCTTAAACGCAGACGCTCTCTCACCGGGTGAGAGAGCGACTGCCAAAGCTGCAGAAAGTGAGAGAGCAACGGGATGGTTAGACGGTGCGGACGACGTCCTGGTAGGCGAACTTGGGCTTCGCTTCGCCCCATGCGTCCTCGCCGGGCTGGCCGATGTTGACCACCAGGAAGCTCTTCTGGTCCCCCTTCGGGAAGAAGGCTTCGTCGATGGCACGGAAGTCGGCGCCGGTCATGGGGCCTGCGGCGAAGCCAAGGGACCGGACGGCCAGGATGAAATAACCGGCCTGCAGGTGCGCGTTGTTGTTGCCCGTTGCCGCGGCCAGCTCGGGGTTGGCGTCGTACATGGCCTTGGGGGCGTTGTAGCCGGGGAGGAAGTTGTCCCACTCGCCGGCCCAGTCGGTGTCATAGCTGAGGATGGCCACCAGCGGGGCGGAGGCGGTCTTGGCGCGGTTGCCGGCCATGAGCGCATCCACGAGCTTGGCGCGGGCCTCGTCCGAACGGACGTAGGTGATGCGCAGCGGCTGGGAGTTGAAGGCGGTGGGGCCGAACTTGGTGAGCTCGTAGATGGCCCGAGCCTGTTCCTCGGTGACTTCACCGGTGAAGGTGTTGGCCGTTCGGGCCTCGGCGAAAATGGCGTCGACGGCGGCCGAATCGATAACCGCTTCTTCATGGGCAATGGTCATTGGCATACCTTTCGCTGTGCCTCCCCGCCTGCCGGGTCGGCCTCTTCGCTGTCCGTAGTTGCAACTTCAACCTCTGCCTGGGTCTTCCCGGAGCAGCACGTGACCTTAGCCACAACGGCAGCAACAACGGACCGGGCGGTATTCTGGTGGCATTCATCTTCGCCATCGGCGGCACCCCCTGAAAGGCCCCCTCCCATGAGCATGCTCGGAATCAAGTGGAAGCTGCACGGCACCGGCAAATCCATCAAACCCGGCCACGTGGTGGCCCCCGATGAGCGGCTGGCCTGGCCGCTGACCATTGGCGTGGGCATGCAGCACGTGGTGGCCATGTTCGGCGCCACCTTCCTGGTGCCCATCATCACCGGCATGCCACCGGCCACCACGCTCTTCTTCTCCGGCGTCGGCACCCTGCTGTTCCTGGTGATCACCAAGGGCAGGGTGCCCAGCTACCTGGGCTCGAGCTTTGCGTTCATCGCGCCGATCATGGCATCGCAGCAGCAGTTCGGCGTGCCCGGCGCCCTGGGCGGCGTGGTCCTGGCCGGCGCCGTCCTGGCCCTGGTGGGTGCCATCGTGCAGAAGTTCGGCGCGGAGTGGATCAACCGGCTCATGCCGCCCATCGTCACCGGCGCCATCGTGGCGCTGATCGGCCTCAACCTGGCCCCCGCCGCAAAGCAGAACTTCGCTGCCGCCCCCGTCACCGCCGTCGTAACCCTTGCCACCATCATTCTGGTCAGCGTCCTGTTCCGCGGGATCCTCGGCCGGCTCAGCATCCTGGTGGGCGTGATGGTGGGCTACCTCGTGGCCATGCTCCGCGGCGAAGTCAGCTACGAAAAGATGAACGCGGCCGCGTGGGTGGGACTCCCCCAGTTCCAGACCCCCGAGTTCCACATCGGCGTCCTGGGCCTGTTCGTGCCGGTGGTCCTGGTCCTGGTGGCGGAGAACATCGGCCATGTGAAGTCCGTGGCCGCCATGACCGGGCAAAACCTCGACGGCGTCTCCGGGCGCGCGCTGATGGCCGACGGCGCCGCCACCGTCCTCGCCGGCATCGGCGGCGGTTCGGGAACCACCACCTACGCCGAAAACATCGGCGTCATGGCTGCCACCAAGGTGTATTCGACGGCGGCCTACTGGGTGGCCGGCATTTTCGCCATCCTGCTGAGCTTTTCCCCCAAGTTCGGGGAGCTGATCGCCACCGTCCCCCCGGGCGTGCTGGGCGGCGCGGCAACCATGCTTTACGGCATGATCGGCATCCTTGGCGTGAAGATCTGGGTGCAGAACAAGGTGAACTTCTCCAACCCGGTGAACCTGACCACCGCGGCCGTGGCGCTGATCATCGGCATCGCCGACTATACGCTGACCGTCGGCGAGCTGACCTTTACCGGCATCGCGCTTGGTTCGGCGGCCGCACTGGTGATCTACCACGGCATGAAGGCCATCGCGAAGGCCCGTGGAACGGTGGCGGAACCGGAGTCGGAGCAGGCGGGACTGCCGCCTGCGGCCAAGGCCGCCGCCAATGCTGCCGCGAAGCGGGCTCCCAGGAAGCGCTAGGAGCTAAGCCACTTCGTCCGGACGGTTGAGCCCGTAGACGGGCCCTGGCTTGGGGCGCTTTGCCGCCAGCGATTCGTCGGACCCGTGCGGCAGGATGCGGTGCAGCACCCAGGGGAAGAAGTACTGCCGGGCCCACACCAGGTCTTCCGCCCGTGCCTGCGTCCAGCCGTGGGCCGGCACCGGCCGCGGCTCAAGCGGCTCAAGGGTGTGCGGCACTGCCAGCGCGTTGAGGGTGGCCACCGCAACGGCATGGTGGCCCAGCGGGGACAGGTGCAGCCGGTCCGGATCCCACATCCGGACGTCCTGGAGCTCGGGGAGGCACCACAGGTCAACCATGATGGCATGGTGGCGGTGGGCTATCTTGTGCAGGTGCTCGTTGTAGATGGCCACCCTCCCGCGGATCTGGCTGAAGACGGGGGTGCCGCCCCAGTCCGGCCCTGCGTACAGGAGGACGGTCGCTCCCGTGGCGGCCAGCTTTTCCACTGCCTGGTCCATATGCCGGGCGAGCTTGTCCGGATCGCCGCGGCGGAAGATGATGTCATTTCCGCCACCGGACATGGCAACCAAGTCCGGCTTCAGCGCCAGGGCCGGGGCAAGTTGCCTGTCCAGGATCTGCCGCAGCAGCATTCCCCGGACCGCGAGGTTGGCATAGGCGAAGCCGGGCTGGCCGGCGCTGAGTTCCTCCGCCACACGGTCGGCCCAGCCCCGGAGCCCGCCGAGGCTCCGCGGCTCGGGATCGCCCACACCCTCCGTGTATGAATCGCCCAGTGCCACGAACCGGTGCCAGGGGTGCCTGCCTCCGGTTTCCATGCCGGCCCGCAGGTCCTGCTTTTCCGCTGTCATGCCGTCCTCCTTCGCACGGATGAACGCGGGCGCTGCTTCTTTGCGACGCCCGCCGCCGGTGGCATCTCTGACTGTTGGTCCAGATCGGCCGGCGCCAGCAGGCGGAAGTCCTCGACGCCGTCGGGCGGTTCCTGCCTGAGCCCGGAGACCGCCGGGCCGGGCCGGTCCATCGCGGCACTGGGCGCCACGACATTCAGCGCTGCATCCCGCAGGTCCAGCTCGTGATGCAGCGCCTGCGTCTGCAAGAACCGCAGGGCCCCCTCGCGGCTAAGGCCGTACTCGTTCATGAGGCTACGCACCGCCAGGTCCACCAGAACCAGTGAGCTTTGCACGACGGCGATTCCCGCCGTGGTCTCGGCCCGCTCGGCCACGCGCACCACCACGCGCAGGGCCCGCGCCACCTGGTGCACGTAGCTCCGGATCCGGACCAGGTCGTCACTGGTGAAGGCGTGGGATACGGAAGCGTAAAGGTTGATGGCCGCACTGGTGCCGCCCTCGGACACGATGGGCGCGGACAGCAGTGACTGCACGCCGTGGCTGGCGGCCGCGCTCGAATAGCCGGGCCAGCGCCGGTCCCGGCTGAGATCGGACAGCAGGACGAACTCACTGGTACGCAGGGCTTCCATGACCGGCCCGTCCGCAAAGGAGCACTGCTCCCGGTCCGCCTCGCGGGCCTGCTCGGTACTGGCGGCAAGCGTGTGCGCCTTGCCAAGGCGGAAAAGGGTGGCAGCCCAGGCGATACCGCGGCGTTCACCCTCGATGTCTGTCATGAAGTCGCGGGTGACTTCCCAGAGGTATGTCTCGACGTCCTTGCTGTCGAAAACAGGCTCTGGCGGCATTGGAAGAGGTCCCCAGCCAACCTGCCCCGTGGGTTCAGCGGCCATTCTCCACGCCTTGCTTATAAGCGCCTCGGCCTACTGCAAAACCTTGTTCTAAGAATACGTCCCGCAGCCACGTTGCAGGGAACTCCGGGAAACTTTGGGGCTTTCCGCAGCAATACCAGACGTCAGAGCCAGACCTGGTATCCGGTCGACTTGTCGAAGAGCCTGCGGGTTGTAATGCCCTCGCCGGCGATCCACAGGACTGAACCGTCCTCCGCAGCCTGCTCAACCAGGCCGCTGGCAACGTGCTCACCCCCCAGCCAGACCTCCACGGTATGGCCAGTCAGCCGCGCCCAATCCTTGCGCAGTCCGCGGCTTGCGCCAGGTGCCGCCTCTTCTTCCCTGGGGTTGCTTTCGGCCGCTGGCAGGTCTGCCAGTACGCACAGGTTCACGGTTCCTCCATTACTGGGCATGGGTCGAGCCGCATCAGGGGGACTCGACTGATATCTCTTTGATATATCAGGTTGGGAAACCCAGTATGTTCCAGGTCACATTCCTTGTCAAAAGAGGATCAAAACTGCCAGCCAGCCTTAAGGGAACACGGGCCCGGCCCTCAACGCCGCTTTACGCAGCGAACAGGGCTTCGCGCACCGCACGCTCGAAGCCGCTGACGTGCACCCTGGCAAGTTCGGCAGCCTTGCCTTCGTCCCCGTCGATGACGGCATTCAGCAGATTCACGTGTTCATGCACATGCAGGGACAGGTCGGGAAGGCGGTCGATGACCATGCACCAGATCCGGGTGGCCAGGTTGTCGTACCGGATCAGGATGTCCTCAAGGTGCGGGTTGGCAGCGGCGGCGTAGATACCCTGGTGCACCCGGGCATCCAGGCGGAGCGTCTCCGTGACGGACGCGGCCCCGACGTCGAACGCCTCAACATCCTTGAGGATGGCCCGCAACTGCCGCCTGACAGCATCGGTGGCAACCCTCGCCGCGCGGGCGGCAGCAAGGGGTTCAAGCTGCGCGCGGATCTCAGAGATGAAGGACAGGTCCGTGACGTCCACCCGGGTGGCGAAGGTGCCGCGCCGCGGGTAGGTGATGACCAGCCGGTCCAGTTCCAGCCGCTTCAGCGCCTCGCGCACGGGAGTGCGGCCAACGCCCAGTGACTTAGCCAGCACCTCGTCGTTCAACAGCTCGCCGGGCTTGATGTCCAATACCAGGAGCCGGTCCCGGATGCTCTCATACGCGACGTCGGCGAGGGACTTCCTGCTGCCCTCTTCCGCAGCCGCCAAAGTTTCCAGTGCCATGCCAGGACCCCTTTCCCCTCGCTGAAAAATAACTATTGACCTGTGTCACAGTCGAGTATACGCTGGGGTCCAATCTAATATATCAGTTCGCTACTTTTGAATATATCTAGAAGGAGGAGGGGACATGACCCTCATGCAAACAGAGGCAACCGCAGCGGCCCTGCCGGCAATGGAGCCGGGGCAGAAGTTCGTGCTCACACTCTCGTGTGCCGAGCAGGCCGGGATCG
>NZ_JBNHFE010000006.1:0-154105 GCF_059089905.1 Arthrobacter sp. Y3221087
CGTCCGCGGCCCGCGCGGTGCAGCTGCTGATCAAACGCACCGAAGCCGCCGGCGTAAAGTACATCGGCAACACCACCGTGACCGGCATCGAACAGACGAACCGGCGCGTCACCGGCGTGCAGACCCCCGACGGGGTGATCCCGGCCGACATCGTGGTCTCCTGCGCCGGGTTCTGGGGCGCCAAAATCGGTGAAATGATCGGCATGGCCGTGCCGCTGCTCCCGCTGGCACACCAGTACGTCAAAACCACCCCCGTCCCGGCCCAGCACGGCAAAAACGAACTCCCCAACGGCGCCCGCCTGCCGATCCTGCGCCACCAGGACCAGGACCTCTACTACCGCGAACACGGCGACCGGTACGGCATCGGCTCCTACGCCCACAAACCCATGCCCGTGAACCTCGACGACCTCGGCACCTACAACCCCGAGGAAATCAGCGAACACCACATGCCCTCCCGCCTGGACTTCACCCTCGAGGACTTCCTGCCCGCCTGGGAAGCGACCAAACAGATCCTGCCCGCCCTGCGCGAGAGTGAGATCGAGGACGGCTTCAACGGCATCTTCTCCTTCACCCCCGACGGCGGCTCCCTCGTGGGCGAATCCAAGGAACTGGACGGCTTCTACGTCGCCGAAGCCGTCTGGGTCACCCACTCCGCAGGCATCGCCCGCGCCGTCGCCGAACTCCTCGTCGACGGCAAATCCTCCATCGACCTGGGCGACTGCGACATCAACCGCTTCGAAGACGTCCAGCTCACCCCCGAGTACGTCTCCGAGACCTCGCAGCAGAACTTCGTGGAAATCTACGACGTCCTGCACCCGCTCCAGCCCAAACTCTCCCCCCGGAACCTGCGGGTGTCCCCGTTCCACGCCCGGCACAAACAGCTCGGCGGGGTTTTCCTCGAAGGCGGCGGCTGGGAGCGCCCCTACTGGTTCGAAGCGAACGCAGACCTCCTCAAAGACATGCCCGCCGACTGGCAGCCGCCGGCACGCGATTCCTGGTCCGGGATGTTCAGCTCACCCATCGCCGCGGCCGAAGCGTGGAAAACCCGTACCGCCGTCGCCATGTACGACATGACCCCGCTCAAGCGGCTCGAGGTTTCCGGGCCCGGCGCCCAGAAACTGCTGCAGGAACTGACCACCGCGGACATGTCCAAAAAGCCCGGCGCGGTCACCTACACGCTCCTGCTGGACCACGCCGGCGGGATCCGCAGTGACATCACCGTGGCCCGCCTCAGTGAGGACACCTTCCAGCTCGGCGCCAACGGAAACATCGACACCGCCTACTTCGACCGCGCCGCCCGCCACCAAACCCAAACCGGCGGACCGCAGGACTGGGTCCAGGTCCGCGACACCACCGGCGGGACCTGCTGCATCGGCCTCTGGGGCCCCCTCGCCCGCGAAGTCGTGGGCGCGGTCAGCAGCGACGACTTCAGCAACGACGGGTTGAAATACTTCCGCTCCAAAAACGTGGTCATCGGCGGTGTACCGGTCACGGCCATGCGCCTGTCCTACGTCGGCGAACTCGGCTGGGAACTCTACACCAGCGCCGACAACGGCCAGCGCCTCTGGGACGCGCTCTTCAAAGCAGGACAGCCCCACGGCATCATCGCCGCCGGCCGCGCCGCGTTCAGCTCCCTCCGCCTCGAAAAGGGCTACCGCTCCTGGGGCACCGACATGACCACCGAACACGACCCCTACGAAGCCGGCCTCGGGTTCGCCGTCAAAATGACCAAAGACAACTTCGTCGGCAAAGCCGCCCTCGAAGGCCGCACCGAAGAGAACTCCGCCCGCCGCCTGCGCTGCCTCACCATCAACGACGGCCGCTCCATCGTCCTCGGCAAGGAACCCGTCTTCTACAAAGACCAGCCCCTCGGCTACGTCACCAGCGCCGCGTACGGCTACACCGTCCAAAAACCCATCGCCTACGCCTACCTCCCCAACGAAGTCTCCATCGGCGACTCCGTCGAAATCGAATACTTCGGCCGCCGCATCCCCGCCACCATCACCCAAGACCCCCTCTACGACCCCACCATGACCAGGCTCAGGGGCTAAGCCGCGCCCTGCGGCCAACAAGGCAAGCGGCCCGGACCCTTTCCCTCGCAACGACCGGGTCCGGGCCGCTGAATCCGCCTCTTCCGCAAGCCGCGTAAGCATTTGCCGGCTGTTTCACTTCCAGGATCTGAAAGGGATAACCCCCGTGGCATCCAAAGCCCCCCGCGAAAACATCGACGAGTCAAAGCTGACCGTCACCAAGCCCAAGACCAAGGCCGTGGGCATCCCGGCCGTTGCCAACGCGTTGAAAATTTCGCTGGAACAGATGGGTCCACTGCGCAGTGTCCACACGCTCCTGGCTGTGAACCAGCTGGACGGGTTCGACTGCATGGGCTGCGCCTGGCCTGAACACGAAAAGCGCAACGCCGCCGAGTTCTGCGAGAACGGCGCCAAGGCAGTGGCCGAGGAAGCCACCCGTCGCCGCGTCACCCCGGAATTCTTTGCCCAACATTCAGTTGCTGACCTCAAGACACGCGACGACTACTGGCTGGGCCAGCAAGGCCGGCTTACCCACCCGATGTTCCTGGATGAAGGCGCAACCCACTACAGGCCCATTGAGTGGGACGAGGCTTACGACCTCATGGCGGAGGAGCTGCGGGGCATGGAGCACCCCGACCAGGCGGTCTTCTACACCTCCGGCCGGACCTCCAATGAAGCAGCATTCGTATACCAGCTGTTGGTGCGGGGAATCGGCACCAACAACCTTCCTGACTGCTCCAACATGTGCCACGAGTCATCGGGATCGGCGCTGGTGGAGACCATTGGAATCGGCAAGGGTTCTGTCAGCCTGACGGACCTGGAAACGGCGTCGCTGATCTTCGTGGCGGGCCAGAATCCCGGTACGAACCACCCACGCATGCTGAGTGCACTGGAGAAGGCGAAAAAGAACGGCGCGATCATTGTGTCCGTCAACCCCCTACCCGAAGCCGGACTCCTGCACTTTGAAAATCCGCAGCATGTATCAGGCATGGTGTCGGGGATCCGGTTGACGGACGACTTCCTGCAGATCCGTGCCGGCGGCGACCAGGCCCTGTTCCAGGGCCTGGGGAAATACCTGCTTGAAGCCGAAGCTGCCGGCCGGAACACCCCGGGCCTGGAAACGGTCCTGGACCACGACTTCATCGCCAACCACACAGTGGGCATTGATGACTACCTGCGTTACCTCGAGAAGGTGGAGTGGGATGACATTGTGGAGGCCACGGGTCTCACGTTGGAGCAGATCCAGGAAACGGGAGAACGGCTGCTTGCATCGAATGCCACCATCGTGTGCTGGGCCATGGGACTGACCCAGCACAAGCATTCCGTGCCTACCCTCCGTGACGTGGTCAACGTCCTGCTCCTCCAGGGCAACATCGGCAAGCCCGGCGCAGGCGTTTGCCCGGTGCGCGGCCACTCGAACGTCCAGGGCGACCGCACCATGGGCATCTTCGAAAAAATGCCGGAGATGTTCCATGACCGGCTCGACCAGGAATTCAGGTTCCGGTCTCCCCGGGAGCACGGCTTTGACACGGTGGCAGCCATCCGCGCCATGCGGGACGGCAAGGTCCGTTTCTTCATGGGGATGGGTGGCAACTTCGTCCGCGCCGCCCCGGACTCCGAGGTCACCGAGCGAGCCCTGGCCAATACCCGTTTGACCGTTCAGATCTCCACGAAACTGAACCATTCGCACCTGTCCACAGGCCGCAGGGCGTTGATCCTGCCAACGCTCGGACGCACAGAGAAGGACACCCAGCAGACCGGCGACCAGCGGGTCACGGTGGAAGATTCCATGAGCGCCGTCCATGCGTCACGGGGACGGCTCAAGCCCGCCAGCGACCACCTCCACTCCGAGGTAGCCATCGTGTGCAACCTCGCGCATAGGCTGTTTGCCGACGGGCACGGCCGTCTGCCCAACACGCCCCAGGCGAGCTGGCTCGCCATGCGGGATGACTACTCGCTGATCCGGAAGCACATCGAAGCGGTCGTTGACGGCTTTGAAGACTTTGAAGAGCGGATCCAGCATCCGGGCGGCTTTGTGCTGCCACACCCGCCGCGTGATGCCAGGAAGTTCGACACCGCGTCCGGGAAAGCCCATTTCACGGGCAACGAGCTGGAGTTCATCAAAATCCCTTCCGGCCGGCTGGTCCTGCAAACCCTGCGCTCCCATGACCAGTACAACACCACCATCTACGGCAAGGACGACCGTTACCGCGGCATCCATGGTGGCCGGCGCGTGGTGCTCATCAACGCCCAGGATGTCAGTGATCTGGGTTTTGCCGACGGGGACATGGTCCACCTGATCTCCGAGTTCCAAGGGACGGAGCGGCGGGCCGAAAACTTCCGGATCGTGTCCTATTCGACGCCCAAGGGTTGCGCCGCCGCGTACTACCCCGAGACCAACGTCCTGGTACCTCTGGACTCCGTGGCCGATACCAGCGGAACGCCTACCTCCAAGTCCGTGATCATCCGGCTGGAAAAGGCCTAGATCCCTCTCAAGTTCTCCATTTCAGTAACACCAACGATTAGGAAGTGACCATGTCAGGAAACAGAGCAGTCGCCTACAAGGAACCCGGTGTCGTCGAAATCATCGACACTGAGTACCCGACGTTTGAGCTCAAGGACGGCCCCGGCGTCAATCCGGCCAACGTCGGCCGCAAGGTGCCGCATGGGGCGATCCTCCGTACCGTGACCACCAACATCTGCGGTTCGGACCAGCACATGGTCCGGGGCCGCACCACAGCTCCGCAGAACCTTGTTCTCGGCCACGAAATCACCGGTGAAGTGGTGGAGGTTGGGCCCGACGTCGAGTTCATCAAGGTCGGCGATATCGTCTCCGTACCCTTCAACATCTCCTGCGGCCGCTGCCGCAACTGCAAGGAGCAAAAGACCGGCATCTGCCTCAACGTCAACCCTGACCGGCCGGGCAGCGCCTACGGCTATGTGGACATGGGCGGCTGGGTCGGCGGCCAGGCAGAGTATGTCCTGGTCCCCTACGCCGACTGGAACCTGCTGCGCTTCCCGGACCGCGACCAGGCGCTGGAGAAGATCATGGACCTGACCATGCTCTCCGACATCTTCCCCACCGGATTCCACGGCGCAGTCACGGCCGGTGTCGGCGTCGGCTCCACCGTCTATGTCGCCGGTGCAGGTCCAGTTGGCATCGCGGCCGCCGTCGGCGCCCAACTGCTGGGTGCCGCCGTCGTCATTGTGGGCGACATGAACGAAGACCGCCTGGCGCAGGCACGCTCGTTTGGCTGTGAAACCGTCA
Source organism: Arthrobacter sp. Y3221087 (assembly GCF_059089905.1). Classification (NCBI taxonomy): domain Bacteria; kingdom Bacillati; phylum Actinomycetota; class Actinomycetes; order Micrococcales; family Micrococcaceae; genus Arthrobacter; species Arthrobacter sp. Y3221087. The sequence continues at coordinate 5,299 of NZ_JBNHFE010000006.1, forward strand.
ATGTTTCCAAGGGGGACCCGAAGGACCAGATTGAACAGATCCTCGGCGTCCCGGAAGTGGACTGCGGCGTGGACGCCGTCGGCTTCGAAGCCCGCGGCCACGGCAAGGACGCCACCCACGAGGCGCCCGCCACCGTTCTGAACTCCCTCATGGACATCACCGCGGCCGGCGGTTCCCTGGGTATTCCGGGCCTCTACGTCACCGGGGATCCGGGTGCAGTTGATGAGGCTGCAAAGCACGGCTCGCTCTCGCTCTCCCTGGGCACCGGCTGGGCAAAGTCTTTGTCCTTCACCACAGGCCAGTGCCCTGTCATGAAGTACAACCGTCAGCTCATGATGGCCATCCTCCACGACAAGGTCCAGATCGCAAAGGCAGTCAATGCCCAGGCCATTCCGCTTGAAGACGCCCCGCGCGGCTACGCCGAATTCGACGCCGGAGCGGCAACAAAGTTCGTGCTGAACCCCAACGGCTACGTGAAGGCTTAGTACAGATCAAGGAATACCGGGCCGCAGGGCAAACGCCACAGGGCGAATGTCCTGCGGCCCTCGGTGCCCGCGCAAACTGCCAGCCACCGCATCGCCGTCGTCCTCGGACTTTCCGGCGGCGATCCGTTAGGCGGCGCGCGCCGGTAAGCCGCGGTGATCATGAAGCCAACCCCACCCCGGTCCCGAAACGAGTACTACAGTAGATGCATGGCTCCCAGCCGCCATCCGCTCGACGACCTGCGCGAAACCATCGGCCACCTGGCCGATCAGCTTAAGCTGCCCGGTGCGGAGCGCGTCGACGACCTCGTCGGCGATCTCATCGGTGCAAGGCCCGGTCCGGCCCGGCCGCTGTCCGAGGTGCAGGCCGAACTCGACGCGCTGGTCGGCCTGGAGACCGTGAAGGAACAGGTACGGGCCCTCGTCGCACTGCTCCAGGTCCAGGCCCGCCGTAAGGCGCACGGCCTGCCGGAGGTGGCCACATCACAACACCTGGTGTTCCTCGGAAACCCGGGAACGGGCAAGACCACCGTGGCGCGGCTCCTGGCTGAGATGTACCGCGCGGTTGGACTGCTGCAGAAGGGCCACCTGGTCGAGGTGGACCGTTCAGGCCTGGTGGGGCAGTACGTAGGCGCGACCGCCATCAAGACAGACCGGGTGATCCGGCGTGCGCTGGACGGCGTCCTGTTCATCGACGAGGCCTACGCGCTGGCCCCGGAGGACGGCCGGATGGACTTTGGCCCAGAGGCGATCGAAGTCCTGCTCAAGCGGATGGAGGACTACCGCCACCGCCTGGTGGTGATCGTGGCCGGATACCCGCGGCTGATGGAGTCCTTCCTGCTCTCGAACCCCGGACTGCGCTCCCGGTTCGCCCGGGAGATCACGTTCCCCGACTACTCCGTCGACTCACTCCAGACGATCTTCCACCGTATGCTGGCCCAGCACGAGTACGCGTTGGAGCGGGGTGCGGACGAGATGCTGCGCCGCATCTTCACCGGGCTCCACGCGAGCGAGGACTCCGGCAACGCACGGTTCGCCCGCACGCTTTTCGAGCAGTCGCTCAACCGCCAGGCGCTGCGGCTCTCGCTCGACAAGGAACGAAGTCTCGACGCGCTCGATCGTGAGGCCGTCATGACGCTCACCGCAAACGACATCATCGAAGCCGCGCTGGCCCTGGGCGAGGCGCCGGAGCCGGAGCCGACTCCGGAACTGGAGCAGCCACGCTGGTGGCGCTGGCTGGTCTGACCGTATCCGGCCGGCTCCCAAGCGAAGGCACGTTCCGCCCACGAGCGGGAAGAAGCTCAACCAATCCCGTTGTCTTGCAAGCGGACCGCAGCTTTCCTGTCCACCCCAAGCTACCTCGCTGCCAGCCCGGGACATTGTCTGGGGTCCGCGATCAGCGGTGTCATGGATCAGCGTCGTGGTGCCAGCAAAAACTTCAGATATATCTTATTTCAATCTTTGATATATAAGTTCTATACTAGATCGGGGTCCGCTGAAGGATCGATTCTTAACTCGATGAGGAGTAGAACAGATGCAGCAACTCGCGCACCGTCTCCGGCGGCTGGGCACCGAAACTGCCTTCAGCGTCGCGGACGCCGCGGCCACCCGGAAGAGCCGGGGATACTGCGTGTTTCCCTTCCATGGTGGCGACCTCAGCATTCCGACGGCCCCGCAGATTGTCGAGGCTACGAACAGGGCGACCGCCAATGGTCACCCGGGCTACTGCCCCAGCCTTGGAATTCCGCAACTGCATGAGGCCCTCGGTGAGGAGCTGGGGACGGGTTCCGCCAAATCTGCAGGTCCTGCAAATATGCGCTGGGCGAAGGAGCATGTCCGCCCCGTCCGACTGCCTGAAGGACAACGTTCAGCAACCTTCTCCAGCAGGACTCCTTGACCGGCGCCTAAGCGAACCAATGCAGTAGGTCCTGTTCGCCCAAACCGCAGAAGCACCGAATTTGTCGCGCATTCAGCGGGACAGCAGATGCTGTCCCCGGCAGCGGAATTCCCCAGGCACCACATCCTAGAGAGAGAGAATAGTGACGCGTATAGGCATCGTGGCCGAGTTAGGTCGCGAGACGAGGGTGGCGGCAACGCCTGTCACCGTGAAGCAGTTGTTGGAATTGGGCTACGACGTTGTGGTCGAAAAGGGCGCCGGTGAGTCCGCGTCCTTCCCGGACGAGGCATACGCTGCGGCGGGCGCTCTAATCGTCGGCGCGGACGATGCGTGGGGCAGCGACGTGGTGCTGCGGGTCAATCCGCCAACCGACGAAGAGATAGGGCGGCTGCGTGACGGCGCCACGCTGATCGGGATGCTGAGCCCTGCTTTGCGGCCGGAGCTTGTTGAGGCTTTGGCAGCCCGGCCCATCACCGCCCTTGCCTTGGATGCCGTGCCGCGGATTTCGCGGGCGCAGTCGATGGATGTCCTGAGTTCGATGGCGAACATCGCCGGGTATCGTGCCGTTGTCGAGGCCGCCCATGAATTCGGCAGGTTCTTTACTGGGCAGGTCACCGCGGCGGGCAAGGTCCCGCCGGCGAAAGTTCTCGTTGCCGGCGCGGGTGTCGCCGGCCTGGCGGCGATCGGTGCGGCGAGCAGCCTGGGCGCGATCGTTCGCGCAACGGATCCGCGGCCCGAGGTGGCGGATCAGGTGAAGTCAATTGGTGGTACTTACCTCAAGGTTGAGGTAGAGGAAGAGATGAAGTCCTCTGACGGGTACGCCAAAGCAACGTCGGAGGCGTACAACCGGCGCGCCGCCGAAATCTACACCGAGCAGGCCCGTGACGTTGACATCATCATCACCACGGCCCTGATCCCGGGCCGGCCCGCCCCGAAACTCCTCACAGCCGATGACGTAGCCGGGATGAAACCGGGCAGCGTGATCGTGGATATGGCTGCCGGGCAGGGCGGCAACGTTGAAGGCTCCGTGGCAGGCGAACGAGTGGTGACGGAAAACGGTGTCATCATCCTTGGCTACACCGATCTGCCGGCACGGCTTCCGGCCCAGGCTTCACAGCTGTACGGCACCAACCTGCTGAACCTCCTGAAGCTCCTCACCAAGAACAAGGACGGCCAGCTCACCATTGACTTCGATGACGTGGTTCAGCGCTCCGTAACGGTCGTACGCGAGGGAGAAAAAACCTGGCCACCGCCCCCTGTCCAGGTCTCAGCGGCACCCCCTGCCCAAACGGCAGCCACCCCCGCCGTTGAGCGCTCAGCCGGTAAGTCGGAAAAGAAAGCGGGCTTGAGCCCTGCCGGTAAAGCCGGTCTGATTGCTGCGGGTATCGCCGTGCTTTTCGGGATCAATGCAGTGGCCCCGGATCCGCTGTCACAGCACTTCACAGTGCTGATGCTCTCAATCGTCGTGGGCTTCTATGTCATCGGCAAAGTGCACCACGCGCTGCACACCCCCCTGATGTCCGTTACAAACGCGATCTCCGGAATCATCGTCGTCGGAGCACTTTTGCAGATCACCTCAAACAACATCATCGTCCAGACGCTCTCGGCGGTTGCTGTTCTGCTTGCCAGCATCAACATTTTCGGCGGATTCGCCGTCACCCGGCGCATGCTCGCGATGTTCTCCAAGGGAAATAAGGCACAGGGATGAGCGCCGTACGCGAAGCAACAGGAATTCTTACGAGGAGCAGCACAGTGACTGATACCGTTTCCGGTCCCTTGACCGCAGAGTCCGTAGCCGGGGCGGCATACATTGTCGCAGCCCTGCTGTTCATCCTGAGTCTCGCGGGACTGAGCAGGCACGAGAAGGCCCGCGCAGGGGTTATCTACGGGATCTCCGGAATGGTGGTGGCCCTGGCAGCGACCATCTGGTTGACCCTCCAAAACGCCTGGGGCTCAAGTCACGTACTCACCGGTCTCATCCTGCTCGTGGCCGCGGTGCTGGTCGGGGCCGCGATCGGCTTGTGGCGCGCCCGCGTGGTCCAGATGACCGGAATGCCTGAACTCATCGCGCTGCTGCACAGCTTCGTCGGCCTTGCCGCGGTGCTGGTCGGCTGGAACGGGCACCTCGAAAGCCCCGAACTGCCCGACGCACTCAAAGCGATCCACCACGCAGAAGTGTTCATCGGGGTCTTCATCGGAGCCGTCACCTTCACCGGCTCCATCGTCGCCTACCTGAAACTCTCCGCCCGAATGAAGTCCTCACCGCTCATGCTGCCGGGCAAGAATGCGATCAACCTCGGTGCCCTCGCCGCCTTCGTCGTCCTGACCGTCTGGTACGTCAACGACACCCAGTTGTGGCTCCTTATCGTCGTCACCATCCTCGCCCTGGGCCTGGGCTGGCACCTCGTAGCCTCCATCGGCGGCGGCGACATGCCCGTCGTCGTCTCCATGCTCAACAGCTACTCCGGCTGGGCAGCAGCCGCCGCCGGATTCCTGCTCAACAACGACCTGCTGATCATCACCGGCGCCCTCGTCGGCTCCTCCGGCGCCTACCTCTCCTACATCATGTGCAAAGCCATGAACCGGTCCTTCATCTCCGTCATCGCTGGGGGCTTCGGCATCGAAGCGCCCAAGACCGGAGACACGGACTACGGAGAGCACCGGGAAATTTCCGCACAAGCAACTGCCGAACTGCTCACCAGCGCCTCCAGTGTCGTCATCACCCCCGGCTACGGCATGGCAGTGGCGCAGGCCCAATACCCCGTCGCCGAACTCGCCCAGCAACTCCGTGACCGCGGCGTAGACGTAAAATTCGGGATCCACCCCGTCGCTGGGCGCCTGCCTGGACATATGAATGTCCTCCTCGCCGAAGCCAAAGTTCCTTACGACATCGTCATGGAAATGGATGAAATCAACGACGACCTTGACGGGACGTCAGTCGTCCTCGTCATCGGAGCCAACGACACTGTCAACCCCGCGGCGGCGGAAGACCCGGGCAGCCCCATCGCCGGCATGCCCGTCCTCCGCGTCTGGGAAGCCGAAAACGTCGTCGTCTTCAAACGATCCATGGCCGCCGGATACGCCGGAGTCCAAAACCCCCTGTTCTTCCGCGACAACTCCCAAATGCTCTTCGGCGACGCCAAACAACGCGTCGAAGACATCCTCCGGGCCTTCTGATCCAACGAACCTTCCAAGACGAGGAGAGACCATGCCGAGACATCGAACAGCACTTCCTAGCGTGGTTCTGACAACACTTCCTCCACGTAGGCCCAATCAGTTGATGGGCGCTGAGGAAGCACCCTTTGCGCAAGCCTTTGGCATCGACGACTACGCTGCATCGCCTTGGTTGGGCCTTCACTACAGGCACGAGTTGTTACTGCACTGCAATCACGAATTGCTGGAGCATCAGCATCTGAAGGACTAGGGCCGGATCTGCGCCCGTCGCCTCACCAGCAGTTCCAGGGGCTAGGAGCCGGTCAGCGAGGCACGCCAACCTGGCACGAGGCCTGGGTGAAGGATGTCCGGTTGGGCTCGGTCAGTCCATTCTCTGACACCGGGCGCCAGGAACTCATGGACCCGAACCTGACAACGGGCACCGCCGTACGGCCAGTCCGGTATAGCAGAGGAGGTGTGGACACTGTCCACACCTCCTCTGGCGACCCGAGAGAACGGGAGCGAGGAACCACGCCCAGCCAGAAGCCGCAGTGGAACTTCCCCAGTGTTATGGCCAGAGGGCAATAATGAGGACTGCGGCGGCGAGGACGAACAGGGCGGTTGCTGCCGGAATGGATCGCTTGACGGTTCCGGTGGAGAACCGCCCCAGTACCTTCCGCAGGCGTGTCCTGACTTTGTCGCCGTGTGCCATGCCGAGGACGAGCAGAATCAGGCATGGGATGCAGTACACGAGGGCGTAGCCGGTGAGCACTAACAGGCCGACGGGGATGTCGACGTCCGCTGCGACCATCCGTTCGATCGCGATGAAGTAGGGGAACGCGTTGGGCAGGTCAGCGCCAGTGGTGAGGACGCCGAGCGGGAAAGCCGTCCACAGCCCGAACCAGGACGGCAGATCGATGCCTTTCCTTTCCCGGTCCTTGAGGCGACGGAAACCTGCGACGGCAAGAGTGATGGCAGCGACGAGGAACACTCCACGGCGTAGCCAGAGAAGGCCTTCTCCGACGGCGTCCGCGGCAGCATTGGCGCCCAGGAAGATGACCGTGCCTAGCGCGAAGACGGTGCTCATCGCGCCCAAGACGAACGCCAATGCCGAACCCACAGGCCGGTGGCGGACGGGAGCAGAATCAGGGTGATGACAATGATGGTCGCCGGGTTGACTGAATCAGCCAGGGCGAGGCCTGCGATGCCGGCGAGGAGGGCGGGGCCGATCACGTGGCAGACCTGCTGTGCAGCCAGCTCAGGATTGCATCAACTCGGGGCGAAGAGCCGTCGTCTGTGATGCTGTTCAACAGCATGCCGTCACCCAGGAGGCGGATAACTGACGCTGCCAACGGGTCTCCTGTTTCAGCGGTGAAGAGCTGCTCCCACCGCCGCGTGGCCTCAGCTGCCTGCTGAAGAACCGCGTCGGTCATCGAGGTGTGGTCGGTGAGCAGGATTGACATGGCCCGATAAAGAGCAGCTTCTTCACGGGAGGATGACAGGCGCAGCCAGGTCTCGACCACGTTGCCGCTCCCGGCGGCCGCGGTCAGCGCCTGGTCCATATCCTGTATCGCTTGCATCGCAATGGCCTCCAGCAGGGCAGCGCGGGAATTGAAGTGGTGCATTAGCCCGCCCTTCGATACCCTGGCCCGCTCAGCGACGACATTCATCGACGGCACCGAGCCCGTCTCGATGGCGAGCCGCCGAACCGTCCGCAGGATGTGTTCCCTGTTGCTCATCAAGCGGAACTATCACATAGACAGACCGACCGGTCGGTTTACTAGGCAAGAAGCCATAATCACCGCCGGACCGAAAAGTGCAGCCAAATCCAGTGAAGAACCGAGAAGGGCGCGTCCGGCAAACGAGGCGCGCTTTTCGTGCCCGCGGGCCTTGTGGCCTGCTCATGGTTCCCACCTGTGCATATTTCCGGCTCCGATCGTGCGGAGTTGCGTCCGGGTTTGTCAGCCGCGCCAGCCTAAACTCTTGCCATGCACCCCTTAGTGGCGGTCGGTCTGGTATTCCTTACCGGATTTGCCTGGATGGGCACCGTTCTGACCCTGCTGATCGCCTTGGCGAAATCCCGCCAAAGGTCGTCGGCTGAAGCCAGAAATGTGAACCAAAGCGAAGAGGCCGACAGCGGTTATCAGATGGCTTCACGACTGCAGCCCTGACGAGGCGCCTGCCTTAGACGAGGTACGGCAAAATCGCGAAGTTGTAATCCGTCCCCGTACTGCCGGTCCGACTCCGCCACGCCCCACTGTGACCAACCTTGCCCGGGCTTTACCCGGACCACGATCACCGGGGCCCCAACCAGGATTTTTTCTGGAGCGCCGAACTGGCGTTCCCCGCACCGTCCCCCGACGCGGTTACGTCCGCGCTGTCCACCCAGGCGCAGTCGGTGGCTGACAAGCTCATGCCGCTAGTGTTCCCGCAAGGGTTGAGCACGTCCAGTCACACCAGCTGGCCGACGCCGGCGGGGACCTCGGTTACGGGGTGCGCGTGGGCCAGTTCGGATCCAAGGACGAAGGCTCTGCAGCCGTCGACAAGATCAAAGCCCCCGGCTACAGGCATCGGTGATCTGCACCGGCTGGGACGGCGATGCGGCACCGTCAGCGCGGTCAATCCCGGCACCCCCGAGCAGACCGCACCACGGGAACAGTTCGTTGACATCGACCTTCGTGAAATCAAGGAAGCGGGCATGCTGCAGCGTGTCTCCATCCAGAGCTCCGACTGGGGTGCGGTGCGCCTCGTGCAGGAGCGTGAACCGGTGTCCGCACAGTCGCGCTGACCAACAAGGGCTTCCTACAGGCCGGCCAGCCCGGCGCCTCACCCTGGCTTGGCGGCATCGACTCCGACGACTTCGGCGGGAGACCTCGTCGAGGCCGCCCCTTCCTCGGCTTCGAGGCCATCTTCCCCGTTCACGGCACACCACCGGACGGGACCGCGACCGATCCCGGCTACATCCCCTACGTGACCGCCGCTGACATGCTGGACCGTGCCCACGCCAAGGGCATGCAGGTCATTCCATGGACCATCAACGACAAGCCCACCATACGCGGCCTCATGGACACTGGCGTCGATGGACTGGTCCCTGACTACCCGGACGGGCTGCGCGACGTCATGGCTGAACGGTCACTGAAGCTGCCCAAGGAGTACACCCTCAGCCCCGGTGCATCTGCGCCAGAGCAGGCTGATCACTAGCCAGGCCGCCGGAAGCCCCTGCCTTTTCACCGGACAGAGGCTTCTGTGCACAGGCGGACGCGGTGCCTGCGGCTACTGTCTTAGGCGGTCCCTGACAGCGTGTTCGACAAGGATCGGAACATAGTCCCGGACCCTGCCGGTGTCCAGGGAACGGTGTTCCTGTTCGACGATGTCCTCAATCCGTTTCCGCGGCACTGACGGGTACTTTTCGGCGAGCCGGTCCACGACATGACCAAGTGCCCGCATTTCTTCGATGACGCCCATTGGGAGAGTTTCGGTGCGGGCGCATCCGGATGCAAGTCTGGGTTTTTCGCCGGGCCCGGGTAGCGCCGGCCACCAGCCCATCATCCTGCGGATACCAGCGGGCAACTTTGGCCGGCCATCCTTGATGGATGAGCACCAAGTCGCAGGCCCACAACACTTGGAATCCTGAAAGGGCCACTGTCCTCTCGACGGCTGCCCTTACTTGCGGGGATCAGATCGAGGCATCCTACAAGGGCACCCTGGCCCACCGCGGCCACGTCACGGAGATCACCCCCAACCACGAACTGTTCTGGATCACTGACTACCTCAGCGGCAACCGCCGCCTTCTGGACGTCGCAGAATTCGAAATCGTCCGGCTTCCAAAAGCCTAAACGGCGCTAAGAGGGTTAGACCGCCGAGTCTCTGCTGATCCTCCTCGACGCCGCGTAACGAGGCCTGGTCACCTTCTATTGACTGGGCCCGGACCTCTGGCCATACCTCAACTACGTCCAGCAGCAGGCCCAGCATCAGCTCAGTCGGAGACCGCTATGAAGAAGTGTCGCAATGGACAGGCTTCCAGCAGTGCTCGCCCTCAGACGGTGAAGCTCCGACGAGGACGAGGCAACGGCAGCTCACGCCACTCCGGATCACCTTTAGGAGCGATCGTTGGATGCCGAAACGGACTTCGGATTCGACAAGGGATATCTTGCTGTCCGGGTCACCGTATTCCTCCTCTACCTGCCGTATCTCATCCTCTTGGTGCTGCTGCTGTTAGCGGCCGCGATTCTGACCGCATCCTGCTGCCCGGGCGGCCCTACGGCGCCTCAGTGAGGAACTCTCCGGCGGGAGCTGCAAGAGCGTTTCACAGGAGTGACGACCGTGGGCCGGTCCCCCCATCACTGGAACCGGCCCACGGCTGGCGGCCTCCTGCTCGGGGCCGCCATCACCTACTGCCACATCTTTGGGGCAGCAGGCGATCCTAGCCCGCTTCCGGGCACGGTCCTCACTCGGTGCAGGCGCGAAAGGAATGAGCCCCAGGGGGCGGAGCGGCGGGTAGGCTGCGTGTCCGTGAGGCAACGGAAGTCCTGCGCTGCGGCCGGCCAACACCGGAATGACCTCAAGATCCTGCCGGCGGGCGTGAGACCGCGTGTTGTGTCTTGATGGAAGTGGTCAGCGTCTGATGCCATGGTCGGTGACTCTCTCTACGAGTGCCGTACCGGCTGACTGCTCAACCACGAGTATGAACAAGATACCCACTTGGCGCCCACTATCACGTTGCCTGGCCATGGCCTTGTTACCAAGCATCACGGCCGAGTCCAGAAACGGCACCGAAACGATCAAAAAGGCCGGCAAAGAGCCTCGGAATTTACTGCCACGTGACCCGGATGCAGCGTTCTTCACGGTTCCGCCCCGAAGCGGCAACAACCCTCGTCTTGGGGGCCTGGCACTGCCTAATCTTGAGCTGTCCAACCGCACCACTCCCCCTTGGATGGCACCAATGAAAAAACTCCTCCTCTGGCTCACGGCGCTCCTCGCGGCCGTTGCGCTGGGTATCGTCGCGCCGGGGCCCGCTTCCGCAGCCACCTCCTATTGCGGGCTCGCATGGGGATCTCAGGACAAGTCAGCGCCCGAGATGAGCTCAGCATCCGTCACCAACGTCCGGACGGGGCAGCAACCCTGCTTCGACCGGATGGTGGTGGACCTCAACGGCCCCGCAACGGGCTACACAGTGCGCTACGTTCCGGATATCATCCAGGACGGCACCGGCTATACGATCCCGGTGTATGGCAGTGCGCGCCTGCAGGTCGTCGTGAACGCACCCTCGTATGACAGCAATGGCAACGTCACCTACAACCCTGCCGCGAAGGCTGAGCTGTCCAACGTTGCCGGCTACCAGACGTTCCGGCAAGTCGTTTACGCCGGAAGCTTCGAGGGTTCCACCAGCATCGGCCTGGGCGTCCGTGCCCGGCTGCCCTTCCGGGTGTTCACCCTGGACGGACCGGGATCCGGTTCCCGGCTAGTTGTGGACGTCGCCCACTTCTGGTGACGGGCACGAGAGGTGCCGCACGCCGTTGACCCGGCGTGCGGCACCTCTCCATGTGCTTCAACCAAGGGCCCCTGCCGGCTTCGTTCATCAGCCTTTACAACCTTCCGAGGGAACTGGATGTTTCCTTAGGAAAAGAGTCATTCACCCGCGACGATTGACCCGCCGTTGAGCTCAGCGTACGCCGCGACAAGCGAGGGGTGTGCCCCCTTTTGCGACTGGGCTGCTGTTGCCTCTCATTCACCCTTAGGGCATTCATTCCGCGAGGAAACCCTAAATCGATTGCCGTCAGGTTGGGCGTATGTGCATCCTTAATAGTGGCTAGAAGGTATCGGTGGCGTGTAGTCGTTTCAAATGGCTTCGACCGCACCGCGGTGTGGACCGGGCTGGCCGCTAACAAGGCGGAAGCCGAAGCGTTAGCCCTTTCCGAGCACCCCGGATGGTTCATCCAGGAAGCCGGTCGTGCCGTAGAACCCTACTGAGCATGTTCATGTTCCACCCAGCGGCGAACACGTAAGAAACGGGGTACAGACTAACCCCCAAATCCCCGTCCAACTGCTTGCGAATAAGAAAGCCGGGCCTGTCCCACGTCCGCTTCTGCCAGTGGAGTGCTTTCTGAGGCAGCTTCGCCCGTAGCTCATGACTTCGGTCGGCGACGATGATTGCGGCGTCTTCCTTCCGGTGTGCATTCAGACTGCCGTTAGAGAGTGGCAACTTCATCGCAGTGGTCCCGCCGCTGGATCGCGGCCGCCACGGCGGGCCCGAAGGCGACGCCCTTGATCCCGCCGCACTCTGCTAAACGGCTGCATTAGTACCGCTGTTCCTTCCCTATGAATCCAAACTGGGCCCAAGCCGGTCACGGCACGAATTCGTCCCGTCGATGTCCATAGCTGACTCGCGTAATCACACCCATGGAACCCGCCCATCCCCCATCGACGGGGCTTTTCCATACCTGGAGGGGCGCAGGCAAACGGAATGCATCCACGCCATACCGGAAACGCCTAATGCACCTCTCCCTGCAAGGAGCCGGTTCCAGTACCTCTGGCCTCAATAAACTCCTTGAAGCGGCGCAGGTCCGCCCTGACCTGCATGTTGTCGAACCCGAGAACGGCCCCGGTCTTTTCAATGAAGGACTCCGGGGCCCATTCAAGACGGACCCAGATGCGCGTCACGCCGGTCTCAAGCGGCGTGAACGTGACGGCGCCGGCATGCGTCTGGCCGTCGATGCTGCGCCAGGCGATCCGCTCATCAAGGCGTTGTTCGATGATTTCAGTGTCGAACTCACGCCTGGCTCCGCCGATGTTCACGACCCAGTGGTTCGTCCGATCGTCGAGTTGGGCTACGGAGTCCACGCCGGACATGAAATTGGGGAAGAGCTCGAACTGGGTCCACTGGTCATATGCCGCGCGCACGGGGACCGTGACGTCAATAGTCTCTTCGACTGTTTGCATGCTTACTCTCTTTCTAGTGAAGGGCGGGCCTCAGCTGCCGCCTTTGACAACCCCTTACCCACACCCGCGCCGCCACTCCCACGACCGTAGACCACGGATCACCAGTCGATGCCGTTGGAAGCGCGACAAGTGGCAGAGCAAGAAACCGCCGCTGACCCTCGCAATTCACGACCGGACTTGACCTTCTCACGACGGCCAAATCGATCGTTTCCGACCTGGTGCTAAGTTCCGCCCGCCATCCTCCGAGCGAAACCTAGGCGTTTGCAGACTCCCTCAGACTTTCAACCCCTGTAGGAGAATCGTCGGGTATTGACCCCCGCGGGCAGGCCTCAAACGGATCATCATTGCCAACCAAATAGTAAGTGCGCTTACTATGAGCTCCGGGACAAGTTAAAGGTCTCTACCCAACAGAATCCAAGGAGGCAGTATATTCGCCAAGGAAAACATTGACACCCTGCTCAAGGCCGGCGGAAACGTCCTCAGCGCTGGTGGGGACAAGATTGGTTCCATCGGCCAGCTCTACGCTGACGACGAGACGGGCCAGCCGACGTTCGTGACCGCGAAGACCGGCCTGTTCGGCATGTCCGAATCCTTCGTCCCGCTCGCAGGCGCGCGAACCGAAGGCAACGACATCGTCGTTCCCTTCGGCAAAGATCAGGTCAAGGACGCCCCGCGCGTCGCCGAAGATGGGCACCTTGAACCTGCCGAAGAGGAGCGGCTGTACGCTCACTACAACCTGGTCGGCGGCACTACCTACACCGACGCTACGTCCAGGACCGGGACCGCGGATGCGGGTGAGGTGTCAGGCGCGGTCGGGCACGACACTTCCGGACCGAACACCGATGATGCGATGACCCGCTCCGAAGAGCAGCTTCATGTTGGCACCGAAAGGCAGGCTACCGGCCGGGCCCGGCTGCGCAAGTACGTCACCACCGAGCATGTCACCACCACCGTGCCGGTGCAGCGCGAAGAAGTCCGTATTGAACGTGAACCCATCACGGATGCGAACGTCGGCGCCGCGATGGACGGTCCCGCGATCAGCGAGGAAGAACACGAAGTCATCCTCCACGAGGAACGCCCCGTGGTCCAGAAGGAAGCCGTCCCGGTCGAGCGGGTCCGCCTGGACAAGGACACCTTGACCGAAGACGTCACCGTCACCGAGGAAGTCCGCAAGGAAAACATCGAAGCTGACGGAATCGGTGACACCCGCCGCTAAACAGCAGCGGGAGGGCCCGCGCTATGAACGCGGGCCCTCCTGTACGTCCTATTAGATGGCGCCGGCGGCGAGGTCCGGGGCAGTGTCAGGTTCTGTCCGGTCGCTTTTCTCCAGCGCCGGTGTCGGCTCGGGTTCCCGGGCGGTTGCCTGCATGGAACGCCAGGCGACTGTTCCTGCTGCCATGACCAGCAATCCACCGATCCACCACCACTTCCGTGCCCCTGGTCGCCGCGCCTCGACCGGCTCAGCAACTTCAGTGGCGGCCTTCCGCCCGGCCTTCCTTAATTGCTCCTGGACCCGCGGAGTCAGTGTCTCCACCCCGCCTGCGAGCTCGTCAGCGAGCCGGCGCAATACCAGTTGAAGGCGCGGGGAGGCCGCTTCAATGCCGGTATCGAGACCGTCAACCGCCCTTTGCAAAGCGGCCTGCACCCCCGGCGTGGCCCACTCCCTCCCCCTGGCCAGTTGGATCCTGAGGTTCTCAGAAAGACGGTGGACCTGCTCGGTTTCAGTCAAAGGTTGTGCCGTGCGCATGAGTGCCTCCCGGGGTAGATGGATGCCCATAGCCTACGGCGGACAGCACCACCGGAAACAGGCCCTGGCACAACCGCTGATCCCTGACATCCAACTCTGCGCCCTGAGGTTGACCAGCCCCACCCGGATGACCTCAAAGATCAATGCGCCCTTACGGGCGCTATCTGATCGTCAACCTCCGCGACCCCTGAGCAAACAGCAGACGGACACGCTATCGGGTACCCAAGAGCCCCAGGCACAGGAACCACCAGTTACCGGCAAAAGCCTCTGCAACGCATCCGCGCTGGCGCGGGCATTAGCGCACCTGTGCTTGCGGATCCAATAGCAAGTGTGCTTACTATCTAACTAGTAACCATGCTTACTAATTGCAGGTGGCATGAAATTCTCTGGCCTGCTGCCCGTGCATCAACTGAAGGAGAGCAATGACTGAGAACCAGTGGTCCGGTGCTTCAACGCCCGGCACCCTTGACCAGTACGGCAACACTGCCCCGGCCCTGACCGCGGAGTCGGCCGGAAGCTCGGATTCGAAGAAGGGCGTCGCCAGGGAGGAGGCTTCGCAGGTGGCGGGGCAGGCAGCCTCAGCGGCGCAGGGAGTGGCCCAGAAGGCCAAGAGTGAGGCAGCGAACGTCGCCGCCGAGGCGACGTCCAGCGCCAAGGACTTGCTTGGCCAGGCCAAGCAGGGCCTGTCCAGCCAGGCCGGGACCCAGCAGCAGAAGGCGGCCGAGGGTATCCGGACTATCTCCAGCCAGCTGCAGAGCATGGCGGACGCCCCGGACCAGCAGGGCTTGGCAAGCGGCCTGATCAGGCAAGCTGCACAGCGCAGCGAATCCGTTGCTTCCTGGCTGGAGAACAAGGAGCCGGGCGACCTGCTGGGCGAGGTTCAGCGGTTCGCACGCAACCGCCCCGGCACGTTCCTGCTGCTGGCCGCCGGTGCGGGTGTTCTGGCAGGGCGGTTGACCCGCGGCCTTACAGCAGGCGCTCCTGCGTCCCAAACTGCCTCCATTCCCCCGCTTCCAGTGCAGGCACCCAAGGCCGAAACGGCGGTCGCAGCAGGCGTCCGAGAACCCTTTCCTGAGGCAGCGGCAGCGCCCGCGGCATATGGCGAAACCATCTACGGGGAACCGGGGCGGCCGGCTTTTTCCGGCACCGAGGCAGGTGGCGTTCCACTCAACGACCTGGATGACCCGTACAACAACACTCCCGGTGGAGGTCGGCAGCTGTGAGTAGTCAGATTCCTGAGATGCCGCCGAGTGAGGCGCATCAGAAGGCCGATAACGCCTCTTTGGGTGAGTTGCTGGGTGATGTGACCCGGGACCTGTCCACCCTGATGCGCCAGGAAGTGGAGCTGGCCAAGGCTGAAGCGAAGCAGTCAGCGACGAGGGCAGGGAAGGGTGGCGGGATGCTCGCTGGCGCCGGCGTGGCCGGGCACTTCGTCCTTCTTTTCCTGTCCCTTGCCCTGATGTTCGCCCTCGGCGCCGTGATGCCGCTGGGCTGGGCCGCCGTGATCGTTGCCGTGGTCTGGGGCATCATCGCCGCGGTCCTGGCCAGCATTGGCCGAAAGGAACTCAAGCAGGTCAAGGGCCTGCCCCAGACGGGCGAAACCCTTTCCGAAATCCCCCCAACTCTGAAACCAGGTGAGGTAAACCGATGAGCGATAACCCGGATGCAATCCGCGAAGAAATTGAAGCTACCCGCGCACGCCTGAGCACCGATGTGGACGCCGTCGCGGACAAGGTCACCCCGTCCAACATCGTCCACCGCCAGACTGACAAGGTCAAAGATGCTGTGGCCGGGGTCAAGGACAAGATTATGGGCGCAGCCGACACCGCTAGTTCAAAGGTTCAGGATACGGTCGGCTCGGCTACGTCCACGGCCCATGACAAGGTCTCCTCCGGCGCCAGCCACACCGGGGGTGCACTGCATTCCAGCGGTGAGTCGCTGCACGGGGCCAAGGATAACGTGGCGGCGAAGCTCTCCGGCGCAGGTACGGCGATCTCACACGCTCCGGCGCAGGTCAAAGCCCAGGCCCAGGGCAACCCTTTGGCGGCCGGACTCATCGCCTTCGGCGCCGGCATGCTCCTCTCGTCCCTGATCCCGGCAAGCACCAAGGAACGTGAAGCTGCGGACCAGCTCAAGACGGCGGCCCAGCCGCTGGCCGGCAAGGTCACCGAGGCGGCCAAGGACGTGGTCCAGGACCTGAAAGAACCAGCTCAGGAAGCGGTGGAGAACGTCAAGGCCGCCGCGGCCGACGGCGCCCAGAACGTTAAGGCAGAGGGTCAGGGAGCCGTCACCGACGTCAAGGACCGGGCCGCCGACGCCAAGGACAACGTCCAGAACACGTGAGCGGCGAGGACAGGGCCCGCGGGTTGCCCCGCGTAGCGGCGGAACCACCCGTGGGCCCGGACCCTGACCTTTCCGCCGGCGGTCCGCGGCATATGAGCGCGTCAGTCCCGGCGGGGCCGGAGCGGTGGGCCACACACCGTCTTCTGGGCATCGTCGCACGGCTTACCGAGCGCCGGCTCAACCGTCAGCTCGCTCGCCTGAGGCTCACCAAAGGCGGCCTGGAGACGCTGGAGGCCGTGGCGGAACTGGAACCGGCCACAGCGTCCGACGTCGCCGATCTGCTCTGCGTGAGCAAGCAGAGCCTCGGCAAAGTCCTGCACCGCCTCCATGGTCTCGGGTATCTGGCCAAGGAGCCGGCAATTGATGGCCGCAGCGCCAACCTCCGCCTTACCGAAGCGGGCAGAACCGCCCTCTCAACAGCAGAGGACCTGATTGCAGCCATTCCCGAGTCTGTTGCTGACGCGGAGTTCCGGCACCAGTTGGAACACCACATAACCCAACTCAGGAACATGGAGCACATCCCACTCCCCCGCCGGCGTGCAGCCCAAGGCCATCACCGAAGGTCTTCAGGCTTCGCGCCGCAAAACATCATCGACCCACACGTGAAGGAAACAGGAGCACCCCAATGACGCAGCGCAGGCAGTAGGCGCTGTCTTCCTCCTGGTGGGAGTCCTGGGATTCATCCCAGGCATTACCAGCAACTACGAAACGCTCTCTTTCGCCGGGCACGAATCCGGAGCACTCCTGCTGGGCATCTTCCAGGTTTCGATCCTGCACAACATTGTTCACCTGCTCTTCGGCGTCGCCGGGATCCTGATGTCCCGCACGCACGGACAGTCCCGCAACTACCTGCTCTACGGTGGCGTCGTCTACCTTGTCCTGTGGCTCTACGGCCTCATCATTGGGCACGATACTCCGGCCAACTTCGTGCCCGTCAACACCGCGGACAACTGGCTCCACTTCGTCCTCGGCATCGCCATGATCGCTCTGGCCATCCTGCTTTCGCGCAACGCCAACCGCACCCGCGGCGCCGCCACCCGCTAGCACGGAATACTTAACGGTTCAGCCGCCGCTGAGCCTCAGCGTAAAGAGGGGTCCGGGCACTGCCCGGCCCCCTCTTGGGTGTCTACAGGCACTTCCCGCTGGTGCCGTGAAGCAAGAGCACTCCTCGTCCTGGACCTCGTGCCCGGCATCGCGGCGACGGCGTCCAGCTAACTCGTGAACGGGCGCCTACCCTTGCTCCATGCCTTGGTTCGCGGGGTCGATTGGCACCACCATCGACTCGCCGATAAAGGAAATGCCTTAGGTAAACCCGGTCCCTTAGACGGCGCGGACCGAAATGAGCTCGTAGACCGTGGCCGAGCTTGTTGCCGGTCCGCGGCAGGTTAGCCGGCATGGCGGGCCGCGGTGGGTACGGAGTTCGATGTCGATCCGCGCGGGGTGAGGAGGAGATCCGGTGATGTGGATCCGCCAATGATCACCGCTGCTGGTGGTCTCGATCACTCTGTAGTCATTCCGGCCGGCCGGGCCGAACCGCCTGAGCGTGGCCGCGACGGCGGTCTGCTGTGCTGGAAAGAGGTCCGTGTATCCGCGCAAATGCTCCGCGCTGATACGGCCAGCGAGGTGTCCTTCGATCGTGGCGACGGACGACTCCTCGTCCAGATTTCCGTAGTAGACCCCGTCGGGTGCAACCACGACGTTTGCTGCGAACCTGTCACCTCCTACATGCGAACATTCCCACACCAGCTCCGGCCACCGCTCGCTCAGCGCACGTCCCACGGGCCGTCCCCACACGGCACAGCATTGGTCATGTTGACTGTGAGTGCAGACCAGGATGAGGGGCGGATAGTCGAGCGTTCCGGGGAGGCTGAGGGCTTTGGCAACCTCCGCCAGATCCTCGTCCTTGCCCCACGTTCCCCATTGCTGACGATAGGCGCCCGAATCCTCATGGTGCAGTACTGCCCAATGGCTCTTACCTTGACGGCGGCGGGGGCCGGGCCGTCTCACCAGCAGCACCCGCGCCCGCGCCGCCTTCGCGGCGGAGAGCACGAGTGCTTTGGTTTCAGGCTCAAGATCGAGCCCTTCAAAGCCATTGAGAGGCCACCCGCCCCGGTACTCGATGAGGACCCAGACGACGCCGTGCGGCGCTGTGCCTGCAATCGGGTCGCCGCGCAACCGGGCGCCTTCAGAGCAGAAGAAGCGCTGTGTGGCCGCCGCTGTGGCGAAGTCGCTGTCTAGATCACTGTTCAACGGGAACGAGGACCCCCGCGCGCAACAGTCTTTCAACGAGTTCGACGCCGAGATCACCCGCGGTGTGAATCTCCCCGTCGAGCAGTAGCGTGACGGAAGGCAGATCGGTCGCTGGGAAGTCGAGCCAACCCACGCGCGTGGTGAGGCGCAGTCCCTCCAGACGCGCTTCCAGTGAACCGCGAAGCCGGACCACAGACTCGGGGCTTAGGCCGCCGACAGCCGCGAGCTGGGCCAGCGGCCCCAGCGGTCCCGGGCGGCCCTGACCACGCCGGGTACGTTGGAACAAAGAACTGGTTTCAGCCTCAACGACAGCAGCGGCGAGGCGTTCACGGACGACGTCGAGCTCCGCACCAGGCCCTTCGACGCCCAACGGCAACGTACGGCGCATCTCGGGGTCATCACACAGCGCTGCAAGCGCGGCCTGCGCGAGTTGTTCGGCCAATGCGTAGCGGGTCCAACTGTGGATGCCGAGCGTGAGGTGAATGGAAACCTCGCCCTGCGCTTGGGCGGCATGCAACCAGCCGCGCGGCAGGTAGAGGACATCCCCTGGCTCAAGCACCGTGTCGATATAGGCCTCGCCTTTGGCGGCCTCGGCTACGGCGGAGCGGACATCGGTCCAGGGCTGATCACGCAACGGGTCCGTGTGGACCGGCTCGTGAATGATCCAGCGTTTTGTCCCCTCGATCTGCAGGACGAAGACGTCGTGCACGTCGTAGTGATCGTCGAACCCACGGTTCTGGGGCGGCGTGATGTAGGCATTCGCCTGCACCGGATGTCCCAGCTCGGTGCTCAGACTGCTGCTGAAGTCAGAGACAGGCGCCCATGTGCGGTGCAGTGCTTGCAGCACGAGCGTGGCACCGTCCGCAAACTTGCGCCAAAGCGCTGTGTCGTCGAGCTGGTCAGAGATGGTGGCGCCGACGCCGGCGGGCGAGGTGAACGACGAGTCGGGAAATGTAGAGCCGCCCTTGGCAACGCGGAGAAAAGGCGCGCGCAGACCCCGGCGCGAGACCAATTCGTCGACGGCCCCGGAAGAGAACAGATCGGAGAAGTCACTGGCGCCACGCGTGAGAAGCGCCGTGCGCCCCCAGACGTCGCCGGCGAACCTCGCACGGCCAATCTTAATCAGGCGTGTTTCCAGGACCCCGCCGCTTTTCACGGCGCCGGGGTCCTGAAAGTCCGTGCGGGTGGTGCTCAAAATTCAGATGCCCCGTTCCGCGGCTCCACCATCAGCACCGCCGTCGGCACCCCCGTCAGCCCCACCATCGGCACCGCTGTCAGCCCCACCGTCGGCACCCCCGTCAGCACCGCTGCCAGCTCCACCGTCGGCACCCCCGTCGGCACCGCTGTCAGCTCCCCCGTCGGCACCGCTGTCAGCTCCACCGTCGGCAGCGTCGTCGGCACCCCCGTCGGCACCGCTGTCAGCTCCACCGTCGGCACCGCCGTCGTGCATGCCGGGGACGCCGGCCGCGCCACCGTCCGCGGGGCCTTCCTGCTGGCTTGGATCCTGCTCTGGACTGGTCATGCTTCCTCCCGAGAATCGAATCGCTTGGATCAGCTCCGTTACTGGCACCTGATCACCCAACCGGGCGATCCTTCATCGGCACCGCCCGTGATCACCCTAACCGTCGGGGCCAGCCCTGGGAACAACCCTTTTCTACAACTCAGGTCCCGGCATCTTGGTACAAAGATGGAAACACCGTGCGGAGCCCGTCACGGCCCCGCACGACCCGTCTGTGGTGGTACCGCCGCAGGTTCCGAGGCGGCTCAAACCAGATACCCGGATTACGCAGTGGGCAATACCGCCGACATCGTTCGCGCCGCCGTCGAACCTCTGTGCCTGTAATGAATCGGCCGTCTACGCTCGTGGCATCACAATGATTCCTGCGACAACGTTGCCAGCCTCGGTTAAGTGGCATTATCACCATGCCCACGGGTATCAAATGCGGCGGCTGATTCCCGCAGGAGGCGTGCCACTGTATCTACAGGCAAGTTTGCCGTCCTGCGCCGGTCGAACCGCCGCAGGACGATACGCCTGGTCCCCAACCCAGGAACGTCCAGGACGTCCACACCGTCCTGAACGACGCCGGCCAGAGCCAGCGTGGGTACAACGGCGACACCCTCCCCAGCGGCTACCAGCGCGAGGGCGGTCAGGGTTTCCTGGTACTGATGAACAGTCTCCGCTGCGCCGCCCGTGCGGCGGAGTCGATCGAGTACGGAAGCATTAGCCGCAGAAGGCTCTACTCCCAGCCAGGGAAGGGGCAGCCGGCCGAGATTGACGTTCTCGGTAGTGATAAGTGTCCCGAAAGGAACGACCAGTTTCCATGGCTCGTCCAGCAGCGGTTGCTCAATCATTCCGGCGCCCAATGCTTGTTGCCCTGCCGTTCTCGAGTCCAGTTCGACCACGACGGCGTCGAGCTGGTGTTGACGCAGGAGGCGCATCAGGACCGGGAAATCGTCTTCCACAATCTGGATCTTCAGCTGCGGGTACTGGGAGCGCCATTCGGGAAGACGCGGGATCACCAGCGTTCGCACAAAGCTCGTGAATGCGCCTACCTTAACGACGCCTTCGACGGTCGCCCCACCCTGCATCCTGGCGAGGGCAACGCTGACTGCCCGTTCGATCTCCTCGCCGGCTTCAGCCATCGCGACTCCCGCAGGTGTCAGCGACGATCCCTTGGGTGTGCGTACCACCAGGGCATGGCCCGTTTCCGCCTCCAATTTATTGAGCTGTTGGGATACTGCAGATGGTGTGATGCGGAGTTCGTCTGCAGCTGCAAGGATGCCGCCGGTACGTGCAACAGCAAGGAGAACGCGCAACCGGCGCGGGTCGATGTCCATGTTAAGCAGTTCTAAACCACACCTTCAGCAGAAGGCAATTGAACTGAAGGTGCTCGTCACTCAATATTTGGCGTAGGACGCACACATTGCCGCTTGGCAGACGCGGGGTGCCGCTGTGGAAAGGACATCATGGAACTGCTGTGGGAAGCTGCTGGCTGGGGCGGCGCAGTTGCAATCCTGAGTGCCTATTTGGCTGTCTCCATGGGCTGGTTAAAGGCCGGTAAGGGCTTCCAATCAGCGAATCTTATCGGAGCCTGTGCCTTCATAGTCAATGGCGTCTTTCATGGGGCATGGCCGTCGGTTGTGACGAACGTTGCCTGGTTCCTAATCTCTGGCATAGCGCTCTTTCGCATGCGCGTAATTCATGAGCCGGCCGTTGGCGAAGTGCAACCGACGCAGCTTCCCGGCGTCCCTGACGCCACAGGCCAACTGCCGATTGTTGGACCAAGTCGAGCAGTCTGAGACCTGTCGTGCCCAAAGCGTTGGAGGCTGCGGCCGGAAGGCGTGTGTGGACAGTATTTCCTTTGGTCGAACGTGGGGGTCAGGGTTCGGCGATCCCGAGTCCCCACGTTGAGGGGTCGACGTCGTCGGGGTCGGGTCCGCCGCGCACGCCGCGGTCAAGCAAGCGCATCGATGGCATCCAGTTCTGCAGCGGAGAGCCCAGCTGGCTCCGCCGGTCAGCCCGATCGCAGCCGCGCCGGCCCCTGTCAGCTGGATCAGGTTGCGCCGCGACACGCCAGCCTGTGGCTTGGCCGCGTTGTTTACGTTCGAGTCCGTGCTCATCGTGTTCATGCTCGTGGGTCGTCGGCTGTGTATGTGGACTTCGTCGTTCTTTCGAGCACACCACAGGCATAGTGGCGGGCGGGAGTCCCTGATGAAACGGGTTATGCCAGAGCCCCCCAAGGGCCAGAGCATGGGGATTCGGATGAATGACCGAGGAACCTAAGCGGTCCTTAAGGTCGTAATGGGGTCCACTTCCCCGGACGAGGGTGGACTGGCACCTTGGCGGGAGCAGGTGATCGCTGCTGCCCTGTTGGCGTAGGAGGCCAGTGCGCGAAGATCATCGGAAGCAAGGCTCCGCAACCGTTCCCTGCCGGCAGCACCGAGTAAATCCAGCTGGGCAAGGCCGGAGATGAGGGCGGCCATGAAGGAGTCGCCCGCCCCCACGGTGTCCGCTACGTCAACGGCTTCGCCCGGCAGGTCCACGCGCCCCTGCCTGCTCAGGAGCACGGGGCCCTGTGCCCCGCGGGTCAGGGCCACCAACCCCGGACCGAGCTCCAGC
The DNA here is from genome assembly GCF_059089905.1 of Arthrobacter sp. Y3221087. Taxonomy (NCBI): domain Bacteria; kingdom Bacillati; phylum Actinomycetota; class Actinomycetes; order Micrococcales; family Micrococcaceae; genus Arthrobacter; species Arthrobacter sp. Y3221087. The sequence continues at coordinate 28,230 of NZ_JBNHFE010000006.1, forward strand.
CAGGCAGTTAATGACTCGTCCGGAGTCCTGTCCGGGTAGAGCCATGCCAGGTCCTCATCGCTCGCCTTGACGATGTCGCTGGCAGCGACGAACACTTCAGCCTGCCGCCGGGCGGCGGCAACGTCAGGACTGATGCCTGGCCGGCAGTTGGGGTCGAAACTCACGGTGGCGCCGGCCTGAGCCGCTTCCACCAGGGCCAGCGTGGCGTGGTTGCCCGGTTGCAGCATGGTGGCGATGGAGCCGGTGTGGACGTGCGTGGAGGCTTGCACGGCGGCAAAGGCGGGAAGCGACGCGCCGTTGATGTCCCAGGTGATGTCGAAGGCATAGGTTGCGGCGCCGTCCTTGCCCAGGGTTGCGGTTGCTGTGGACGTGGGCGAAGCACCGCCCCGGACCGGCGAAACGCCGTTGGACTGCAGGTGCTGGTCGACCATTAGCCCGAACGCGTCGTCGTCGTAATGCGTCACCAAGGTTGTCGGAAGGCCCAGCCGTGCGGTTCCCACGGCAACGTTCAGGGGGCTGCCGCCCGGGTGCGCTTGACGGCCGGCGGTCCCCCGGTGCGGGTCATCGATGATGTCCACCAGGGACTCGCCGATCACGGTCACCAAGGGTCCGCCGGGCGTGGGATCAGAGGGGTTGAAGGGTGTTGGCATGGCTGCTTCCTCGGAGTGCTTCTTGGCGGGGATGTGGTGCAGGGGTCAGCGGCCCGGGTAGACCACAGCCTTGAGCTGGCCGGGCTGCTTTCCTGCCTTGAGCGCCTCCTCGGACTCGGAGAGCGTGTACTTTCCGGTGACCAGGACGTCCAGGTCCACCTTGCCGTCGGCGATCAGCTGGATGGCCAGCGGCCAGGTGTTGGTGTAGCGGAAGACGCCGGAGAGCCAGATTTCCCGGTTCTGGATGTAGGAGACGGGCAGTTCGACGTCGTCGGCCCCCAGTCCAACCAGGATCACGCGCCCGGCCGGTGCCACGGCCTTGATTCCCGAACGGACCGCCTGCGGTGCGCCGGACGCGTCAATGAAGGCGTCGACGTCGAGCCCTTCCACGTTGTCGGTCCGGGCGTTGAGCGCATGCGTCGCGCCGTGCTCCAGCGCAAAAGCCAACCGGTCTTGGGCGATGTCGCTGATGTAGATTTCGGTGGCACCATAAGCGCGGGCTGCCTGGGCGGCGATGATGCCGATCGGTCCGGCACCCGCGATCAGAACCCGGCTGCCGGGCTTGATCCCGGCCCGTTCACATGCCCACAAACCCACCGAGAGCGGTTCGATAAGGGCGGCTGCCTCGTCGCTGACGCTGTCCGGAATGTCGTAGGCGAAATCGCTCTGGATGGTGACGTATTCGGCGAAGGCGCCGTCGATCGGCGGGGTGGCGTAGAACTCGATGTCCGGGCAAAGGTTGTAGCGGCCGGCCTTGCACTGCTGGCACTTACGGCAGGGGCGTTGGGGTTCGACGGCGACGCGCTGGCCGATGCGTGCAGGGTCAACGGAACTGCCGACAGCGGCAATCCGGCCCGAGAGCTCGTGGCCAAGGATCAGCGGGTGGTCCACCACGTACGGGCCGATCCGGCCGTGCTCGTAGTAGTGTACGTCGCTGCCGCAAACGCCGACGGCGGCAACCTGCACCAGGACCTGGTCGGTGTCGAGCTTGGGAAGGGGCAGGGTCTCCATGGCCATGTCGCCCTGGCTCTTGAGGATATTGGCGCGCATGGTGGGCGGCAGATCAAAACCGCTGGCAGGTGCCTGTGTGGTTGTTGTTGTCATCGAAGCAATCCTTGGAAGAGTTGTTGCGGATCCGGCGCGTTTACTTCACGGCGCCGAGGGAGAGGCCCTGGACCAGCTTGTCCTGGGCTGCGAACCCGGCGAACAGCACCGGCAGGGAGATCACGACGGCGGCTGCGCAGACCTGGGCGAGGAACAGTCCCTGGCCGGAGACGAAACCGGTCAGGAAGACCGGGGCGGTGCCTGCCACGACGCCGGTCAGGACCCGGGCCAGGAGCAGTTCATTCCAGCTGAAGATGAAGCAGATCAGGGCGGTGGCGGCGATGCCGGGCATGGCCACCGGCGCAATGATTTTGCGGAGGATGAGCAGGAGATTGGCGCCGTCGATCTGTGCCGCCTCGAGCATTTCTTCCGGCACCTCGGCCAGGAACGACCGCATCATCCAGACGGCGATGGGCAGGTTCATGGAGGTGTACATCAGGATCAGGAACCAGATGTTATCCAGCGCCCCCACGGTCCGTGCGAAGAGGTAGAGCGGCAGGATGGCCGCGACCACGGGCATCATCTTGGTGGAGAGGAAGAAGAACATCACGTCGGTCCACTTCTTCACCGGCCGGATGGACAGTGCATATGCGGCAGGGAAGGCCAGGAGCAGCACCAGGACGGTGGACAGGATCGAGGCGGTGGCGGAATTGATCAGGGACGGCCATGGGCTGACGCCGGAGGTTTCGCCGAAGAACTCCCGGTACGCGTCCAAGGTCAGGCTTGCGGCGATGGAGGGCGGGTTCGTTGCTGCGTCGGTCTCGGAGTGGAACGAGGTGAGGATCATCCACAGGACCGGGGATGCGAAGAGCAGGGCGAGCAGCCAGGCCGCGATGCCTGCGGCGGTGTTGTTGCGGGCGGGGTCCATGCGTGCCTTGCCGCGGCGCGGGGTGCGGCCGGTGTTCAGCGCGGTCGGGCCGGGAGGTGTGCTCTGCTGTGCAGCGGGGGTGAGGATGCTCATCGTGCTGCCTCCTTCTTGAAGAGTGAAAAGACGGTGCGGAGGGCGAAGGTTGCCACGATGATGGTGCCTATGACCACCACGACGCCGGCGGCGGACGCCAGGCCGTATTCGTTGGCGAAGTAGAACGTCTGGTAAATGGCGTAGGGCAGGTTCGCTGTGCCCAGCCCGCCGGCGGTAAGGGTGAAGACGGCATCGAAGTTCTGCACGATGTAGATCGCTCCGAGCAGTCCGCCGAGTTCCAGGTACTGGCGCAGGTGCGGCAGCGTCAGGTGCCGGAAGATCCCCCACGGTGTGGCCCCGTCCATCTGCGCCGCTTCCACGGTATCCATGGGACGCGACTGGAGGCCGGCCAGCAGGATCAGCATCATGAAGGGCGTCCACTGCCATACCAGGGAGAGGATCACGGCCATCATGGGTGCCTGCGAGAGCAGGTCCAGCTGGGGTGCCGTGGCGCTGCCGAACAGGGACCAGAGCCAGGTGAGGATGCCGTTGATCAGCCCGTAGGTGGGGTTGAGCAGAGCATGCTTCCAGATGAGCGCGGCGGCCACGGGGACCACCAGGAAGGGTGCGATCAGCAGTGTCCGGGCCAGCCCGCGGCCGATGAACTTCTTGTCCAGCAGCAGGGCCAGGCCCAGCCCGATGAGCAGGCTGATCAGCACGACGGAGACGGTGAGGAGGATGGTGGTAAAGATTGCCTGCCGGAGGTCAGGGTCGGTCAAGACGGTGGCGTAGTTCTCCAGGCCGGCGAAAACGGTCTTGTCCGGGCTAAGGCTGTTCCAGTTCATGAACGAGATGATCAGCGTCGCCACGAACGGGAGCTGGGTGACCAGGATGAGGAAGATCAGCGCCGGAAGCAGTGGCGCCCGCCGTACCCAAGCCAGGGCACGTTCGCGCGACTTCGCTTCTCGTGAGGGGGTGGCTGCATTGCGTCCCGGGCGGGAGATGCGCGCCGTTGCGGTAGTCATGATGTTCTCCTGCGGTTCGGTTAGGGCTGCTTGTACTTGTCGCCCACTTTTTGGGCGGCTTCCTGGCCTTTGGCCAGCGCGTCAGCCACGCTGCCCTGGCCGGCGATGGCGGCGCTGACGCCTTGGGACACGTTGGTGCCCAACGCAGCGAATTCGGGGATGCCCACAAATTGGATGCCGACGGCGGGACGCTCCTGCACGCCGGGGTTCTTCGGGTCCGCGTTCTCGATGGCGAAGCGCTCAGCTTCAAAGAACGGCGCCGCTGCTTGGAACGCGGCGTTCTCGTAGGTGGAGATCCGCTTGCCCGACGGAACCTTCGCCCAGCCAAGCTCGGAGGCGACCAGTTCCTCGTAGTCCTTGGAGCTGGCCCAGGCTATGAACTTCTCTGCAGCATCCTGCTTCTTGGACGCGGCCTGCATGGCCCAGGACCAGGTCCACAGCCAGCCCGAGGACGTTGTTTCCTTCACGGGAGCCTGGGCGTAACCGATCTTGCCCTTCACCGGCGAATCCTCGGTTTCCAGGGTGCCTGCAGCCGACGTTGCGTCGTACCACATGGCTACATTGCTCTGGCTCATGTTGTTCAGGCACTCGGTAAAACCCGCCTGCGCGGCGCCTGCCTCACCGTGCTCGCGGACCAGCTTGGTGTAAAACTCAACCGCTTCGGTGAACTCCGGGGAGTTCACCTGCGCATTCCAGTCCTTGTCGAACCAGGTTCCGCCGAAGGTGTTCACCACGGTGGTCAGCGGCGCGAAGACCTGGCCCCAGCCAGGCTGGCCGCGCAGGCAGATGCCCTTCATGCCCGGTTCCGCCCCGTCTACCTTCGCCGCTATCTCCGCCACCTCATCCCAGGTGGGCTTGTCCGGCATCGTCAGGCCCTTGGATTCCAGGATGTCCTTCCGGTACATCAGGAAGGACGATTCGCCGTAGAACGGTTCGCCGTAGAGTTTGCCGTCCTCGCCGGTGAGTGAAGCGGTATAGGCCGGGAGGATGTCGTCCTGGTCAAACCCGGGATCTGCAGCAACATCATCCAGCGGTGCGAGCCAGCCGTTGGCGGAATAGAACGGGATTTCGTAGTTGGACAGAGATGCCACATCGTACTGGCCGGCCTGGCTGGAGAACTCCTGGCTGATCTTGGCCCTGACGTCGTTCTCCGGCAGGATCGTGTAGTTGACCCTGATCCCGGTTTCCTTGGTGAAGTTATCTGCGGTGAGCCTCTGCAGGTCTTCCATTTGGGGGTTGTTCACCATCAGGACACTGATGCTGTTCGGGTCGCCGGCGGAATTGCCGCCGCCGGCACCTGCACAGGCCGAGGCACCCAGCGCGACACACAAAGCACCGGCGGCCAGGGTCGCAGCACGCGTTTTCGGGCGCATTAAGGACTCCTTTGTTCTTCAAGGGATGCAAGGTCACCACACCTCGACTGCCGTGTCAGGATGCTGGACCGGGGCGGGGGCTACCACCGGAAACTCCGGGGTCCCGCGCTGATGTTTTTCAAGATTAGGCGCGGGGTGCAGGTCACAACTAGCGTCGTGGTTGCCACTTTCTGATACTTATTTTCCGGAGCTGCCGAAGCGGCGAGCGGTACTCTGGGATCGGGAACAAGATCCACTGTCCAGATTTCATAAACCGCCGAGCCTTGGGAGCACCACGATGACTGCCCCGGATACTGCTGAGGGAGCGACGGCCAGGCTGGCCGAACGGCTGCTGGGGATGCGGGCGAACCGTGAGGTTATTCCGCCTGATCCCAACCACTCAGTCCGGTGGCACCAGCACAGCTATCCAAGCCCGGTCGCACGATGGAATTACCACCCCGAGTACGAGATCCACCTCATTCGGAAGGGCACGGGAAAGTTCATCGTCGGCGACCACATCGGCACCTTCGAGGCCGGCCACGTTGCCCTTGTCGGGTCAGGGCTGCCGCACGATTGGGTCAGTGACCTGCAGCCCGGTGAATTCCTGGAGAACAGGGACGCCGTCATCCAGTTCGACGGCAAGTGGGTGGAGCAGACCGCTTCCCTGGTCCCCGAAATGGCGGAGGTGAAGCCGCTGCTGGAACAGTCCCAGCGCGGCATTGAGTTTCTGGGACCCTCAGCCAAAGCCGCGGCATCAGCCATCGAGGCTATGGGGACCACCAGCGGATTGGCGCGGCTTCAGCACCTTTTTGACTTGTTCGCCGTCCTGACCCGCGCACCCCAGGAAGACCGGCGCTACCTGGCGGAGGAATGGTTCCGGCCCCAGCTGGACGGCCAGGCCGCCGCCGTCGTCGATATAGTCCTCGAGTACGTGTTCAGCAACCATGCCGGCACCATCAAAATGTCGGAGGCCGCCGGCATGGTGGGCATGCAGGAGGCGTCATTTTCGAAATACTTCAAACGCGCTACCGGCCAGAACTTCAGCGACCTGGTCCGTAAACTGCGGCTGGCCCACGCCCGGCGTCTCCTGGAGCGCACTGACAAGGCTATATCTGACATCTGCTACGAGGTGGGCTTCTCTAATCTCTCCAACTTCAACCGGCATTTTCTCAACGATGCCGGGGAAACGCCGCGGCAATACCGCCAACGCATCCGATATGAGGGTGAGGCTTGACCCAGAATCGCAATTTCCTGCAGCCAGCTGGCCCAACGGCTCCCGATACCAAGCAGTGGATAACCCCGATAGACCCCAGCCGTGGACCTCAAAGTTATCCTGCTGGGGAAGGGCGGGAGGGACTCCCGCCCTTCCCCTCTGTTGGTTAGTGGTTGACCGTGTGTCCTTGGGCGTCGAGGTAGTCGCGCCAGGATCGCTTTGGGGTCCAGCCGAGCATCCGTTGGGCTTTCGCGCTAGAGATCCCCGAAGCATCGGTACGGTCTAATTCGCGTAGCTCGATTGTGTGGCCGTAGTACTTGTTCAGGATCTCGGCGAAGTCGTGGCCGCCCGCATTGTCAGGGGAAGCGATGTAGAAGACCTCGTGTCCGGATAGGTCAGACTCGGCGGCTAGGACAATGGCGTCGGCGAGGTCGTAGGCGTCGATGTAGCTCCAAAGGTTGGGGCTGAGGACCGCCGCGTCACGGATCTGCGGTCCGAGGTTAACCTCGTAGTTGCCCTCGAACTGGACCCAGCTGGGCCGGATGGAGATGCAACGGATGTCGGACCGGGCGATGGCGGCGTCCATGAGTTGCTCGCCGAAGTGCTTGGAGAGCGCGTAGGGGTCCTGCGGGCGGATCGGGTGCTCCTCGTCCACGGGCGCGTAGTCGGGTAGGAAGTCGCGCTCTGGAAAAAAGAACCCGGGGACCGTCTCGCTGGAGATGTAAACAAACCGTTTCACGCCAAATCGTATGGCGGCCTCAAGGACATTGAAGGTCGCCATGAGATTCGTCTGGAATACGACGTGAGGCGGATTGCCAGTTGGTTCTGGAATCGCGGCGACGTGCACGACGGCATCAACTCCGCGGACGACGGCATACGCTTCCCCTGCGTCGGTGAGGTCGGCCATCATGTAATGCGGGGTGCCTTCAGGCTTGCGTTCGAAGCCGGGACGGGTGAGATCGGTGGTGAGTACTTCGTGTCCGGCGTCGATCATCGCCCGGGTAGTGGCACGACCAACTTTTCCATGGGCGCCAGTGATCAGGACCTTCATTATGTCTCCTAGATGGTAGTCCGGGTTTGGTACAGGGATGAGTAGGTACCTCACCCTCAGCTGGATCGCCGTCGCCGGCCGCTGACCGTGTTCCGGGAGATGGTGCGCTTCCCGGTGACGATCCACAGCAGTGGCGGGCGGATGGCTTCCCCGTGCGGTGCAGGCGCACAATTCCTGCTGCTGGCCACCCACCCACTACTGCACTGGCATTGACGAAGTCTCCTGCCTAATCGATAACCCTTAAGCATGGCCACCATTTGATATGGGTGAAACCTCGGTACCGGGTGGTGGCACGGCCCTGTCGCGCCAGCCCCGGTGTCTGGAGTCATGCCGCATCCTTGCACATGGTGGACCCTTAGAACTAGAATTAGTTTATTGCTTGAACTATATAAGTTGGACGCGCCAGGGTCAACGTCCGCTGCTTGCCACGAGACTGCCGTTTGTTCCTCTCTGCGTCCCGCTGCGTTGAGTTATGCAGGTGGCAGAAGTCACGCTGTGTCTCGGGGGCGTGAGACGGACATACTGACAAGTTGACGCGAGTAGTGTGCGGGTATGTAGCAAAATTTGGTGCCGCGGCAAGGAGAAATGCAGTGTTACGAATCGGAATTCTGGGCGCAGCCGGCATCGCGCCCGCGGCGGTCATCCGGCCCGCCAGGCGACGAACCGACGTCGAGGTCGTCGCGGTAGCCTCCCGCCGTGCAGAATCTGCACGGCGGTTCGCAGAGCGCCATCGGGTTGACCGTTTCTACAGCGACTACGCCGCTTTGCTATGCGACCCCGGAGTTGATCTGGTCTATAACGCGCTGCCACCCTCCGAGCACGCTATGTGGTCGATTGCCGCACTCGAAGCAGGCAAGCACGTGCTCTGCGAAAAACCCTTCGCGATGAATGCCGATCAGGCTGCGCAAATGCTGGAAGCTGCGCAAACGACAGGTTACCGCCTCATCGAAGCTTTCCATGACCGGTACCACCCACTAAGCGCTGAACTCGATGCCGTCAAGGCCTCCGGCGTGCTCGGGGAAATCTTGACACTGCGGGCAGACTTTTCCAGTTCAAATCCGTTCGATCCCGCGTCGCTGCGGCATGACCCACGATTGGGTGGCGGATCGCTTATGGACCTCGGCTGCTACCCGGTTCACTGGGTGCGGGCATTCATGGGCGAAGAACCAACCATAGTCCGAGCCAGCGGGACCCTCAATCCCCTCGGCGCGGACCTAAGCGTAGCGGCCGACCTCCAGTTCCCCTCAGGAGCAAAAGCGCTCATCACTTCAGCAATGCTCGAACAGCCCGGGCACCTGAACTCCTCCCTCGAAGTGCTCGGTACCGAAGGAAGGCTGGTCGTCAACAATCTGGTGTTCCCTTCCAAGGGGCACTCCATCACCCAGAGCAATAACGGGCTGGACCGCACGTGGACCGTACGAGGCCTTGAGACCTACGACCATCAACTGGAGGCGATCGTCCATGGTCTTCAGTCAGGCATCCGGCTACTCACCGAGGGCCCCGACAGCCTTTTCAACATGAAAGTCATCGACGGAATCTACGCCTCAGCAGGGTTCAGCCCTATGAAGTAGAAACAGCTTTCCCGGGAGCGGCAGTACCGCGACGCTAATGCTGAACGAGGGCCCACCGCCAGCATTCGAATTCGAGCCGGAATTACTGCTACGGCACCTCCTCCAACTTCGGCTGCAAATGGGATCACCGCCCTACGCGGTCTGCCTTTGGAGCAGGGATTTAGGCGTTGCGGCGGCGGGTCCTCATGCTAGTCCTCCCTTGGATATCCCAACTGCAGGGACGGTAGGACTCGTCGTCCTAGGAAAAGCAGGGACAGGAAAACCTGCTGACATTGCCGGAGGACGTGCGTAACGTCAACGGAGTAGTCCCTAGGAACTGGCTCCCGCGCTACGCAGCCGCCGCAGTGACCTTAGTGCCGGTGCAAAGAGGGCGGATCAACACCCCCAACCAAGAACTGAGGAACATCATGCAATACCGCACACTGGGCAACAGCGGCACTGTAGTTTCAAACTACGCTCTCGGAACCATGACGTTCGGGGCGGAGACCACGGAGGAAACGTCCCATGCCATCCTTGATGACTACGTTGCCGCCGGCGGCAACTTTATCGATACAGCCGATGTTTACACTGCCGGGGTATCGGAGGAAATCATCGGACGCTGGCTCACGCGGCGGCCCGAAGCCAGGGACCGCATAGCACTGGCCACCAAGGGGCGCTTCCCAATGGGCGAGGCGCCTAACGACGTCGGCACGTCCCGCCGCCACCTGACCCGGGCCTTAGATGATTCCCTCCGCCGTCTGGGGGTGGAACAGATTGACCTCTACCAAATGCACGCATGGGACCCCATAACACCGCTGGAGGAGACGCTGCGTTTCCTGCACGACTCCGTCAGCAACGGCAAGATCGCCTACTACGGGTTCTCCAACTTCCTGGGGTGGCAGCTGACCAAGGCCGTCCACCTGGCCAAAGCCCACGGCTGGAGCGCCCCCGTAACCCTCCAACCGCAGTACAGCCTGCTTGTCCGTGAGATCGAGTCGGAGATCGTCCCGGCCTCCCTGGACGCGAACATCGGCCTGCTTCCGTGGTCGCCACTGGGCGGCGGCTGGCTGTCCGGCAAATACAAGCGCGACCAGCCTCCCACCGGTGCCACCAGGCTCGGTGAGAATCCCAACCGGGGCATGGAGGCGTGGCAGGCCCGCAACGACGACCCCCGCACCTGGGAGATCATCGGAACAGTGGAAAAGATCGCCGCTGACCATGGTGCAAGCGCCTCGCAAGTGGCTCTGGCATGGTTGGCAGATCGGCCCGCGGTGACGTCCGTTATTCTCGGCGCCCGCAACATCGAGCAACTGGCCGATAACCTTGCCGCTGCCGACCTCGAACTGACACCCGAGGAATCAGAGCGGCTAACCCAGGCCAGCCAACCCCGCGTCGGGGTGTATCCCTATGGCCCCATGGCTCAGGAACAGCGCAGCCGGAAGATTGAAGGCGGCAGGTAACCCAAGGCCACCAGCATGAGGTCGCGTCACCGCGACGTGAGGCTGGGGCATACCCCTACGAGGTCATGTAGCACCCATAACTCCGGACGATGAACTGGCGTTGGACACTCCTGCCCAACCCGACAGAACCTGAACGAGAAACGGCATAAAAGCAGTACAAAGCAGGCGGAGGGCCCCACTAGCCAGGTCCCTGAGCCCGCACCCACACACTTCAATAAGCCACCACGGCGGCCAGGCCACACGCCGCGACCAACCCGTCAGCTGACGCGACCACAAGCTTTGTACGCACGTCACAGCGAATTCGCCTCTGACGAGGGAATACGTCGTGCCCGAGGTGGGACTCGAACTGCATTCCAGCCCTTACAAACACTGGGAAGTCCCCTCCCGAGCCCGGGGGCACGGCAGCTCTATATGCTGCGCCAGGAGCTTCCGGAACGGCCGTCCCCCAGCCACAGCATCAGGCGACCTCTGCCACAACGGACAGAAGGCCGGTTATCGGCGCTGAAACAACGGGAGTAGAAGTAGCTGGGCGAACTCCTGCGCACTGCCGTTGCTGCACTCACTGCAAAACTCGTGAAAGCTCGAAAACCGCGCTGGCTCCTTGTGTCTCAAGCAGGCGCAGAAAAGATGATGGCAGGAGAGCCAGGCTGTGAGTGCTACCTATTCGTTTTGGGCGGCAGTGCGAGCTTGCAAATCTTGGCCCAGGTGGAGCCGACCTGTTTCCAGATGGGGCCTGTGGTGTAGATCAGCCCGTAGCGTTGGCAGATCTCGCGGACCTTCGGCGCGATTTCTGCGTACCGGTTGGAGGGTAAGTCCGGGAAAAGGTGATGCTCGATCTGGTGTGAGAGATTGCCGGTCATAAGGTGCATGAACTTGGAGCCAGAGATATTGGCGGAGCCAATCATCTGGCGGACGTACCAGTCGCCGCGCGTTTCCCCTTCGACCATTTCTTCGGTGAAGGTATCTGTGCCTTCGGGGAAGTGGCCGCAGAAGATGACGGCGTGGGCCCAGAGGTTGCGGACGGCGTTGGCCGTCAGGGTGCCGTAGAGCGCCTGTTTGCCGGAACCGGTGAGCATGGCCACGGCGGGGGTGGCGGCGTAGTCCTTAGTGAACTGCTTGAGGGCCTTTCGCCCTAGGGCTTTGAGGTCCTTGACTAGCGCCTCCTTGGACTTCTCGCCTTTCTTGTATTCGGTCAGCTCGAGATCGTAGATTGCGATACCCCATTCAAAGACCGGGGCTAGGAGGGCGTTGTAGAGCGGGTTGCCCAGGTTGAACGGCGTCCATTCCTGCTCAGGGTCCATTCGCAGCAGATTGAATCCCACGTCGTTGTCCTTGCCGACCACGTTGGTCCAGCGGTGGTGGGAGTCGTTGTGGGTGTGCTGCCAGGCGCGTGAGGGGGTGACGAAGTCCCACTCCCAGGTGGTGGAGTGGATGTCGGGGTCCCGCATCCAGTCCCATTGGCCGTGCAGCACGTTGTGCCCGATTTCCATATTCTCGAGGATTTTGGCCAGACTCAGGAGCGTGGTGCCGGTGACCCAGGCCGCCTTGTTCTTACTAACCAGCAGCGCGGCGCGGCCGGAAATTTCCAAGCCCCGCTGTATCTTGATCAGGCGGCGAATGTACGCGGCGTCAGCAGCACCCCGTGTAGCGAGGATGCCGTCGCGGATGGCGTCGAGCTCGCGGCCCAGCTCAGCGACCTGCTCGTCCGAGAGATGCGCCGCGGACGGGGGCCGGCGTGTCGGGCCGCCGGACTCGGCGAGAGCGCCCGGGCGGATTTTCACCCGACCCGGCCCCTTCTTCGTGGAGTTACCGTCTTCCACGGCATCCCCGGAATATCCAGGTTTGTTGGTAACTACGGTCATGCGGTGGTGCTCCTCCTAGGTCAAGGTTCACGGGCCCGACTTCTGCCGAAAGCCCCTGCTGGATTGGTTGACACCGGCCGGCCCGTCGTAGGGACCAGCCCTAGTTAGCGGTCACTAAGGTTTAACCCGGGACTGCTCCATCTGGGCGGTCGCTGCCGTCCGCGATGAAGAGCCACGTCGGCATGAAGCTGACGAGTTCACGTGCAAGATCGTGGGCAGTGGCGGGGTAGCTCGTCCTGAAGGCGTGCATCACTCCACTGATGATCAGCCCGGCGAACGAGCTCGCCATGAGATCGATTCGCGCATCCGGCCACTCCGGTCGGGCGACAACCATGATCGGCCGAATGCCCCGGGCGAACCCTTGGATGGCTCTCGCAACGGTGCCACTGGCGCGCTCGGAGAGCAGCAGGTGCTCGTAGAGCTCCCGGTTCTCGAAGACCGTCTGAAGAATGAGCTCCAATGCGAACTCGGAGACAGCTGGCCCGTCGGCGCCGTGCACGGTCCGGGCCTCAACATCGAGGGCAGCAATCCTGACCACCAGGTCATCAAGGACGAATAACGCGAGCTCCTCGACGCTGGCGAACTGCTCATAGAACCCACTCCGGCTCAGCCCCGCCTCACGCGCGATATGGGTCACGGAGGCGGCGCCGAAGCCTTCCGCCTTGACTACCCTCGTCAGCGCCTCCACCAGAAGGCGTTGCGACGCCATTGCTCGAGGATCATTCGATCCTCTCCGCGTCACCCGGGTCTGACTACGTCCGTACTGTGCCATGAACCCATCCTAGGGGAGTTACAGCACACATGTGCAGTAACTAGGCGTAAAGAAGTCCGATTGCCCTGCCGGCGGTCTGTTTCGGGCAATTAGGTCTGACGGGGAGGAGGTATCGCGGGCCTTTTGTTTGTTGCCTAGTCAGGCCCCTCTGAACTGCCGTAGGAAGTGTTGACGGCATGAAGTTCGCGCAGAAGCTTTGGCCTTCAAAGCGACTCTCCTGCTTTTAATGCTGATACCGGATAGTGCCACAGGAGTTTCATGCAGGTGGAGGGATACTCATGCCGCCCATGCGGCGACTACAGGATGAAGCAGATCTAGGCGGAGGGCCAGCCGGTGTAGGCTTCGGCGAGGTAGGCCTGGCCATGGCGGGAGGACACCACGGAGTTAAGTTCGCCGAGCTGGCGCGCCCGGGAGAAGTCATCGGCGTCGACCGGGGTGTGCAGCATGGACGTCATCCAGTAGGAGAACTGCTGCGCTTTCCACACGCGCTCCAGGGCGCGGTCGCTGTAGGAATCCAGAAGCGCCGTGGAGCCGGTGCTGTAGTAGCCGTCCAGGCCTTCGAAGAGCACCTTGACGTCGTGGATGGCAAGGTTCAGGCCCTTGGCACCGGTCGGCGGCACGGTATGCGCTGCGTCCCCCGCCAGGAACAGCTTGCCGTGCCGCATCGGTGTGTGTACGAAGCTGCGGAACTTCAGGACCATCTTGTCAATGACCGGCCCCTCTTTCAGCTCGAAACCGTTGCCGTTGACCCGGCTCCGGAACGCCTCCCAGATGCGCTCCTCGCTCCAGTCGTTCACGTCCTCGTTCGGGTCACACTGGAAGTACATCCGCTGCACCGTCTCGGTGCGCTGGCTGATCAACGCGAAGCCGTTCTCCGAATTGGCGTAAATCAGCTCATCCGAGCTGCGGGGAGCCTCCGCAAGGATTCCGAACCAGGCAAACGGGTACTCATGGAAGTACCACTTGCGCTGCGCCTCCGGGATCTGGAAGCGGCAGTGGCTGCGGGAGCCATCCGCGCCGGCAACGAAATCGGCCTGCAGTTCATAGTCAACACCGTCGGCATCGGTGAACCAGACCTTGGGCGAACCTTCCAGATCATGAACAGTGGTGTCCGTGACGCTATACCGGACATCACCCCGTCGTCCTCCCGCCGCGCCGCCAGGTCCATGAAAACGTCGGTCTGCGGGTAGAGCCAGACCGACTCCCCCACCAGTTCCTTGAAGTCGATACGGTGGCTTTCGCCATTGAAGCGCAGCTCAATGCCGTCGTGCCGATCACCTTCGCGCAGCACGCGGTCCGAAACGCCGCTGTTGACCAGCATGTTCACGGTTCCATGCTCGAGGATGCCGGCGCGGACCGTCTCGGAGATCTCCCGGCGGCTGCGGATTTCGATGACGGTTGATGCAATGCCGGCCTTGGCCAGCAGGTGGGAAAGCATGAGGCCGGCCGGGCCGGCGCCCATGATAGCGACCTGCGTTTTGATGGTTTTGCGTGCTGCCACGATATTCCTCGCTTCGTTGCGGGCCCTCGGCATCAATACGGCGGGCTGATGTTGATTCTGCCCAACAGTGCGTCGGGTTGCCTGTTTGGCGTTATATGGAATGGGAGTTGGGGGGACACCTTGGGTTTAGCTGGCGTGCAGTCCCCCGGGGGCCGGACGGAGCCGGAACGTGCTATGCGCGGCGGTGGATGGACTTGTAGCTTAGGTAGGCGTTCAGGCCTTCTTTCCCGTACTCGGTACCCAGGCCGGAGTTGTGCCGGCCGCCGAAGGGTGCGGCATGGTTGGAGGCGAAGAAGTTGATGCCTACGGACCCGGTGTCCATCCGATCAGCAACAGCGAGGGCAGCTTCAGAGTCCGCCCCGAAAACCAATCCGCCTAAACCGAACTCGGTGTTGTTTGCCAGCGCCACTGCCTCGTCGACGTCGTTGTATTTAAGGATGCAGATTACCGGGCCGAAGATCTCCTCGCGGGATATCCGCATCTCGGGCGTGACGTCGGCGAACACGGTGGGTTCCACGAAGTACCCCTTTTCCAGGCCGCCGCCCAGAGAGGGTGCACGTCCTCCGGTTGTGGCCCGGGCGCCTTCTGCGAGTCCGGATTCAATGTATTCCAGCACGGTCCGGTATTGGGCTTCGGTGGCGCACGGCCCGAACACGGTGTCCGGGTCCAGAGGGTCCCCTTGCTTTCCGGCGGCGATTGTGGACGTGACCATGTCCACGACTTCCTGGTAGCGGTTTGCCGGAGCCAGGATGCGGGTGGAGATGTAGCAGGTTTGCCCTGTGTTGCGCATGCAGGAGCGGATCAGCACCTTGGACATGGCATCCAGGTCGGCGTCCGGAAGCACGATGGCGCTGGATTTGCCACCGAGCTCCAGGGTGACGGGGCGCAACAGTTCCCCGCAGGCCGCAGCGATTTTCCGGCCCACCGGCGTGGAGCCGGTGAAGGCGACCTTGTTTACACCAGGGTGCTTTACCAGCGTGTCTCCGAGCCGCCCGGATCCTGTGACCAGATTAACGACGCCTGCCGGAACGCCGGCGGCGGCCACTGCGTCGATGATGACACGGAAAGACAGCGGGGTGGGTGAGGCGGGTTTGATCACGACGGTGCAGCCTGCCAGCAGCGCAGGTGCGAGCTTGATGACCACCAGGTTGATGGGGTAGTTCCACGGCGCGATCAGAGCGCACACTCCCACAGGGTCGCGCCGTACGACGGATTCCCCGCCGCCTGTTGGGAAGGGGCGGACGTCCTCGTATTCCAGGTACTGGGCGAGTGTGGCGAAGTAGCGGAGAATGCCCGCGGCGTTGGCCGCCGCGCCGGCGGACTCGGCTACCGGAGATCCGTTTTCCCGCGAGTTGGTCAGCGAGAGTTCCTCGGCCCGCTTTTCGACTTCCTCCGCAATCCGGACCAGGTAGGCGGCACGTTCCGACGGAGTCAACCGGGGCCACTTTCCTTGGAACGCCCGCTGGGCGGAGCCGACGGCGGCATCAACGTCTTCGGGAGTTCCGTCTGGTACTGATCCCCAGACTTGGCCAGTGGCGGGGTCGGTGACCGGATTGCGTCCGGTGCCGCGGGCCGGGGTCCAGGCTCCGTCTACGAAGATGTCGTCCACATGGGTGTACGGCAGGGTCAGGCCCGCCCGGACGGCAAGGGCTGGAACGTCGTGCGTGGCTGCGGTCATCGGATGACTCCTGTCTTGAGCAGGGCGTTGGAACGGTTGAGGTCGGCGGTGGCCATATCCACGGCGGCCTGGGTGATGAGTTCGGGCACGATCTCGATGGCGAGCCTGTCGGTGTAAGTGGCCGGATCCATGCCGAACCACGATGAGGCCAGCGCGATGCCTGCGTGGTCGAACCGCCACAGCCTGTCAGCATCGCGCATCAGTGCATCCTCCAGCGAACGGGCCTCCAGGCGCGTGTCGTGCCCGTCGATAATGTCACACACGCGTTCGACGAAAGCCGGAGAATAGTCCAGCCCAGGGAGCACCCGGCGTGCCACGTTGCAGCCCTGCACCTCGTGTTCAAACCGGATGGCCGCCTTGCGCCAGTCTCCGGCGAAACCCTCGGAAATGATGCGGGATTCATCAACGTGGGCCCAGCCTGTGTCATGCAGCAGGGTGGCAACCCGCACCAGTTCGGCATCGGCGTCGGGGTACGCCCGGCACAGCCGTTCGGCGAAAGCCAGCGAGATCGGCAGGTGGATGTCGTTGCCGCGGGTCCGGGTCTCGTGGACAACGGCCTTCCAGAGCGCGTCGAGTTCTTCAAGGGCGGCCGGTGTGGTGCTGATGGGCGTGGTGTCCACCGGGCCGGGCGCCGGGACTGGCCGGACGCTGTATTCGGCGGCGAAGGCCTGGGCCAGCTCGTCGGTTTCAGCGGTGGGGCCGGCCGAGGCGACCGGAGTCTTGGGGGTGCTCATTGTGCTCCTTGGGGTGGGCCGGCCTGGCGGCTAGCTGTCCGTGGTGATGGTCTTGAGAGGTGTGGCGGTGTCGGCAGCGGCGCCGGCGGGGATGTTCTGTCCTTTGGCCAGTGCATTCTTCACGGCCATGAAGTCCAGTGGCGCATTGACGCAGTCAGCGGCGATGATCTGGCCTTGCCGGTAGTAGAGGACGGTGAACTTTCCGCGTTCCCCGTCACGCCGGATCACGGTCTGGTCGTAACCGTTGCAGAGGCCCGCGATCTGCAGCTTCAGATCGGCCTGGTTAGACCAGAACCAGGGGATCCCGGCGTACTCCTCGCGCCTGCCCATCAGCGAGTAGGCGGCCACCTTGGCATGCTCGATGGCGTTGTTGACGCTTTCCAGCCTGATCCGCTCACCCGGTTCCGAACCGGGGACCGGGTTGGGCATGTTGGCCACGTCCCCCACCGCAACGGTGGTGCCGTCAGAGGCCAGGGCGAACCGGTCCACCACCACCCCGTTGTCCACTTCCAGGCCCAGCTGTTCGGCCAGGTCGGTGTTGGGGATGACGCCGATGCCGATCAGCACAATCTGCGCTGGCAGCACCGTGCCGTCCTGGAGCTCGACGGCGGCAACTTTCGTGCCGGTGTCGTTCGCGGTGAAGCGTGCAGCACTGGTGTTGAGCCGGATGTCCAGGCCGCGGGAGCGGTGGGCCTGCAGGAAGTACTCGGCAGTCTCCTCCCCCACTGCCCGGCCCACAAGCCGCGGACCGAACTCGAGCACGGTGACATTCTTGCCCATTTTCTGCAGGCTGGACGCCGCCTCCAGCCCGATGAACCCGCCGCCGATCACCACCACATCGGTGGCGTCACCCACCCGGGCCTTCAGCGCCAGGGCGTCGTCGGCGTTGCGCAGGTACAGCACGCCGTCGAGGACCCCGCCGTCTATCTCCAGCTTGCGGGCGCGTGCACCGACGGTCAGAGCCAGCCGTTTGAAGGGGAACTGCCGGCCGGAGGACGCATGCGCCACCCCGGAACCGTCCGCTTCCTTGTCGATTCGGACGATGTATTCGCCTTTGACCAGGTCCACGTTGTGTTCCGCCCAGTACTCGTTGGAGCGGAATATCAGGGACTCGCTCTCGACCGTTCCTTGGAGGAATTCCTTGGACAGTGCGGGTCGCTGGTATGGGCGGTGGTCCTCGTCTCCCAGCAGTGTGATGTGTTCGTCGAAGCCGAGGGCGCGCAGGGACACCGCAAGCTGAACGCCGGACTGGCTCGCGCCGATGATTAGCAGGCCGGTCCGGGTGCGGGTTTCGCTGCCGGATGCGTTCCGTTCCGCCGCCATGGTGGTGCCCATCTTTACACCTGCGTTTCCGGGGTGGTGATGAAAAGTTCGGAGCTTTCGGTGAGACGGAGCTGGCAGGACAGCCGGGAGTTCTCCTCGCGGTCCACGGCGGTGCCATAGAGCATCTCGTCCTCCATGTCCTCCATCGGCGGAAGCTGCTCGAGGCAGTCCTCCCGGACGAAGACGTGGCAGGTGGCGCAGGACAGCGAGCCGCCGCACTCGGCGACGATTCCGGGAACGCCGTTGCGCACCGCGGTTTCCATGACCGAGTCGCCGGGATTGCCTTGGACGTTGCGGACAACGCCTTCGGCGTCAGTGAAATGAACCGTTGGCATGTGGCTCTCCTTGGGGTTGAAGTCGGTTTTCTTGGAGGTGGGGGGCTAGATGAACTGCCGGCCGCCGTCGACCACCATGGTTTGGCCGGTGTAATACGAGCTGTCGGGTCCGGCGAGAAACAGCGCGGCTCCCACGATGTCCTCGGGCTGGCTGGCGCGCTTAATCGCACCGCGGTCCACGCCGTAGTTCTCAGCGTTCTCCATCAGCCCGTAGCTGGCCTCCGTGAGCGTGAAACCGGGGGCGATCGCGTTGACCGTGATCCCCCGCCGGCCCAGTTCCTTGGCCATGACCCGGGTCAGGGCCACCACGCCACCCTTGGAGGCGACGTAGTGCAGCCACTGCTCGGAGCCGCTGAAAATGGTGGCGCTGGAGAGGTTAATGACGCGCCCGCCCAGCGGCAGATATGGACTCGCGGCGCGTGTCACCAGCCAGGGGCCCTTGAGGTTTACGTTCATCACCAGGTCCCATTCCGCCGGGTCGATGTCCTCAAACGGGCTGCGTGTCACGCCTGCATACACCGCGGCGTTGTTAAGCACGACGTCGATGCTCCCGTTCCCGAACTCCGCGCAGCTTTTCGCCAGGTTCTCGGTGGAGTCGACACCGGTGACGTCCGCGGAGAAGGCAGCCGCGTCGGCGCCGCTTTCGCGGACGAGTTTCGCCGTCTGTTCAGCGCCCTCGAGGTTAATGTCAGCTACTGCCACACGGTATCCGCGGCCGGCAAAGCCGATCGCAAACGCCCTGCCCAGCCCGCCGGCGGCACCGGTGATGAGGACGGTTTTTCCCGCTTCTTGCCCGGTTGCGGGCACTGTCTCTTCAGACATGGCTGTGGCTGTGGGCCGCGCCGGGGCCGGTGGCCAGCAGCTCGTCCTCGGCACCAAGGATTTCGACCGTGCCCTTGGTTCCGTCCACGCGCAGCCGCTGGCCGGTTTTGATGGTGGTCGAGGCGGATCCGGTGCCGGTGACGGCCGGAAGTCCGTACTCGCGGCACACGATCGCGGCGTGGCTCATCATTCCGCCGATGTCGGTGACTGTGGCCTTGATCTTGCCGAAGATCGGGCCCCAGGACGGTGCGGTGACCGTTGCAACCAGGATCTCGCCCTGCCGGACCTCGGAGAGCTGGTCTGCGTCGGTGACGACGCGGGCCAGGCCTTCCACCACGCCGGGTGACGCGGCCATGCCGCGCAGGCCGCCGCCTTCAACCGCTTCGCCGGCACCCAGCCATTGCTGGACCTGCTCGGTGGTGATGCCCCACAGCATCCGGGTGAACGGTTCGGTGAGGGATTCCGGCGGGGTGTTCAGGGCAGGGGCGGGGCGGGCTGTCTTGAGGGCGTCCACGATGCCACGGCGGCGCTCGACCTCTTCGGGCCAATAGTCCGGGCCGATAGGCTTGGCGCCAACTCCCCAGCCGGTGACCAGGTCAAAGAGCGCGTCGCGGACCTCGTTGCGGCCCAGGTACAGCAGGTCGTCCGGCTCGGTCCAGAAGCCTTCCGCCTGCATCATGCGGGACAGCTCGCGGATCTTGCGCCAGAAGACACCCATGGTCCAGTGCTCGATGTAAAAGTTATGGTTCTCCACGTACGGGTAGGCGGTGGCGGCAAGCCCACGCTTGGCGTCGAAAATCGCCTGGTTTTCGCCTTCCAGCAGGTCGCGGTATTCCTCGATGATGCGGTCGCGTTCGGCGATGAGGGCTTCCACGGGGCGCATGATTTCCTGGCCTTCGTCCACGCGGCGGATGTAGTCCGCGATGTAGCCCAGCGGAATTTCCTGGTGCTCATTCCAGTACTTGTCGTGGCCGTAGAAGCCGTTGCCGACGGTGAAGTTGAACCACGGGTCCTTGGCCCCCTCGTACTGGGCCATCCACTTTTCCCCACCGGAAGCGGAGGCAATGGCACCCAAGGTAGCGTTCACGTCGTCGGTGTTTCCGAAGTGGGCCTGCAGCCCGAGTTCCACGGCGAGCTTGGCCAGCTGCTTGAGCTCGTCGTCCGGGCGGAACAGTTCCATGTCGACGCCCTGCACCATGGTGGCGATCGACTGGTCCGGAACGTTGGGGAAAACCTGCTTGCAGAAGTTGAAGAAGTCCAGGTAGGCGATGTAGCCGAGGTTCAGGAACTCGAAGTGGTACTGCCAGTTCTGGTAGGCGAGCTGGATGAGGCGGTCGTAGCTTTCCAGCAGCTTCTCCGAACCGTCCTTGCCCTTGCCCGCAACGATGTCCTCCATGGGGACGAGTGCCGGGAGCTTGGGGAAGGAGATGGTCTCCATCTCCGCGATGGTGCCCTTGACCTTGACGTGCCACTCCTTGAGCAGCTGTTCCCAGTTCTGGAAGTAGTGGCCCACGCGCTGCTCAAACAGGGGCACGCGGGCTGCGATCTGGTCCTCAGGCACGGGGATGGGCGACATGTAGAGGTAGCCAAGGTGGATGCGGAACTCGATGCCGTTGGCGTTGGGGATCAGCAGGTGCCGGGCGTTGTACTGGCCCAGGCATTTGACCGCGAATTCGCCGCCGATGGTCTCAAAAGGCTTGAAAACCGTGGGCCAGTGCTGGCTGTCGCAGAACCAGAACTTGGCGTCTTCCTGCTCCTTGAGCTTGTCCTGGAAGACCAGATAGTAGGGGTAGATCTTTTCCCAGCCCTCGGCCCCGGCGGGGACCGGAAGCTCGGAGGGTTTGGGGAAGGACTTGAGGGACATGGCGGTCCTTTCAATGGGGCTCGGCGTTGAGCCTTGGTGTGTGGAGCTTGGCCTGAGGAGCTCGAGGAGCTTCGGTGGGGCTTTGGGTGTGCTTAGACGGGGGGCTTGAACAGGGAGGCGGTGATGCTGCCGAGGCTGAAGCCGCCGGTGGCTGGGGTGGGGCTGGAGAGTCCGCCGTAGTAGCCGCCGGTGGTGGCCGTGGGCTGTGCGGCCGGTTTAGAGGAGTGCACGGTCTCGGGACGGCTCTGCAGCAGCAGGAGGTTTTCGCCGTCTGGCAGGTCCGAATCCAGAGCCCATTCGATGTCCTGCGGGCACTTGTAGTGCTTCTCGGCCCGCTTGGCCATCTGGGCGACCGCGGTGAGTTCCGCGTCGGTGAGGCTGCGGCGGCCGCGGCGGTCGGCGTCGACCTCGCGTTCAATGAGGCGCTTGGCGCCGAGGTCGGGAACCAGTTCGGCGTGCTTGTCGCCGAGGTGTTCGTTCACGACGGCGAGCGTGACCTTGTCCAAGACGATGTTATCCGGCGTGACCTGGCCTGAGACGACCATTTCGCCCACACCGTAGGAGGAATCGATGGTGATTTTTGAACGGTCACCGTTGGTGGGATCCATGGTGATGGCGACGCCGGAAACGCGGGAGTTGACCATCTTCTGCACCACGACGGCCATGGAGAGGCCCTCGTTGAGGATGCTGTTCTTCAACCGGTAAATAATGGCGCGCGAAGTGTAGAGGGACGCCCAGCACTGGCGGATGTGTTCAGTGACAGCCTTGACGCCGTCGAGCCAGAGGTAGGTGTCCTGCTGCCCGGCGAAGGAGGCGTCCGGGAGGTCTTCCGCCGTGGCGCTGGAGCGGACGGCCACTGGGACGGGGGCGTCGAAGCGGGACATTAATGACTCGTAGGCGGTGATGGTCGGGTCGCGCAGGGCCTGGGGCACCGGGCGGGAGCAGATGTCCTCGCGGATGATGGCGGAGACCTTGTCCACCTGGGCGGTGTTCTCTGGGTCCAGGTCGGCGAGCAGCTGGTTGATTTTTGCTGTGATGCCAGCCTCGTCCATAAAGGCATCGAACTGGGCGGTGGTGACCACAAAGCCCGGCGGGACGGGCATGCCCGCGGAGGTCATGGTGACCAGGGAAGCGCCCTTGCCGCCGAGGTATTCCAGTTTCGGCTCGATCCCGCCGTCGAAAAACTGGATGTAGTCCTTGCTTTCCATGGTTTTAGGCCTTCCAGGTGACGGGGACGGTTTCGGGGACGCGGAAGGAGAGGTTTTCGCGAAAGTCGATGGATTCAGGGTTCGCCAGCTGCAGCGCCGGGGCGAGCCGGGCCACCTCCTCGAGTGCGATTTTGGCTTGGAGTTTGGCGAGCATGTTGCCCAGGCAGTAGTGGATGCCGAAACCGAAGGAGAGGTGCTCGCGGGCGTTGGGGCGGGTGATATCGAAGTCCTCGCCGGCTTCGAACTTGTTCTCGTCACGGTTTGCGGAGCCCATCAGCAGGAGCAACTGGGCACCTTCCTCGATGGGAACGCCGCCCACCTCGGTGTCTTTGAGGGCCTTGCGGCGCCAGCCGACGATCGATCCTGCGTAACGGAGGACCTCGTCGATCGCTGCCGGGATCTTTTTGGGATCTTCCACCAGCTGCTGCCACTGTTCAGGCCGTGCAAGGAGTTCGCGCAGGGCGTTGGAGATGAGCGTGGTGGTGGTTTCGTGGCCGGCGAACAGGAGGCTGTAGAGGACGGAGGCAATCTCGTGGTCGGAGATTTCCGCCCCGTCCTGCTGTGCCTTGACCAGGTCTGCGGTGAGGTTGTCGCCGCCGTCCTGGTGGGCCACCCGGACCAGACGGAGGCATTCCTGCCAGTACTCCACCAGGTTTTGAGCGTGCGGGATCTGCTCCTCATCGCTGAGGTCCCCCCAGGTCATGGCTGCACGCGAGTCACTCCAGCGCTTGAACGTGTCCACCTGGGAAACGTCCGCGCCGATCAGGGTCAGGATGGTGATGGTGGGAACGTCATAGGCAAGGTCGCGGACCAGGTCGCCCTGGCCCTCGGGGCGGGTCAGCATCTTTTCGATCAACGCCACCACGTTCTGCCGGATGGAGGGTTCCAGCGCCTTGTAGCGGCGGGGGGTGAAGGCCTTCTGCACTACGGCGCGGATCCGGGTGTGCTCCGGGGGTCGACGGGCCGAAAGACCTGAATAGGCGGTAAACCCACCGTCTTCCATGATCTTTTTAGCAGCGGGGCCCCGTTCCCGGACCGGCGCCTGGGCATTTTCGCTCGAGAAGGTCTCCCAGTCCCCGAAGACAGCCTTGACGTCGTCATAGCGGGAGACAACGTAGAGGCCGACGCGCTCATCGAACATGACGGGCTGTTCCGCCCGGAGTTTGGCGTAGGCCGGGAAGGGATCCTTCATCTGGAACGGCTCGTAGCCGTGGTGCCCGGCGGGGGCTTCGGCGCCGTACCCGAAGGGACAGCGCCCGGCCGTTTCTGTCGACGATGACATCTGGACTCCTGGTGGTTTGGTTCCGCCGGCAGCGTCAGGCACGGCGGCGGTTTCTACTCACCAGTGTGTCCCTCATCACCGCGACGTGACAGGGAATGCTTCCACTGAGTAGAAGCCAATGCGTTCTTGCCCTGGTCTTCCCGGCAGAAGTTCCGGTCAGTCCTTTGTCACGTTCTGATTCCCGAGCAGGGTCTCGAGCGGGATCCGGGCGGTGGCGCGCTCGATCTGGGCGGAAATTCCCTTCAGCACCGGCAGGTGCCGGGTCATTGTGGCAGCCTGGCTGGTGGGCAGCACCAGGCCGATTGACGCCCCGATCCTTCCGGTGTGGAACACCGGGACGGCGATGGAGCAGGAACCTAGCCGCACCTCCTCCAGGGTGGTGGCATATCCCTGCTCACGAATTTGGACAAGTTCCTCGGCCAGCCGCTTGGGGTCAATGTGAGTGTGCGCGGTGTGTCGCTCCAGCTGCCGGTTCAGGTAAGCGTCGCGGACCCAGTCCTCGTCAAAGGCGAGGATGACCTTTCCGACAGCGGTCGCGTGCATCGGGAGCCTGCCACCGACGCGGGAGGCGCGCGGGACTCTCCTGGAGCTGTAGACGCGGTCGATGTAGAGCACCTCGTGGCCGGCCCTGACGGCAAGGTGTGCGGTTTCACCCGTCAGGGAGAACAGATCCTGGACGTAGGGGCGGGCTGCGTCGCGCAGCTGCCGCCCAGTGTTCTGGGCTAGCTCCCACAGCCGGATGCCCGGCTGGTAGCGCCCGTTTGGCTCGCGCGAAAAGAAGCCCCATTCCGTCAGTTCATTGACGAGTCTGTGAGTCGTGCTCAAGGGCAGGCCGGACTTCGCTGCGATGTCGGTCAGGCTCAAGGCCCCGCGCGATTTCTCGAATGCCTCCAAAATGGCCAGAACCTTGGATGTCACAGTCCGGCCTGGTTCGCGGCTGCCGCCGGCCATCGCGACTCCTTATCCGCTGTGTGTCCACTGCAAACCGCCTCCCGGCAGTTCCATCAGAGTCTAGTCTGCGCTCAGCAGTGCCTGTCGTTGAGGCCACAACGTGACGGACTCCAGCGCTGACAGCGCGCTGGCCATCGCTTTCGCTTCCTCAGTGAAGAGGTAACCATGGACTCGCTGGCTGCACAGCCGCAGGGCCTGATTCCGGTCCAGCCCGAACCAGTCCATGACGGTGTCAACGCCGTGCGGGCTGAGCCGCCAGGCCTTGTCCGCGTCCTTCACGATCGCGTCCTCTATAGAGAGCGCAGTCCGCCGGGAGTCGTGACCGTCGATGATGACAAGAATCTCAGGGACCTTCGAGGCGTCATAACCTGTCCGCACCAAGATGTCGGCAGCCAGTCTGGCGCCTTCCTTTTCGTGGAGAAGGACCAGATCCGGCCTTCCGCCCCCTGGAGCAATGGCCTGCAGAACCTCCTCCGGCGGCACCTCGGACCACCCCACGTCGTGGAGCATTATGGCCGGGAGGACGATGGCAGGGTCGGCCTCGGGGTGCGATTCCAGCAAGGCACAGGCGAGACCAAGTGCGCACAGTGTGTGCGCGTCGTTGTCTCGCACACGAAGCAAAGGCGCTGCAAGCTCCCACATTGCAACGAGAGCAGGATCCAGGGTGATTACACCTTCTGGTTCCGCCTCAATGTAAGTCAAGACATCCCGCCCGTAATGGTTCGCCGTCGCCTGCAACTTAGTCATGCTGCAACAATGCGTCGTCGCCTACGCTCACGGCAACCGAAAACAACCACTGAGTGGAAGCCACCAGGGGCCAGAGACCCCGGGTGCGAAAAAATGACTTCATCCCGTCCCGGATCATTGGCTCGGCCGCGACCAGAGGGACCGCTCGGGGCGAACGGGGTCCTGCTGGTCTTTGGCCTGAATCGGCTGGGAAGGTTCCACCGACCGCCCTCTACGTCGCAGTGATCCGCACCGGTAGGGACATACTTCTCACGCAAACGCTCGGTGGCCTCACCCAGCGAGATGGTCCACTCCTTCGGCATCGCCTTGTTCACCAGGCGCCAGCCCAGCGTCGTAGACGCCAGCGTCATATCCCCCGCGGGGTACGGTTTCTCCGTCTTGGGCAGCACCCAGGGCGCGCGGGACATCGATTCTGCCCCGCCCACCAGCACCAACTCCGGATCACCGGCGTTAATTTGGCGCGAAGCGATAATCGCCGCATCCAGCGAGGACTTGCCAAGCGGTCTTGAACGCGTTGGCCGACGGGACCCCGCAGTAAATGGCGGTCTGCAGCAGGATCTCCTTGATCTCGTCCCTACTCAGGCCGTTGGTGAGGGCCGCGCGGACGTGGATGGCCAGCTCGTCCCAGTGCCCCTGCGCCACCATCGCGGTGAGGGTCACGGCGGAACGCATCTGCCGGGACAGGCCCAAGCTCCTTAGCGTGTTGCGTGATTTGCTGATGTCTGTCAGCGGGTGGCATGTTCCCCTGATTCGGCTTTCAGCCAGAGCGGCAGCGCCGGCACGTAGGCAGCCAATGCCTCGAAGGCCCCCTGCTCTGTGTACGGGGTGGTAACTGCTGCAACGTAGCGGTCGGGCCGCACCACAATGGTCATGCCGCTGCCTGCAGCAGCCGCGAAAGCGCCGCTGGTGTCGGTTACGCCGATCAGCGCGGGGTGGTGGCCGCTGTCGTCGTTCTTCGCGGGTCCGTTGCTATCAGTACCCAGCCGCTTGACCTCAATGGGCGCACTACGATCATGGGGGAAGTGCAGCAGTGCCCAGCCCGAACCGAGGAGGGTATCCAGTGGGACGGCGCTTCCGGTGGACAGCCTGACCTGCGGCTGGGACAGGGAACGGCCCACCAGCATGGCTGCCCACTTTGGAGCTTCAGTGCTCAGGTGAGCCACGCATCCTTCGGTGAAGTACGGCTGTTTGAGGAACTTCATACCGGCTAGCCATGCCTTGGCAGCGGGAACGATGCCGGAGGCGGTAATGGCGGCATCACGGATGGCAGTGAGCGCCGGGTTGACGTTCATCACCACTTTGCCGATCCTGTGGGACAGGCGCACCATGTCCACCGCGTGCGGACGCCGCTCCGTCTGGTAGGTGTCCACCAGGGCGTCAGTGCCGGTTCCGCGCACGTGCGCGGCGATCTTCCATGTGAGGTTGGCGGCGTCGCGGATGCCGGCGTTGAGGGCCTGGCCGGCAAACGGGGGCATCATGTGGGCCGAGTCGCCTGCGAGGAGCACGTGCCCCACGCGGTAACTTAGGGCAACGCGCTGGTGCGCAACGTAGACCGCCGCCCGGCGGATATCGGCCGCAGCAATCTCTTGGAACGGCGCGATGAGCCTGATGATGGTTTCCGGAGACGTCATCTCCGCCGCATCCTCACCGGGCAGGAGCATGAACTCGTAGCGGCGGCGTCCGTGGACTCCGGGGACCACCACGACGGGGCGTGTCCCGTTGCAGTGGAATTCGGAAAACCGCTCCGGTTCGCCCGGGGTATTGATGATGTCCACCACGATCCATTTCTGGGTCTGGGTGGAACCTTCCATAGGGATGCCGAGCTGGGAGCGGACCGGACTGCGGCCGCCGTCGCACGCCACCACCCATTTGGAGCGGACGGTGTACCTGCCCTCGCCGTCGATCAGTACCGTCTCTACATGCTCGGGGCCGTCCGTGATGCGGAACGCTTCGGTGGTGAAGCGGATGTCGATCGACGGACGGCTCCGGGCGGCTTCTAGCAGCAGTGATTCCATGACGGGCTGGTCGAACTGGGACTTGCCGGGGTGGCCTAGCCGCGGGGCGGCCGGGTGGACCTCCGCCAGCAGCTGTTTCCTCCGGCCGTAGTAGCGGGCGCCGGTGTCCATAAGCATTTCAGGTGCCAACCGGTCCAGGATCCCGATCTGCTGCATAACGCGCAGGGTCTCGTCGGTGACGCTGATGGCCCGCGGTTCGTCGCTGGTACCGGCATGACGTTCAACGAGCATCACGTTAACGCCCTGGTCCGCCAGCAGGTTCGCCGTGGCCAGGCCGATGGGGCCTGCGCCGATGACAAGTACGTCGGTTTCGATGATTGTGTCCATGCCGATGTGGGTTCCGTTCCTATAAGGGTGCAGGCTGGGCGGGAGCAGGGCAGGTCAGGGGACGAGTTCCACCGTGTTTTTCAGGGTCCCCAGACCGGTGATTTCCACTTCCACCACGTCACCTGCCGAGAGGAGCCCGGACGGTTCCATGAACAGGCCCACACCGCCGGGTGTGCCGGTGACGATCACATCTCCGGGCGAGAGCCTGGTGAAGCCGGTGACATAGGCGATCAGCTGCGGAATGGTGAAGTACAGGTCGGCAACGGAGGCCTTCTGGCGGATGTCACCGTTGACCCGGGTTTCCAGGGTGAGCTTGTTGACGTCGCCCAGCTCGGCGGCCGGGACAAGGTAGGGGCCAAACCCACCGGTGCCGGGGAAGTTCTTGCCGGGAATCCACTGGGAGGCCGCGAGCTGCCAGTCGCGAACGCTGAGGTCGTTGTAGGCAGCGTAGCCGGCAACGTAGTCGAAGGCGTCCTCCTCGGCGACGTGGAATGCTTCCTTGCCAATGACCAGGGCCATTTCGCCTTCGTAGTCGAACTTGGCGGTGGTGGCAGGCATTTGGGCAGGCTGAAGGTGGCCCATCTGGGAGTCAGCGAAGCGGGTGAAGACAGTGGGTGCCTTCTGTTCCGTCTTGCCGGATTCCTCCTGGTGGCTGCGGTAGTTCACGCCGATGCAAAGAATCTTGCCGGGATCCGTGATGGGCGGGAGGAACTCGATGTCCGCTTCCGGTCGGGACGGGGCGTTGCGGAACTCCTCGCCAACGGTGCCGAAGATGCCCTGCTCGACGGCGACGCGGAGCGTGCGGGCAAGGTTGGCTCCGCTGGGGCCAAGATCGTACGCCTGTCCGTCGGCAATGATGCCCCAAGTGGGGGAGCCGTCTGCGGATACGAAGGTTGCGTAGTTCATGTGTGGTTCCTTTCACGGCGCCGAGCGCCCCGGGAGGTGATGTTGATTCTCTTTGGGCGGCGGCGCCGCCGGCTAAAGGGGTACATCGATACGGACAATACATTATCCTGTCTTTAGGCATTATTGCTATAGTTATGGATTGTTAGGCTATCGGCAAGGACTTGGTGACCTCCCTGGTGACCGACTGGGCGCGACTCTCCTAGGAACAACCGAGCAAGCTGGACCGCCGCGTCGTGCAGCGCGCCGGTGCGCGTCTCCGGTTTTCTCGAAAATTTCTATCTCCTAGCTGACACGGCGCCGGCAGTAGTCCACAGCTGAGGAGGCGGGATCGATCAAGAATTGTGCACTATAAGTGCCAGCCCCTCGAGAGCACGTAGTAAAGGAGAGGAACATGGGCCCCAGCAATACGGTCCTTGGCACCAAGGTTCCCTCTGGCGCTGCATCTGACATTCCCCTGAATCACATTGTCATCGCCGCCGTCATCCAATGGCGGGGCAGGATTGCCCTGTTTAGAAGAAGCCGCCGCCCTAGCCACGACAGCGGCCTTTGGCACTGCATCACCGGATTTCTGGAACCCGGGGCGACACCGGAACAGCAGGCTCTTGAAGAACTCTTCGAAGAAGCGGGGCTGCGGGCCGAAGACCTCCAGGCGCTCCGTCAAGGACCGGACCTCGTGGTCACCGACCGCTTTGGAACCCCGTGGCTCATTCACACTTTCACCGCCCTAACATCCCGAAGGCGGCTGAAAATCAATTGGGAGCACGACTCCTACCGGTGGACCGATCCTCGCAAGGCGAAGCGCTTTACTAATCGCGTCACCTGGCTAGACAGCGTGCTCGATGCAACCGGTCACGGCGCCCCCGACAGTCCCGGCCCTTAACCGCGGGTTAGCTCCTAAGCTCGAAGCTAGGCCAGCGAGTGAGTCAATGAACGGAACCAGAGTCGGTGGACCCTCCGTGTCAGTTCTTGGCATGCCCGCCGACGCCGGGGCTCGATTCAGCGGCGCCATCCGCCCCTGTACAGGGCCGTTCTGCACATCCACTGTGGCCACAGCGTCCGGTCACCGGTCCGGCTGTTGAACTGGACCCGGAGCTGGTGCTTCTGCTGAGTACCTCCGGATCCACCGGTTGGCTCAACCTTGTACGCCTGTCCGCTGAATCCGATGGAAGGTCATGGTGTTCGCGGCAGCGACTAGTCTTTCTGGCCGTCCTCTTTTCGTCTCGGGAACTCTGCCTTGAAGTTTGCCCGTTTCCTGTGCGGACCCGACCCTGAGCTCCTGAGCCCGAACCCTTGACACCGATGCCTTCAACGAATCACGCTGAGACGATGGTTGGCCGTGAAAGTTTATTACATGATCCCCGTCGGACGCAGGCATAACTCGGTTCTGACCGGCGGCCACTTCAGCTGCCGGGCCGTTGGCTGAGGGCTAGAACCTTCATGACCACGTCTGGTGGCTGGCGGCCGGCCAGTCGGTCCGCGGAATATTCCGGGCTGCTTTCCAACTCCTTGCCGCAGGACTTGCTAAGAGATCTGATCCAGTCTGATCCGGCGGGAAATAAGCTGTCGCCGCAGCTGCTCAATGAGCTGAAGATGCTGGCACGCACTCCGTACCTGCTGGTGGCCTGCAACTATGGCGGGACACTTTCTGCCGACGAGGGGACCTCCAGGTGTCCTTGCAGGTCGGCAATGCCTCGATTGCCCTCCGCGCCCTGGCGTCGCTGCCCAACACGCACGCAGCGGTAATTTCAGGCCGTTCCTTGCGGGATTTGGCGGCGGTGTCTCGGCTGCCGGCCGAAGTCCACCTTGTGGGTTCGCACGGTGCCGAATTTGACATGGATTTTGTCTATGACCAGCCTGCTACCACAACGCCAATCCTGCAAGAAGTCACCGACGCCCTGGCGGAAGTAGTGAGGGCCGAAAAGGATTTCAGGATCGAGAGGATCCATCGGAAACCCGCAGGGGTGTCAGTGCGTCTGATGGGGAAACCATCGGACGTCGCTGCCCGGGTGACCGCAAAAGCGGAACGGATTGCCCGGGACCGCGGGATGTATTTCATTGTGGACGGGTCCGTCCTGGATTTGTCCCTGGTGGAGCCAGCCAAAGGCCGAGCCCTCGAACGCCTGCGATCCCAGCTGGGCATCAGCGCCACGCTCTATGCCGGGGACGGCCCCAGCGACGAGGACGCCCTCACCACACTGCGAGGTCCGGACCTGGGCCTGCGGGTCGGGCCCGGGCCCGGGAACGGACACCGGCTGCCGGATCCGGATGCTTTCGCTATGGTCCTGGCCGTGCTGTTCGAATTGCGCAGGGCCTGGCTTTTCGGCGAGGACGCCGTGGGCCTGGAACGCCATTCGCTACTGGGGAGCGGCTCCTCCACCGCACTGGTAACCCCGGATGCGAAGATCTGTTGGATGACCCATCCGCTGCCGGATTCCGGGTCCGTGTTCGCGCACATTCTTGGCGGCGACGCGGCCGGGCATTTCAGCGTTGAGCCCGTGCAGGCATCGCGGGTGCTCGGGCAACGCTATGTGGACAGCACGATGATCGTCGAGACCCGCTGGGCGGATATAACCGTGACGGACTACCTGGAACCCTCTCCGGAAGGTCTCACCAGCCTGGTGCGGGTGCTTGCCGGCACAGGCGCGGCCAGGATCGTCTTTGCGCCACGACCGGATTACACGAACGCCCCCTTCACGATGGAGGTCCGCGGTACTGACCTGCACGTGCTCGGCACCGCCGATCCAATAATCCTGCACGCCCCTGGAGTCAGTTTCACGGTCAGAACCGATAACCGCCATGCAACCGCCACTGCAGACGTGGACCTACACAACGGGCCGGTCGTCCTGAACCTGCGCTGCGGGGACACCGGAACTTTTGTGCTCGATACCGTCGGCGAGCCAGCGCGCCGGGCCGATGTCGCGGCTAGTTCCCGGGCCTGGGTACGCAAGCTGAAGCTTCCTGCGGTCAAACCCTCGCTGGTTAAGCGTTCCGCGCTGGTGCTCCGAGCCATGGTGCACGAACCGACCGGCGGAGTGTTGGCGGCCCCCACCACCTCCCTGCCCGAGGGAATCGGCGGAATCCGTAATTGGGACTACCGGTACTGCTGGCTGCGTGACGGTTCCATGACCGTTAAAGCACTCGTGGATCTTGGTTCCACCGACGAGGCCGACGGGTTCCTGGGATGGCTAGGCCGAATTTTGGACCAGGCTCCAGGCCCGGAATGGCTACACCCGCTCTACTCCGTAACTGGGAACTCGATGGCCAGCGAGGCAACCATCGAAAGCCTGCCAGGCTATGCCGGGTCGCGCCCGGTACGGATTGGGAATGCTGCAGACCACCAGGTGCAACTGGACGTCTTTGGGCCAATAGCAGAGTTGATCCACAGTCTCAGTGAATACCACGGTCTTTTGACCGATTTCCAATGGCAACTGCTGGAGCAGATGGCCGCGGCGGTCCTGGCTCGCTGGCACGAACCAGACCACGGAATCTGGGAAGCCCGGCGGCCACCGCGCCACCACGTTTACACCAAGGTGATGTGCTGGGTCACCCTGGACCGCGCCGTACGCACCGCCGAGCGTCACGGACGGGTACTTGATCCGCTCTGGCGCACCACCGCTGCCACCATCCGAACCGAAGTCCTCCAACAAGGCTGGAACGAGGAATCCGCGTCGTACACCGTGGCCTACGACAGCCCCGACCTGGACGCGGCCGTCCTGCATATTGGCCTCTCCGGCCTGCTAGATGTAACCGATGAACGGTTCCTGAAAACAGTAGATGCCGTCGAGCGCGTACTGCGAGTAGGACCCACCGTTTTTCGGTACCGCTACGACGATGGGCTGCCCGGGTTGGAAGGCGGCTTCCATATCTGCACGACTTGGCTGATCGAGGCCTATCTCGCGGTAGGCCGCACCGATGACGCCGATGTACTGTTCGGCCAGCTTGTTAATCTCATCGGCCCCACCGGGCTGTTGCCCGAAGAATATGACCCCACAAGCGAAACGCACCTGGGCAACCACCCTCAGGCATACTCCCACCTGGGCCTGATCCGCTGCGCCCAGCTGCTAGACCGGCACCAAAGCAAAGAGAGCTAAACCCCGCTCCGCAAACCCCTGGCACACCGCCACTCAAGGAACAGCGACTAATACGCCCGCCTGCGAGAGGGGAGGGTGGCTGAAATCCATAGACTAGATAGATAACGTCCAGGACCAGTGGTGCCGAATAGATCTGGACATCAGCAGTACTCCGGCAGCGATCGTCGGGCGGACCCGACGGCGGCCCACCTCATTCAGTTTCAAAGTGACCACGTGCTGGCCGGATGCGGCATCACCCAACTAAACGTTCTGGCGCTGCGCACCAGGACCGGACGACTCATGACACCGTCGGAACTGGCCAGTGACCTCATCCTTCCAGTCCTCCGATCCGTTCCGGGCTTCGAGGAGAGCCTCATCACTTTCTTCGCCGGACCGGAACGAGAGGAGCTCAGCGTTGCTTCGCAATTTACTCTTCCACGTGGACGCTAGGTCCCGCAGCCGATCGGATGCTTGAACGTCTTGTGCACCGCTGTGGGCAAGGCGGGCGGGCGAGGCTGGTATGCACCTGGATGAGCGGTGAAGTTGCTCCCGAGGCGACGGCGGGCTTCCGCCGGCGAATTCTCCTCTCTCAGGCCTCGGGCTCTGCTTCATACCAGCCCACCCAGGCGGACGAAATCAATCTGATGGTGGGGGCCGCCAGTTCGGCTTCCCACAGGGCCAGGTCCTGCTTGTAGCTGAGGTGGGACAGCAGTCTCAGCTGATGTGCCAGAAAAATCATGCGGTATTTCCCTTCCAAGCGGAGTTCAGCAGCCGTTCCAGGTCCGCAGCGGTGAAGCTGCGGCGAGGCGTGAGGCGAGGTGGTCCCTCAGAATCAGTGCGGTGAGCAGGTCCCCACCCCCGAGTAGCGCTGCTGCTCGGCGACCGCCAGGGCCACTGGAATAGTGGTCCCGCTGATCTGGGCCGCGGACGGCGTCCGCTCCCCGTACTGCGCACCGATTGGCTCGAGGTCGTAGGACCGCATCATCACCGCGTAAACCACCGCGCGTTGTGCGCTGGCAGGCGGATGCCGTGGACCAGACGCTTGCTTCCTCAGCGCCGCCCCAGCGTCGGGCGAGGTTCAGGGTGGCGTCGTTGCCCTGGGCGTAGTGGCCCGCGGCGATGTTGCCCAGCGAATCGATGATCCGGCTCTTGGCCCCGGCCACGTTGGCGGCGTCGAAGGCCTCGAAGCCGGTGCCAGTGACATGCCCGGCCACGATGCCTGTCGTGTTTTCCAGGCTGCTTCCGGGGCCGGCGGCCTCCTCTGTCTGCGCCGGCATGGCGGAACCTAGACTCTGGCCCCGACGGTGATCCGGTCACCGGCGGACGCGTCAGGTTCGCCTTCGGGCCCAGCGGGGGTATCGTCGATTTCCGCGAACATGGCATGGTAGGCACCGGTCTCCCCCGCTGCCTGGGCCTTGCGGTGGTCCAGGGCGCGGGCGCGGCCGATGCTGCCGAGGTAAAAACGTTCGTAGAGTTCGATCCGGCTGCCCAGTGCCGAGCCGGCGAAGTCCCAGGCGGTGCGCATAATGCGGGCGCGTTCTTGGGCGCTGATGCCGTTGGCACCGGGGAGGTACTTTTCCAGCAGCGGGCCCAGCCGGGGATCGTGGAACGCACCGCCCGTGGGTGTTGCCAGCAGGTTGTGCGAGCCCATGGACTTGATGATGTCGTTGATCCGAATCATCCAGCCCGGCATGATGGCCCGCAGGGAGCTGATGTCGTCGTGGCAGAAGTACGCTCCGCCGCCCCAGTCCGAGGCCCGAAGTTCCGCCGAATGGATGGCCGCCCGGGTGAGCCGCAGGTAGGTGTAGATTTCACCGAGCATCGCGCCGACATCGGGCTTGCCCTCAGTCCCGGTCACCTTGGCAATCTGCGTGCACAGATCGTAGGCGAACTCCAGCTTCACGGCCGCGCGGATGGCCGTCTGCTGCTGCGTGTTGCCGGAAGCGGTGCCTGCGTTGATGGAGTTGTAGACGTCCAGGTTGCCGTCAATAAACACGCGGTCCCAAGGCACCAAGACGTCATCAAAGATGATGACGGCGTCCTGTTCGTCGAAACGTGAGGAGAACGGCTTGTCCTCCAGGGCCGCGTCCACGCCGTAGTGGTCCCGGCAAATGGCGACAACGCCGGGGGTGGCCACGGGGATAGCGAAGGAGATTGCGTATTCCTCGAAGCCTTTTTGGATGGGCACTGCCGGGTAGACGTACAGCTCATCGGCGATGGGGCCGAGGGTGGCGAGCATCTTCGCGCCCTTGACGATGAGGCCCTGCTCAGTCCGTTTCATCACGCGCAGGGTGAGTTCCTCGTTCATGCCCTGCAGTTCGCCGACGCTCTTATCGATCGCGGCGTGCACAATGGTGTGGGTCAGTGCGAGGTCCTTTTCGATGACTTCGCGCTGGTATGCCGCCAGCCGCTGGTGGTACACCGGGTCCCCGGAGCGGTCAAAGATGTCCTTGCGGGCCACGTGCCCGGCCAGGACCACGTTGACGTAGTCCGGCGTGCGGCCGAGCATGCCATTGGAGTACCGGGCCAGGCGGTCGAAGGCGCGGTGGCGGCGCACTATGTCTTCCGCGTTTCTAGGCAGCGAGTGGCTGACGTTCATGGCCTCGCCGGTCTCCGGGTGGGTGCTCAGGCAGTCCGCCGCGTACTTGTGCTGGTAGTCGAAGTAGCCGGCCATGCCTTCAACCGATCCTCTAAAGGCCGGGTGCTCAAGGACGGAGATGCGCTCCGACCCCAGCCATACCTCTCGGCCGTCGTCCAGGCCCCGCTTGTACTCTGCTCCGGTGCGTGCTGTCACTTCGAACTCCTTCTCAGCTGGCGCAAGTAATTGGACGAGATAGCCCAACACTCCCCATGCAAAATGCATTCTGATGGAATATTATATAAAAAGCTGGAATTTGACAATGCCTCATTAATGTCCTTGAGCGGAATCTTCCAGGCGATCAAATCGTCGAGGTACAGGCGGCCGTGCAAGAACAACTCGACGTAGGGGGATTTCCCGGCGGATGCTGTTCGAATCCATGTACAAGCCCTGGACACGCCGCTGCAAGGCAAAAGGAGCACGCGTCCACCTCCAGGAGCGCACCCTGGGGCTACTACTGGCGGTCCTGTAGCGAAAAGGGCCGGACGCTGGTTTGCTTCACCAGCGTCCGGCCCCTTCTCCGTGATGGCTTCCGTCGCCGCAACCTGTCGGAAGCTGCTTTGGACAGGCGTTCTAAAGCGGGACAGCCGATTCGGCGACGCCGTCCGAGGCTTCCGCCCCGACCTCGCGGTACCGCCGGGGCCAGACCCCCTGCTTTCCGGGCGCCAGGATGCCGTTGGGATCCAGCACGTCCTTCAGTGTCTCCTGGAGCCGACGGATGGCGTTGTTGTTGTAGTCGAAGCCGTCAGCGATGACATCCATGTAGTCCACATGGCTGCGGTAGGGCGCGTACCCGTGGCTACGGGCTGCTGCCAGCAACGCTGAGTAGAGAGCCCGTGCGCGCGCCAACTGCTCCTGGTTATCGTTTTCGAAGAAGATCATGGTCACGTGCACCATATGGCGCGGGTAGAGGTGGTAACCGATGTACAGGTCAAAGCCGAACCGGCGGTACAGCTCCTTGGCTTCTCGATAGAACGCCCACACTTCCTCCCCTCGGGCGGGAATGATGGGGGCAGCGTCGATATGCCCGCCGTTTTCCGCCGCCCATGCCACCGTGGACAAGGGCTTCAGGGTGGGCACTCCGGCCATTTGAGTGCGGTCCATGTCAGCAATGTCGTCATAGGCGACCTGTACGCCTTCGGCACCTTCATAGAGCCTGGCTTTGACGGTAAACCCTTCAAGCCCGGCGAAGCGTTCCCGAATGATCTCAAGCCTGCGTTGGGCGAGTCCCTTGTCGCCGTAGATCGCGAACTTGGCGTTCCACTGGCCAATGCCCATTTCCTGGCGCATTTCCTCCAGACGGTCATCCGGAATGGACCCCTCCCCCTGGTACCAGCGTGACCGCGGACCGTTCATGGTGGCCGCCCGAACCACGTTGCCGCACAGGGCGTTGTTCTGAATGACGTCCTCGCGCCGGAGCTGGGTCAGGATGTCCACCAGCTTGGGCATGTCCTCCTCGCGCTCCACCACAACGTCGCCGTTGATGTACACGTCCGGCCAGGGCATCAGCCAAAGGCCGATCTTGGTGACTATGCCGAGATTTGATTGGGTGAAGATACCGTCCAGTGTGGGTCCGAATCCGCCTTTGAAGATGGGGCCGAGTTCCGTTCCGTCCATGGCCCACATTCCTGTACGCACCAGCTCACCGTCCGGCAGTATCACCTCCATACCGCAAATGGATTGCACATGGTCGCCCATCGGGGTCATGCCGTAGCCGCGGTCGAGGGCGTTGCCAAGGATCGATCCCCAGCCGAGGGCGGGAACGGACATCCAAAGCTTCAGCCCGTTTTCCTGAATGTGTTCGAAGAGGTCAAAGAAGCTGACACCGGGCTCGATGACGGCGTAGTTAAGATGGTCATTCACTTCGATGATTTTGTTGAGGCGGCTCAGGTCCAGCGCTACCATGCCGCGGCTGCGCGGTTCCGGTCCCCCGTAACCCAGGTTCTTGCCCTTGGAGAAGGACCACAGCGGAACGCCGGTGTCGTTGGCGAGCCGGACCACGGCTTGGACCTCCTCCACGCTCCCAGGACGCACGCCAGGCCACTTAGCCCGCCCGGGATTGAGGGGATACGGGTCGATGTAGCCGTCTTTGGGCGTGGCACGGACAACGTTGCCGGGGCCGACAATTGCTTCTGCCTGGTCGAGGAAGGTGGCTTGGGCGTCCATTTACGTTACGTCACTTTCGGGAAGGGGTGCTGCCGCTGCTGCGACGGCGGGGACGCCGTCGTCGGCGCCGTTTCTTTTATGATGGCAAGCTGAACTGCTCAAGTAAATCGTCTATTTTCGCTCTTGGTCGTCAGTAATATTGACAATGTGAACATCGCCCTGAACCCCTCAATTACGCTGCGCCAGGTCTTGCACTTTGTCGTGGCGGCCGAAACCGGAACGATGAGCGAGGCAGCACGGCGGCTACACATGGCGCCGTCGGCCATCTCCATGTCCATCGCGGAACTGGAGCGAATTGTCGGGGCCCAGCTGTGCATCAAGCGCAAGTCCAAGGGGCTCACCCTGACATCGACGGGCATCGTGGTGTTCAGGCAGGCGCGCCAACTGCTTGAACTTGCGGATGAGATCGCGTCGCTGTCCAAACGCGCCAGGACTGACATCCGCGGTCCACTGACCGTCGGGTGCTTTATGCCGCTGGGGCCCACCATCATTCCCCCGATGCTGGCCGATTTTGCGGAACAGTGCCCGCACGTGGAGGTCGATTTCATTGAGGGGTACCACGAGGATCTGCAGGAGCGCCTGCTCAACGGTTCCATCGACGCCGCCTTCGTATTCGACATGGACATCTCCCCTGCGCTCAAGACGGCCCCGTTGCTGTCCGTAGAGCCGTACATCCTGCTTCCGGCGGACCATCCCCAGCGCGAAGCGGAGGTGGTTGCACTCAGGGACGTAGCCGACAGTCCGCTCATCTTTTTCGACGCTCCTCCCATCTCCACGCGCATCCTCGAGATGTACCGCGCTGCCGGCCTGACGCCGGACATCC
This sequence comes from Arthrobacter sp. Y3221087, assembly GCF_059089905.1. Lineage (NCBI taxonomy): Bacteria > Bacillati > Actinomycetota > Actinomycetes > Micrococcales > Micrococcaceae > Arthrobacter > Arthrobacter sp. Y3221087. The sequence goes on from NZ_JBNHFE010000006.1 coordinate 66,560, forward strand.
GGCACCGCTCCCGCAGCTACGCCACAGTCCGATCGCTGGTAGCGAGTGGCCGTGGCGTTGCCGTGCTCTTCCAGCAACCCATGCTGGACGCGCCATACGAGGAGCTAAAGGTTGTGCTCAAGCGGGTTGCCGAGCCGCGGATCCATACCCGCGCCCAAGCCACTGTGTCGCTGGCCTGGACGCGGAGCATGCGGTTGAACGCACGCGCACAGGCCTGGGTGGATGTGGCCGTCGAACGCTTCAGATCTGCCGACTCTTAAGCGGCCGGCCCTGCGCCGCCCCTCTACGCTGAGGGGCGTGAAAGCCCAAGGTTCTCACGCAGGGTGTTGCCCTCATACTCGGACCGGAAGTAGCCGCGGTCCTGAAGTTCCGGGACGAGCTTGTCGCAGATAAGTTTGAATCCGCCCGGGTTGAAGGGAGCGTTGAGGTTGAAACCGTCGCACGCTTTCGACTCGAACCAGTCAACCATGCGGTCAGCCACCTGCGAGGGAGTGCCGGCCATCCACTGGTGCCCGGTGGACCGGGCCAGGTCCACGATCAGCTCGCGCAGCGTCATGCCCATGTCCACGCTCTTCTTGCGGTATATCTGGTACCTGCTGCCCAGCCGGGGGTCATCGGAAAACCACTCGGCGGGGATCGACTCATCGAACTCCAACTCGGTCAGGTCCATCTTGAGGTCAGCACCCACCTGCTTGCGGCCGTTACCGAGGTGCACGTAGCTGGCCAGCTCGTTGGCAAGGTCCTGCGCTTCCTTCTCCGTGTCGCCGAGAATGGGCAGGATACCCGGAATGATCTTGACGTCGTCGGGGTTCCGGCCCTTCTCAGCCACCATGTTCTTAAACTTGGTGTAAAACTCGATGGACGGTTCTTTGAACGGCTGGGCGGTGTAAATCCCGTCCGCCACCGAGGAACCCAGGTCCATGCCCGGGCCTGAGGATCCCGCCTGGACCAGCACGGGACGCCCCTGCGGCGACCGCGGCATGTTGATGGGCCCTTCGACTTCAAAAAACTCGCCCTTATGCCGGATGGCCTTGAGCTTGCTCCGGTCCACGTACTCACCAGATTCCCTGTCCACGATGACGGCGTCATCGGACCAGCTGTCCCAGAGACGCTGCACCACGTCCACGAACTCCGTGGCCCGCCGGTAACGCACCGCCGGGTCCGGAACGTCCTCCACGCCATAGTTACTGAAACCGTCAGACGACGTGACGATGTTCCAGCCAGCCCTGCCATTGGACATGTGGTCCAGGCCGCACAGCTGCCGGGCCAGGTTGTACGGCTCGCAGAAGGAAGTGGACATGGTGCCGATCAGGCCGATGTTTTTTGTCCTGGCCGCCAAGGCTGCGAGCACGGTCATGGGTTCGTAGAACCCGTTCATCTTGATGTCGCCCCGCATCACCGTGTTGGCGTGCACGATGTCGCCGAAAAAGACGGCGTCAAGCTTTGCGGCCTCGGCCATCGCGGTTAGGTCTGCCACGAAGTCCAGGTTGCCGAGCTCTTCTGCCCGGCTTCCTTCCTTCCGCCAGCTGTCCTTGTGATAACCCGCCGGCAGCATAAAGGTAGTGAGCACCATGTGATTCTTAGGCTTCATGCGTGGTTCCTTTCGTTAGGCGCCAATCCGAGCGCCTCGCTGTCTCCAGCATGCGGGCAACCGGTACCCTCGTAAAGGCAGAAGTTTCAGCATAATGAGTTCAAAAAAACTGACAATGGAGTCACCTGAGGCGGAAGCACTCGGGGCATCATGTTTCAGCCCTGGAAGCCTTCCCTTGTGCAGGTTTAGACCGCGTCGAGTTTGAGGCGTGAGCCCTCACGGGTGAGGCGCACAGCGGCGAGACCTGCTGCCAAGATGACGATCCAGAACACGGCTACCATCCACACGCTCCCACCGGCTGCGAGAACCAGGCCCGTGGCGATCATGGGGGTGAAACCGGCGCCGATCATTGAGGCGCCCTGATAGGACAGGGACGCCCCGGTATAGCGGACGCCGGTGGGGAACTGCTCGGAGATGTAGGCGCCGATTGGTCCGGCAAGGGCCCCCTGGACCAGCCCATTGCCGACCACGACTGCCACGGCAAAGCCCCACATAGTCCCGTTTGTAAGCAGCAAGATGAGTGGGAATGCCAGGACGATGCCCGCCACGCCCGCGCCCGTAAGGACAGTGCGCCGGCCGATCCGGTCACTGAGGCGTGCGGAGTAAAAGCAGACCGCCACCGTCACCACGGCGGCGACTCCCTTCCAGTTCAGGACGCCGGAGCGGTCAACGCCGCTTCCAACAGCCATGGAGACGCCCCACACCGTTAGCAGCCCCTGGCAGGCATAGAATCCCAACGTAGCCACGAGGGTGACCACGACAACACGCGGATGATGCCGGAGCACCTCCAGCAAAGGCGGGTGCTTGACTTTAGCGGCTTCGGCTTCGAGCTTCTGGAATACGGGCGTCTCTGCCACCCTGAGGCGGATGACCATGCCGATGAGGATCAGGAAGGCACTGAGCAGGAACGGTATCCGCCAGCCCCAGACCAGGAACTGGTCCCCGGTCAACGCGGAAACGGCGGAAACCACCAGTGTGGCCAGCAGCCCGCCCGCCGGTCCGCCGGCGTTGGCGAACGCTGCGGCGAGGCCGCGCTTTTTTGCAGGCGCGTGCTCCAGGGCCATCAAAGTGGCGCCGCCCCACTCTCCGCCAACGGAAATGCCCTGAATGACGCGCAGAAGGACAAGCATGATAGGCGCCGCAACGCCGATTTGCGCCGTGGTGGGCAGGAGCCCGATAAGGACGGTGGCGCCGCCCATCATGAGCATCGACAGCACCAGCATCTTTTTCCGGCCCAGGCGATCGCCGAAGTGGCCAAAGACGATACCACCGAGAGGCCGGGCAACGTATCCGGCCGCAAGGGTCGCAAAGGAGGCAAACAGGGATAGGCCGGGGCCCAAGTTGGCAAAGAAAACCCGGTCAAACACCAGGGAAGCAGCAGTAGCGTAAAGAATGAAGTCGTAGTACTCGATAATGCTGCCAATGAGGCTGGAACCCAGGATGCGGCGCATGTCCTTAGTGTTCAGTGAGTCGACGGCAGGTACTTTCCTGCCTGAGTCAACGTCCACCGGCATCTGGCTTTTCCGGGTGGTTTTCGGGTTCAACATGATCTCTTTTCGAAAGCTGTGAGAGTTCGTTCCGACGGCATTGTTGGTTACGTCCCGAACCTTCATCCCCCGTACGCATGATGCAGATCACAGGGCGAGGCTACTCAAGAAAGCATAACGCTGGCCAAAGTGCTTAAGCGGGCAGGAGGAGGGGCCGGCACAGCCGGAATGACGAAATACTCAGCGGTGGAGGCTGCTGAGGGACCGGCGATCTACGGGTGAGAGGCCGAAATTGCGGAAGTCCAAGGGGCGGTAGGAACTCCACATGTTGTACCAATTTTCGTCCTCGCCCCACACGACCGGAGGGCGGGAGTCGTCGTAGATCTGTTCCAGATCCGTGTAAAGCTCGACGACAGCCCCGGAGGTCTCGACGTAGTATGCGGCGATGTTATGGCCGGCACCGTGTCGTACCGGGCCCCAAATCAGCTCCCGGCCCAGTTTGTTCAGCCGGTCGCCGAGCTTTCCGAGATCGGAAATGCTTTGCGTCTGCCATGCGTGGTGGTGCAGGGTTCCCTCGCCGCGGACCAGGGCAATACCGTGGTGGTCAGGGTTGCAGCGCATGAAATAGGCGAAGTCGTCACCGATGACGTCCGAAAGGCGAAAATCCAGCACCCGCTGCAGGAAACGCATCATGCCGCCGACGTCCCGGGGGTGGAAGTTGAAGTGGCCGTACCGGTCCGGGCCGAAGGACTGCTGGAGGGCGATGTTCTCCTGCATGCCTACGTAAATTTCGAACAGGAAGCCCTCGGGCCCGATGAAAGAAAAACCGTCCTCAATACCAGCCCCGCGGGGCTTGTTGCTGAGGATCGTCAAGTTCTCGTCCTCCACGCGCCGCCGGATCTCCCGCAACGCATCGCCATTGGCCGCGAGCAGGCCGAAACCATCAACGCCGTTGACATCAGACTCGACATAAACCAGTTCATGGTGGACGTTGCCGGCGGCGAGGTACACGGCATCGGAGGTCCGTTCCGTTTCCCGGAGTCCAAGGATCTGGGTCGCGTCAAATACCGAGTTAGCGAGGTCCGTCGTCTGAATGCTTACGTGCCCCATGGCACTTATCAATCCCCAAGACATCCTTGTCTCCTACTCGTTCGCACAGCCCTTACGGATAGCGTGATACCCGCTTCAACATCAATATAAAACACTATCGTAGTCAGAATAGATAATCCAGGAAAAAAACAAAACGTCGAAGAACGGTGCAAGTCCCCGCTTGACTAGGGCCCTAACGTCCTGCAGAGTTTCGTATACGATTCGGACTCGACCTCATCCTCACCGGCACCCCCGCCGGCGCGTCCGTGGTCAAGCCCGGCGATGTGCTCGGGGTGGAAGGTTCCGCCGGGAACCTCACCACGGGCCGACTGGCCACCACCACGTGGAAGGCACGACGCCGTTCGCATGCTTTGGTGCCGGGCCCACAGTTGATGACCTGCAGCGGGAGGACGCGTACAGTTCGATGGAACTTGGCGGCAACGCACCGTTCATCGTCTTCGAAGACGCAGACCTGGACAAAGCCGTGGAAGGAGCCATGGCTGCCAAGATGCGCAACATGGGCGAAGCCTGCACCGCCGCGGAACAGATCGAGTTCGGCATGGTCGGCTTCAACGCCGGCGTCGTCTCCAACGCCGCAGCAGCCTTCGGCGGCGTCAAACAATCCGGCCTCAGCCGCGAAGTCGGCACCGGCCCGCCGCAACGGTAACTGCGGATGCTGGCCCGCAACGGGGAACTGTTTGACCTCATTAAGGCAGCATCAACTAATGTTCGAATAATCTGCGTTGTCGGAGTTGCCGCGGCCTCCATGCAAAAGGCGGCAGCCGGATCAGAATGCGCCCACCATTCGACGTGTTCGAGCCCGTTGGTGATGACTACCGAAGCTTCTTAGGCACTAGGAATACGAATCATGAAAGCTGTTCGATTTAGGTCACCCGGCGGCCCGGAAACCCTCGTTGTGGAGGAGCTCCCGGACCCGGTTCCACAGGACGGAGAGGTTCTCATTCGCGTAGCAGGAGCAGGTTTGAACCGGGCCGACTCACTGCAGCGGCTCGGACGATACAACCTTCCTCCAGGCGCCTCGGAAATTTTTGGAATGGAAGTTTCTGGAACCATTGCAGAAGGGGGCACGGGTATCCACGGCTTCGTCCAAGGCGACCAAGTCATGGCGCTTCTCGCCTCCGGCGGATACGCAGAATACGTCGCCGTGAACGCGGGCCATGTCCTCGCGATCCCGAGGGGTATCGAGTTGATCGAAGCGGCGGGCGTACCAGAGGTTGCAGCCACACTGGTTTCGAATATTTGTGACACAGGCCGTTTCGCTCCCGGTGAGACTGTTCTGATCCACGGAGCCACAGGGGGTATCGGAGTCTTCGGCATCCAACTCATCAAGGCCCTGGGAGGGCGGGTAGCAGTCACCGCATCCAGCGAGGAGAAGCTCGAGGTGGCCCGTCGTCTCGGCGCGGACGTCTTGATTAATTACGAGAAGGAGGACTTTGCCAAAAGGATGCTCGCTGAAGGCGGCGCAGACATCGTCCTCGATACTGTCGGAGGACAGTATCTGCCGAGAAATGTTGAGGCCCTTGCGCCATTCGGACGGATCGTGACCATCGGCATGCAGGGCGGGCCCGAAGGCACTTTGAACTTAGCGGCCCTGATGAAGAAGAAGGCGTCCGTGTCAGGGACCCTGCTGCGGGACCGCTCCCCCGAACAGAAGACAGCCATTATGGCAAGCGTGAAACGTCTTGTCCTCCCGTTCCTGACAGCCGGGGCCATCAGACCGGTAACAGAAAAGGTGTACCCACTTTCTGAAGCAGCCAGGGCGCACGCCCATTTCGAAACCAAGGCCCACATTGGCAAGATTCTGCTGGATTGCCGACAAACCGACTAGAGCAGTGGAGGGTGTCGCATGTATTGGGTATTCGAAGGCGGCACCCGTTGCTTGTCTCTGCCGCCGGCGATCTTTTTCGGCGGCGGAAAGCGACGTGAAGATTCCGACTTCGGCGATGTTGGAGACGTCGAAGACTCTTTCCTTGGCCTCTTGGCGGGATCGGCTGGATCCGGAATTGCCGGAGGAGGTGGAGACGTTGGTGTAGCTGTGGTCCGGATCAGGTCCGAGACTGCGCGGAGGAAGCCTTCTGCGGCGACTCCGCCGCCGTTGACCTCGACGTTGGCGGACCAGATTTTGCGCATGTTTGCCTCGCGGCAAAAGGTCGACGCCTTGTGACCAGGACTTTCTCACTCGCTACCTCGCCCGCGCCTTTACAGGACCCACGACAGCCGCCACCGAACCGGACAGTGCTCTGGCAGACATAGAAAAGTCATAGGGACATCCCCACGGCTCTCCCCTTGGATTGTGGAACAAGAAGCGTGGTCCTGGGCCTTGCCGGGTTTCCGGCTCACGAACCAGGCGGCGGGGCTCTCTTTCAGCGCCGAGCGACCAGCCCCAGCTCGGAGGGAATCTCGTAGTGGGGTCGGCCGCCGTCGAACTCCAGACGGAGGGGGTTGGAGGCAGTGAAGGGATTCCCATATCCGTTGGCCACCTGGATGCGGCCTTCTTGGACGAACCCGGCGAACCAGCCCCTCAAGGCTTCCGAGGTGGTGGCAAATTTCTCCGGGTCCAGCCCCTCCAGCATGGGTGCATCCTTCCATTGCTGGAGACAATCGAACAGGAATGGCATCGGCATGCAGTGGGGACTGCCTGCGCCTGGCAGGGGGCTCTGCACGGAGAACCCAGCCAGATACACGGTGATGCCGGCAACTGCAGCGGCCTTGGCCAGCTCCAGGTGCGCTAGCCGAAACTGGTGTAGGGTCATCAGTTCCACCATCCGGGCCTTGCCGGACGCCCCCGGGACTTTGAGGTCGATCCAGGCGCGCACCGCCTCCGGGTCCTCGAACCGGGTCTGGGTGAAGCCATCGGCGGCTTCATCCGAGAAGGCCGTCTCAGGGGCAGAGAGCAGGAAAGCTGCGGATTCCTCGGACGTCGAGAGAAGCGCCAGGGACTCCACGTGTAGCTTCGGTGCAGTGGTGGCGTAATTATGCAGATCCTCATCCAGTTCGCCGCCGACCGCCGGCATCAATGGCATCCCGCGACCGGCGTAAGCTTGAGCGAGGCTAGCTTGGGCACCAAGGACCGATTCCCACGAGGCCTCAGCGAGTCCGCCGCAGTCGGACAGCGAGCTGGTCGCCAGTGCCCACCTGTCCCGGTACTGTTCGGCTGTCAATGCTGGCTCCCATGGGAGACTGATCAGTGCGGTGCGACGGAACAAGCCCCGGGTCTCCTCGAGAGTGGACAGCGCATACGCATACCATGCGCCGGCAGAGTCGCCGGCGAGAGTGATCTTTTCTGGATCCCCGCCGCACAGGATGATGTTTTTCTTCACCCAACGCAGTGCCACGGTCAGGTCACGCAGCGGCCGCTGGGAGTCAAGCGGGTTTCCATCGATTCCCAGATGTCCCAGGATGCCGATCCGGTAGTTGACGGTTACCAACACGCACCGGTCATTGTGGACCAGGGAAGGGGCAGTGAACCAGCGGGCGTTGCCCGTCCCCGTGGTGAACCCGCCGCCGGGAATAAACACCACCACAGGCAGCCCCTCCGCCATCTCCGGTGCCTGCACGCGCAACTGGAAGGCATCGTGCGACTGTGCGGGCTCGGTGTTTGCTGCCCCCAGCAGGGCGTTCAGGGCGCCTGGCAGTTGCAGGAAGGCCAGAGGCTCGACGGAAGCCTGTAGCCCTTCCGCCGTTACCGGGACAGGCTCGGCCTCGGAGAACCTGTAATCCGGGTCGGAGAGCCGGGCATACTGGACTGTCACATCGAGAGCTGTCATTTCAGGAACTCGTAGTCAGCACTGTTCACATTCTCGGTAATACGCCAGTACTCAGTGGTGTGGAACGGCCACACTTGAGATACCCGATTGAACCTGTTCTTATACCAGGTCTTGACGTACGGCTGACCCCAAGTCATCTTCTCGCTCTCCGCGTCGACCCAGGCCATGTGCTCGTCGAGGGCTTCCTGCTTCAGGTCCAGGGCACGCACGTCGCGTTCCAGGATTTGATGGATGGCCTCGACGGCGTACTCCGCCGCACGTTCGATCATGAAGTGCAGTCCACCGGCGACCACTCCGCCGGTGTTGGGGCCGAGCAGCATGAACAGGTTCGGGAAGTTGGGAACAGTGATGCCCGCGAAGCCCTTGGCGTCTCCGCCCCAGTAGTCATGGATCTCCAAGCCGTTGCGGCCTACGATCTTGATGGGGTCCAAGTAATCGGACGGACGGAACCCGGTCGCGTAGATGACGACATCGACATCGAGCTCTCGTCCGTCGTCGGTGACCACTCCGCTCTCTGTGAAGGATTTTAAACCTTCTGTGATGACCTCCGTTTGCGGCTCGCGCAGGGCTGCGGCCCATACGCCGTTGTCGCGGAGCATGCGCTTGGCCGAGGGTGGGTAATTCGGGATGGCCTTCTCCAGCAAGTCAGGGCGGCCTTCATACTGCTCGCGCATCCGTTCAATGATGGCCTGCCGGAATTCCTCGTTGGCCTTTGAGACGCTCAGTGGCGCACCGTCCCAGCCCTCTTCAGCCGTTGCGATGTGGATGCGCCCTTCAATACCGCCGGCTGTGACGAAGAGGCGGAACAGCTGTCCGTATGCCGGGACCTTCTCGTGCAGCCACTGGGCAGCGTCGGACATTCGCTCGTGGTAGGTCGGTGCCGGCAGCATCCAGGGAGCACTGCGCTGGAACAGGTACATCTTGTCCACGTCCCCGATGACGGCTGGGACGATTTGGTAGGCGGAGGCGCCTGTGCCGATCACGGCCACCTTCTTGCCCTTCAGGTCCACCGAGTGGTCCCACTCCTGGGAGTGCATCTGGACTCCCTTGAAGTCAGCCTGTCCGGGCCATACCGGAATGAAGGGATGGTCCAGCTGCCCCACACCGGTGATGATCGCGTTGTAGCTCTCGGTGGTCTCATGGCCTGCCTTGGTGCGCGTGGTGGCCTTCCAAGTGGCTGATTCCTCATCCCACACGGCGCGCGTCAGGGACGTGTTCAGCTCGATCGCCTCTGTGAAGTCGGCTTTGTCCGCCAGGGACTCCAAGTAATCCAGAACCTCCGCGCCGGTGGCGAACTGGTTTGGCCAGTCGACCCGCTGTGCGAAGGAGAAGCTGTAGCCGTAGGTGGGGGTGTCCAAACGCACACCCGGGTAGTGGTTCTTCCACCAGGTGCCGCCGAACCGGTGGGAAGCCTCGATCCAGCGGTACGGCAGCCCAGCCTCCTGCAGGCGATAGGCGGCGGCGATGCCGGAGATTCCTGCGCCAACGATCAGGGTCGTGAATGGTGCCTCGGCCCGGTGGTCGGGGTAGTCAGCATAGTTCCACTTTGCGGAGCCGTTGCGATCCGCAGCAGGGGCGAATTCATGCTTCATTTGTCCCATCCACGACCGGTCCCGGGCGGCGCGGCCGCCGGTGAACCAGTCCAGGATCGCGGACGCGTCTTCGGCGCTCAGCTGCTGCACGCTGCGGATTCCCTCATCTCTAAGCCGCTTTAGTCCGGTCAGCGCCAGGTCCTGGGCACGTTTGACCTGTTCGGGCGACATTCCTCCGTGGGGCAGCAGCGCCGTGCCCAGCGGGGGAAGCGGCGGGGATAGTTCAGCCGGCACATAGGACAGGTCCTGGAGGGTTGTGGCCAACGCGGCCAGCAGCACGGGAGCTTCAGCCCTTGCGGCGTACTCCTGCAGCGATTTATCTGACTCGGTGATCGCCGGGTACTCCTCGGTCCAGTACAAATCACCGTTGGTGGGCTTGCTTGCCATTAGATCTCCTCGAGATGAAACGTGGTTAGGGTGGTCGAAGCGCGGTCGGACGGCGCTAAGCCGTCGACCGGGGAGCCGTTCGTCGAGGAAGGTGCGTCGTCCCCGGACAGTCTGCTCTTACTCGTCAGAACGCGGCAGGGACATTGCGATCCGGTTGAAGATCCGCCGGGGCGGTGGCTTTAAACGTTGTTGCCCGGATGCCGGCAGAGGTTTGCCGCAGGGGCTCCGTGAGGCGATCGGTCGGGTGCCGATCACGCTCTCATCTCGCTGGACAGCCTGGATGCTGTTCACAGTTCTCCTTGCGTCGAAAATCCGTAGGCGCCACATGGGACGGAACGCCAGCGCGCCCGAGCCCTAGTCCTGCACATCACACCTAGTGAACAGTATGCCACCCAGGATGCATACTGCAAGCAATAATGTATTATCCCAATCTCCATGAACGCGAACCCATATCGAAAAAACTGGTGGTGGACTCCGAGGGGCGAACGGACTATCCTCATGAGTGTCTCAAATATATTCTTGGTCAGATATTGCAAACTGCCCGGGAAGCCGACAACACACGAACACTCTCCCAGGAGCACACCATGAGCATTGCTAGGGTGGACCAGACGCCACAATTCGACCCCCGCGCATTCCGCGATGTCATGGGCCATTACCCGACCGGCGTCGTCGTGGTCTCAGCCATGGTCAACGACGCCCCCGTGGGTATGGTGGTGGGCACTTTCAGCTCAGTCTCCCTGGAGCCGCCGCTGGTTTCGTTCATGCCCATGACCACGTCATCGACCTACCCGAAACTGCGTGGAGCAGACCACGTCTGCATCTCCGTGTTCGCCCACTACCAGATGCAGGCCTGCCGCACTCTGGCTTCCAAGGATCCGGAGAAGTTCGACAAGGTCGGATGGACTCTCTCGCCCTCAGGCGCCCCCATGATCGACGGCGCCGTCGCGCATATCCATGGGCGTATCACCGAGGAGGTGGAGGCCGGTGACCACTACATCACCCTGGTCTCGGTTGACGACATGGCCATCGACCGAGGCGTGACCCCGCTGCTGTTCTTCCAAGGCGGCTACGGCGGCTTCTCGACCACCGGCCTGTCCGCTCACGTGGACGAGTCGCTGATTTCGGCGGTCCGGCTGGCCGAGGCCACTCGCCCGCAGCTCGACGCACTTGCCCAGAGGTTCGGCTGCTCCGCCGCAGCCCTGGTCCAGATCAGTTCCTTGGACCAAACGATCGGTGCCACGTCGTACGGCGGCAACACCGACGCTGACGAACGCATCGGCGTCCGGATTCCTTTGATCCCGCCGTTGGGCGAGGCGGCGGTGGCATGGAGCCCAGACCAGGTCGATGCCTGGCTGGGCCGGATCTTCCCGCAGGACGAGGATGTCATCACCTTTTATCGGCAGGCTCTCACCCGCGTGCGCGAACAGGGATACGCCATCTCCCGCATCGACCAGGATCCGGCCGGCTATGACGCACTCAGTGAGGCCCTGGCCGAGTGGGCCGACGCTGAGCTGACGCCCGCCCGTGATCGCGCGGTCCGCACCACCATCGCACAGAGCCGCCAGTACTTCGGATGCTCGCTGGACGAGGGGGAGACCGATATCGACCTGGCATCCGTGGTCGTACCGGTCTTCGCCCCCGAGGCTGACCAACCTACCAACTCCGGACTTGTTATTCGGCTCGGCAACCTGCCCTCTGGTGTGGATGTAGCCACGGTCCGGGGATGGGCGTCGGCCCTTCAGGAGGCAGCAGCAGAAGTCAGTCGCACCTTGGCGGGTCCGGCTGCCAGGGACTATCGGCGGTACGCCGCAGCCGGCCTGCGCTCGGCCTGAGCCATCGCAAGGCCGGCGGAGCAGCCGGCCGGATGCCGTCAGCAACAGAACAACCACACATGAGAACGATCGGGGGCTCGCTTATGCGATCTGTGTCTCAGCCAACGTCAGAGATAAAGGAGAGCTCAGTGGGAGCACGACGTGGATATGAATACCTAGCGGGACTGAAGGACGGACGCAAGGTCTGGTACGGAAGCGAGCAGATCGATGTCACTGAACATCCGGACTTCGCCGGCTCCCTTGCGGGAATGGCCGAGTACTTCGACTACCAGTGGGAGCATTGGGACGACTGCCTGTTCGAGAGTCCCGACACCGGCGACCTGATCTCTGTATCTCACCTGCGTCCCGCCAACCAAGAGGACATCGAGCGCCGGCACCGTGCCTTTGACCGGTTCGCCCGCTATTCCATGGGCATGCTCGGCCGCACTCCCGACTACGTGAATGTGGTCTTGGCTGGACACGTCTCACGCACAGATCTGTGGGAGAAGGCCGCCTCCGCCACGGTGTACTTCGAGCGTATCAAGGCGTACCAGAAGTACGTGGCCGAGAACGATCTGGCCCTGACGCACACCATCGTCCACGCCAACATCGACAAATCGATCGGTGAGCTGGACGGGGCCAACGCCGACCTCACTCTTCAGGTAGTGGACCGCACCGATGAGGGCGTGATCGTGCGCGGCGCGAAGGTTCTGGCGACCCTTGGCCCGATAGCCGATGAGATCTATGTTTACCCGGCAACTCCCATCAAGCCCGGATACGAGAAGTACGCCCTGTCTTTCGCCATCCCCGTGGAGGCCGAGGGCATCGCAATTATCTGCCGTGATCACTACGGTGTGGATGCCTCCCGCGAGGACCGGCCGTTCTCGTCCCGGTTTGACGAGCAGGACGGGGTGGTCATATTCAACGACGTGCTCATCCCGCATGACCGCATCTTCATTGATGGCGAGCTGGATCTCTACAACTCGGTAAATCAGGGAACCGCTACAGGATGTACACAGCAGCAGACGGCCATCCGTGCCGCGGTGAAGCTGGAGTTTGCCTATGATTTGCTCACCGAGATGGTTCGGGTCACTGGGTCAAATGCGCGTCAGGACGTGATCACTATGCTCGGTGAGGTCCACAGCTTCCTGGTGATGACCCGGGCGATCATCGACTCCGCTGAGCGCCGAGCCCATAACTGGGGCGGTGGTGCCTACTTTGTGCACGATGACATCGGGGTGGTGCGCACGATCATGCCGGAGTGGATGATCCGGGTGAACGACATCATCAAAACTGTCGGGTCGCACAATCTGCTGGCCACCCCCTCCCTAGCGGCGTTCGATAATCCGGAGCTGGCTTCGATGCTCGAGAAGTACCTTCCGGGAGCGGGGGACATCAGCGCCCAGGAACGTTCCCGGATCTTCCGAACTGCCTGGGATTTCGCCGGTTCGGCCCTGGGCTCGCGTATCGAGCTGTATGAGCGGTTCTACCTCGGTTCGGTCGGACGCGCGCGCATGCTTGAGCACATCAAGGGACAGCGCAACGGAGACAAGGGAACCGTGTGGGAGTTCCTCGATCGTCAGAAGCTTCCGACCGCAGGCCAGGCGTGATCCAAAGCCATGGACAAGACACTTACGGCGGTCCTGACCGACCATCTGGCGGCAGCGGACTTTGAATCGCTGCCCTCGGAAGCGGTAGACCGGGCCAAGACGCGCGTCCTGGATGCTCTGGGGCTGATTGCCGCCGGGACTCAGGCTGAGGGCAGCTCCTCATTGATCGACCTGGTCACCGGCTGGGGTGGCCGTCCAGAGGCGACCGTGCTGACCACAGGCGCCAAGGTGCCCGCGATGCATGCCGCACTGTCCAATGCGGCGCTGATGAGGTCATACGATTTCGAGCCGGTCGGGGCTGACCACGCCGAGGGAGTGCAGATCCCCTCGCACATCACCGGCACTACCGTCTCGGTGGCGCTTGCCGTGGCCGAGGCACGCGGACGCGGTGGCCGGGACCTGCTCACCGCGCTGATTTACGGGGACGATCTGGCCGCCAGGCTCGGTCATGCCACCGGCTTCGACGTCTACGGCGGCGGAGACAACACCGGGACGATCAATGCTCTCGGCGGCGTGGCCACGGCCGGACTGCTTATGAAGCAGGACGCTGCCACCTTGCACCACGGACTCGGTCTGGCCATCAACCAGGTCTCCGGGACCATCGACAACATCAATGACAAGACCCTGGCGTTCAAGCTGCCGATCTCCCTGTCCGCTCGCAACGCCGTGTTCTCCGCTGAGCTGGCCGGGACGGGGTTCGGGGGGCCAGAAGACCCAATCGGGGGACGTTTCGGCTTCCTTGCCCAGTGGAGCGCCGCGCCGCAACCCGAGAAGATCACCGATGGTCTGGGTCAGGAGTTCTACGCCGACGCCGTCATTAAGCCGTGGCCGACCTGCCGGGCGAGCCAGGCATCGCTGGATGCCACGGTGCAACTGGTCGAGGCGCATCGACTCACTCCCGACGACGTGGAGAGCATCGAGATCCATGTGAATCCGCAGACCAAGGCCGGGTTCGTCGGGCAGGAGTTTACCGTTGGAAGCTGCCCGGAGGTCTCCGGCGCCTTCAGTATCAGGTTCGCTGTCGCCACGGCGCTGATGTACGGAACCGTTGGACTGCAGCACATGAACGAGGCGCACATGCGCGATCCAGCGCTGCAGAGGACGCTGGACAAGATTGAGATCGTCGGTTCGCTGCCCCGGGAACAGGCTCGAACGGCCGAGGTCGAGGCGCGGCTCGTCTCCGGTGATCGCCACCGAATTCGTGTCGACCAGGTCCTTGGGGACATCCACTTCGCCCCGTTGGGCCGTGAGCGCATCGAGGCGAAGTTCCGTAACAACATCGCGTGGAACGGAACTCTGGAGGACTCCATTGCTGACCGTGTGCTGGAGCTGGTCCACCATTTGGAACAGCTGGAGGACCTGTCCGAGTTGGTCGCGCTGCTGGCGGAGCCGGCCGGACACCGCTGACCACGAACGAACCAGACACACCACGGTGTCCACTGATCTGAGGGTCTGCAGGACCGTTGGCGGCCCAGCCCAAATTGAGCACCTATCCAGGGTGTCCGCTCCTGGCAGACACCACCGACGTCAAGGGAAAGGCCTACCGCACAATGACTGCGAAGCCCACTCGCCGCATGGCGCTGACAACATTCCTCATCCCGGCAGGCCACCACAAAGACTCGTGGCGCCGGGACGGTAGCCGAATCGAGGAGGTCCCAAATCTGGACTTCATCGTCGAGCTTGCACGGATGGCCGAGAAGGCCAAGATTGATGCCGTCTTCTTGGGTGACATCGCCAATGCCAACCCCACACTGCGCGGCGACATCAAGACCAACGGCTACTTCGAGCCGATCTCCACGTTATCCGCCATTGCCGCCCGGACCACCGACATCGGGCTGATTGGCACCATGTCGACTTCCTTCGAAAGCCCGTACACGGTGGCCCGCCAGATCGCAGGCGTCGACCACATGTCCGGGGGACGTGCCGGGTGGAACCTGGTCACCTCCTTCGACGGATTCCAGAACTATGGATTCGACGCGATCCCCGAACCGGCCGAACGCTACCGCCGGGCCCGAGAGTTCGCGGACGTTGTGAAAGCGCTGTGGGACTCCTGGGGTGATGACGCCGTCATCAGCGACCGGGCCTCTGGCAACTTCATCGATCCCACCAACGTACGTCGAATCAATCACAAGGGCGAGTACTTCCAGGTGGAGGGTCCGGCCCCTGGCCCACGATCCCCCCAAGGCCACCCGGTGATCGTCCAGGCGGGATCCTCGGGCCCTGGGTTGGAGCTGGGAAGCTCGGTGGCCGATGCGATCTACACCGCCCAACCAGTCAAGGAACGCTCGGTCGAGTTCTATACCCAGTTCAAGAAGATGCTGGCGGACAAGGGGCGGGATCCTGACCACACCAAAATACTGCCCGGCATCCTTCCGATCATCGGAAACACCATGAAGGAGGCAGAGGAGCTGGCCGAAGAGCTGGGCAGCTACGTCAATCTGGAGTACGGGCGACAGCAGGTCTCCTCCGGCCTCGCCGGACTGGACCTGTCCTTGTTGGACTATGACGACACGATCCCTTCCGAGTGGCTAAGAGATGAGCCGGAACTGGGAAGCCGTTACCACGTGTACCGGCGCAAGGTCATCGACCAGAATATGACCCTGCGCGAACTGATCATTGACATGGCACGTTCAGCCGGTCACCAATGGATCATCGGCACGCCCCAGACGATTGCGGACAACATGGTGGACTGGTTCGAGTCCGGAGCCTGTGACGGCTTCAATCTAAACTCGCCCTACAATCCGGGCGGTATGCGTCAGATGTGCGACCTGCTGATTCCGGAGCTGCAGGACCGCGGCTACGTCCGGACAGAGTACGAGGGAACTACCTTGCGCGAGCATTTCGGCCTACCTCGTCCTGCTGCCTGATCTGCTCTAATCGAAACTGCCGCCGCGCTCCAGCCGCTGGGCTCGGACTTTGTCTGTGCCCGGGTGGGCTTATGGGCAGATAAGCAGTCTCTCCAGCAGCAGATAAGCGCTGCAGCCGTTAGTGCGTGTACCACCAGGGTCGGCCGACTTGAGCCACGCCGGTGCAAGGCCTGCGACCTTCGTTTTCCTCACGGCATCGACGTTATTCATGGCCCCGCAAGCCGTGCCTTAATCAGCGATCAACTCCCGCCGGGCCGGACCCGGTGGCTTGGAGGGCTGGCTCCGAATTCCCCTGCTTTGGGGATGGCGACCGGCGGCCTGCTCGGGTCACACCGACCGCTTGATCAGAAGGCTGCCCAGCCCTGATTCAGGACTGTGACCCATACAGGAATGCCTCGGACTGAACTTCGTCCGGGCGGCGCCGGCCGTACCGCAACCAGGAATATCTACCCGTTTGCGAGGAATGAACCCCGCATCACAATGACCCCTGTGGCCTGTTGTCCCCTTCGTCATCGGCGTGGACGCGCACGCCCTCACCCACACCTATGCTGTGCATGCCGCCGCCGCTGAGCATCTGGGCACGGAGCGGTTCACGGACACGCGCACGGGCAGATCAAGTACAAACGCGGGTAGCTAACCGCACGGAGGAGACGTCGGGGCCTCTCTGGGCCATTAAAGGGGCCGGCAGTTACGGCGCGCTGCTCACCGGAACCGTCATACATCCGACTACCAGGTTGTGGAGGCTCCCAGGGTCCGGGCATCGCCACGGCCCGGTGCGCGGCCGGGACATCTAATCCGCTGGACTTGGTTGCAATCCTGTCGCTATGGGGCAACAACCTCGCCGAAACCGACTGGCCAGCACGCCCTTCTACACGCACTTTTGCTGTCGCTGCTGGACCACTATGACGTGCCTCACGAAAAGTGCTGTGCAGTAGCTCACTTTTACGTTATGGTGTGGGTTATGCATTCTTTCCACGAGAGTGTTATATCTAGTCATATTGGAATCAGGAGAAATAGGCGCATGAAGAAGATGAACCGTATGGTGCCCCGTTGGACTGCTCTTGCCATGGCGTGTGCAGGTGTCATGGCGGTCACGGCCTGTGGAGGCGACGCCGCTGAGTCCGCCGCGGGGAAGACGATCACCGTGTTGCATGCACCCATTAACTACGAGCCGCTGTACATCGCCGAACAAAAAGGGTTCTTCGATGAGGTCGGCTTGGATGTGGAGATCCGCCCTGGCGGCACGGCCCAGGACAACCTGAGCCAGCTTGTAGGAGGATCGGCTGACATCAGCACGGTTTCTTGGGACGCCGCCGTGACCGCTACTGCTCAGGACCTCCCCATCAAGCTGATCTCCGGCGCGGGTCTCATCTCGAAGGTGGTCGACACCTCCGGAGTCGTTGTACGCAAGGACAGCGGCATCACCGACCTGTCCGGATTGGAAGGCAAGACGATCGCCTTCAACTCTCTCGGCTCCGGAGGCAACGTCCCGGTATTGCAGGCTCTGACTGACGCTGGCGTGAACCTGGACAGCGTCAAGCAGGTCGCACTGCCCTATGCCTCGATGCGTACCTCGCTGTCGAGTTCCCAGGTGGATGCCATCTTCCCGTCGGACAGCTTCTACAACCAGGTCATCTCCGATGACTCGTTTCACGTAATTGCCAATCCTTCCCGTGAGTATCGCGCCGGGCTCGGCATCACTTTGTGGGCCGCCACGGACCCATGGCTACAGCAGAATGGAGAGACGGCCAAGAAGTTCAATGAAGCCATGGCCAAGGCCGTTGACTTTTACAACGACGAGGCCAACGTGGACGCCGTCTACGAGGTGCGCAGCGAGGTGACCGGAAACTCCATCGAGGATTCCAAGGGCCCGCTGGTTGAGCAGCAGGTGGCAGTCGATCCCGAGGTGTCACAGAAAACAACTGACGCTTTGGAGGAGTTCGGCATGATCTCCAGCCCCAAGAGCGTTGACGAGATCTTGTGGGAAGGAACTCCCCGCGCCTGAGCGGAGATGTGACCTATGGCTACAACTACAACCACCCCAATGGCGTTCAGCCGCCAGCCGAGCATTGACTGGACGCTGACCCTCCAGCGAATGACTGCCCTGGCAGCGATCCTGCTCATCTGGCAACTGGCCGTGATGAGCGGGATCCTACCCAAGATCACCCCCGGCATCCCCGAGATCCTGACCTCCATCTCTACCGTGGTCACTACGTCGAACTTTTGGGACGGCTTCGGCCACACGCTCTTCGCCGCCTCGGCGGGCTGGCTGCTCTCCTGTGCAATCGGCGTCGTCCTGGGGCTGCTGATCGGGACGATCCGTCCGCTGGACCGCTCAACCGCTTTGATCGTTGAGTTTGGCCGCGCCTTCCCGACCATCGCGCTTATGCCGGTGATGATGCTGGTGCTGGGTGCCACCACGAACATGAAGATCACAATGGTGGTGCTGGCCGCGGTCTGGCCCGTGCTGGTGCAGTCGATCCTCGGATCGCGGAGACTGGATCCGGGCATCGTATCCACCGCGAAGGTCTTTCAGATCCCGAGGGGCCTGTGGTTCCGCAGAGTGTTGTTGCCGGCAGCCATGCCGTTCATCGCTACCGGCGTGCGGATCTCAGCGTCCATCGCGATCCTGGCCGCAGTCGGAGTCGAGGTCCTGACCCAGGTGCCAGGGCTGGGACGACTGATCACACTGGCCCAGGAAGCAGAGCGTTGGGACAACGCGTTCGCCTACTTGTTCTTCGCGGGCATCTTCGGCTGGCTTGTGGCCTCTCTACTGGGCCGGGCCGAGGGCCGGCTGCTCCGATGGAACAGGCAGAGTGATGACTGACCCTTCCACGATCAGCACCTCCCCCTCCGATAACCTCCAGTGCATCAACCCCGAACCGTCCGGGAGCATCCTATGAGAACTTTGACAAACGTGCTGTGGTGGCTCTGGCTGCCCGTCCTACTAATCGTCCTCTGGTGGTTCGCCTCGGCGAACAGCACCAACCTGTTCGTTCCCCCGCTCTCGCGGATCCTCCACGTTATGGTCCGGGACCTTACCAACGGCGTACTGCTCGAGGCCATGAGCGCGAGTCTCTTCAACCTGGCGATAGGTCTGCTGATCGCGAGCGTGGTGGGCGTGGCCCTGGGGCTCATCCTGGGCGAGACAAAACGACTGCGGCTGGTTCTCGACCCCTATATACACTTCGTGCGCTCCGTGCCACAGTCGGCCTTGGTTCCGCTGATCATCGGCATCTTCGGATTGGGCTCGACCTCGAAGATCTACGCCGTGGCCCTCGCCTGCGTCTGGCCGATCCTGCTGAACGCGATCGATGGAAGTCTGGGCGTGGAGGTCGGGGCGCGACGAGTGTCCCGCGTCTTCGGTATCCCGCGGATGCTCTACTACCGTCGTGTGGTGCTGCCCGGGGCCATGCCCCAGATCATCGCCGGCATCCGCGTAGCCCTACCAATCGGCATCGTCGTCATGGTAGTCAGCGAGCTTTTCGCCTCGAACGTCGGATTGGGCTTCTACATCCTGAACTCCTCCAGCACTTTCCAGATCCCGGAGACTTGGAGTGGGGCACTGCTGGTGGGTGTCATCGGCTACATCCTCGTGATCGGCTTCAGTTTTATCGACAGGCAGATCCTGGCCTGGTACTACAAATCCGGCGCCCGCTGATGGGCCACGACACGTCTTTTACAAGGAGTTTGAACCATGTCTAACACCGAAAGCGTCTCCGCCGGTACGCTGACAAGCATCAGCGGAGATGTCCTGCTGCGCGTCACAGACCTCTCGCTGGGCTACGGGGAGGGTGCTGATGAGAAGTGCATCATCGAGGACCTGAGCCTCACTGTCGGCAACGGGGAGTTCGTCTCGATCGTCGGCCCGTCCGGCGTCGGCAAAACGACTCTGCTTAAAGGCCTGTCCGGTCTGCTCAAGCCCAAGGCCGGCCAAGTCATGGTGAGTGGGGGTATCCTCGATGGACCGCACCGTGATGTGGCAGTAGTCTTCCAGGACTACTCACGATCCCTGATGCCGTGGATGACCACCCGCGAGAACATCGCCTTCCCGCTGCAAGGGCGCGGCCAGAAGAAGCCCGTGCGCAACAAGGCCGCAGACGAGGCCCTCGATGCCGTAGGGCTGGGAGGCCAAGGGGACAAGTACCCGTGGGAGATGTCCGGTGGCATGCAGCAGCGTGTGGCCATAGCCCGCGCACTGGCGTACAACGCCAAAGTGTTGCTGATGGACGAGCCGTTCGCCTCCGTCGATGCGCAAACACGCTTCGACCTCGAAGACCTGGTGATCGACCTCCGGGAGAAGCTCGGAGTGACGATTATGCTCGTCACTCACGACGTGGACGAGGCCATCTATCTAGCTGACAGGGTGATCGTCATCGCCGAGAAGCCAGCGACCGTCGTGGACGTGATCGAGACCGGATTCGGCACGCACCGTGATCAAGTTGCCACCAAGGCGGACCCGCGGTTCCAGGACGCCCGCGGGCGCATCCTGACCCGACTCCGCAAGTAGCGCCGGGCGTCCAAACGCTTACGTGGGGGCGTGAGGTCGGCCGTCGGAACAGGTGCGATGTGCGCAGGTGAGGAGGTTGCGACAGTGTTCGCAGCCGTTTCACCTGACCGTGATGGCCTCCTCGACCGGGCCGATGCCATGCGAGCGATACTCACTGAAATCATAGATCGATCCCTTCCTGGCTAATGCCCGGTCGTCGCCCGGCCAGATAGATGGGCAGGGGCTCCTCGTCATAGATCTGCTCCAGGTCCGTGTGGGGACTCCACGAAAGCTCCGGTGCGCTCGACACACTGTGGGCGGCGATGTTGTGCCCTTGCCCTGATGAGTGTGACCCCTTAATGCCTACGTGGCAGGCAGGAAAAATATGAAGATCATCCCCGATGATGTCCGGATCCTGGGGTCCAACGTATCTGCGAAAGAAAACATTGGGCTGCAAGCCCTTCCGCTAATCACGGGTTCGGGGCACGGACGGTACCTCTGGAGCATGGGGATGAGGATGCACAATCAAGCTGGGGTCTGCGCCACATCCAACAGACTTTCAGCCTGGGCGATTCGCTGTGCCTCCGGAAGGAACCCCACCTCGAGGATGTTATTCATGGACTTCGTGTAGTGCTCTCGCAGTAACCGTCCTGCTAACTGGGCGTCTCGATCCACCACTGCCTGCAGAATTTCTCGGTGCTCCTGGTCCATGTCGCGGCTCACAGACTTCTGCGAAGGCGCCGACCAGCGTCGATGCAGGGAGTTCTCATCGGCCAGCACGGAGGTCAGGTCGATCAGTACGGGCAGCCCACACGCCGAGAGCATCTTCTTGTGGAAATTGTCATGGGCCTCGACCCAGTCAGGGTTTAGCTCCAGGCTCCCCTCCAAGAAGCGTGGAATGCGCTCCAGCATATGATGGGCGGCGAAGACTTCAGACTCCCAGTGCAGGTCGCCCCGCTCGATGGCGAGCTGGATGCCGAACTCCTCGGCGCGGCACCTCAGCTCGTTGAAGTCCCGCAGCTCATCGAGCGAGATCTGGGGAACGAAAAAGCCACGATTCGGCTTGAGCTCCACCAGCCGGTCACCAGAGAGTCGGGTTAGGGCTTCCCGCACGACGGTGCTGGAGGTCTCGTAATGCTTGGATAAGGGCATCAGCTGAAGATTCTGCCCCGGGAGCCAGCGCCCCGCCAGGATGTCTTTGCGTATCCGGTCGCGTAAGCCGGTGCTGAGGGTTTCGGAAGTGCCGCTTCGAGCCATGACTGCAATATACTTTAAATTACGCAAAGATGTCACGCTCCCCACTTTTGTGTATTGCAGACCAATCTGTGCATTCTTGTCCGTGGCTGTCCAAATCTGCTAGAACCCCTGTACTCGTGGCTACAGGCGTTACCTTCCTGGTGGCCCAGAACAATCTCCGGCTGGTCTTGTCCCCACATCAATCAGCTCCCCCGGGCCGGCCCCGGTGGCACCCCCGATCACGAAACGGCTGGGGCGCAAACCATGCCGGCCGACGCGGCCAGCAGCTATTCTTGCCGCCGAGCGCCCGGGGTGAAGTTCGTCGGTGATCACCTTCATCCAACCTGTGCAGGGTTTGTCCACCACACCACTGTCATCGACTGTTACTTGAAGAAAACGGGCTGGTCCACCGGCGATCGCATGCCTACCGATCTCATCACCGATGCGCTCAAGAACGCCGCCACGACCCTAATCGAGCCTCTGGCGATATGGCAGTCGGGTCGGCGCAGCGTCTACAACCTCGACCGGAGTTTAGAGCCGTGGTGACCGCCTGGGCATGCGATTGTCAGTGGGCGCACCGTGCGTGCTGGGACAATAGCATGTTGCCGTCTTGGCTGAACCGCCGGTGGCGTTTCCACACCGTCCCCTAGGGCCGAACGCAGGCGGTAGATCGCGCCAGGCGACCCCGGCACCGGTACCGGTGTTGGTATCGGTAGACAAGGCCCTGAAAAGAGCCTGTCCGATAGGCAGCTGCTTTCCTCTCGTGTCGCCGACTTAGCGCTGCTCGCGCAGCCGGGCCGGCCAAACGCCCTGTTTGCCGGGGTTCACGACTCCATTGGGATCCAAGGCATCCTTCAGGGTCTCCTGGAAGCGCAGGACCGCATGATCGTTAAAGGAGAACTCGGCGGCGATGTCGTCCATATTGTCGATGTGGCCCCGGTAGGGGGTGTAGCCGCGGCGAGCCGCGGCCTGCCGGACCTCCTCGTACAGTGCGCGTGCCCGAGCCAGCTGCTCCTCGTTGCCATTCTCGAAGAAGATCATGGTGACGTGCACTAGGTGCCGGGCGTAGATGTGGTAGCCGATGTAGAGATCGAAGCCGTACTTAGTGTAAAGAGCTTTGACCACGTTGTAGAAATCCATTACCGCATCGCCGCGAGCGGGCAGTAGGGGTGCGATGTCGATGTGGCCGCCGTCCTCGGCATACCACCCTAGGGTGTCGTAGGCCTTCAGAGACGGGACTCCGGCCATCGTCGTATGGTCCTTCGGGTCAATGTCGTCGTAGGTGACAGGCTGGCCGTCCTTGCCCTCATATATACGTGCCTGCACTTGAAATCCGGGACCGTCGAAGGCAGCCTCGATGATACGCAGCCGTTCGCGGACCATGCCCGGATCCCCGTAGAGGGCGAAACGCGCGTTCCAGTGCCCGATGCCCATCTTGTCGCGCATCTGTTCCACGACATCGTCGGGGATGGATCCTTTGCCCTCATACCAAGTGGACCGAGGGCCCTGCATAGTCCCGGCACGCACTACGTTGCCGACCAGGCAGTTGTTTTGGAAAACCTCGCGCCGGCGCAGATCAGCGATGGTGTCAATCAGCTGGGGAAGATCCTCCACCCGGTCTACCGTGATGTCACCGGAGGCGAAGACCTCGGGCCAGGGCATCAGCCAGAGGCCGGCGCGCACAACGATCCCGAGGCCGGATTGGGTGAACAGCTGGTCGATGTTGGGTCCGAAACCGCCCTTAAAGACATTGGCCAACGGGCTGTCCTCCAGCGCCCACATACCGGTGCGAAGCAGAGACCCGTCCGGCAGGACTACCTCCAGCCCGCACAGCTGCTGGACGTGGTCTCCATACGGAGACATGCCGTAGCCGCGGTCCAACGCGTTGCCGAGAACGGACCCCCAGCCCAGGGCTGGCACGGAGACGAACAGGGGAAGCTTGTTCTCCTGGATGTGGTCGTAGAGGTTGAAGAAAGTCACGCCGGGCTCGATGACCGCGTAAGCCAACTCCGGGTCTACCTGGTGGATGGCGTCCATCCTGCTCAGGTCCAAGACGACCTGGTTCTGGGTGCGGGGCGCCGACCCCCCATAACCCAAGTTCTTGCCCCGGGAGACCGTCCAAAGCAGCGTACTCGTCTCGTTGGCAAGACGGACAACCTCTTGAACCTCGTCCACGCTTCCGGGGCGCACGCCCGCGACCGCGTCGCGGCCGGTGTGCAGCGGAAATGGGTCAGCGTATGCCCTCTCGCCCCCCGGCCGGACCACATTCTGTTCACCAACGATGGATGCGGCCCTATCAAGGAATGTGGCGGTCATGGTGCTCCTGAGAGTCCGGTCCGGCAGGCATTCTGAACGGTGCCGGATAGGTGTTGGCAGCCGAAGCGGCATGCCGAAGGTATTCCACAATCATCACCGGAATGCATTGTTAAGTAAAATGTCCATTCTGGTGTAACCCCTCAATCTGTGCTCAACTGCAGACTATCGGTCCAAACTTTCCTGATTATCAGGACTGAAGTCCTTGATATTAGGACATGCGGCTCGTAGGCTGCTTTACAGTTCGAGAGAGGACATCCAGATGAACGAACGCAAGGTGGGACGCTGCACGGATGCAGTGGTAGTTGGAGCGGGGCCGGTCGGGATGACGACGGCTGCGCTGCTGGCCGCACGCGGAATCACGGTGATGGTCCTGGAAATGCGCTCCGGCACCAGCGAGGAACCGAAGGCCATCAGCATCGATGACGAGGCCTTGCGGACCTACCAGCAGGCAGGCATCGACCAGGAAATTTCCAGCATCATTGTGCCGGGAACCGGAACCCGTTATTACGACGCCGACAACCGTCCTATGTTCCAGGCCCGCGGCGCGATCCCCTACCGTTTGGGCCACCCCTTCAAAAACCCCTTTGCGCAGCCCGACCTTGAAAGAGTCCTGGCCCAGGGCCTGATCAACCACGATCTGGTGACCTTGGAGTACAACACCAAGGTCACGCACGTAGAGCAGGACGATGCCTTCGCCTACTTGACCACCGAAGGCCCGGCAGGTACGGAAACTATCGCCGCCCGCTACGCCCTCGGCGCAGACGGGGGCCGTTCGATCGTCCGAGAACTGGTAATGGACAACGCGATGTCCGGTCGCAGCTATTCGGACGTCTGGCTGGTGGCCGACACCCTCGAGGATCCGCACATTGAGCGCTACGGGATGCACCACGGCGACCCGAACCGCCCGCACGTGATCGTTCCAGGTTTGAACGGCCGCTGCCGCTACGAATTCCGGCTCTTCGACGGCGAAGGAGAACCGGGCCATGCCCCGGACTTTGAATTGATCAAGAAGCTGGTGGCCCCGTACCGCAGCATCGAACCTCAGCAGGTCGAACGCGCCACCAACTACCGTTTCAACGCTGCCAACGCTGACCGCTACCGCGCAGGCAGGTTCTTCGTGCTGGGCGACGCGGCCCACATGATGCCGCCATTTGCGGGCCAAGGCCTGAACTCGGGAATCCGCGACGCCGCGAACCTGACGTGGAAGGTCGCCGAGGTCATCCAAGGCAAGGCGCCGGACAGCATTCTCGACAGCTACGAGCCCGAGCGCAAGCCCCACGCCGGCGCGATCATCGCGCAGTCCGTCCGCTTGGGCAGCGTCGTGATGAGCACATCCGAGCGGCTGGCCCGCCACCGTGACACGATCATCCGCGAGTCACTCGCCACCGATGATGGCCGGGCCTTCTTCGAGGAAATGCGCTACCGCCCCGTCGCCCAGTTCGACTCGGAGCTGACGGTCACCGAGAACGCCGGACGTGCCATCGGCCAACCGCTGGTGTTCGACACCAGCTCGCGGACCACCGCACGTATGGACCACATCGTCGGCGACGGCTGGGTGCTGTTCGGCGTCGACGTGGTCCCAGGGGACTGGACGGAGGCCAACCAACTGGCACAGCGCTTCGGCGCTTCGCGCTGGTACATCCCATTTGACGACATCCAGCCGCGCAACGCCGACGTCGACGGGCTGCTAATCGACCTGGATGGTTCGCTCTACCGCGAATTCGAAGGCTACCGCGGGTACTTCGTACTCCTCCGCCCGGACCGCTTCACCTCCGCGGTGTTCGCCCCAGCAGAACTGCCCGCCGTCCTGGACAAAACCGCCTCACTGCAGCTGTCCGGCCCGCTACTTCCTACCGCTGCCCGCTAGAACCTACTAAACCCACCGACTGAACGAAGGAAACACCATGGAACGTCCAGCACGCGTCATCCTCGGGGAAAAGGGCGCCGCCGGCGCCCTGGGTGAAACCACGGTCTCCCACATCGGCTTCCGTGTCCCCGACGTCGAGGCGGTCGAGGCCTTCTACGGCCGGGTCCTCGGCCTGGTCCGCCACGCGGAGCTGCCCGACGGCGTCCGCCTCGGCTGGGGCGACGGCCACCACGTCCTCGACCTTATCGAAGGCCCCAAGGGGCTGGCCTATTACGGCTTCGAGGTCCGCGATGCCGACGGTCTGGCGGGCATCCGCGAACGCCTCGAGACCGCAGGGCACGACTTGCGCGAGCTCGACACCTCCTACATAACCGCCCCCCTGGGCAAGCCCGAAGGCATCGCCGTTACCGATCCGGACGGCACCGAGGTCCACTTCCATACCCAGGTCCAGCGCCAGGGAGAGAACACCGCCGACACCGGCCGCCGCCCGATCAAGTTCCAGCACACCACGCTGGGCACCGGCGACGTCGCCCGCCTGGTCTCCTTCTACACCGACGTGATTGGTTTCCGCATCTCCGACCAGCTCCAGGACGGAAAGTTCTGCTGGCTGCGTTCGGACAAAGACCACCACACCCTCGCAGTCGTGTACGTCGGAGCGGGCGGGGACATCGACCACTACTCCTACGACCTTGCGGAGTGGCAGGACTTCAAGGTCTGGTGCGACCGCCTCACCGAACTCAACGTGGACGTTGCCTGGGGCCCGGGCCGCCACGGTCCGGGCAACAATCTCTTCGTCTTCTTCGATGACCCGGCCGGTAACCACATCGAGCTGTCCGCCGAGATGGAGAAGTTCTACGACGACCGCGCCACCTACGTCCCGCGCCGTTGGGAACCGATTGCCAACAGCGTAAACCTCTGGGGTGGCCAACTGCCGAACTGGCGCAAGGTAAGCCAGCCCAACTAATCATCCCAAAGGAAGTAAGGAACTCTCATGGCATACGCAAACTACGAACACGACGGCCGCCTGCGGGTCGGTGAGGTCCAGGGCGACTTCCTGGTTCCACTCAAAGGCATCACGGAGATCGGCCCGAACACGTCCCTGGAGGTCCTGCGCGGGGCGGCCCTGCTGGACGACGAGCAAGTTGCCGTCCAGGCGGTGCGACTGCGGCCGGCCTCCCCCTCGGCCGCACGGATCATCTGCGTGGGGCTGAACTACAAGTCGCATATCGAGGAAACAAACCGGGACCTACCGACCTACCCCGTCATGTTCCCCAAATACGCCTCCAGCTTCATCGGCCCGACCGACGATATCGTGCTGCCGCCTGAGGCGCAGCAGGTCGACTACGAAGGCGAACTCGCCGTCATTATCGGCAAGACCGGCCGCCGCATCAGGGAAGAGGACGCGTTGGAACACGTGTTGGGCTATGCGGTCTGCAACGACGTGACCATGCGCGACTACCAGTACAAGACGCACCAGTGGATGCAGGGCAAGGCTTGGGACAACTCCACCCCGATCGGCCCTTACGTCGTGACGCCGGAGGAGGTGGACCTCACCTCCGCAGGCATCAGCACCACGCTCAATGGCCAAGTCGTACAGAAGTCCGACCTGTCGCACTTGATTTTCAGCATCCCGCGCTTGATAGCAACCGTCTCGGAGTTCACCCGCCTCGAACCCGGCGACGTAATCCTCACCGGCACCCCCTCCGGCGTCGGCTTTCGCCGCGACCCTCAGATATTCCTGCACGACGGCGACACGGTCACCGTCGAGATCGAGGGCATCGGCCGGGTAACCAACAAGGTCGTCGCCGAAGCCCTGTAGAGACCTCCCGCGGCCTGGTGGCTGCACGAACAGCACCAGGCCGCAGGGCCGTGCCCAGCGAAACCAGACGACGTCCAGGCTTCCGATCACGGATCGGCTTATCGATAAGCTAAGGCACATGAGTTCACATGCTTCCACCAGCGGATATCGAGACCGCAACAGCACAGCGGACCGTGCACTCACCATCCTCGAGATGTTCAACGAGGCGAAGTTCTCGGTTTCCGCCGTAGAGGTGGCCGCAGTACTGTCAGTGGCCAGGTCCACGGCCTACAGGTACCTCGAGTCACTGGTTTCGCGCGGCTTCCTCGAAGAGTCGCCCGCCGGAGGCTTCCGACTGGGACTCCGGATCCTTGAATTGGCGCACGTGGCCCGACAAGGCTACGGGCTGTCCGAGGTGGCGCTGCCTCAGATGCGTGCGCTGTGCGATCGGTTCGGACAGGCAGTACTGCTCACGCGACGGGCCGGAACTTCCGTCGTATGCCTCGAGCGTGAAGTACCCCCGGGCCAGCTGCTACGCATCTCCTATGAGCGCGGTAGCCAGCTGCCCCTGACAGCTGGCGCTTCGGCGCTGGTCCTGCTCGCATGGCTGGACGACGCCGAGGCCCGCCAGCTGTTTGACGCCATTCAACGGCCACGATTCACCGAACGCACCTTATCTGAGCCGGAAGACCTCCTGGCCCGGCTGCATGAGATTCGCGCGGCTGGCTACGCGATGACCCACGCAGAGGTCGATCCCGACGCCCTCGGCATCGCCGCCCCCATTTTCGATCCGCGCGGCGAGGTCGCCGCCGGTGTCAGCGTGGTGGCCCTGGGCAGCCGCGTGGACGCTGAAGAACGCCAGGAGATCATCAAGGCCGTCCGGGATTCGGCCGAACAAATCAGCAACACCCTTCGTATCACCGCCGGATAATAAAACAGGCCCCCATCGCTCTTCGCCGCGATCCCCGCCAAATTCTGTCCTTATGTGGTTGCTACATCGAATGCGTCCGACGCGACGAGGTTGGACAAGGCTGAAAACCGGCCCGCGCCGTCGATTTCAGCGATTCAGTTTTCGGTATTCTTGGGCCAGTCCTAGACCCCAAGGTGATGCTGCGTGCCCGGCACGGCACAACGGGAAGTTGTCGCCCCCGGCTAAAAGTTTTGCCAGGGCTGGCTTGCCCGAGACGCCTCTGGCAGCCAATCCAAGCCCGAAGGTGTGGACAATGTGCACAGCCCCCTTTATCCAAGCTAGAGCAACTCCGGAAGCCATCCCGAGGTCGGCCGTCGCAGCTCTTTTAGACGGCGGCACGGCAGGAGTCTTCGGAAACTAACCAAGTACTTCCCCGGCCGCCGCATCCTGGGCCCTCTGCCACAGCTAACAAAAGGTGCGAAATCGTCATTTTCCAAACGGGCGCTTGCTGATTTCACGCAGGCATTCTCCAAGTGCTGACCGAACGTGGGACGCCCGCGACGACCCGTCAACGCTCTGATGGCGAACATGGTCCCTGTCGGAGTAGTCGCGTACGCCGCTTCGCATCCAAGGGCTGGATCGACGGCACCTTGAAGGTCATAGTGGAAGGATCCCTGGGATCCTCAATTTCCCGTGGATAGTATCTGGGACAGGACACCACCGTATCGCGAGGGTCAGTGAGAACGTGATCGAAGCAGCTGCTGCCGTTATTGGCCGGAACAATGTCACCATGTTGGGCCGCGATGATGGGCCGGTGATGATGTTTGCCCATGGTTTTGGCTGTGATCAGGCTATGTGGCAGAAGCTGCTGCCTTATTTCGTTGATGAATACCGTCTTGTGCTTTTTGATCATGTTGGTGCAGGACACTCCGATATCAGCGCCTATGACTGGGAGAAGTACGGGTCCCTGGATGGTTACGCCTCAGACCTGCTGGAGATTTGCGCCGCCCTTGAACTTGAGGACGTCATCCTGGTGGGCCACAGCGTCAGCACGATGATCGCCGTGATCGCCGCAGTGCAGGACCCCAACCGTTTCTCCCACCTGGTCCTGCTTGCTCCTTCACCCCGCCATACGGATGACCCGTACGACGGCTACGTGGGCGGATTTTCGCGAGAAGACATCGAGGGCCTGCTCGCATCTCTGGACAGCAACTATTTCGCCTGGGCCGCAGCCTTGGCGCCCATGGTGATGGGCAACCCCCAGGAGCCGGAACTGGCGGAGGACCTGCGTGTCAGCTTCTGCCGGACAAATCCCGCCATCGCGCGGCACTTCGCCGGGGTAACTTTCTTTTCCGACACCCGCGCTGAACTGAAAAAGGTGCGGACCAGCTGCCTGATTCTGCAGTGCTCCGACGATCGGCTTGCCCCGCCGGAAGTGGGCGCCTACCTGCACAAGAATCTGGAACACAGCACCCTGGTGCAGCTTCAGGCCACCGGCCACTGCCCCCACGTTAGCGCTCCGGAGGAAACGGCCAGGGCGATCATGCACTACCTCGGCACCCGCTTGTGACAGGCGCCGCCTTCCCCAGCGACGACGACTCCCACGTCCTGGCGCAAACCTCCAGTTCCCGCCCATCCGCGACAGGCTCATCGCAGACATCCCCGGCCTGGACGAACCCATGCAACGCACCCTGTTCGCCCGAACCGAAGGCGCACCCGCTTGGTTCCGCATCGAATGGGCGCAACAACTGCTCCTGCACGCCTACACCCGCACCAGCCCCCAACACCAGGCACCCGTCCTCACCGCCATCGGCTACATCAACTGGCGGGAAGGCAAAGGCAGCAAAACACACCAATTCCTCCATGAACAAAACCACCGCCTACAAAACACTGCCCTACGCAATGCCGTAAAGCACGAGAAGGCAGCGGGGATCAGAGCTTGATTCACCCCCCAAGCGCGCACAGAATCCTCAGGCTCCGCAAAAAGATAAATCATCGGCGATCGAAAAGGTTTTGGTGAGTGACCGGCGTCAAACCCCGTAGTGGCGGCAGCCGCCACTGAGAACGGGCAAAGTAGGACCTGGAGACTACCCTCCTGCCTGCGGAGCGGCTATGGTCTCGGTCATGAAACCGATCATCCTCCTAGATATCAACGGCGTGCTCAACCCTAAGCTTCAGCCGGGTGACAAGTCTGATGGGAAGCATGCCCAGCTCTCTGATCTAAAGGTTGCCCTGGTGCGTCGGCTCGCCACCAAGGGGACGCTCGCGTGGGTATCGACGTCAAATGAGGATCTTGTGGACAGCCTCGAAGCGCAGCTACAGCTTGAGGTGAAACCGCTGCGCGTGGAGATCATGCCGGAGCCGGACGATGAGGACCAGCAGACGCCCAAACTGGGGTCAGTATCCAGGTGGTTGAACAAAATGGAGGCCGAAGGCGGCGCTGACTGGGACGCCATAGTATGGATCGACGACGCACTAGAGGCTGACGTGCACGACTGGGCCCACCAGTACCACCAACCCGTCCTGCTGGAGAAGCCTGACCCTGAAGAGGGCCTGACAGAAGCCCACGTCGTGGCAGTGCAAGTTTTCATCAACGACGAGGAACGGAACCATGCACCCTGACAGCAGCCGGATTACGCCCCCACGCCAAGCGCATAACGGTCACGACTGAAGGGGTAACGACGTGTACCGTCAGCGTCGAATGGAGAAGCAGCGCAATCTAAGCTCCGGGGCGCCTACGCGAGGCGGGTGTACGGTGGCGGTATTCGCGCGCATAACTGGGATGCCAGCTGAACCCTCTAGAGTCTTTGCCTATGAACGCCTCAACCAGTAATGTCCCGGTTCGACCCGTCCAGCGCGTCGTCATCGTCCACGGATACCAATCGTCTCCGGATGCAAACTGGTTCCCCTGGCTTCAAAGCGCCCTCGAAGCTGAAGACATAGAAGTCACAGTCGTTCCACTCCCCAACCCGGACAATCCTGACAAAGCAGCCTGGGAGAACGCAGTCAGCACGGCACTCGGAATGCCGGATGCGACAACAGTGGTTGTGGCACATTCCCTCGGCGTGGTCACCGTCCTACGGGTACTCGAGACCCTGCCGGAACCATGGGAGCTGGGCGGTCTCGTGTTGGTCGCCGGGTTCACTGAACCACTGGAAACATTGCCGGAACTCGATGGTTTCCTCGCAACTGACGTTGCCGTAGAGCGGATGGCAACGAGCATTCGGAAACGAACAGTACTTCGCTCTGACACAGATCCTTTCGTGCCGCCGGAAGCATCCGATGATCTCGCCAGACGTCTAAGCGCACGCCTGCAGGTCCACCCGGGAGCACGACACTTCATGGCAGAAGATGGCATCACAAGGCTGCCTGCTCTGCTTGACCTGATTCGCTCCAAGTAGGGGCTTCCGGGCAAAGAAAGCCCTAGACCGCACTGGTGGCCATTATGCGGCGCCGAGGCGGCAGATCTGCCCGGCCGGCAGCTAGCATGAATGTACGGATTGCGCGCCGGGCCGGGTACAGCCTGCCCATACGATGTCACCCGGCTGGAACAGCACGACTGGCGGGACTGGGCAGAGACTACTATGCGACCGTCTCCTTCAACAACGTCCCCGACGGTAATTCGTACCGGGAAGAAGGGGCGCTAACCGCGGGCGGTGAGGTCCGCGGAGATGAGCTTTGCCGTGGCAACGGTCTCCTGCGCCACGAAGTCAAGGTAGGCATCCCGGTCGGCCTTGGCGTCCACCGGCTGGGCTTGCAGGGACACGTTCACCGCAGCGACCACCTTGGGCCCGTCATACACGGGTGCGGCGACCGACATCAGCCCCAGCTCCAGTTCCTGGTCCAGCACGCACCAGCCCTTGGTTCGGACCGTTTCCAGCTCGGCCAGCAGTTCCGGGACGGTTCCCAGGGCCCGCGGCGTAAGGGGCGTGATGTCTGCGGCGGCTAGGTACGCCTTCAGGTCCGCGGGTGGCAGGTGCGCCAGGAGAACGCGGCCCATGGACGTGGCATACGCCGGGAAGCGTGTGCCGACCGTGATGCCGATGGTCATGATCCGGCGCGTGGTCACCCGGGCGATGTAGGCGATATCGGTGCCGTCCAGCACGGCAGCCGAGGTGGACTCCCCCAGCTTCAGGGACAGCTCCTCCAGGTGCGGCTGTGCAAGCTGGGGCAGTGACAATCCCGAAAGGTACGCATAACCCAGCTGCAGGACCTTGGCCGTGAGCGCGAAGGTCTTGCCGTCGGTCCGCACGTAGCCAAGCTCCACCAGGGTGTGCAGGAACCGGCGCGCCGTGGCCCGGGTCAGGCCTGTCCGGGCTGCCACCTCGGTGAGGGTCATCAGCGGGTGATCCGTGTCGAACGCACGGATGACGGCCAGCCCGCGGGCCAGCGACTGGACGTACTGGTCGCCCGCCTGCGGTGCCACCGGGGTGCCGCCGTCGGCTGCTCTTGTGGTCATGGTTCCCAATCCTATGGCGGTGGAGAGCCAGGTTCCCGCCCCGGGCTCAGCCGCCGGCGACGGCGGGTGCGGCCTTGAGCGGAACGGGGACGAGTTCCTGGAGTTCCTCCAGTGTGCAGCCGAAGGTTTCGCGGACGGTGACGCCGTCGGGTCCGGTGAGGAAGACGGCCTTGTCCGTGTACACGCGGGTGACGCAGCCTACGCCGGTAAGCGGGTAGGTGCAGGATTCCACGATTTTGGAGGCGCCCTCGCGGGTCAGCAGGGTCATCATGACGAAGACGTCCTTGGCGCCGGTGGCGAGGTCCATGGCTCCGCCGACGGCGGGAATCGCGCCCGGAGCGCCGGTGTGCCAGTTGGCGAGGTCACCGGTGACGGAGACCTGGAACGCGCCCAGGACGCAGATGTCCAGGTGCCCGCCACGCATCATCGCGAACGAGTCGGCGTGGTGGAAGTACGAGGCGCCGGGGAGTTCGGTGACGGGGATCTTGCCGGCGTTGATCAGGTCCCCGTCGATTTCGTCGCCCTTTGCTTCGGGTCCCATGCCGAGCATCCCGTTCTCCGTGTGGAGGGTGATGTTCTGTTCCGCGGTGAGGTAGTTGGAGACCAGGGTGGGCTGGCCGATGCCGAGGTTCACGAAGGACCCGGCGGCGATGTCCCGGGCCACTAGACGGGCGAGGTCATCCCGGCCGAGGGCTATTTCGGAGGTCTTGATGCTGGTTTCGGTGAGGCTCATGTCAGGCCGCCTTCGGGTTCGTGCCGGCGCCGCTGCCGGCCACTTTGACGATGCTGTTGACGTAGATGCCCGGGGTCACGATGTTCTCCGGGTCCAGAGCGCCGGTGGGCACGACCTCGGACACCTGCACGATGGTATGCCTGGCCGCGGCCGCCATGATGGGCCCGAAGTTGCGGGCGGTCTTGCGGTAGACCAGGTTGCCCTTGCCGTCCGCCTTCAGGGCCTTGACCAGCGCGACGTCGGCGTGGATGGGGGTTTCGAACACGTGGCCGCGGCCGTCGATGATGCGGGTTTCCTTGCCCTCGGCCAGCATGGTGCCGTACCCGGTGGGGGTGAAGAACCCGCCGATGCCCGCCCCGGCGGCGCGGATCCGCTCGGCCAGGTTGCCCTGCGGGACGAGCTCCAGCTCAATCTCGCCGGCCTTGTACTTCGCGTCGAAGTGCCACGAGTCGGACTGCCGCGGGAAGGAGCAGATCATCTTCTTCACCCGG
Source organism: Arthrobacter sp. Y3221087 (assembly GCF_059089905.1). Taxonomy (NCBI): domain Bacteria; kingdom Bacillati; phylum Actinomycetota; class Actinomycetes; order Micrococcales; family Micrococcaceae; genus Arthrobacter; species Arthrobacter sp. Y3221087. Next base: position 101,081 of record NZ_JBNHFE010000006.1, read on the forward strand.
CCTTCCTTGATCAGCAGCGCCAGGCCCTGGTCGCCCTGGCCGGCATTGTTGTTCACCACGGTCAAATCCGTGGCACCGCATTCCAGCAGCGCGTCAATCAGCTCGAACGGCTGCCCGGCATTGCCGAACCCGCCGATCATCACCGTGGAGCCGTCCTTGATCCCGGCCACAGCCTCATCGACCGTATCTACGAAGTTCAGCATGGCTTAGGCCTTTCCCTTGGAGGCAGTGACGTTTTCAAGCACCACGGCCAGGCCCTGCCCGACGCCGATGCAGATCGCAGCAACCCCCCAGCGCTCACCCGACGCCTGCAGGGACCGGGCGAGGGTGCCCAGGATCCGGGTCCCGGAGGCGCCCAGCGGGTGGCCCATGGCGATCGCGCCGCCGTGCCGGTTCACGATGGAGGGGTCGATGCCCCAGGCGTTGATGCAGGCCAGGGACTGGGCGGCGAACGCTTCGTTAAGTTCGACGGCGCCCACCTGGTCCCAGCCGATGCCCGCCTTGGCGAGGGCCTTGTTCGCCGCCTCCACCGGCGCGTAACCGAAGTACTGAGGATCGTTGCCGTGCGCGCCGCGCCCGGCGATGCGGGCCAGCGGGTCCAGGCCGAGCAGCCCGGCGCCGGCCTCGCTGCCCACCCAGGCCGCGGAGGCGCCGTCGGACAACGGCGACGCGTTCCCTGCGGTGACTGTGCCGCCCACCTCCGCGCCCTCGGGCTCCTTCCGGAACACCGTCTTCAGGGCCGCGAGCTTCTCGGGCGTGGAACCGGGGCGGATGCCCTCGTCCCGCACCAGGTCAGTACCCGGCACCGGCGCCACCAGGTTGTCGTAGAAGCCTTCGTCCCAGGCGGCGGCGGAGAGGTTGTGCGAGTCGGCAGCGAACTGGTCCTGCGCTTCGCGGGTCACCTTGTACTTTTCGCGGAGCCGCTCGGTGGCCTCGCCCAGGGAGATGGTCCATTCCTTGGGCATTGCCTTGTTCACCAGGCGCCAGCCGAGCGTGGTGGACGCCAGCGTCATGTCACCCGCGGGGTAGGGCTTCTCCGTCTTAGGCAGCACCCACGGGGCACGGGACATGGACTCCGCACCGCCGACCAGCATCAGGTCCGCGTCCCCGGCGTTGATCTGGCGGGAAGCGATGATCGCCGCGTCCAGGGAGGACCCGCAGAGCCGGTTCACCGTGGTGCCCGGAATCGACACCGGCAGGCCGGCCAGCAGGGTGCCCATCCGGGCGATGTTCCGGTTTTCCTCGCCCGCGCCGTTGGCGTTGCCGAAGACAACCTCGTCGATCCGCTCCGGATCCAGGCCCGGCGCGCGCTTCACGGACTCCCTGATCACATGCGCCGCAAGGTCATCAGGACGCACCGCGGCGAGGCCGGAGCCGAACTTGCCGAACGGGGTGCGCACGGCGTCGTACACAAAAGCCTGGTTCATGGGGTGGTGTCCATTTCTCGAAACACTTGCTGGGCGGTCTTGAAGGCGGTGTTGGCCGACGGGACCCCGCAGTAAATGGCGGTCTGCAGCAGGATTTCCTTGATCTCGTCCCTGCTCAGGCCATTGGTGATCGCCGCGCGGATGTGCATGGCCAGTTCCTCCCAGTGCCCGTGCGCCACCATCGCGGTGAGGGTCACGGCCGAGCGCATCTGCCGGGACAGGCCGGGCCTGGTCCAGATGCCGCCCCACGCGATCCGGGTGATCATGTCCTGGAAATCCTCGGTGAAGCTGTCCATGTTGGCGTTGGCCCGGTCCACGTGCGCGTCCCCCAGGACTTCGCGCCGGACCACCATGCCGGCGTCGTAAATCTCCTTGCTGGTGGCGTCCGGCTGGACCACACCGTGCCTCTTCGTCCCGCTCATCTGCTTCCTCCGGTCTTTTCGGCCTGTGATTCGGCCCAAGCCAGCAGGCTGCGCATCAGCTCGGCGGTGTGCGCGGGGGCCTCCGCGGGAGCCAGGTGCGCCACGCCTTCCAGGGTGACGGCTGTTGCGGTGCCGCCGCCGGCGCTGATCCCGGCGGCCACTTCCTCAGCCATCGACGGCGGCGCGACGCCGTCCAGCGCACCGGCAATGACCTGGGTGGGGACACGGATGCTGCCGAGTTCCGCGCGGACATCAAAAGCGGCCAGGGCCTCGCAGCAGAACGCGTAGCTGAACCGGTCGGTGTCGCGCAGGGCGTGCAGGAGCCGGCTGCTGACCTCCGGTTCACGGTCCATAAAGCCGGGGGCGAACCAGCGCTGCGCCGAACCCTGGATCATCACGGGGGTGCCCTGGGTACGGACCGTTTCGGCGCGTTCCAGCCATCCCCCGGGGGTGCCGAGCTTTGCGCCGCTGTTCTGCACGGACAGGCTCTTGAGGCGTTCAACGTGCTTGATGCCCAGCTGCAGGCCGGTGGCACCACCCAGCGACACACCGGCATAGTGGAAGGCTTCGCCGGGGGCAATGGAGTCGACGAGGTCCACCACGGCCTCTGCCAGATCCGAAACGTCGAAGGTTTCGGTGGCGGCCGGTGAGACGCCGTGGCCGGGCAGGTCCCAGGCCACCACGTCGTAGTCATTGCCCAGCAGGGAGGCGGTACGGTTCCAGAGGATGGAGGAGGTGCCCAGCGAGGACCCCACCACCAGGAGGGGGTGGTCCCCCAAAGGGCGCTGGGATGAAAGCAGTGCGGCTTTGAGGGCGGGTTTAGCCACGGTGTGCTCCGTTCGCGTCGGTAGCTGAAGGGGGGAGGTCCGGGGAGGCAAAGTCCGGGTAGGCGGCCAGGATCCGCCGGGAGATTTCCCGGGACTGGCCAAGGTAGCTGGCCGGATCCAGGAGCTCCTCGAGCCGCAGGTCCGTGACCAACCCGGCGGGAACGGCGTCCCGGACCAGTTTCCGGTAGGCGGACGCCTGTTCGGACGGTTGGGCCTGCAGGGTCTGGTCCACCACGTCCTGCAGCTGCTGCTTGCCGCTCTTACCGTCCAGCTCCGGAAGCAGCGGGCCGACGGCGGCGCTGACGCCCTCCGCCAGGAGCAGCGGGCCGGCCAAGTCGAGATTGCGCCGCATCGCGTCCGGGTGGACCTGCAGGCCTTCCGCAAGCTCCCGGCTATGTCCGGCGGCGCCGAGTGCCAGGGCAAGCAGCTGCTGGAGCGCGGGCCACTCGGTGTGCCACGCGCCGTCGGCGCGCTCATCGTTAAAAGCGGCGGCAGCCAGGTGCAGCTGGGCTGCCAGGCTGGGTGCCTGGAGGGCTGCGCTGCGGACCAGCACAGAGAGGACGGGGTTTTGTTTCTGCGGCATGGCAGAGGAGACACCCCGGCCGGCGGCGCGGGGTTCGGCCACCTCTGCCACCTCTGGGCGGCTGAGGAACAGGACGTCTGCCGCGATCTTGCCGAGGGCGTCCAGTACTGCGGCCACGGCGTTGCCAATGGACGTGATGGGCAGCCGGTTGGTGTGCCAGGGCGCGGCGGCGGGGGCGAGGCCCAGCTGGGTAGCCAGCGCATCAGCGAGGCTGAACGGGGTGGCCGCCGAGCCGGCCGTCAGCACTGTTCCGGCAGCAAGCGTGCCTGCCGCCCCGCCGAACTGGACCGGAAACTCCAGGGCCGCGAGCTGCCGTCCTGCGGCCGCGAGCCCATGGAACCACTGCGCCGCCCGGAGTCCGAACGTGTAGGGCAGGGAATGCTGCGTCAAGCTCCGGCCCACGCACAGCGCGTCCCCATATTCCGCGGCGAGGGCCGCGAGCGCCGTCGTCGTGCCTTTCACGTCGGCAAGCAGCGCCGCCACCGTGTTGCGGGCCAGCAGCATCAGGGCCGTGTCCAGCACGTCCTGGCTGGTCAGCGAGGTGTGCACCGCACGCAGGGCACCAACACCGTCGGCGCCTACGTTCGAGGTATCCAGCACCGTCACGTGCCGGCGGAGGTCCGCCAGCAGCGGGATGACAGGGTTGCCGCCACCCTGGGCGCGCACCGCGATATCGGCGGCGTTATAGCGGCCCGGTTCGGCGGCGGACGCTACGACGGCGGCGGAACCGGCGGGTGCCAGGCCCGCCTGTTCCAACGCCGCGGCCCAGCCGGCCTCGACGGCGAGCATCGCGGCCAGCACCGCCCCGTCACCCGTCAACGCCGCCACCAGGGGTGACGCCGAGGCGGGACGGAGCAGGCCTGCACCTGCGCCCGCAGCCGTATCGGGGGCAGCGGCGTCCGTCACTGGAAGTCCAGGAAGACGGTCTCGCCCTCGCCCTGGAGGCGGATGTCGAAGGTCAGGCCGCCTTCGGGATCGCGCCTGGCGATGAGGGTCTTGCGCCGTTCCGGGTCCAGGGAGGACAGCAGCGGATCGTTGGCCAGGGCCTCTCCGTTCTCCGGCAGGTAGATGCGGGTGAAGAGCCGGTTGGTCAGGCCGCGGGCGAAGACGGCCACCGAGATGAAGGCGGCCGCGCCGGGCCTGGTGGGACCGGGATTGACGGTGGTGAAGGTGTACACGCCGGTGTAGCCCACGGCGCCGCGGCCCCACCCGGTGAAGGTGTAGCCGTCACGGTGGAACGAGCCCGTCTGCTGGACAATGTTGCCTTCCGCGTCAGGCTGCCAGATTTCCAGGATGGCGTCCGGCACCGTCTCGCCGGCGCCGTCGTACACAGTTCCCTGGAGCCGGATGGAACCGGGCGAACCCGGGGCAAGGAGCTCGTTGTCCTTCTCGAACGGCAGCGCGTAGCCGTAGAACGGGCCCACGGTCTGCCCCGGTGTGGGAACCAGTTTGGTGCTCATGTGACTACTCCTCATCACTTTCTGCGCCCAGCGCCTCGTTCTCGGTCCAGGTCCGTTTGGGCCCGGTCAGGACGATGTCCCAGTTGTAGCCGAGCGCCCACTCGGGCTCGGTGAGGTTGTGGTCGTAGCTGGCCACCAGCCGGTCGCGGGCGTCCTGGTCCACGATGGTCTGGTAGATCGGATCCAGCGGGAAGAGCTGGTCGCCGGGGAAGTACATTTGGGTGATGATCCGCTGGGTGAATTCGGTGCCGAACAGCGAGAAGTGGATGTGGGCCGGCCGCCAGGCGTTGAGGTGGTTCTTCCACGGGTAGGCACCGGGTTTGATGGTGGTGAAACGGTAGGAGCCGTCAGGTCCGGTGATGCAGCGGCCGATGCCGGTGAAGTTGGGGTCGATCGGCGCGGGGTGCTGGTCGCGCTTGTGGATGTAGCGGCCGGAGGCGTTGGCCTGCCAGATCTCCACCAGCTGCCCGGCCACCGGGCGGCCGTCGCCGTCCAGGACCCGGCCGGCCACGATGATGCGTTCGCCCTGGGGTTCCCCGTTGTGCTGGATGGTCAAGTCCGATTCCAGGGCGTGGACGTCCTGGTGGCCGAAGGCCGGCGAGAACAGTTCGATGGTTTCCGGGTCCGCGTGGTGCAGGCTCTTGGTGGGGTGCCGGAGGATGCTGCTGCGGTACGGCGGGTAGTCCAGCCGGGGCTGGGTTTCCGCCGGGGCGCCGTCCTTCAGGGCTCGGGCGTAGGCGTCGGCCAGGCCGTTAATCTCTGCGCTGAGCTCCTGCTGGGTTTCCACGGCTGCGTCCAGGGGCGCATGTCCTGCCTTTGGTTCGGCAGCCGGGACAGCCTCGTCCGTGGGGGCGTTTAATTCGTGCGGCACGGCTGGCTCCTTTCGGATGTTTTGGGCATAAGTTTTCAATGGCGTGGAGCACTTTTAAGTTTTGTTGGCCATTACCGCATTTAACGGGAGTGCGTGCTGGCAAGTATCCGCGACGACTAGACAGCCGATGAAAGCTGCCTATGAGGCCACCTGTTGATGCGGTCACGCAGACAGCATGTGTTCAGGGCTGGCTAGCCCAACTTGTGAGCCAGTCTACGCTCTCGTTCATGCAGCGCACAACAGTTCGTCTGGCGAACAGGGGGACGTAATAACAGTTCTTGTACGAAAGTCGATTCTTGTGACGGTTCTTACGGACAGGACATATCGGACTCAGCCTCCCGTCTCATTGCCGTGCGGGCCAGCCGGTGTAGGCCTCCGCGAGGTACGCCATGCCGTGCCGGGATGACACCACCGAGTTAAGCTCGCCCAGCTGGCGGGCGCGGGAGAAATCATCAGCGTCGGCGGGCGTGTGGAGCAGGGTGGTCATCCAGTAGGAGAACTGCTGGGCCTTCCACACCCGCTCCAGGGCGCGGTCGCTATAGGCCTCCAGCAGGAGGTCAGAGCCGGAGTTGTAGTGGCTGTCCAGCCCCTCGAAGAGGACCTTGACGTCGTGGATGGCCAGGTTCAGGCCTTTGGCACCGGTGGGCGGGACCGTATGCGCGGCGTCGCCGGCCAGGAACAGGTTGCCGTGGCGCATGGGGGTGTGGACGAAGCTGCGGAACGGCAGGACCATTTTCTCGATGACCGGCCCCTCTTTCAGTTCGAAGCCGTTGCCGTTCACCCGGCTGCGGAATTCGGCCCAGATCCGGTCGTCGTCCCACTCGGCTACGTTTTCCTTGGGGTCGCACTGGAAGTACATCCGCTGCACCATCTCGGTGCGCTGGCTGATCAGTGCGAAGCCGTTGGCGGAGTTGGCGTAGATCAGTTCGTCTGAGCTGCGCGGGGCCTCGGCCAGGATGCCGAACCAGGCGAACGGGTATTCATGGAAGTACCACTTGCGGTGCGCCTCCGGGATCTGGAAGCGGCAGTGGCTGCGGGAACCGTCAGCGCCAACCAGGAAGTCGGCCTGGATCTCGAACTTCGTGCCGTCGGCGTCGGTGAACCAGATCTTCGGCTTACTTTCCAGGTCATGCACTGCGGTGTCCGTGACGCTGTAGCGGACGTCACCGCCGTCGGCTTCCCGCCGGGCGGCGAGGTCCAGGAACACGTCTGTCTGCGGGTACAGCCACACGGACTCCCCCACCAGGTCCTTGAAGTCCACGCGGTGGCTCTCCCCGTTGAAGCGCAGTTCGATGCCGTCGTGGCGGTCCCCGTCACGCAGGACCCGGTCCGAGACGCCGCTGTCCACGAGCATATTGACCGTTCCGTGTTCGAGGATGCCGGCGCGGACGGTTTCGGAGATCTCGTTATGGCTGCGGACCTCGATAACGGTGGAGTCGATACCGGCCTTGGCCAGCAGGTGGGAGAGCATCAGTCCGGCAGGGCCGGCTCCCATGATGGCCACCTGGGTGGTGATGATTTCTCGTGTTGCCATGGTTTGTCTCGCTTCATTGCGGGGCCCTGCGGGCCGGATTTGCCGTATCTGGCAATCAGTGTGCGGCAGCAGGAGTGACAGCTGTAACAGCAATTCCGTTCAATGGGAAGCGTCAGGGATTACCGAGTGCGCGGGCGATGCCCCGCGCTGCCGTCTGCAGGGCCGGAACCAGGGCCTGCAGGCGCATCTCACGCAAGGGAACCACGACGCCGAGTGAGGCCACCGCACGTTGCCGGCGGTTGAGGACGGGGACCGCAATCCCCCAGGTGTCCGGATCAACCACGCCTTTCAGCTGGGCAAAGCCAAGATGCGCTGTTTCGCTGAGCAGCGCGCGCAGCGCGTCCACAGTGACCTTACCGTCGGGGTCGCTGAACTGGTCAAGGTACTCCGCCTGCAGGGCCTTGTCCTGGTGCGCCATCAGCGCCAGCCCTGCAGACGTGATGTGGACAGGCATCCGCCCTGCCACCTGCGCGCGGTTTGCCACCGACCCGCGCCGCGAGAGCCTTTCGACGAACAATGCCTCCCAGCCATCCAGCACCGCCAGGTTCACGTTCTGGTTCAGGACCTGCTGGATGTCCTCCATGAACGGCATGGCCGCCTCCCGCAGAGCCAGGGTGGGCGAGGTCCGATTGACCAGCTCCCATAACCGCACGCCCGGACGTACCATGCCTCCTGGCGCGGTTTCCAGCAGGTCATGCTCGGCCAACTGTCGCACCAGCCGGTGGGCAGTCGTTAGCGGCAGCCCGGCCCGGGCCGCCAGTTCAGACAACGGGAGGGTACCGACATCCTGCGGAAAAGCCGAGATAATCCGGACAACCCGATCCACTACGGAATCACCAGAGGCTGAATTAGCCACTGCCTAGACCTTCCCTTCCCTAGGGATAGCCCCAGCGTATCCTGCCAGCTACCTCGCCCTCATCAGGACGCGGAGCACGTGCGCTGGCAGCACCGAAGCCCTAGAGCCCTAGTACATTCCATGAGCCGGTAAAAGTATTTGCCCGATGAGTAGTTTGTATGCGCCAAATGACCTATACCAAATACATGAGCTGCCTCACAGACTCTTCTATGGTTGTCAACGTAGCAATGGCTGGGGACTGCTGGCATTGAGTGTGCGGTAGATCCGTCGGGCGAGGTAGCGCTTCACGCACCGACGAATTTCTTTCTTGGTTCGCCCTTCTGCTTGCCGTTTCGCTACGCATTCGACGGTCGCTGGATCGAACGCCATCCTCGTGACAGCAACCATGTGAAGGGCTTTATTCAGGGTCCTGTCGCCGCCGCGGTTGAGCCTATGACTGACGGTATTTCCAGATGAAGCGGGAATGGGGTTGACCCCGGCCAGGGAGGCGAAAGCCGCCTCGGCACGTACCCGGCCCTGATGAGACCAAGCGGTAAGACAAATAGCTGCCGTGACCGGTCCGAAGCCGGATTCCTGCAGCAGCGGCGCCGCTTCGGTTACCTCAACCAGTCCGGCGATCCGGGAGCCGTTTGCTTTGATCTCAGCGTCAAGGTCGCCGATGCGCATAGCCAGTCTGACCTCTTCAGAGCGGGCCACCGATACAGCAAGAGCTTCTTCACGGACCCGCCACCGAGACACCTCCAGTATGTGACTTCCGCTCAACGACTTGCGCGCATCCAAACCCAAATCATTGATCCGGAGCGGCGCGGTCAACGCGGTCACGGTCCTGGTCCGGCCGGTTGTCATCGAATGACGCGCAGTTACAAGGACCCGCAACGCTGCGCGGACCCCTTCGTTCAACCGTGGCCGGCGCAACTTATCCTTTTCCAAGGAAAGGACGGCGGAAGCGATCCGGTGCGCGTCAACCTGGTAGCCGGCAGCTGCGACAGCACCGGCCAACACGGCACCATAACAAGCCGCGCCCTCAATCACCCATAGAGTGGCCATCGGCCTCGGTGCGACGCGCAACCCAAGCAATGACACGGTTGATCCCGGCGCCCGTCGCTGGGAAATCACGGTTATCGATCCGTTCGCCGCTTGCCGCGCAATGATGGCGAAAACGTGCTTCCGGGCGTCGGTGTCGACACCCAGGACAAACGGGCGGGAATACGCAACGCTAGTCATAGCGGTTCTGGCACCTTCCTCATCTCGCGGACATGGTCAGGCCGTTAGGCGCCGGTACCAGTCCGGGTAGAGGTCACTTCGGAACAGCACTGTGACGAGCCACGCCCCCGCGGGGGCGGACAATCTTTTGATCAAGTCACCGATGTGGGCCGGGCAGGTGCCGGCCGCCCACCCAACGGACGGACAAGTCGATAACAGGACACCCGGGCACGGGGCCAAGCGTTTAATGAGTCACGACCGCGGGGTGGAACGGCCTGCACGTACTCTGCCAGCCAATCCCAGACCAGCCACCCCACTTCTCACCGGCGCTCAAGAACGGGCGGAGCCTTGCTCCAGGGCGCCTGATGCCACGACTTCGCGTCCTCAAGGTAACGCGCAGGAATACGGCCGTGAGGCCCGCAACGACAACCGGCATGTGGTGTGCATCCGACCTGGTCTTTCGACACAACAGAAGGCAATTTCTCCTAAAACCCTGCAACTAGCCACCTCAACAACGTGAGCAAAGATGATCGAGCGTGAACGAAAGTGTTTAGGTGCCTTGTAGGGTCTCCCCGGTGCTCATAGTCTCGCTGTGCTTAGGCCTCCTCTCTGCGGCACGAATAGAGGAGGCCCGGCCGCAGACTCGAAACGCAGAGAGGTACAACAATAATGTTTTCCGCCCGACGACAAACACGAAGGCCGGTGGCCGCACTGGCGGCTGCGGTCACGGCGGCAGCAGGTCTGGTCATGCTGCCCGCCGGCACGGCCGGGCCGGCGGCAGCCGCCGATGCTACGCCCGTGACCATCACACCCAACCCAGCCAGCCGCGGGGAGGCCTTCGAGGGTTGGGGCACCAGCTTGGTCTGGTTCGCCAACGCGACGGCAGGCTACTCCCCTGAGCTGCGCGACGAGCTGTACCAGAAGGTGTTTGGCGAGGACGGACTCAACCTCAACATCGCGCGCTATAACGTGGGCGGCGGCAATGCCTCCGACGTGCGAAACTACCTCAACGACGGCAGCGCGGTGGAGGGCTGGTGGAATCCGGTCAGCGAACCACAGGAGGGTAAAGCGGCCTCCAACCTTTACAACCCCGACGGCTCGGTGGACCCGACACAGGCCAACAAAGTCGCCTTTCTGGACCAGTGGAACCCGGACGACCCCGCCTCCTACAACCCGGAAGCCGACCAGAACCAACGCTGGTGGGTGGAAAAACTCGCCGCAGACCAGCAAATCACCCACTGGGAAGCCTTCAGCAACTCCCCGCCCTGGTTCATGACCAAGAGCGGCTACGTCTCCGGCCAAATCAACCCCGCCAGGGGCGAAAACCTGCTGCCGCAAGCGGAAGCCAAGTTCGCCGCCTACATGAAGCACGCCGTCGAACTCCTCGAGGATGGCAGCGGGATCACCGTGGACACCATCGACCCCTTCAATGAGCCGAACTCCGGCTACTGGGGCACGGACATCGACAAGGCCACCGGCAAACCACCCACCAGCTACACCCAAAAGCAGGAGGGCGCCCTGATCTACCCGGCAGCCCAGGACCGCGTCACCAAGCTCCTCGCCCAGGAACTCGCCAAGGAAAGCACCACCACAGACGCCGTCATCTCCGCCATGGACGAGACGGATCCAGCTAAGTTCATGACCAACTGGCACGGCTACAGCCAGCAGGCCAAGGACGCTGTGGCGCAACTCAACGTCCACACGTACGGCACCAACGACCGACGCCGCGTCCGCGACCTCGCCAAGTCCACGGACAAGCCGCTGTGGATGAGCGAGGTGGGCGGCTTCTGGGCCGGCAACCCGGCGCTGGGCGATTCCGCCAGCGGTTGGGACCGCTCGAACATCACCAACGGGCTGGGCATCGCCGGGCGGATGGTCAACGACCTCCGCGAGCTCGAGCCGGACGCCTGGGTGTTCTGGCAGCCCGTGGAGGACACCTACAAGCAGGAAAAGGCCGACAAGGGATGGGGCTCCATCTACATCGACTTCGACTGCAACTATGAGGGCCGCGAAGGCTTCTCCAACCGACGCCTCAACGACGGCGCCAGCCCGGATCAGGCCAAATGCAAGGTGCTGACCAACCAGAAGTACAACACCGCCCGCAACTTCACACACTTCATCCGGCCCGGCGACTTCCTGATCCAGAACGACAACGCCAAGACCGCGAGCGCCTTGGACGCCGACGGCAACGGAGCCACGCTGGTGCACTTCAATGACACTCCGACGGCGGAAAAGGTCACCATCGACCTCAGCCGTTTCGGCGCCATCGCCCCTGGCGCCACGGTCACCCCGGTGGTCACCACCAAGTCGCCGCTGGAGGACATCGAGCGGAACGCGCTCGTCAGGGGCGCGCCGGTCGCCGTGGACGCCGCGGCAAAGTCCGCCACGCTTGAGGTTCCCGCCGCGTCCGTGGTGACGTTCGTCGTCGACGGCGTCAGCGGAGTGTCAGCCGACGCTGCACCAGTGGAGGACGGCCACACCTACCACCTCACCGGCGATGCAAGCGGGAAGTATCTCACGGCCCGTCCCGACGGCACGGCGTCCATCCAGGAACTGGGCGCGACGACGGCGGATGTCACCTCCCAGCTGTGGACCTTCACCGCTGCCGGCGGTGACGAGTTCGCCCACGACCGCCGCTGGGTGGTCAGCAACAAGGACGGCCGCGTGCTGACGGGAACGGGCGGCGTGCCCAACGGCAGCACGTCCGGAGCCGCGGCGCTCACCGCCATGACCATCGAACAGGCGAAGGGCGCGACGGCCGCGCAATGGATCGTGACCACCGAGAACGGCAAGCAGTGGTCCCTGGTGAATGCCTCGGCCGGTATCGCCCTGCAGGTAACCGGAAATCAAACCGCCGCCGGCACCGGCGTCTCCCTTGCCTCCTCCACCGGCGCCACCGCAACCGGCAACACTTCCCAGTCGTGGGGCTTCACGGACCTCGAGGATCTGAAGCTGCTCGGCACCAAACCGGTGGAACTCAGCACGCCCACCGGAGTGGCCCAGTCGCTGCCGGTGACCGTCACGCCGCTCTATGCCAGGGGTGAAGGGCGGCCGGTTCCTGTCCAGTGGCAGTCCGTTGATCCGGCCGTGTGGAACAAAAAGGGCACGGTCACCCTCACCGGAACAGGCGCCGACGTGTACGGCCAGGCCTTCACCGACGCCAAAGTCACCGTGACGGTGGGCAAATATGCGGCCACGGACCCGGTCTCCGCTACGGTCGGAGTCGGGGCAACCGTCGCCGACGTGCAGGCGGCGGCTCCGGCAACAGTCCCCGGCCAGGTGGGCATTTCGGCCGCGCGGAACGACCTCGCTGTTACCTGGGACTGGGGCACCATTGCTCCCGCCGCCCTGCAGACCGCAGGCACCGTCACCGTAACTGGCAAAGCGGACACCGGGGCCGAGAAGGAAAAGCCTTTGGACGCCCTGCTGACTATCCTGGTGGTGGACCGCGTTGCCAGCAGCAACATCTGCAGGGACGACTCTGCCACCGCCGTCACGGCCAGCTACACCGAAGGTTCCTACATCGCCCCGAACACCTGCGACGGCAACACCTCCACCCGCTGGTCCAACTGGGTGAGCGGCGGCCGGGCCGGCGATAGCCTCACCTACAGCTTCGGGCGCAACTACACCGTGGACTCGGTGACGGTAACCTTGGCCGAGAAGGCGGCGCAGGGCCTGAAGGTGCAGTACCTGGACGCTGCGGGAACCTGGCAGGACACCTCCGCCGGGACCGTTACTAGCTTGACTACCGCGGCCCCGGCCAAGGTTGCGTACACGCCGGTCAGCACCCGCGGCATCCGGGTCATTTTCACCACCACCGGCTCCTACACCAAGGTGGCCGAGGTTGCCATCAGCGGCTCGCGGCTGGCTGACGCAGGACTCGTCGATCTGGGCCGGCTGCTCGTGGACCAGAAATCGGTAAACAGCTTCACTGCCGAAACCACCGGCTACACGGTGCTGACCTCATCGGCGGCGGTGCCAACTGTCGCCGCCCACCCGCTGGACACCAATGCCAAGGTCGCAGTGGCCCAAGCGACCGCGGAGAGCCCGACGGCGGCTGTCACCGTGACTGCCCCGAACGGGACCACCAGGCAGTACACGGTGAACTTCGTGACGGGCAAGGATGCGTGCGCCAACGGCGGCTGGGCCACCAATGTGGAGCCCGGGTTCCGGAACGAAGGGGAATGTGTGAGCTTCTTCAGCTCCAAGTAGCCCCTGATCTAAACAAAGTAGCCCTTGGCCGGAATTCCGGCCAAGGGCTACTTTGCGTTTACGCCAACTGTTGCTCACCCCAGTTGCGCCCACACGGCTTCCGGGTCCACCACCGTGCCGTCGGCGAACACAAAGAGGCCGGCCTCGGAGAAGCGCGCGGCGTCGAGTTCGGATCGCACGCCTTTTCCGCCGAGTCCGACGGCGGCGGCGTAGTCACCGTCGGCAGCCGCGCCGGAGGTACCAATCCAGGGAATGGTCAGGTGCTCCCCCATCGGGTGCGGGGCCTGCCGTTCCCAAGTGCCGCCGTCGTCAAGAACCCCTCCCCAGGAGACGGGGCGGACTTCACTGGCCAGGAAAGCCGGGGCATCGACCGGCCACCCGCCGATCCGCAGTTTGGCTTCGCCACTGGCACCCCTGACCCGCACCAGCCGCAGCTCTACAGCACCGCGGGTCAGCGACGCCACGGTCATCTCGGGCCCCGGACTGGCCGTCCCTGTGGCACCACTGCCGTGGTCGGGTCCGCCGTCAGGGTCGATGGTGATCCAGTTCGTGGCCGCGCGGGAGGCGCCCACCTGCACCCCGCCAACCTCGAACTGGCCCAGGAACTCGAAGCCGGTGCGGTGCGTGAGCCGGCCATCCGCATCGACAAACACGACCGCGTTGTCCAGGGACTCCGGTTCCAGGTCCGGGAACGTGGCGGTGGAGTAACCCAGCCGGGCGTAGAGCGGTGAATCCGTCACCTTCACCCCGGGATTGGCGTGGTCCGTTCCATGGTTCAGGATCCGGACCACCCCGTCCGCAACCGTCCCCTCCACCTGCCACCCCGGCGCTTCGATGAACCGCCGGGTGTCCGCTACCTCTACGGGCAGCGGTTCCTCCACGGCGGTCCACACCGGATGGTCTGCCGGCAGCGCGAGGCCCATCATGCCCTTGGCCGCCCAGTACGGCGACCCGGTCCCGGAATAGGATTGCTTCATCCCCGGAAACTCGCCGTGGAAGCCGATGGTGAGCAGGCCGTCGTCATTCACTGCTCCGCGCTGGACGAAGTAGTCCAGAATTCCGGAGGCGGCACGCCGGGAGAGGCCCGGACTGATCCGGCTGTTGCCCAGCAGCTGCCCGCTCCAGAACGGGGCGGCCGCGGCGAAGCGGTAGATCAGGCTGCGCCCCTGGATCAGTGGCGCACCGTTGGCGCCCATCAAATGCACGGCGTCGTCCAGGAAGTCGGCAAGCCGTTCGCCGTCGCGCTGCGACCGGGCCTGCACGCGGGGATCCTCAGGCGCCATCAGCTGCAGCAGCTGCGGGTAAACCTGGAATGCCCAGCCAACATAATGGTCGTAGGCGCGCTCGGGGCCGTCCGCGAACCAGCCGTGGCTGCGGTACAGCGAGTCATGCAGGGCAAGTCCGGTATCAATGTCCTCATCCGAGTACCTGCCCCCAACGCTGGCCAAAAACATCTCCACGACAATCTGGAACCACACCCAGTTGATGGGCGGATACTCTTCACCGATCACCGTCTCAAACCAGGCGATCAGCTGCTCCTGCACCCGCTGCGGCAGCTTGTCCCAGAGCACTTCCCGGGTCAGTGCCAGCCCCACGGCAAGTGAGGCTGCTTCCACCTTTGCCTGGTTCAGCTCGCCCGGGGTGGGCCAGCGGTTCGGGTTGGCCGGGTTGGTGCCGGCGTCCAACCCCTCGGCGTACCAGTCGACAATCCACCCGCTGCCGCCCGGGTCCCCGGCTATCCGGAAGGAGGCCAGCAGGAAGGTGCGGGCGAAGGCTTCAAGCGAATCGCTGCGCGTCCCGTATGCGCTGGTGGCGCCGGGCAGGTGCAGGTTGGCGTGGTCGTCCGTGGCGTAGCGGTGCGCCGAGCGCAACAAATAGTCGGCGTAGGTACACCAGTGGTCCCGGGTCAGTCCGGTGTACGGGGAAAGCTTCCGATCCAGCGGCGGCAGCACCAGGTCTAGGGGCGGAGCAATGGAGGGCATGGGTTCCTAGGGTTTGGAAGAGGTTGAAGGTTTGCGGTCAGTGAGCCAGGCGACCGCCCTGAGCACCACGTCCCGATGCTCAGGCGATTCGTAGGAGGCGGCATCGTGGCCCAGCGCGTCATAGAACGTCCGGCCGGAAGGACCGCCGTCCCTTGAACTGCGCTCCAGCGACCACAGCACCGGATGCTCGACGCCGTCATGCAGATGCGTGGCGTGGACCGTGATGCGGGGAGAAGTGCGGAGGTAGCTGTAGCGCTCGTCCAGGAGTTCAAAGTCCGGAACGCCGTCCACCGGCCCGGAGCCCTGACGCACCGAAATCTGTGCCAGCCCATACTCCGGGTGCATGGAGGTGCCGCGAATCCAGCGCCCGCCCAGCCCGTCCTCCCACGCGGGCAAGTCCAGGAAGCTCGTGGAGCTCGAGTGGCTGACCCACAACGGCCGCCCTGAGTCCAACCAACGGGTCAGCCCCGCAGCGGCTTCTGGAGAACCGGGGGAAGGCAGGCCGTCCCGCGGCAGGCCCACATTGACCGCCAACAACGCCGGCAGGTCCGGCTCGTCCGTCCGCCCCAAAAGGGCCAGAGCGGCGTCCACGTCGGCGGGGATTTCGACGTCGAACCCGGCCTCTGCGAGCAGGCCCGCCAGCGCGCGGGACGTCTCCGCAAAGGGATGCCAGGGGTCCGCGTACCGCCCGGTGCCGCTGAGCAGCAGCGCTTTTGGCATGGGTGCAGTTGTTCCCGCCATCACATCGAATCCTCCAGGACACCGGACACTGGCACCCGCGGTGCCCCCACGGAGGATTCCCGGAGGATCAGTTCCGGATTGAGCTCGATCCGGTGGACAGGCCGCATCCGCCCTTCGGCAAGCCGGGCAGCCATCAGCTGCACCGCCACCTTGCCAACGTACTGCTTGGGCGGGCGCACTGCTGAGATGGCGGGCTCGGCAAGGTAGGCCACCTCATCGTCGTAGCTGACAATGGCAATGTCACCCGGGACGGCAAGTCCGCGGTCCACGCAGTGCTGCACAAACGCCACCGCCTGGGTGTCCGAGTGGACCAGCATGGCCGTGGTTCCGGTCTTGGTGCACAGCTCAAGCACACGGTCAAAGTGCTGAGCCCGGTCATCGTTTTCCTGGATGCCCGAGTCCTCGTGAACCGTAACCTGCTCGGGAATCTTCAGGGCAGCCAGCGCCTGGCGCCAGCCCCGCACTACATGGGGGCTGGTGGGGCTGGACCGGTCTGTAAGGCAGCCGATCCTCCTATGCCCTTCCTGCCAAAGGTGCCGGACAGCCATCCCGGCGCCGAAGGCATGGTCCGTGGCAACCCATTCCAGCCGGTGCGCGGGAATTTCGGTCGGCGACCGCCGTTCAGCCAGCACCACCGGGATGGGCAGGGCGTTGAGCCAGCGCAACAGGTCCTGGCCATGTACACCGCTCATATCCGGCGCCACGATCAGCCCGTCGATGTTCTGGGTGTCCAGCAGGGCCTGGACCTGCCTGCGGTTGTCCGCGGCGTCGTACGCTGAACCGCGCACCAGAATCCGCAAGTTCTGCTCCTCCGCTTCCGCGCGGGCACCGCTGATAACCTGGGGCCAGTAGTAGCCCAGCGACGGCACCACCATGCCGATGGAGTAGCTGTGCGCGGCCGGCCGGCCGGCCGCCGTCGCACGATCCAGTGGGCTGGGCAGCGTGGCGCCGCCATGCACACGGGACACCAGCCCCTCGTCGGCGAGGATGTTCACGTCACGGCGGATGGTGAGCTCACTGACGCCCAGCTTCGCGGCAATGCCCCGGACGGTGATGGCACCATGGGCGCGGAGCTCCTCCATCAGACGCTCACGGCGTTGCAGCGAAAACAGGGACTTCCCTGCAGGCTCGGATGGTTTTTCGGGGCTCATGATGCTGCCTCCACGGTGAAGGTGAATGCGCCGGCGGCGCTGGATGGTTCGGGCAGGAGCCCGGCGGACATGCGGAAACGCAGGCGGGTGAGTTTAGTGCCCCAGACGTCCGCCAGGAGCGGATCGTCGAGGTGCCATTCGTCCACCAGGACGACGGCGGAGGAGGGCTCCCAGCGCAGGGCCGCTCCCCTGCCGGTTCCGGCGCCGGGAATGCCGGTCGGCAGGACCGTTGCCTCACCATCCCGCAGGCGGACGGTGCCGGCCGCAAGGTAGGTGATGTCGACGTCTAAAGTCTTACCCTCCGCGGGGAAGTCTTCCCGCGCGGGCTGTAATTCCCAGCGGTCGGTAATGGTGATGCGGCGGGCCGTGCGGTCCAGCGCGGAGCAGCGGATCCACTGCTCCGGCTGCAGGCCATAGGCCGCACCGAGCGCCAGCTCCAGTCGGAGGCTCTCGGTGTCAGGGGCGGCGAGGACCCTGGCGGCGTACTCCTTGCCGGCGCCCTGCTCCAGCCCGAACGGCGCCGGGACGCTGTGCCAGCCGCTTTGCATGGCCTGGATGTCGTAGCGGTCAGGGCCGAACGTCTTGGCCGTATAGGTCGGCTGGCCGGCGTCCACCAGCAATGGAACACCGTCCACGGCGACCACCACCGAGCCAACATCCTTGTGGTTGTGGTGCTCACCGTTGTGGCCGCCTTTCGCCGCGAGGAAGAGGCCCCTTGGGCTTCCAGCGGTTTCCCGCACAGTCATGATCTGTACAGAAGGAAGGTAAGTAAGGGGAACCAGAGGTGGGTTGTCTCCGTTGCCAGGCCCTGCTTCATCAGCCTGCGCGATGCCGTTCAGCAGTGCATGCAGGACTCTGCCCAGTCCCGCGGCGGCTTCCGGGTGGCCGGACATCATGGCGGCCGCATGGGCGGCAGCGTCTTTGTCCATAAGTCGCAGGGCCCAGCGGTAAAGCATGTCCCAAGGGAGGGCTTTCGCGGCCCTCGCCGGCCCGTCGGCAACATTCACGAACCAGCTGCCACCGATGTGCATGCGGTGCGGGAAGGCGACCAGTTCGCGGACCACCGACAGGCCGCCGTCGAGCGCTCCCCCCGTGGCCTGCTCGAGCAGTGTGAGCCCTTCCAGCGCCCGTCCCGCACCGTTCCACCAATAGGCGAAGCCCTCGTCGATGGCGCCATCGTCGGGGATCGAGGCCAGGAAGCGGTCCAGGCCCTCGATGCACCGGGAAACGGTCCGGGCCTGAATGTCGGGGTCATCGATCAGGAAAAGTGCTGCGGCGATCAGGTTGGTGTGGATCCAGGGATTCCAGTTGTGGACGTCGCCGTCCAGACCCAGCCAGTGCCAGTCCATCCGCTCAAGGAACGGTCGGATAACCCGCCTGGACGTCTCTTCGCGGATCCGGCGCCGCAGCCCGGGAGCCCGCCGCTCAAGATCTCCGCCCAGGACGTGATCAATCCACGCCAGCTGTGCGGCCACTTCACCGGCTCCCAGGTCCAGGAACGGCCGGGACATATCCGGCACCACTTCTCCGGAACGGCTGAAAACGTCATCGTGCGCCGCCCAGCTCCAGGAGCTTTGCTCACATAGCAGGTAGGCACCATCGATCACTTCATCCAGCCAACCGTTCAAATCCGAACACGGCTGGCCCGATGATGCCCCGTGCGCCTGGTTGGAAACCAAGGCCATCACCACAGCACGCGTAAGCCGCTGCTGGCGCGCAGCCACCAGCCCCTCGTAGGCAGTGCGGTTTCCACCCCGGAAGTACCGTGCGTAATGGGACACCAACGGTTGCGGCCATGGCAAACCCTTCTCCTGCCGCGACTGCTCCCCCATGGCATCCAAGGCCACCCGGGGCAAGCCCGCCCAAGCGGCGTGGCCAGCCGGGGGCATCACAATACGTGTGCGTGCACCTGTAAGCAGGGCACCCAGCGCGGATTCCTTTGCCGCAGGCCCCCATGCAGTTGCCAGTGGAGTTGGAGGGCGCCCCCGGGGCTGCAGTAAGGAGGAAGGCGGAGCCATCAGCATCACATCTTTGTTTGAATTAGATTGATCGAGAACGATCCTGATCACGTTGGTTGGATCGTCTTGTTTATGAGTATCTACTGATTGTTAGATGTGATGCAAGACATTGCCTCGCCGCCGGCGGAGAGGACCAACACACAGCAAGGAGCCCCTATGTCACGAAAACCCAGGGCCCTGCTGGTCATGAACCGCGGAACGTATGCGGATCAGTTTGATACCACGCGGCTGGAGCGACTGGCGGGCCTGGTGGACCTCGGCGGCCAGCCGTGGACCGACTCCCTTGAATACCCCAAGCTCGCCGGACACCTCGAAGAGGTCGAAATCCTCCTTACCAGCTGGGGCGTACCACGTCTGGACGGAGCGGCGCTGCGGCGCATGCCAAACCTCCGCGCTGTATTCCATTGTGCGGGCACCGTCCGCAGCTTCGTCAGCCAGGAACTGTGGGACCGCGGCATCCTGGTAACCAACGGCGCCGACGCAAACGCCATCCCGGTCGCGGAGTTCACCTTCGCATCCATCGTCCTGGCCGGCAAAAAGGCGCAGGTGCTGGCCAACGACGCCCGCACCTTCCGTGAAGACTGGTCCTACATCAGGCGGCGGGGTGAGCTCGGCAACATCGGCCGGGTGATCGGAATCATCGGCTTCTCACGGATAGGCCGGCGGGTAGTGGAGCTCGTCCAGCAACTGCAGGATGTCACGTGCATGGTGTCCGACCCTCATGCAGATCCTGCTGCCGTAGCCGCAGCCGGCGGCCAACTGGTGCCGCTGCCGGAACTGCTGGCCGCATCTGACATTGTGTCGGTACACGCACCAGCTTTGCCCGAAACCCGCCACATGATCGGCGCGGCGGAACTGCGGGCGATGAAGGACAACGCCACCCTGATCAACACAGCCCGGGGCTCCCTGGTCGACACCAAAGCTCTGGAGGCCGAATGCGCCACCGGACGAATCCAGGCCCTGCTGGACGTCACCGAACCCGAACCGCTTCCGGGTGACTCGGTGCTCTACAACCTGCCCAACGTGGTGATCACTCCCCACATCGCAGGCTCCCTTGGCACCGAAACCCGGCGGATGTCCGATGCCGCCCTGAACGACCTGGAACGCTACCTGACCGGACAGAAGCTCGTGGCGCAGGTGGTCTCCGAAGACCTCTCACTCAGCGCCTAACAAAACCCGGCCGCAGCTGTGGCCGGCTTGAAACCTTACAAAGGAGAACGCAATGAAGCGCACAACCCTCGCCGCCATCGCCCTGGCTGTCACTGCCGGCCTCGGCCTGTCCGGCTGCGCCGGCGCGGCCGGGCCCGCTGAACCCCAGAGCCAGGACGGCAAGACCCGCCTGACAGTATCAGTCTGGAACTACGAGGGCACCCCCGAATTCAAGGCACTGTTCGACGGCTACGAGGCCGCCAACCCGGACATCGATATTGAACCAGTGGACATCCTGGCGGATGACTACTCCCAGAAGGTCACCACCATGCTGGCCGGCGGGGACACCACCGACGTCCTGACCATGAAGAACGTCACCGAGTATGCCCGGTACGCCAGCAACGGCCAGCTTCAGGAAATCAACGGCGTGGTGGACAGCATCGGCAAGGAGGACCTCGCCGGCCTGGACGCCTTCGACATTGGCGGCAAGTACTACGCGGCGCCATACCGGCAGGACTTCTGGCTGCTGTATTACAACAAGGACCTGCTCAAGGCGGCAGGCGTGGAAACCCCGGCGGACCTGACCTGGGACGAGTACACCGAGCTTGCCAGGAAGCTGACCACCAAGGCTGACGGCAAAACTGTCTACGGCACTTACCACCACATTTGGCGATCGGTGGTGCAGGCCATCGCGGCCGCACAGAACAACGGGGACCAGATCAGCGGCGAGTACAGCTTCTTCGAAGACCAGTACAGCACCGCCCTGGAACTGCAGAAGAGCGGTGCCACCCTGGACTTTAGTACCGCCAAGAGCCAGAAGATGAGCTACCGCACCATGTTCGAAACCGGCCAGACCGCCATGATGCCGATGGGAACCTGGTACATCGCGGGGGTCCTGCAGGCCAAGAGGGACGGCAAGACCAACGTGGACTGGGGCCTGGCCCCGCTGCCGCAGAAGGAGTCCAACGGCAAGGTCAGCACCTTTGGTTCCCCCACGGCCTTCGCCGTCAACAAGAACGCCGTGCACTCCGAGGAAGCCCGGAAGTTCATCGAATGGGCAGCCGGTGAAGAAGGGGCCAAGGCCGTTTCCAAGATTGGTGTGGTCCCCGCGCTGCAGAACGACGCCGTGACGGAGACCTATTTCCAGCTCGAGGGCCTGCCCACGGACGACTTGTCAAAGAAGGCCTTCGCGCCGGATGAAACCGCCCTTGAGATGCCGGTCAGCGACAAGTCCGCAGCCACGGACAAGATCCTCAGCCAGGAGCATGACCTCATCATGGTGGGCGAACGCTCTGTCAGTGACGGCATCACCGAGATGGGCAAGCGCGTCAAGAGCGAAGTCCTCGGTCAGTAAAAACCCATCATGGCGACTAAGACAATCACTCCGGCCCCGGCTGTCATCAGCCGGGGCAACCGGAAGCAGGCCCGGCGCAACACACTGATCGGCTGGACGTTCATCCTGCCGAACTTCCTGGGATTTCTGGCCTTCACCCTCGTTCCCGTCCTCGCCGCGTTCGCCCTTTCCTTCATGGAGTGGACCTCGTTCACGGCGCCCCGCTGGGTTGGCCTGGAGAACTTCCAGCGGATGTTCCAGAGCGACACCTTCTGGGTGGCGCTGCGGAATACCGCGGTCTACGCCCTGGGGCACGTTCCGCTCACCATGGCCCTGGCACTCGTCCTGGCCATGCTGCTGAACCGGAAACTCAAGGGCATCGGCTTCTTCCGGGTAGCCATCTTCTTCCCGTACATCACCTCCCTGGTGGCGGTGGCTGTCGTCTGGAACATGCTTTTCAGCCCGGACAGCGGCCCCATCAACCAGTTCCTCAACGCCATCGGCATCGCCGAAACCCCGGGCTGGACTTCCAGCTCGGACTGGGCAATGCCTGCCGTTATCATCACCAGCGTCTGGCGGGATATGGGCTACTACATGGTCCTCTACCTTGCCGGCCTGCAGGCCATCCCCACCGAGCTGTACGAGGCGGCCGAAGTGGACGGCGCCAGCGCCTGGCAGCGCTTCTGGAATGTCACCATCCCGTCCCTGCGGCCCACCACGTTCTTTGTGGTGGTCATGCTGACAGTCTCCAGCTTCAAGGTGTTCGACCTGATCGTGGTCATGACCAACGGCGGCCCGGGGCGCTCCACCACGGTGCTGTCCCAGCTCATCTACCAGGAGGGCATCGGCGAAGGAAAGTTCGGCTACTCATCCGCAATCTCCCTGGTGCTCTTCCTGATCGTGCTGACGGTCACCGTCCTGCAGTTCAAGATCCAACAGCGGAGGGAACGCTGATGACCAACATGGCCGAAGACCTCAAGGCCGAGGCACCGTTCATCGGGACCCGCCTGGCACCCGCTGCGGAAGACCGCCGTCGTACGCCCGGTTCCAACCAAGGCAAGCGCTCCCTCCGGGAGCAGAAAAAGCGCACCACCGACATGGTCATTTACGCCGTGCTGGCCGTCCTGGTGGTGGCACTCATGGTGCCGTTCATCTGGATGTTGTCCTCCTCGCTGAAGGAGAACAACCAGGTCCTCACGGTGCCCATCCAGTGGATCCCCACCGAGTTCGTGTGGAGCAACTACACGGACATCTGGACCCGCATCCCCATGATGGGGTACCTGCAGAACTCCCTGTACCTGGCCGTCATCATCACCTGCCTCCAGGTGCTCACCGGGTCCCTGGCCGCCTACGGCTTCTCGAAGGTCCGGTTTCCCGGCCGGGACGTGCTGTTCCTGGCGTACATAGGTACGATCGCCGTGCCCTGGCAGGCCTATATGGTGCCGCAGTACATCATGATGCAGAACCTGGGCCTGACCAACAGCTTCAACGCACTGATCCTGCTCCAGGCGTTCGGAGCATTCGGAGTGTTCCTGATGCGCCAGTACTACATGACCATTCCGGACGAGCTCTGCGAGGCGGCCCGCATTGACGGGCTCAGCGAATACGGCATCTGGGCGCGGGTGATCCTGCCCCTGTCCAAGCCGGCCCTCGCCAGCCTGGCGCTGCTGACGTTCGTGCACACGTGGAACGACTACATGGGCCCGTTCATCTACCTGACGTCCAACCGGTTGTGGACCGTCCAGCTGGGCCTGCGGTCCTTCGTGGGCCAGTTCGACGCGGAGTACGCCATGATCATGACCGGTTCGGTGATCTCCGTGCTCCCCATCCTGATCATCTTCCTGATCGGCCAGCGGTACTTCATCAAGGGCATCGCCACGAGCGGCATGAAAGGATGACGTCCGTGGCACAGCACTCAACGCAGCGGCGCGGCCTCGCAGGCCGCATCCCCAGCCCAGGCTTCGAGACGTTCGGCGGGATCTTCGGCTTCATCTACACCTTCCTGGCCGGAAACGTGCTGATGGCGCTGGCCAATGCCCCGCTGGTGCTGTGCCTGGCCCTGGTGGCGGACCCCACCGCCGCCTGGCCCTTCTTCCTGGCGCTCTCGGTCACCGTTCCGCCGTCGCTCGCCGGCCTGTTTGCCTCCTTCCAGGCACTGAACGACGACGGCGGTGCGGTCAAGCCGGTTGCCGCGTTCCTTCGCGGTTACCGGCGCAGCTTCCGGCGGGAAGCCCCGCTGGGGCTCGCTGCCGTCGCAGTGCTGCTGTTTCTCGGGGTGGATCTGGTGATCGTCCAGTCCATGCCGGCGGCCGCCGTGCTGGTTCCGGTGATAACCGTGGTTGCGGCGCTCACGGTGACCGTCGCGGTGATGGCGATTGTCGGCGTCGTACTCCTCCCCGAGGCAGGCCTTCGAGGCCTGATGAAGGCTTCCCTCTACCTGTCGGTCCAGCGCTGGTACCTGAGCGTGGCCATGCTGGTGCTCCTGGGCATCATCGCCGCGGCCGCCCTGGTGCAGCCGGTCCTCGGCGTGGCACTGGCGCCCGCTCCGCTTTTGTTCGTTGTTTGGAGCAACGCCGCCTACGCCTTCCACACTGCGCTTCGTTCGCCCTGACCATCTTGAGGAATTGATGGAAACTTTCGCGATTGGCGACAAGGACTTTTTGCTTAGCGGCGACCCTTTCCGCATCCTGTCCGGCGCCATCCACTACTTCCGGGTCCACCCTGACCTGTGGACGGACAGGATCCGCAAGGCCCGGCTGATGGGCCTGAACACCATCGAAACCTACGTGCCGTGGAACGAACACTCGCCTACGCCGGGCACGTTTATCCTCGATGGAGGGCTCGACCTCGGAAGGTTCCTGGACCTGGTCCAGTCAGAAGGGATGCGGGCAATCGTCCGGCCTGGCCCCTACATTTGCGCTGAGTGGGACAACGGCGGCCTGCCTGCCTGGCTCTTCACAGATCCAACCATTGGCGTCCGAAGCAGCGAACCGGGCTACCTCTCCGCCGTCGACGCCTTTATGGCCAAGCTGCTGCCCGTCGTGGTGGACCGCCAAATCACCCGCGGCGGGCCGGTCATCCTGTTCCAGATCGAGAACGAGTACGGCGCCTACGGCAACGACAAGGCGTACCTGCAACACCTCGTGGACGAGGCGAAGCGCGCCGGCGTGGAAGTTCCGCTGTTCACCTGCGACCAGCCGTCTGGCAGCATGATCGAAGACGGATCGCTGCCCGCGCTGCACAACACCGGAACCTTCGGCTCCCGCGCCGAGGAGCGGCTTGGGTTTCTGCGGGAGCGGCAACCCACCGGGCCGCTGATGTGCGCCGAATTCTGGAACGGCTGGTTCGACAACTGGGGAACCTACCACCACACCACCGACGCCAGCGCCTCCGCCGCGGAACTGGAGGCGCTGCTGTCCGCCGGCGCGTCCGTGAACATCTACATGTTCCACGGCGGAACCAACTTCGGCTTCACCAACGGCGCCAACGACAAAGGCATCTACGAACCCACCATCACGTCCTATGACTACGACGCACCCCTCTCTGAGGACGGCTTCCCCACCGACAAGTACTTCGCCTTCCGGGACGTCATCGCAAAACACTTCCCGGTCCCCACGGAGGTCCCCGCGCCACGGGTCGACACTGCGGAATCAACGGTGTCCGTCTCCGACGGCGTTTCACTGCTGGACGTCCTGGCAGGGCTTCCGGAATCCGTAGCAGTGGCAGGGCCCCTTCCTGTCAGCGAGGTGACCGGCCAGTACCGCGGCTTCTTCCTCTACGAACGACAATTGACCGGCGGCGGCGTCCTCACCTTCAGTGAAGTCCGGGACAGGGCACAGTTCTTCCTCGACGGAGCACCGCTGGGCACCCTGAGCCGCGAACTCGAAGAGCGTTCGATCGCCCTCCCTCACGCCGGATTGCTGCAAATCCTCGTCGAGGACCAGGGCAGGGTCAACTACGGGCTGCGCATCGGCGAAGCGAAAGGTTTGATCGGACCTGCGCTGCTGGACGGGGATGAGGTGTTGGACTGGAGTATCCGGCCCGTCGACCTTTCGTCGCTGGCCGCCTTCCGGGCCGCCGCCAGCGAGCTTGTGGGGCGCGGCGGTATGGCCGGTCCATCCATGGCTTTCGCAACATTTGAGGCCGACGGGCCAGGCGACCGGTACCTGCGGCTGGATGGCTGGACAAAGGGCAACGCCTTCATCAACGGATTCAACCTGGGCCGCTACTGGAGCCGCGGCCCCCAACGTACCCTCTACGTTCCCGGCCCACTGATCCGACAGGGCAACAACGAACTCGCCATCCTCGAACTCCAGGCCAGCTCCACTCGGGACGTACAGTTTGTGGTCGGCCCGGACTTGGGGCCGGACGAAAAATAGTCGTCACCTCCCTAACCTGTTAGGGCAGATAGCTTGATGGAATATCCATGATCGGCAAAGGGCGGATTAGTGATCGCGTCACGGATGCCTTCCCGCTCCATGGAACTCAACCTGACAGGAGCTTCGAGGCCTCGGTCAACCTGAACGCTGCCCTGCCAGCGCCGTCCTTGTGTCGCGGCGCCCAGACGTAGCTTGACGGAAGGCAGGTCATCGGCGCCTAAACAGGACGAGGCTGATAGAAACCGCTAGTGTCCATTCTTCAATCCAATACAGAACTCGCTATCTCCCTCGCGCTCGGCATCGGCACCTGGGGCATGTTCGGATCCCAGAGCGCCTTCATGTCCGAACTCTTCGGCTCCCGTCAGCGCTACCTCGGAGTGTCCGTCGCCCGAGAAATTTCCGCCGTGATCTCTGGTGGCGTCGCACCCCCTCGGCGCATGGATCATCTCCCTGGTCGTCACCGCGGACGGCGGCCCCGGGGTTGACGGTGCAGGACTGGGTGCCTGGGTACCCATCGCCGCGTACCTGTCACTCCTGACCGTGATCACTATAATCGCTATCTTCTTCACGCCCGAAACCATTGGTCGTGACCTGGACAGCATCAAGGACGCCGTCAACGACCCCGCAAACGTCGCGGCCCACCACAAGGCCGGTCTACGCCAGGACCCACGAACACGAGACTGCCGTCTAGGCAGACGCAAAAGAGCTGTGAATCGTGGGCTGTGGTCATTTTCATCAATGACCACAGCCCCTTGCTCGTCCAGACTCGAACGCCCCCGCACCAACCGGCATAAAGCCAGGAAGAGCAACCCATGGCGGTGAGCACGCTCTCGGAAGTCGCCCACGCGGCAGGCGTTTCACTCTCCACCGCCTCGCGGGTCCTCAACGGCTCCATGAGGAAACCCGGCCACGACATCGCCGACCCCTACTTTGCCGGCATAGCCTGCGGCGTCCAGCAGGCCGCGCGTGAGCAACAAAAGAGGGTCCTGCTGGCAACCACCGACGGCACACCAGACGTTGAATGCGCCGCCGTCGCGGGCGTTCGCGGCCCATCGGACGGATTCCATCGTCATTGCCGGCTCACGATCCAGCCGGCAGCAGGACCAAGGAAGCAACGCCCAACTGGCGGCAGAACTTGACCGTTACTGCCGTAACGGCGGACGGGTGGGCGTCATTGGGTATCCCATCATTGGGGCAACGGCATCCGAGGGCTACCACGTGGTTCCTATACCCAACGAGGAACTAGGGCGTCTCCTAAAGCCTGGGTTAGTTGTTCGGGATGCTGGACGGGTGTCTCGTACTTCTGTTCTGACTGATGGTCAGTGGGCCCGTATTCAGCCGTTGCTGGCGGCTTCTGATGGCCGCCGCGGTCGTCCGTTCCGGGATGACCGGCCGTGGTGGAAGGCATCATTTACCGATACCGGTGCGGGATCGCCTGGCCTGACGTGCCTGCCGAATTCGGGCATGGCAGACGATCTGGAAGCGGCACCGCCGCTACAGCGTGACGGTACCTGGGACAGGATCCTGGCCGGGCTGCTAACGGTCGCAGACGCTCAAGGCGAAGTGGACTGGTCAATTTCGGTGGACTCGACGGTCAACCGCGCCCACCAGCACGGCACCAATCTTCCGCGCGTCACAGGGGGACCGGTCGAATTACATGAATCTGTTTGGTGAACCGGATGATCATGCCATTGGCCGTTCCGCGGCGGACTGAGTACCAGGATTCACGCCCTGGTCGATGGCAAGGGCAGGCCACGCACCCGCCCGGACCGTGTCCGCGGTGACAAGGCCTACTCATCCAAGGCAATCCGGACCCACTCGCGCGACCGCGGCATCACCGCTGTCATCCCGCAACCATCTGACCAGATCGGGCCACCGGAAGCGGCGCGGGTCCACGGAAGGCAGGCCTCCGGCCTTCGACAAAGAGGACTACAAAGCCCGCAGCGTCGTCGAACGGAACTTGGAAAAAGGCACTGACCTGCCGAAACACTGTGCCCGAGGTGGGACTCGAACTGTCTTCCAAGCCCTGCAAACACTGGGAACCCGCGAAAACATGCGGAATCCTAGCCAGTCCGAAGGCTGTTTGGCCCAGTACGAGACGAAAAGTGTGGACATTGTCCACACCCCCTTTCGGGGGCGCTGGAGGCCTACCGGGGCACCAGATGCCTGGAAATCTCGGCGGCAGAGTCCAGCAAGTCGATAGTGCCCGCGGCGACTCCGACGACGAGGTCGAAGCCTTCATCCGTGGTGAAGTCATGCCGGTAACCGTTGATCCACAGCAGCAGCACCATGAGCGTCCACGCCGTCCGTTTGTTGCCATCAATGAGTGGATGGAACCGGGCGACCGACTCCAACAAGGCAGCCGCCTTCACCGCGAGTTCCGGATAGGCTTCCGCGCCCATGACAGTCGTAGCCGGCCTGGCCAATGCCGAGGCCAACAACCCAACATCACGGATATGGAAGCCGTAGCGATCAACTACCTGAAGTGCATCCTCAATGTCCAGGTACGCTGTCACGCGTCTTCAAGGCGCTTCAGCAGATCAGCGTCATGACTCATAACAAAATCAAGACCTGCGCTGATTTCACGTCGGCGCGCGTGGCGCTGCAGAACCAACTCGGCTCCCTGCAACAGAAGCGCGGACTTGGACGTATGTTCCTCGGCAGCCAACTTCTCCAGCCGCCGATCGAGGTCTTCAGGGACACGAAGATTCATAGCCATGCCCTCATGGTACCAAACCGGTACCCGCCCTTGACTGAGCTGCAGCCTCGCTAATTGGACCAGACTCACCCGAGCAGGGCCTCGGTGTCTTGGAAAGCTCTGTCGTTTTTCAAGACGCTAGGCTGCTGAACCCAGAAGTGTCTGTCCTTCCGACCTCGCTCTAATCCCCTAGAGCCGACACCCGCTCACCTGTCTCATAACCAAGGATGAGTACCAGAGGTGAGTTCAGGTGGTGAGTGCAACACCCTGAATTCTGTGGGGTGTCGTCGATGGGCAGGCCGTGGTCGCCGTTGGGTGTTCGATTAGCGTTCTGGCAAGGGCTGGATGCCGGGCTGTCGGTAGCCGTAGCGGCGCAGGCCGCGGGGGTGTCGCGTCCGACTGCGTACCGGTGGTTGAGCGACCATCAGAAGGTGTTGCCATCGCCGGTTCCGGATTTCAGTGTGCCCCGTGCAGGGCTTTTGTCGTTGCGTGAGCGGGAAGAGATCGGATTTCAGCTTGCCCAGGGCCATGGAGTGCGTCGTATTGCCGCCATTCTGGGCCGGGCTCCGTCGACGATCAGCCGGGAGGTCACGAGGAACCGGGTCAGTGACCGGTATTCGCCGTCGCTCGCGCAGGAGCAGACGTGGGCTCGTGCCCGCAGGCCGAAGCAACGGAAGTTGGACGGGTTAGCGTTACGGGAACAGGTCACCACGATGCTCACCGACCGGTTCAGCCCGGAACAGGTCGCTGGCCGACTGAAGATGGAGCATCCGGAGAATCCGGAGATGCAGGTGTCACACGAAACGATCTATCAGGCCCTCTACGTCCAGGGCCGCGGATCCTTGCGCCTCGAAGTTGCGACGGCGCTGCGGTCCGGACGGGTGAGTCGGCGCCCGCAAAGGCCGGAGGGTCCTCGCCCGCAACGGTTTCGGGAGATGGTGATGATCTCTGACCGGCCGGCCGAGGTCGAGGACCGCGCCGTTCCCGGCCATTGGGAAGGGGACTTAATCATCGGTTCGACGGCATCGAAATCCGCGATCGGGACCCTCGTCGAACGCACTACGGGATACGTGATGTTGCTGCATCTGCCTCGGGACCACACCGCCCGCACCGTTGCCCAGGCCATGATCACCGCGATGAATACCCTCCCCGAGCAGCTGCGCCGTTCGACGACCTGGGATCAAGGAGCGGAGATGTCCCGGCATCAGGAGATCACGATGGCGACCGGTATGCCGATCTACTTCTGCGACCCGCATTCGCCCTGGCAGCGCGGCAGCAACGAAAACACCAATGGGCTCCTCCGCGAGTACTTCCCGAAAAGCACCGATCTGTCCTTCCACGGGCCCGGAATCCTCGAGAACGTTGCCGCGGAACTCAACCGCCGGCCACGCAAACGACACGGCTACCGAACGCCGGCAGAAGTCCTCGCCGAGCTAGTCTCGAACCCAGTCAACTAAATCCGGTGTTGCACTCACCACCTGAACTCGCCAGATTCTGGCTACGAAGTTATGAGACATAGTTACGAGAATCGCCCTTGCCATCGCGCGTACAAGATTCCAAAGAAAATAAGCGACCCTGCAGGTCAGACGTCTCTCCGCGGAAATGAGACATCTCATTTCCCAAGGGATACGAGACAAAGTAGCGTGTAGCGTTCAGTTCATGCCAATCGATAAAAATGACAGAGGGGCACAGCTTCGTGAGTATCTGAACGACGCCCGCGAAGCAATCTTGTGGAAGTGTGAGGGCTTGAGTGATGCCCAAGCGCGTACTCCCCTGACTCCGACAGGCACCCATGTCATGGGCCTACTGCTCCACCTGGCCGTCACCGAATCCCAGTACTTCATTTCATGTCTTGGACGGGAAATTGAGAACCCCGTTATCCGGGGCGTTATCGAAGCCGAGGACCCCCAGGCAGCCTTCCTCCCGCCGCCGGATATGACGCTGGTCGATGCGGTTAAGATCTATCGGGAGACAACCGTCGCAGCCGATGCAGTGCTCGATGAATTGGAGCTGGATTCACCGGCCTTGGTGCAGTGGTGGATAAAGCATCGGCACACTACGGTGGAACGCCTTCTGGTGCATATGATCGCCGAGTCTCACCGTCATGCCGGACACTTGGACATCGTGCGCGAGCAATTGGATGGTTTCATTGGTTTGCGCCCATCCGCGCCGAACATTCCAGACCTCACGCCCGATCAGTGGGAAGAGCAGCGTCTGCGGATGAAAGAGCTAGCCGACGGGGCTTAGGGCATCGTCGGTCGTTCTGGGCTATCCGGCCGGGCGCCGCTACCTGCGAGAAAGAAAGCGAGACAGTTCCCTCGGTTTCGAGACCTGTCTGTGCATTTGTGAATAGCAGTACCGAGCGAAAGAGAACTTGCGCATAGGAGGTCCGGACACCCGTGGTCACGCATCAACGCCCGTCAGTCAACCCTCAACGCTGGTGGGGCTCGGGGGCGAGAGACGATCCCTGTCCCTTTCCTGCTGATGAGCAGCGCACTCACGTACGAATGGTCCGGGCGGCCACTCCTGCATGGGATGGGCAATGAGGGGCAACACGCCTGCCGCGGCGACGGGAGCTTCCCGGCCGGGACGAAGATGCACGCCCCTATCAGGAGATAAGCGGTGATATACCAAGGCATCAGTTCGATAACCGGGTCCTGGGACAGTCCAAACACCAGCAGCGTCAGTGATGCGACCATGACGCAGACCGCGGTGAAGGCCCATGGGCGGCGGACAGGGTCCGGTCTAGCATCCCCCAATGTCATGGACCGCACTCTACCGGCATCAGTGCGTCCCCGAACCCTAACCTTTGACGCGGCCGGCCACGTGACGGCACCAAGAAGCATGGTGATCCCATGTTTCTGACCTCTTTGAACTTTTTCCTCAAATTACGGAACCGGCAAGGGTGACCGGACACTATGAGGTATGGGTGAGGAATTGGATGTCTCGGACGAAGCGTTGTGGCGTCAAGTTGTTAGTGGAGATGGTGATGCGTTCGGGGAGCTTTTCGATCGCCATTACGACAGGGTATGGCGGCACGCTTTAAACGTGCTGAGAATCCCACATGTGGCTGAGGACGTCGTGGCTGTGGTCTTTTATGAGGCGTGGCGAAGGCGGGCCAACATCCGCATAGTCAATGACTCCATTTTGCCCTGGTTGCTGATAACCACGAACAACACGCTGCGTAACCATGTCCGCCAGCAACGCCGCTACAGACACTTCCTAAACCTGCTCCCACCACCGGAAGATTCAGCCGATATCGCCGAAAGCATCGCTGACGCTGACGAATCCCAGCTCCAAGCTTCTGCCCTCCGGGAAGCGTTCGCGCAGCTCAGAGCGCCGGAGCGGGACGTTCTCACCCTGTGCGTTGTGGAAGGCATGGGAGCAAAGGAGGCGGGTGCCGCACTCGGTATCGCCGACGGAACAGTGAAATCCCGCCTCCACCGCGCCAAATCAAGACTCGGAACCTTGTACAACCAGGTCATGCATGAAGCAGAACCTCAAACACAGACGACTCTCGGATGGAGAACATCATGAGCACACGCCAGTTCCAAACTGACCGGCGGGACGCTTTGCGTAAGCAGCTCGTCGAGCTGCCAACGCTGGCCGGCGCCGATAATCCCCTCCGTTACAAGCCTGGAAAAACAGCGCTATCCGGCCGTCTGCATCAAGATACCCGCTTGCCGCTGAAAGACAAGCCAACGCCTCGTCCCAGAATCGCCAGGCGTGTCCTACTCGGAGCCACTGCGGCAGTTGTCGGCACACTGGCCGTAGGACAGATCAGCGTCACTGCCCAAAGCGCCCACGCCGCTGATGTTCTCAGGGCCACGGCAGCACAAACAATGACGTTTGTAGACCCGGTAGCCAAGCCGGGCGAATATCTGCTTGTCCACACACATGCCAATTGGCGTTTCTCCAGCCAGGACGCTTCTGGCAATATCAGCACGGGAATGAACGCACAAACCATTGACGTCTACGTCCCGGGGAACCGTGACGAGGACTGGGTGCTCGACCGTGACTGGGGGAGCATCGGCCCTGCACCCGTGGATGATGAGGTAATCCGGGCCAAAGACGGGCACTTTTATGGGGGCCCTTGGACACCGCTCAACGATGAAGAGCTAGACGCCCTGCCGCGGGACGGGCAGGCTTTGTACGACCACTTCAACGCCCAGTATCAAGGCGGTTCCGCCTCCCGGGACGAGAACAACTTTGTCCGAATCACTGATCTCCTCAGGCTGGGTCTCGTCCCCGCTGACCTCCGATCCGGGCTCTACGATGCTTTGGCCCTGATCCCCGGCGTGACCGCCAGCGAACAAGCGAACTTTGACGGCAAGGTTGGCATAGCCATCGGCCGAACTGAACCTCTCCGTGCAGGAGAAAGGGCAGAAATAATCATTGACCCGGACACAGGCCTGGTCATCGGCGAACGAACAATCATGACGGTGGCAGCCTTCGGCTTCGGCTCCAACGACGTCGTCGGCCACACAGCCATCGACTACCGAATTGTGGACGAAGCACCTCGATGAAAAGGATGCCGATCCTATTTCGCTAGAGTTCCCTACGAGGACTGACGAATTTATTCTCCTCGCCCTGATTTGGTGCTCGTAACCTCGGCGCCTCGAAACCTTAGCCTTTTGAGGCGGAAGGATTGACCCGAAAAGTCCTTACTGCTCCTATTAGCTTCCCTCAGCTACCGGACTGCCCGGTCCGGCAGGCAGCAGTGGCAGGTCAGATCCAAGCGTGCAGCACTCCCTTGGGGAGTTCCCCGAGGGAGTGCTTGCAACGATTTGATGCACTCGGCACATCACCCTTGGCGACGAACCGACACGCCCCTGCGGCGCCCCGGACTCAGGGGATGATGCGCTGGTCGCGGAGGTCCTGAAAGATGCTCATGAACATGTCCTCGGTGTTCACGTACTCGTGGAAGCCGGCGCGGCGGGCCTTGGAACTGTCGGAGAGGACGTCGTAGTCCCAGGCGAAGACGAAGTCCCCGAAGACCCATGAGGATACGTCGCTATAAGGGATGGATTCGAGGTCATGTTTCGCCACCATGGCGTCCCACAGCTCCGACTTGTCGTCCATGATCGTTGCCAGGGACATGGGCAGGGGCGGGGCCGTGTCGAGATCGAAGAACGCTGCGATCTTGGGCCACATGTGTTCCCACCGGAACAGGTCACCATTGGTGATGTTGTAGGCCTGATTCGCGCAGGCCGGGTCCGTGGCGGCCCAGACCGTGGCTTTGGCGAGAAGCCCCGCGTCGGTCATCTCGATCAGGCTGGTGTACGCTCCGGGCTTGCCAGGGAAACGCAGCGGAATGCGGAGCTCTTTGCTGATGGAGGCGTAGACCCCGATGACCATGGCGAGGTTCATCGGGTTCCCCAGTCCGATCCCGCACACCACCGATGGGCGCAGCGCCGACCACGTCCAAGCCTTGCCGGCCTGCTGGGATTCGAGGAACTGCTGCTGGTCGACGTTGAACTCCGGTGGCATGTGCGCCGGGGCGTCCTCCTTGGCCGGCGTCGCGAAGGGACCCAAATGCGCCCCGTACACCTTGTACCCCTGCATCAGCGACACGTGCTCCAGACTAGGGGACGCCGCTTCGATGACCTCGACCGTGTTCACGAGCATCGCAAGGTTCGGCGGAACAAGCTCCGCCCACGTCGGCCGGTCCTGATACGCGGCGTAGAACGCGTGCGTCACCCCCACGAGGTCAGAGAGCTTAGCTACGGTGTCATCCCGATCGAGCAGGTCGACTGCGATATGCCGGACCCGGCCGGAACTAATCCCTCCGCGGCGAGACAGGCCAATGATGTCCCAGTCACCCAACTGCTCGAGGTGACTGACCAGATTCCCGCCAATCACTCCGCGCGCCCCGACAACCACTGCTGTTTTTGAACTCATGTCCCTGCTCCTCTGAATCCCAAGCATCGTCATATCGCTTATTACCGATCTAAGCAGTATCACGACATCGACAGATCGGGAAGAACCGATATGCTGGTGGGGTGAATGAGTTGAGCGAGGACGAGCTGGTGCAGGTGTTCAAGGCCCTGGGCCATCCAACACGTCTGTGCATCATGCGATGGCTGAAGGATCCAAAATCCTTCCCTCCGCAGGAGCAACCGGCCGAGGAGGTCGGTGTGTGCCTCAAGCACATCCAGGCACGGGCTGGGGTGTCCCAATCCACCGCGTCACAGTTCATGGCCATCCTGCAACGCGCCGACCTTGTCACTAGTCGACGCATCGGCCCGTGGACGCACTACCAGCGCAACGAAAAGCGCATCGAAGAAATCGGTGGCACGCTCCTCACCACCATCTGAAAGAACCGGCTAGAGGGACTGCCTCTGAGGAGATCCTTTACCGGGCGCTGCCGTGCGTACAGAGGCTGGTAACAGCGCCGAGGGAAGATTCATGCCTGGCTGCGCGCTCCACGGCCGGCTTTCGCGCGGCTGTATGTCGCGGTCAACACTCGACGCGTGTGTTCGAGAATTTGGACGTAAGACCTAATTAGCTCCGCGGAGGATAGAATCCGGCTCGCTGTGTCGTCGCTGCCGTGCCACCAAAGAAGTACTCCCGGCTGCCCTCCGGAAGCGGTGAGACCGGCGACTTGTTCTCGAGGATTAGCGACTGACCGCCGAACTGATTCTGGAGATAAACATAGAACGCATCGACGACGTTCGTGCTGATCGTTTCTTCTTCCCCGCTGAGCTCCGGGTCTCCTGGCTGCCGGTATGTGACGACCGGCGAATCCAGAATGACGAACCCTGGGTGTCGGTAGCCGCGGCGGAGACAGTACTCCGCAAGAGACACGTTAAAGAGCGCACGGAGAATCGAGCGAACACCCTTGCCTCGCACCCGGCGGACGCGTTGGTCGACGACCAAGTCGCGCTCACTTGTGGAGTAGTGGACGGTGCTGTCGTTGGAGAAAGACCATTGCCGGAGGATTTCCTGTGCCACCATGTCGAACTGATGCAGGTCAGCTGACACGATCGGGACCTCGGTTGAGGTTTTTGGCTTGTCGACTTGCCCTGTCGCCGTCCGTAGCGCGAGGAGGTTCAAGAGTCGATTGTGGGTGTCGATCTCACGCTCCACACGAGACCTAGTCTCAAGAAGCGGTGACAGCTCCCCACCCGGCGTCTTGATCTCGGTGTCGAGGCGGCGAATCTGAGCAGTGAGCTGCGCGTTGTCGTCTGAGAGCGCACTAGCGCGCACGATAATTTCTTGATGTTCGGCCCGGATGGAGCTGATCGTCTCTTCAAGATTCGTTCGCAGCGACACAATCTTGTGCTGCTCGGAAACGATGGCGGCGGTGAACGTCGCCGGCTCATCTGTAGCGAGCGGAGATTCGGGCCAGTGCTGATGCGCTGGCTCTGCTCCACAGAACGGACAACTCCCGTCTTCCTCGACCACGAGCACATCGGATGCCTGAGCAAGCATCTCAAGGCG
Source organism: Arthrobacter sp. Y3221087 (assembly GCF_059089905.1). NCBI lineage: Bacteria > Bacillati > Actinomycetota > Actinomycetes > Micrococcales > Micrococcaceae > Arthrobacter > Arthrobacter sp. Y3221087. The sequence continues at coordinate 137,370 of NZ_JBNHFE010000006.1, forward strand.
GGAGAGGTCGGACTCGTACTGGGTATGAAGGAGCCCGAATCGTGCTTCGAGGCTGCCGAGTTCGTCTTGGCGCTCGACGAAACTGGCCAGGGTTTTCGTATTCGCTGCGCGACGCAGCACGAGCTCGTCACGCTCAGAACTGACGTCGTTCATCGCCTTGCTCGCAGCAATCAGCGAATCGTTCAGACGCGCGAGTTGGTCATGAAGCTGATCGACAGGCGAGGATGCGGCAAGCTCTTGCTCTAGATCCGCGATGACCTGATCGAGGATTTCTAGTTTGTTGGCCGAGATCTTCTTCAACTCAGCAGCCTTAGGAATCGGCGTCAGCCCGGAATCATCTTGACCTTGAATGAACATGCGGAAGATTGCAGCTTCCACGGGGCGATGCTGGTACTGCCCAAACTCAATGGGCGAACGCTTGGTAAGAATTGTCTCTTCGTCGACCGCAGCGAGACGGATGACATCCCGCCATTGCAGCGGACGAGTCTCGTTGTATTGACTGGTTCGAACCACAGACCCGTCGAGGTCAATAAGCGAGAGCAGATACCGCGAGACGCTTCGCGGATCCGTCGATACATGCTTCGGTACTAAGTACTCTGGCGCCGGCTCTGTCATCAGTTCGCGAAGGTCCTCTTCGACTAGACCGATGCGCCCACCGTCGAAGTCACGAACAAGCGTGACGATGTTGCCCTCAGCTGTTCGAACGCCAAGGTGCACATACTGGTATCCCTGGGCCTCGTCTGGTAGCTCGATCGTCTGTGCCATTCCGAACGCATAGCTGAGGAGGTCGAAGACATGGGACTTGCCGGTGTCGGAGGCGCCGTGGATCACCGTGAGTCGATGACCAAACTCAATGGTGGCCGGGGCAACATTATTGCCGACCGCGGTGAGGTGAATGAGGTGGAGTCGACTAACCATGGTGCTCATGCCCGTTCAATTGTTCAAACTCCTCAGCCCAGCTTCCGAACACGACAGCGAGCCTGGCCCTGATGTCATCGTCGTCGAGGCCCCCGAACGTACCGGCCGCCCAAGCGCACCGTGCCCGCAAGTTTGCGAGGTAGATCGCGTCCATCGAGTCAAGGAACGGGCGAGCATCCTCGCTCGCCCGGTAGTAGATCCCAGCAGTTGTCAGATCTCTGGCAATCAGTCCGCGCGCTCCCATGATAGTAATTCCCTCGCGAATGAGGTCCCGCTTAACGCCAAGCTCACCGACTCGACCTGGAATCTCCGGGTGAAGGCTACTTGCACCGGCGAAGTCACTGCTGTGGAGCACAACGTGATCGAGGAGAACGATGCGGGCGAGATCGGCGCGCTCTGGATAAAGAGCGGTGAGAAGCGCTACGACTCGAATGCCGATCTCAAGCGGGCTGTTCAGCAACTGCGTCATATGTCAGCGACCCAGGTGAGTCGGTCGTCGTTGGCGAGCTGATGGCAGATACCCCGTCTATCGGCTGGCTCAGTAACTTGAATAAGGGCGTTAGCGCTCAGTTGTGCGTTTACCGCTTGCTCGAGCGTGTAACGGAGGCGCTCCAATCCATCGGTGTGTTCAGCTTCGGCGGTCTCAACAACCGCGTCGAACAGCTCGCTTTGTAGCCCTTTGAAGGTGTTCGGAGGCACTTGATCGCGCGCGAATGTGCGAAGTGCCTCAGCTCGGAAGAAACTCTCGCGCTGTCGCTGGAGGTGCACACCGGCCTTGCTATGTACCTCGGCGGACGCAATGCTGTCGACGGTCACATACCGCTCCTGGTACGCGTCGAGAAGCTTCGTCAGATACACAAGTTCCTTAGGGCTGACAATCTGCGGCGGGTCTTCGAAAGTGGGGCGATCAGGAAGTCCGCCTCCGAAACGAGCGGAGTGGTACGGGGTCGCCTTGTGCTGATCTAGCAACGCCAAGACTTCAACCGCGCCGAACATTGAGAAGTCAGTCGCGCTGGCAAGCGCGTGCACGGCGCCCCGAGTGTCGTCGTCGAGTTCCTTGAACGGTTTGGCCCCGCTGGACTCGACCTGCTCAAGAAACTTCGCGCGTAGCTGGGTCGGCGTCGAGATCAGGTGCGCCAGATTCGTGCCCAAACCATGAGGAGCAATGAAGCTATAGCTCGACGGCAGTGTGTAGAGCGGCGTAAGCACAGGAAGAAGGAAGACCTTCAGCATCTCCGGCCACGCGTTCGAGGGCGTCAGGCTTTTGTCGTAGTGCTTCCCTTGGAAGCAGTCCCACTCATCCTCGAAGCCTCGATCAGTCTTAAAGCCCGCGACGTCGACCCCTCGGTCACCTGAGCCGCCGAAACGCCGAACTCCGACGTACTTGGGAGACAGACCCGTCGCCCACTCCTCGATGAAGACCTCCCATTCATCCGGATCGTAGGTCTGAATGACCTTTCGCGGGGCAATACGAGGTCCATGCTCGGCGTGAGCTGCGGTTAGCACTGTGGGCGGGGTTGGGGGCCGGAGGTCACTCACGCTGATCTCATCCCTTAATCCCATATGCCCAAGTTAGCGGACACGCGGCATCCGGCCAGACACGACACTGGGCGATGCCCGTATAAGGATCGTTCATCGTGCAGCTTTTCGCGGCCAAACAGCAAGCGCTGTCGTTGGTCACGACACTGTGAATCACAGCGATAGATGAGGGCATTTTCGCAGCGCTAAATGGCACCTTTGGTGACGCTCAGCTGCTGTAACACGGCCCTGGCCGGTGTCAAATGTCTTGAAAAGCGGCCAAGCAAATGCGCTCGGGTAGGGTTGAAGGATCAAGCTTGTAGGGGGAACTTGCTATGAAACGACCAGGCCGCATATCGGTAGTCATCACCACGATTGCCGCAGCGCTGTCGTTGGCCGGATGTACATCTACCCCTCCACGGATCAGTGCGCTGGACCGTGAAGCAACCAGCGCGGATGTCCTGCCGGCGCGTGTGCCGGAGATGATGCGAACCGAGCACACGACCCGGCTTCTAGCCGCTGAGGATGGCATCAGGTACTTTGTCGCGCAGGCCACGAATGCTCCGTACACGTGTGTGACGGCGTTCCCCAATGACCGGCCCGACCTGTGGGCCACTGGATGCAGCGACCAAGCCGATCCAAGAAAAGAAATTGTTCGGACTGGCATGAATGGAGTCGTCTCCCTTGTCCTGGTCCCGGACAACTACGACTCTTCGCAAATCGAAGATGAGGGTTTCGTAGCCGTCCACGAGAATATCCTCGTGGCAGGTACCCCAGGAAGAATCCCAGGCGCGTAAGCGACACGGCCTCACGGCCACCTCGTCGGAGAGTGTTGGCGGCGTCCTGTCCCCCCCAGATGTGCTGACAGGACGCCGCGGGCGTGGTGCGTTTGGTTAGCTCTCTTCGAGGGCGGGGATTCCGAGCTGGGCGCAGACTTGAGGTGGGCCGGGGATGACGGCCACCGTCTCGTCGACCACACACGCAGTCAGGAACGGTATGTAGTTTCCGAATGTCTTAAGGGCGGGATCCGGGAAGAGGGGCTTGCCGTTCTGGTCTTTCCCTCCCTCTACGGTGCCCGGAGCAAAGGGGATCGGGGAAACGAACCCCTCGGGGATGATGTCGTCGTTGATGCCGTTTGGGTTCATGGTTCCCAGGTCCCATGCGCGGCTGCACTGGTTGATGGGGTCGTTGACCTGTTGCATTCCGGCGTTTTTGTCGTCGGGGTTTGGGTTGTTCTTGTCATCGAACCCGGTGATGAAAGTTCCGGTGGTGATGTACGGGGGCATTCTGTCCCCCGGTGCACCCGGAATGGGGTAAGTGGTGGTGAGGTCGGCTCGGAAGTAGCAGCGGATGTCCCGCTTGTCTTCGACCGGGGCCAAGGCAACGTAGACGCCAGCGGCCGTGGTGCCAACCAGCGCGGTGCCGGCGACGGCGATCACGACTGGGAGGGTGAGCCATTTCCGGGCCGGCTTAGGGCGGCGGCGTGCTTCCTGCCCAAGCAGGTTCTGGACGCGGTTTTTAGTGTCTTTCGGGTAATTCACTTCAGATAGGTTCATGACAGCCTCGCTTCAACGATTGTGGTGTCGAGTTGTTCGACGGGCTCAATGGCCCGGCTCATGCCAGCCAGCTTGGTTCGTGCCCGGTGAAGCCTTGATTTCACTGTCCCGGCCCGTATGCCGAGCGTCTTAGCGGCTTCTTCCTGGGGGATTCCGTTCATGAGGCACAGGATCACGACGTCCCGTTCGCCGTCGTTCAGCCCGGCGGTTGTCTCCAATAGCTCGCGGACCTCGCGCTCCGCATCCAGCCTGGAAGCAACTGCTACTGCATGATCCGCTTCATTTTCACCATGCCGCGGATCCGAGTGCGGCAGCCGGGCAAGGAAGTCAGCGTACCGCCGTGAAGCCCTGCCACGATTGCGGTCAGCGTTCGTTGCCATCCCAAGCAACCACGGAAGGACACTGTCCCTCTCCGGTTTAAGCCTGGTCCGCTGCCGCCACGCCTCGAGAAACGTAACCGAGACGAGCTCTTCCGCGTCGTGCCAGGAACCGCAGCGGGATAGGCAGTACCGAAAGACTGCGTCAGCGTGCCTGGCGAATAGAGCCTCAAAGGCGTCCGCGTCACCTGCTACGCACTTGCGCCACAGGTCTTCGTCATTCTCCGCCATTAGCCTCATACCTTGTAGTGTCCGCCGGACCAGAAAAGGTTCCCTGCAGGGATGGCAGCTCAAGGTTTCCTATCAAACTCGGTGTCTCGAAACCATTCCGCCTCAAAACACTAGGGATTTGAAACACATCGGTTATGAAGGTGAACCGGCCAGGCCCTCCGCCTGCAATGAGGTCCTATCGTCCGCTGCGGATACTTCGAGCCAGACCTGAACTGTCACCATTCGACGTCATCTCGCCCGAGAGGATGCGCTCTTCCAGCCCACCGCATTGCATGTTGCTAAACCATGAGAGGTAGATGTGGCAATGTCGCCGCTCGCACATAAACTCGCTCCATGGGGCCCATCAACAAGTTCGGATGGAGATCGCCGAGGTGGTTGAGGTGAACTTGCTCGATCGCATCGATCAACGTCTTTCCGATACGCGCGCGCGGATCGACCCGCGCGATTTCGAAGACTGTGCTACCTCCTTGCTCAGTCCAGTCCACCCCGCACTCGTGCCCATCATCGGAGGCTCCGACTTTGGTCTTGACGCAGAGATCACTGAGGATTCACGGCCGGCGTCAGACCCCGTGGTGGCGGCAGCCGCCACTCAGAACGGGCAAGTAGGACCTGGAGACTACCCTCCTGCCTGCGGAGCGGCTATGGTCTCGGTCATGAGACCGATCATCCTCCTCGACATCAACGGTGTGCTCAACCCTAAGCTTCAGCCGGGTGACAAGTCTGATGGGAAGAATGTGCAGCTCTCGGATTTAAAGGTTGCCCTGGTGCGTCGGCTCGCCACCAAAGGGAGGCTCGCGTGGGTATCGACGTCAGATGAGGATCTTGTGGACAGCCTCGAAGCGCAGCTGCAGCTTGAGGTGAAACCGCTGCGTGTGGAGATCATGCCGGAGCCGGACGATGAGGACCAGCAGACGCCCAAACTGGGGTCAGTATCCAGGTGGTTGAACAAAATGGAGGCCGAAGGCGGCGCTGACTGGGACGCCATAGTATGGATCGACGACGCACTAGAGGCTGACGTGCACGACTGGGCCCACCAGTACCACCAACCCGTCCTGCTGGAGAAGCCTGACCCTGAGGAGGGCCTGACAGAAGCCCACGTCGTGGCGGTGCAGGTTTTCATCAACGACGAGGACCGGGACCATGCGCCCTGACAGCAGCCGGATTACGCCCCCCGCCAAGCGCATTACGGTCACGACTGAAGGGGTAACGACGTGTACCGTCAGCGTCGAATGGAGAAGCAGCGCAATCTAAGCTCCGGGGCGCCTACGCGAGGCGGGTGTACGGTGGCGGTATTCGCGCGCATAACTGGGATGCCAGCTGAACCCTCTAGAGTCTTTGCCTATGAACGCCCCAGCCAGTAATGTCCCGGTTCGACCCGTCCAGCGCGTCGTCATCGTCCACGGATATCAATCGTCTCCGGATGCAAACTGGTTCCCCTGGCTTCAAAGCGCCCTCGAAGCTCAAACGGGTCCGCGTGCCGTGACCTCCGTCTGTTACGAACTAAAACCTTGCCTGACAGGATTCAGGTGGGATGCGCCGGTGAATGGTCAGCGAATTGGGTTGAGCTCCGTCACGGTGTCCGTTTCAGCTGCGGCATGACTGCCAGTCAGGCAAGGGTGGGGAGAGCCCTAGCCCAGCTGGGTGTGGCGCGTACTAATTATGCCGATCAGAGCGACAGCGCGAGGATGGTCCAGCCCGTGCTGTGCCTCTCCCCCGGTTCGAGGACCACGAGGTCCTCACCGGTGTTGAAGGCCTCCGGCGGGCATGACATGGGCTCGACGGCAAGCCCGAGCCGGGTGCGCTCTGGTTGTCTCGGAAGGTCCGCGGTGTGAATCTGCACCCAAGGGCAGCTCGCGTCCCACACCATCGCAGTGCCGGTCCCGAAGGTGGGATCGATAACCCGGACCATGGCGCGCCCTTCGCTATCCCAGGCAAGGTGTGTGAAAGCGTGGTCGATTTGCACATCACCGATGGCACGGGCAGAGCGGAAGTCAAACGGAGTGCCGGCGACCGATTCCTTGGCCACGGGCAGGAGACGGTCGGGAGTTACCGTCAGAACCGTTGAGGCGGGCAGCTCGAGCACCCACTCGTCGAGCGGCGACGCCCCGCCCACCAGGTACGGGTGGGGGCAGACGCCGTAGGGAGCGCGCCGGGCGCCGACATTACATGCTGCTACGTCTGTCCTGAAGCCCTGCCCGTCGAGGCTGAACCGCGCTTGGAGGTAGAGCTTGAAGGGGTAGCCTTCCGTGGGCTCAATGGTGCATGCGAGGGTAAGGGTGCTCCCGGTGTGCTCCACCACTGTCCAAGGGACATCGAACACGAGCCCGTGCAGCGCAGCGGCCCGGTCTGGCTCGTTAATTGCAAGCTGGTAGTTCGCCCCGTCGAACATGTAGCGCCCATCGCCGATGCGGTTGGGCCAGGGAGCCACGAAGGCGCCACGGTAGTTGGGCATCTCTTCGTCGGAGCCGAAGCCCACTACGAGCGGCCGCCCCTGGTAAATCAGTTCGCGGACGGTGGCCCCGAAGCCGAGGACGACGGCTGTGTAGCCGCCGCCCTCGATTCTGTATTCCTGGTGGTTCATGTGAGGGAAACGGCCGTCCATGACACGGGAGGAAGGGTGATGGTGACTGCACTACCGTCGAGGGCGGCGGAGGTGTTTGGCTTCATGGTCACGCGCTCGGGCTCCTCGAGGGTATTTTTCGCGTACACGTCCGAATCGAACAGTGACTGCGCCTCGACAGAGCTGAAGCCGTTGAGGGCCGCGATGTCGATGGTCACGGTTGTCTCCTCGGTTTGTGAGCGGTTGACGAGGAAGACGGCGGCCGCGCCCGTTTCGTCGTCGTGCGTGGCCACGGCGTCGACGAGCGGCACAGTACCGTACTCGCTGGTTTCGTACGTCCCGGCGTCGAGCTTGAGTTCAAGCACCGATCCCTGCGCGAGCTTCGAGGTGATCGAGAACGGGAAGAACGTGGTTTGGCGCCACGCGGGGCCGCCTGGCTCGGTCATGATGGGCGCAATCACGTTGACGAGCTGCGCCAGTGAAGCGGAGGTGACGCGGTCGGCGTGCTTGAGCAGCGAGATCATGAGGTTACCGAACACGACGGCGTCCGCCACTGAGTAGCAGTCTTCGAGCAGGCGCGGGGCCACCGGCCAGTTGTCGAGGCCCTCAATCTTATCGATGTTCTCGAAACGGCTGATGTACCAGACGTTCCACTCGTCAAAGGAGATATTGATGGTCTTTGAGCTGCCGCGGACGGCCTTCACATGGTCGGCCGTCGCCACGACGGACTCGATGAAGTGGTCCATGTCGACGGCGGATGCGAGGAACGATCCCAGGTCACCGTTCTTCTCCTCGTAGTACGCGTGGCAGGAGATGTAGTCGACGACGTCATAGGTGTGGGTGAGCACCACGCGCTCCCACTCGCCAAACGTCGGCATGTGGGCGCTCGAGGAACCGCAGGCCACGAGCTCGATCGATGGGTCCAGCTGGCGCATCGCCCTGGCCGTGATTGCGGCGAGCTTGCCGTAGTCCTCGGCGGAGCGGTGCCCAAGTTGCCACGGGCCGTCCATCTCGTTGCCCAGGCACCAGATCTTGACGCCGAACGGGTCCGGGTGGCCGTTGGCCATGCGCTGGTTGGCGAGCGTGGTACCTTTCGGCAGGTTCGAGTACTCGAGGAGTTCAAGCGCTTCGGTCGTTCCCCTCGTTCCGAGGTTCACGGCCAGCATGAGGTCACTGCCTACCTTCTGCAGCCAGGAGGCGAACTCGTGCATGCCCACCTGGTTGGTCTCGGTGGAGTGCCAGGCGAGGTCCACGCGGGTCGGGCGATCCTCGCGGGGTCCCACGCTGTCTTCCCAGCGGAACCCGGAGACGAAGTTGCCCCCGGGATAGCGGATGGTGGAAACACCCAGCTCCTTGACGAGTTCGATGACGTCCTGGCGGAATCCTTCGTTGTCGGCACTCTCGTGGCCGGGTTCATAGATGCCGTCGTAAACGTGGCGGCCAAGGTGTTCGACGAACCCGCCGAAGATGTTGCGGTTGATTCGCCCGACCGTGAAGTGGGGGTCGAGCGTAAGGCGTGCGTTCTGCATCAAAATTGCTTTCTGTACGTGGTGGCTTGGACTGGCAGCCGGGGTCGGGGCTATTTGAGAGAGCCCAGCGACAACCCGCCCTGCCAGTACTTCTGGAGGGAGAGGAACGCTATGATCAGCGGGATGATCGAGACGAAGGCACCCGTGGTGATCAGGTTCCACAGGGCCTCGCCGCCGCTCCCGGCGTTGGACAAAGCCTGCCAGCCGTTGAGTCCCACGGTGACGGGGAGCAGCAGAGGGTCGCTGAGCACGGCCAGCGGCAGGAAGAAGTTGTTCCAGGTCCCGACGACGGACAACAGCAGTACAGTCACGATCGCCGGGCGCAACAGGGGCAGTGCGATCTGGACGAACGTGCGAATCTCTCCCGCGCCGTCAATCCGGGCGGCGTCGAGCAATTCGTCCGGCACCGCTTCCTGGGCGAAGACCCGCATTAGGTACACACCGAACGGGCTCAGGAGCGAGGGCAGGATCACGGCCCAGATGGTGTTCACCAGCCCCACCGAGCTCAGGAGCACGAAGGTCGGGATGACCAGTGCCGTCAGTGGCACCATGACTGCACCCAGCAGGAGCCCAAAGAAGGGCCCCCGCCCGCGGAAGTTGTACTTGGCGAAGCCGTAGCCTGCAAGCACGGCGAGGATGGTTGCCCCTACCCCGCCAGAGATGGCGTAAAGGAATGAATTCCCGAGCCAGCGCCAGTAGATGCCGTCTTGCCGCTCAAACAAGCCCTGGATGTTGCTGAAGAAGTGGAACTCGTTGTCGAACCAGAGGGGTCCGCCGGAGCCCCCGAAGAGGCCGGCTGTGTCCTTGGTGCTGGCGACCGTCAACCACCAAATGGGGGTGATGAAGTAGATAACGAGAATGAGCAGGAAGATGTGCGAGCCGATGCGGGGGCCGCCGTTGCGGGCCCTGTTGCGGCCTGCAGCGCTGCGGCTTTTCCGGCCGCCCTGGAGCTTGGGGGTTTCGGTGACGAGTGCCATGGCTTATTTCAGTCCGCTCTGCTTGCGGGTCAGGAAGAGGAAGAGGAAGGAGAAAACGAACACGACGATGCCGAGCGCGAAGGAGATGGCGGAGGCATAGTTGAACTGGCTGTAGGAGAAGGCCAGCGAGAAGGCGTACATATTGGGGGTGTACGACGTCGGGATGGCGCCCTGCGCCACTCCGCGGAGCACTTGCGGTTCGGTGAAGAACTGCAGGGTGCCGATAAGGGCAAAGATGACCACCATTACAAGCGAGGAGGAGATCATGGGGACCTTGATTCGCCACGCGATCTGCCGGTCGGAGGCGCCGTCGAGCACCGCTGCCTCGTAGATTCCCGGATCGATACCCCGCAGAGCGGCGTAGATGATGATCATGTAGTAGCCCGCCCACTGCCACGTCACGATGTTGACGAGGCTGCCGAAAATGCTGCCCTGCGCCAGGAATTCCGGTGCGGCCATGCCGAAGAGGCCGAAGATGGAGCCGGCCGGCCCGAAGCGGGGACTATAGAGGAAGCCCCACATGAGGGCGCCGATGACCACGGGAACCGCGTACGGGACGAAGATCATCAGCCGGGAGAACTTGGACGCCCAGGTGGCGAGGTTGTCCAGGACCAGGGCGGCGAGCAGGGCCACGATCATTTGCGCGGGGATCATGATCAGTGCGAACTTCGCCACCGTCGCCAGTCCCTGCAGGAAGATCGGGTCGGAGAACGCCTTGAGGTAGTTGTCCGCGCCGACGAACTTGGTGCCCGTGGCCAGGGTGCTGGTGAAGAGGCTCATCCTGAAGGCGTAGACCAGGGGAAGGATGAGGAAGGTCAGGAAGATTGCCGCGAAGGGCGCAACAAAGATCCATCCCCAGCGCTGCCGGCGCCGGTAGTTCCTGTCAGGACGGTGCTTTACGGGGGCCGGTGCCTTGGCCCGTGGGGCCGAACTCGGCGCGGTGGTCGTAGCCATGATGGTTTTTCCTCAAGCAGTGGGACGGTTGGCGCAGTGGAGGTGTCCACGAGGGCTGGCGGATAGGTGCCCGCGATGGACGCGGGCACCTATCCCGGCAGTTACTTCAGGGTGAATCCCTGCTCGGTCGCGTACTGCTCGAGGGACGCCTGGAGATCGTCGAGGGCCTTGCCCGCGTCCTTCTCGCCCTGGACCATCGAGTAGAGCTGCACGGTCAACTGGTCGTAGGCGTAGTTCTGGAACGGGCTGAAGGTCGCGCCCTGGTAGCCCTCAGCAGCCTTGAGGAAGACGTCCTTGTTGATCTGCTGCCCGCCGAAGAACTTGTACTCCTTGTTAGCGAACTCCTCGGAGTCGAGGACCGGCGCGTATGACGGGAAGAGCGCTCCCTTGTCAACGCCGAGGTTCATGCCTTCCTTGTTACCGAAGATGCCCATGGCCACCTTCGCTGCAAGTTTCTTGTCCTTGGCCTGCTCGGTCACTGCGAAGGTGGAACCGCCCCAGTTGACCTGGACGGGGTTGGCCGCGTCCCACTGCGGGAGCGCCGCCGCACGCCAGACCGCGTCCGGGTCGGCGTCGGACAGGCCCTGCAGGTAGCCGGGGCCCCAAGCTGCTGCCAGATAAACGGCGTACGAGCCGTCGACGAGCTTGGTGTTGTAGTCCGCCGTAAAAGCGTCATCGGTGGCGACGAGGCCCTTCTTGACGAGCCCGTTCCAATATTCAAGGACGTCCTTGGCGCCCTGGTCGTTGACCTTGATCCCGATTTCCTGCGGGTTGACGGAGTCGTATTCGAACGGAACTGAACCGGCCTGCGCGAAAAGAGCTTGGTTGAACGCGCGCCCGTTGGTTGGGAAGTCAGCCATGACGGCACCGTTGCCGGACTCCTTCAACTTTTGGGCGGCGGCTTCGAACTCTTTCCAGGTTGTCGGCACCTGGATGCCCGCGGCGTCGAAGATATCCTGGCGGTAGAGCATCCCCATGGGGCCGCCGTCGACCGGAATCGCATACACGGCGTCACCGCTTGAAGCATCCTCCCAGGCGCCTTCGGCGTACTGGTCCTTGACGTCATTGGCGCCGAACTCGGTGAGGTCCACAAGCGCATTGCGGATGGTAAAGCTGGAGAGAACCTCCGACTCGAGCTGGATGACGTCGGGGGCGCCGGAGCCGGACTCGATCGAGGTCGAGAACTTCGTGTACTCGTCGTTGCCCTGGCCCGCGTTGGTCCAGCAGATCTGCACATCGCTGTTGGTGTTGTTGAAGTTATCAACGACCTCGTTGAACGCGGGGTACCAGGCCCAGACGGTGACCTGGGGTGCCTCTGCATTGACAATGGTGTTGGTGCAGGACGCGGCCTCCGAGCCGCTTCCGTTTCCTCCGGAGCAGCTTGTCAGCGCTACGGCGGTGGCGGCGACGATGCCAGCCGATGCTAGAAACTTGGCTTTCATATCTCTTGCTTCCTCTCGCGGTGGCATTCCACCGTGGGGCCGCCCGTAGGCGGCCGGTCCGGGCGATGCATAAAGGAGGATCTACGGGGCACTAAGTGGGTGCCGCTCGATCTTCCTTGATCCCGGTCCGTCCTCCTGCAAGCTCGCCTCCCAGCGAGGTTCCCGCAAGTGCCTGGTCCGATGTTGCATCGTTGTAGGTAAACGTTGTAGAAAAAGCATGACGAGTGAGGCCTGTCACTGTCAAGCTGTTCCGCAGAAAACTTTCGGGCCAACAGGCATTCAGCTGGCGGGGAGCCTCGAGGACTCACGTTCGACAACCTGGAACCGCGCCTCGAACTCCCTGGGCGGTCCACCATGGCCCGAAATCCGCTCCTGCAGGACACGCACGGCAGTCTCGGCGATTTCTCCCCGACCAGGATCGATAGTTGACAGCGTGGGCAGCGAATACCTACCCTCGTCGAGGTCGTCAAAACCGATGACGGCGACGTCGTCAGGAATCCGCAGGCCCGCTTCCTGCAGCACGCGCATGGCACCGAGGGCCAACGTGTCATTTAGGCCGAACATCGCGTCGAACTCGACGCCGGTCTCGAGCATTTCCCGCATCGAGGTGGCGCCGTTGGAGCGGTGCCACAGGGTGGTGTAGGCCACGAGCCTGGGGTCGAACGGGATGCCGGCTTCCTCCAGCGCCTCCTGGTAACCGCGCAGGCGGAGCCCGGCAGAACCAATGACCTCCCCTTCGTGTCCTCCGACGACGGCGATGCGTTTCCGGCCTTTCGAGATCAGGTGTGCCGTTGCGGCCCGTGCCGACTCCACGTTGCTCATGGTCACGTGATCGGTGGGACCACCGAAAATCCGCTCGCCGAGGAGGACGAGCGGGAAGTTGACGTTGAGGTGGTGGGCGTCTTCGTTGGACACACCTAATGGGCTGAACAACAACCCGTCAGTCATCTGCAGCCGCGGGCTGGCGAGTATCTCGAGTTCGCGGGCGCGGTCGCCGCCGGTTTGTTCGATCAGGACCTTGAGGCCGCGCCCTTCGGCGGCCTTGATGATGGAATCCGCCAGCTCGGCGAAATAGCTGAGCGAGAGTTCGGGAACAGCGAGCCCAATCACGCCGGTCTTGCCCGAGCGCAAGCTCCGAGCCGACAGATTGGGGCTATAGCCGAGGCTGGCGATAGCCTCCATAACCCGCTGCTTGGTGTCCGCGCGGATGTACTGGTAATCGTTGATTACATTGGACACAGTCTTAATCGAGACTCCGGCCGCCAGCGCAACGTCCTTAATTGTGACCGCCATGCCGCTCCCCGGTATATCCCCGCCGTGATGCCCGATACGCCACGTGCAATTTAGTCTATAACGTTGTAGGACGCCGGGCATCATTAAAAGGTATCGGCCGCCACAAGCGAGCTGGGTGGTTAGATGATGCCATAACGGCGCCTAAGTTGAAACCGGGTTTCACCGGGAACGGGACGCTGAATCCCGTCCCGGTGGCGCGGGGATGCACTAGCCGGAGTTTCGGTGGCGGGCATACTCCCTCAAAGGGATATGCGCGGTCACAGTCCTCCTGCCAGCCTGTAGTAGGCAGCGTTCCAGTTCTTTTTTGAACTGGCGGATGGTGGTGCCTTCGTCGATGGTGAGGAGCTCGGTTTTGTTGATTTCGGCGAAGTCTTCGAACACTTCCATGCCCACCTGGGTGGAGAGCACGGTGTGGTGCGCGGCGCCGGCGGCGAGCCAGGCGGCGGCGGAGGTGACGAAGTCCGGCTTGGGGTGCCACAGCGCCCGGGCGACGGGCAGGTTGGGCAGTGGATGGTCCGTGGGGACCACGTCGACGGCGTTGGCCGCCAGGCGGAAGCGGTCCCGCATATCTGACAGCGCGACCACCACGCCGGGGGAGGCATCGGCGTCGAAGACCAAGCCAGACCATCAAGCCGATCCTGGATCCAGACAACAACGACGAGTCTGTGGTCACAACCCCTAACATGGGCGGACTGGTTATCCCGAGCAATAAACAGGAGCCGCTTGCAAGAGTTCCCGACCGATCCGCTCGCCTGCGAGCAGTGCCCGGAAGCTTCTCCTCTTGAACAAGTGTTCAATCAGCCTATTGAACACTTGTTCAAAGTGCACTAATCTCATCGTATGACCCGCACCACACACTCCAACTATCAGCGGAACGCTGCCTTGGAGGTTTCTTGCCGCAACTGGCCGGATGTAGAAAATATGCCGCGGAGACCCCGCGCAGTAGTGGCAACGTAGATCATCAATTTGTCCTCGTCTTTGTCAGGCTTTCATCCCGCGGACCCGATCTGTAAGTAAACCCCGCCAGTCCAACCCCCCCGCAGATCGGGCGGCTCCGGTTCCGCTTGTAAGCCAAGCGACCGGTCGGTGCCATCGTGTGGCGGTTGCACATCAAAAGATGTGTCAGGAGTTGCTGCACCAACACGCTGGTACAGCGGACGCATCACTTTTGGCCTCCCGCTCAGACCACCGGATTGCCTGAGTCCTTGGACGAATAAGACGTCGTCAACTTTTGGAAGAGAACACGGCCCCGCAGGTCAGCGGCTGGTTGCTGACCATTCAAGGAGAACTACATGCATACAGACAACATTGAAAACCTCAAAGATTGCGGGTTTGATTACGTCGTGGTGGGCGGCGGGTCCGCGGGCGCCGCGGTGGCCGCCCGGCTGAGCGAGGACCCGGAGGTGACCGTGGCCCTCGTCGAGGCGGGCCCGGATGACCGCAACCTGCCCGAAATCCTGCAGTTGGACCGCTGGATGGAACTGCTGGAATCCGGCTACGACTGGGACTACCCGATCGAACCGCAGGAAAACGGCAACTCGTTTATGCGGCACGCCCGCGCCAAGGTCATGGGCGGCTGCTCCAGCCACAACTCCTGCATCGCTTTCTGGGCACCACGGGAAGACCTGGACGAATGGGAATCCAAGTACGGAGTCACGGGCTGGAACGCCGATAACGCCTGGCCGCTGTACAAGCGGCTGGAAACCAACGAGGACGCCGGCCCGGACGCACCCCACCACGGCGACTCCGGCCCCGTGCACCTGATGAACGTGCCCCCGGCCGATCCTGCCGGCGTCGCGCTCCTGGACGCCTGCGAACAGTCCGGCATCCCCCGCGCCAGATTCAACACCGGCACCACCGTGGTCAACGGCGCCAACTTCTTCCAGATCAACCGCCGCGCAGACGGAACCCGCTCCTCCAGCTCCGTCTCCTACATCCACCCCATCATCGACCGCGACAACTTCACGCTGCTGACCGGCCTGCGGGCCCGCCAGCTGGTGTTCGACGCGGACAAGCGCTGCATCGGGGTGGATGTGGTTGACTCGGCGTTCGGCCGGACCCACAGGCTCTCCGCCAGCTGCGAGGTCATCGTGTCCACCGGCGCCATCGACACGCCCAAGCTGCTGATGCTCTCCGGCATCGGCCCGGCAAAACACCTCGCCGGACACGGCATCGAGGTCCTGGTGGACTCTCCCGGCGTCGGCGAGCACCTGCAGGACCACCCCGAAGGCGTGGTCCAGTTCGAAGCGAAGCAACCCATGGTGCAAACCTCGACGCAATGGTGGGAAATCGGTATCTTCACCCCCACGGAGGAGGGCCTGGACCGCCCGGACCTGATGATGCACTACGGATCTGTCCCGTTCGATATGAACACCCTGCGGCACGGCTACCCCACAACGGTGAACGGCTTCAGCCTCACCCCAAACGTCACCCACGCCCGCTCCCGCGGCACCGTCCGCCTCCGCAGCCGGGACTTCCGCGACAAGCCCATGGTGGATCCGCGCTACTTCACGGACCCTGAGGGCCACGACATGCGCGTGATGGTGGCGGGCATCCGCAAGGCGCGGGAAATTGCCGCGCAGCCTGCCATGGCAGAGTGGACCGGCCGCGAACTATCGCCCGGCATCGAGGCACAGACTGACGAGGAACTGCAGGACTACATCCGCAAAACGCACAACACCGTCTACCACCCCGTCGGCACAGTCCGCATGGGGCCAGTGGACGACGACATGTCCCCGCTCGATCCCGAACTGAGGGTCAAAGGCGTCACCGGCCTGCGTGTTGCAGACGCCTCTGTTATGCCTGAACACGTCACCGTTAACCCCAACATCACCGTGATGATGATCGGGGAACGCTGCGCCGACCTTATCCGCTCCAGCCGAAGCGGCGAAACAATGACCCTGGAGACGGAGCTCAGCGCGTCCCTCGCCTGACCGGCAGCACCAACGACCAAATTAGACCGTATTCAGGCGCCCGATGGAGTAGGCACCCAACTCCTCCACCGACGCCTTTCCCATGTCTTAATCACCCGATGAAGCCATGATTGATGAACCTAAAAAGGAGAAATAATGACCGCCACCGTTGAGCAAATCGGCGACGCCGGAAAAACGCAGGATGTGGTCAGGGGCCTGTACGTTGACGGCACCTGGCAACAGGCGTCCGACGGCGGCACAACTGTCCTGCGCTGCCCTGCGGACGGGCGCGAGGTCGCCGTTGTCGCCTCGGCCACGGTGGAGGATGCCGAGCGGGCCATCGCCAGTGCACGTGCAGCCTTCGACGACGGTCCCTGGCGGCGGCTCACCGACCTTGAACGCGGGGCGGTCATGCTCCGCGTGGCCGAACTGCTGGAGCGGGACAAGGCCGCCTATGCCCGGGCCGAGG
>NZ_JBNHFE010000007.1:0-153761 GCF_059089905.1 Arthrobacter sp. Y3221087
TTTTAGGGGTTTGGCCGCCCGCGGTAACCAGCTCTTCGCTGTCTCCCTCGCGGCGACTCAGAAAACAATACACCCCCACCCACCCCACCGCAACCCGACCCCACCACCCCACCAAAACCCCGGAAACCCGCGCCAAAACCACCCACCAACCCACCCAGACAACCCCCCGCCGTCGTAAATACTTCCTGTGCGCTGCAGCACAGTGGACGGCTGGGATCGGAGCCGATTGAATCGGGCACGGATAGTGGGGCGGGAGCCTGTGCCGGTAAGCAGGATTGAGGGGAAAGGGGAACCGTGATCGGAATTCTTAACCGGCTGGTAGGGCTCATTAAAGACCACCTGACTGAGGAGCTGGACATTGCCGGCCTGTCGGGCAGTCTCGGCACCAGCGAGTACCACCTGCGGAGGATGTTCTCGTCATTGGCAGGCATGCCGTTGTCAGAGTATGTGCGGCGGCGCCGGATGGCAGTTGCCGCGGCCGATGTCCTGGGCGGCGGCGACCTGCTGGGCATTGCGGTCCGCTATGGCTACGGCTCAGCGGAGGCATTCAGCCGGGCCTTCCGGGCCGTGCATGGTGCCGGCCCTGGCGAGGTCCGCCGGAACGGCGGCCCCCTTCGCACACAACCGCAGCTCAGGTTCCGCCTGACCGTAGAAGGGAACAACCCATGGACACCCGCATCGCAGACAAGTCCGCCTTCCGGCTCGTGGGCCACTCAGCCCGCGTTCCGCTCATCCACCACGGCGTCAATCCGTACATCCAGGAGCACATCAATTCCTGGCCTGAATCCGAACATCTCCGCCTCAAGGCACTGGGCGGAGGGCAGCGACCGCCGCCGACTGGTTCCCCTCCAACCCGTGGCGGCTGAGGCCCGGGCCCTCCATCGTGGGCATACTGGACCGCGCCCCCGACTTCAGCACGGCAACCTGCGAACTATGGCTGCCGGTGGAACGCGCCTGACGAAAAGCGCCGTAGACCATAGCATTTTCCGCAGGACAAACCCGGAAGGTTCAGGCTGCCCAGCCCACTTTCCGGAGCCAGTCCTTGAGCAGCGGCAGGACAACAGAGCTCTGCATCGCCCCGAGATGGTCCAGGCCCGGCAGGACCTGGACGTCCCAGCCGGCTTCGACGAGTTCATGCTCATGCGCGGCCAGCGGGTCACCGATCCGCACCTGCACGCCGCCCCACTGCGGCGAGTAGTCAATCCGGTCTTCGGCTCCGGCGAACGCCAACCGGGGCAGGCCGGCCGGGACCAGCGCCGCGGCGTCGTCGAAATCCTGGAGAACCTCATAGAGGGTGAGGAACTGGCGCGTCTGGTCCTCGTTGGCTTGGATGGAGGCCGAGTCCCAGTCCCCTGGTTCAACCTCCGCGGCGGGCACGGGCAGCTCCCCCGTTGCCCAGGCGGCCGCGTCCCGTACCGCTGCCTCGTGGGCAGCCCGGGTCACGGCCAGCATGCTCTTGTACGGTCCTTCGAGGGGAGGGAACCCTCCCATGGCAAGCGCACCCAGCCGGTCAGTCCGGAGAGCGAGCTGGAGACCACACAGTCCCAGCCAGGAGTAGCCGTAGTAGGCGAAAGTGGCTGCCCCCGCGGCGTCGGCGATGGCAAGCAGGTCGGCGGTCACATTCTCCGGGGTCAGCGTGTCCGGGGCCGGGAAGGCCATCCGGTGCGCCTCGTAGTCCACGGCGATCACACGGTTCGCCGCGGAAAGCCCCTGGACCAGGTTCGGCCCCAGGTCCGGATCAGCGCCCCACTGCCGGATGGTTTCGGCTTCCTCCGGCGAATGCCCGGCAAGTGGCACCGGCAGCAGGAGGTCCGGCCCGCCTCCCTGGATGGTGACGGGAATGGTGCTGCCGTCATGCAGTACAGCAGCGGCGGTTGGTGCCATGGCTACTCCCTTGGTTGAGGACCGGCGGTACTCGCGGACGTACCCCTACTCCCCCATGCCGGGATGCACCGGAACATAGTCCACCTTGTTGCCGGGGTTCTTGCGCCCGGACTTTGTCCGGTCGTATCCCCGCGCGTCCAGGCCGTTCTTCGCCCTGAACTCCGCCAGTGCCGCGTCATAGGCCTTGTTGAGTGCCTGCCCGGAGAACTCCCCCGTGCTGCCGTCAGCGAAGGCAATCCTGATGCGGACGCTGGCCGGGTAGTGCCGGGTCATCCGGACGAAGCCGTCCGCGTCCTGCTGAAGAGTGATCAAGGGGAACCTGCTTTCGTCGGTGGACCGGCCTCCAGTTTGACGCAGGCAGAGGCCGCGTGGATACAGCGGGCCGGCAGTTCCGTCAGCAGGTAGGCGGACGATAGAGTCACCGCATGCAGATGCGCCTTGAAGTTGTCCAGGTGCCGGTGTCGGATGTCGACAAGGCAAAGTCGTTCTACGTGGAGCAGATGGGCTTCGTCCTTGACCACGATGTTGAACACATCCCCGGAATGCGGGTGGTACAGCTGACTCCACCCGGATCGGCAGCGTCGATCGTCATCGGCACCGGCATGACCGCCATGGAGCCAGGCACCCTCGAGGGCCTTCAACTGGTAGTTCCAAACCTCACCGCCCTCCGCGGCGAACTCCGGGCCCGAGGCGCGGACATAAGCGACATCCGAAACATGGGCGGCGTGCTGTTTGCACATGTCAGCGATCCGGATAGCAACCGCTGGGTCCTGCAGGAGGAAACGCCGTCGGACATCCGCGAGGCGCACCACTCCTAGCCTCAAGGCAGCCCTGGTCGTGCTGCTCACAAATGTTTGCCCTGCGCAACCATCCAGGAGCATAATCATTAGCAGAACTAATTAGCACTGCTAACGATTACCGCCCAGGAGGCGCACCCGACCAGATGACCGCCAGCCAAACGAAAAACCACGCCCAGGCAGCCCCCACCTCCCCCGACACCCTCGCCATCGACCTCCGCACTGCCGTGATGCGCACCTCGCGCCGGCTCCGCGTCGAGGCAACCGGCGAGGTGATCACCCCCGGCCAGTACACCGTCCTGGCCCTCCTCAACGGCGACGGCCCCAGCACCCTGCGCGCCCTCGCGGACAGCGAGCACGTGCAGGCCCCGTCCATGACCCGGATCGTCAACGCCCTCGCGGACCAGGGCTTCGTCACCAGGGCGCCGCATCCCGACGACGGCCGCCAGGTCCGCGTGGACATCACCGACGCCGGAAAGGCAGTCCTCGCGGAGGCGAGGGAGCAGCGCACCGCCTGGCTGGCGCAGCGCGTGGCCGGACTCAGCGAAGAGGACCGCGGTATCCTCAGCCGCGCCGCCCGCATCATGCAGGAGATGAGCGGCCGATGAGCGCCATGTTCCGCGCCCTCGAAAACCGCAACTACCGGATCTGGGCCGGCGGCGCGCTGGTGTCCAACATCGGCACCTGGATGCAGCGGATCGCCCAGGACTGGCTGGTCCTGACCGTCCTCACCAACCACGACGGGGCCGCCGTCGGCATCACCACGGGCCTGCAGTTCCTGCCCATGCTGCTGCTCGGCCCGTACGGCGGCGTCCTGGCCGACCGCTACCGCAAACGCAGGATCCTGCTCTGGACCCAGCTGGCCATGGGCATCACCGGCCTGGCCATCGGGCTCCTGGTGGTGACCGGCACCGCCGAACTCTGGCACGCCTACCTGGCGGCCCTCTGCCTGGGCATCGCCAGCGCCATCGACGCCCCCGCCCGGCAGGCCTTCGTGTCCGAACTTGTGGGCCAGGACAACATCTCCAACGCCGTGGCCCTGAACTCCGCCTCGTTCAACACCGCCCGGCTCACCGGCCCGGCCATCGCCGGCGTCCTCATCGCCTGGGTGGGCACCGGACCGGTCTTCCTGCTCAACGCGGCCAGCTACGCCGCCGTCATCATTTCGCTGTTCCTGATCAACACCTCCGCGCTGGTCCCGACCGTCCGGGCCGAACGCGGCAAGCACCAGGTGGCCGAAGGCGTCAACTACGTCCGGCGACGCCCGGACCTGATGCTGATCATGGTCCTGGTGGGGATCCTGGGCGCGTTCGGCATGAACTTCCCCATTACCAACGCGTTGATGGCCACCACGGAGTTCGGCGTGGGACCGGGGGAATTCGGCCTCCTCGGCTCCATCATGGCGGTGGGCACGCTCGCCGGCGCACTGCTCGCCGCACGCCGGTCCGGCCCCCGGCTGCGGTTCCTGCTGGGCGGGGCGCTGGGCCTTGGCGCCTTCACGCTCCTGGGCAGCGTGTCGCCGTCGTTCTGGCTCTACGCCGCCGTGCTGATCCCCGTGGGCCTGGCGTCCATCACTTTCCTGAACAGCTGCAACACCAGCATCCAGCTCTCCGTGGAGCCGCAGTTCCGCGGCCGGGTGCTGGCGCTCTACCTGGCCGTCCTGCAGGGCGGCACGGCGGTGGGCGCGCCGCTGATGGGCTGGATCGGCAGCGAGTTCGGCGCGCGCTGGTCCGTGGCGGCGGGCGGCATCGTGGTCCTGCTGACCGGGCTTGCGGCGGTGGTCGTGGTCAGCCGCAGGAGCCGGCTGACCTTCCGCGGCGCCCTCCGGATAGCGTTCACTGGCAAGCGTGAGCCTGCCATCTAACCTTGGCTGCCTCAGCCAAGCGCTGAATTCCGGCTGGTGGAGGGCCTTGACGATGGCCCGGCGTCCTTGGGTATAGGGGTTATTGTCCACTCCCGGTTTAGGTATAGGGGTTATTGCCCATTGCCTGAAATTAGGTACAGACGATCGTTGTGCGTTCTTCCGCTCCAGGTCTACCCTGTGCGTATCTGGAATTAGCCATCGTTGTTTCTGGGGATCGACGCTGGCTTTAACCAGCTGGACACATCGAAGCCCCAATAGAAACAGCCAAGAAAATGCAAGCTAAGTCCGATGGCTTAGTAAGGCCCCCGTCCTCGCCGCAAGCGCCGCACCGAGTCGGCTCGATAATTCCTGCTGCGCTTGGGCCGCCTGCAATGACGGCTATCCAGAGCAGCGTTCATTAGGCGTGGCCAATCCGCGGTTGCGGCAGTGCCCGACTTTCCAGTTTTTCCTCACACCGGAATTGTGTCGCGTGGAATAACTGTTTTAACAGGAATTATCGTTTTGATAGGGGCCGGGCTGATGTTCTGGCGTAAATTCATGGCGGCTGCTTCGTCCATTTTGGTTGGAACCGCTATTCTCACTCCGCTATCGGCCCACGCCGCAGCGACCACCTCACTGGCCATGGACGCCTTTGTACAGGCGGACAGGGCAGCCACCAACTTTGGGACCAGCATTCGTCTGTCCACCGAGGGCAGGGCATACATCTGGCGGAACACACTACTACGCTTCAATATCCAGGTTCCCGCTGGCGAACGCGTTGTCTCAGCCAAGCTCCGGTTATTCTCGGAGGCCTCCGCATCTTCCAGTGAGTTCGTGGATATGTTTACTACGTCTGGCGGCTGGACCGAACGAGGCGTCACCTGGAATAACGCCCCGGCTCGAGGGATATGGCTGGGAAAGGTTGGCGGGTTCGCAAACGGCTCTTGGGTGGAATGGGACGTTACCAAAGGCGTAAGCCCAACGGGTGGCGAACAGAACTTCAAGCTGGAAAGCAACGCACAGAAGTGGATCGGCTTCAAGTCGAAGGAGTCTCCGGATTCCGCCCGGCGTCCAAAACTGGTGGTGACCATGGGACCCGCTACGGCACCGCCAACCGAGGCGGCGGTAGTCCACGGCTGGGGCGCGCCGGTGGCTGGTGATGAATTCAATTACGCGGGCGGGCCGGACGCCACGAAGTGGATTGTCTACAACAGCCCCGGCCACGCGGGTAACGGTATACGGAGCCCGCAGCAGGTTACCGTCGACGGTTCCAAGATGGTCATGAATGGGACCCCGGATGGCACGACCGCAGGAATGGGCGCGAGGTTTGCAAACCAGAAGTACGGGCGGTGGGAAGTCCGCGCGGCCGGATCAGGTGACAACGAATACCATCTGGTATCCATCCTGTGGCCCGACAGCGAGAATTGGCCGTGCGACGGCGAAGTTGACTACGCGGAGACCACCGGCGACTGGAACGTCATACAGTTCTTCCACCACTATGGCTGTTCGAACTTGCAGACGCAGGCGATCAGGCCTATTGATGTCAGCCAGTTCCACAATTACGCGGTCGACTGGTCACCGAGGGGGATCGTCGGTTATGTCGATGGAGTGAAGTGGTTTGAGGACTACGACCCAACACATCAGCCTCCCGGCCCGATGCACCAAACCCTGCAACTGGACTGGTTCCCGGACAGCACTGCCAATGGCGCCGGTGAGATGCGGGTGGATTGGGTCCGCGTGTATGCGGCAGCCGCAACCGCCTAGAAGAGCCGGGCACGACGGCGACGCCGGACTTCCGCATCCCCGCACCCTGGGAAGGGGTGCCGGGGAGGGAAGTGCCGGCGTCGTACTGCTTTGTGTACCCGAACCTACATGGACGAGATGTTGAGGATGTTGCCCTCGCTGTCCAGGAACCAGGCGCCCTTGCCCACGTCATCCATGGTGGCGACGCCGTTCTCGGTCTTGAGGCCGGGCTGGTCATACTCTTCGAAGACCACGCCGCGGCTCCGCAGTTCCTCAACCTCGCGGTCGAAGTCCTGGGCCACCCAGCCCATCTGCGTGTTCTTTGCGGTGCCGGCATTGTCCGTCTGGTAGATGAAGAACGTGCTGTTGCCGCACTTGTAGAGCAGGTTGTCCGGGCCCATCTCCTGGACGGGTTCAAGGCCCAGCTTGTCGCGGTAGAACTCCCGGGCCCTGTTGATGTCCTTGGCGGGCAGTACAGCCATAACGTCCAGATCCTTGAGCATGGTCGAATCTCCTTGCTGCGCATTGATGGCGATGCTCTCCCCCTGTGCCGGCCGTGCCGTTTCCGGACAGGCCGCGTGCCCGCCCTTTGCGCCGACTGCCGGGGCGGCCACCTGGGATCCGAACCGCTGCGCCAGCCATCATCAGCGCGGGAGTCCCCGAAGCTTACGAAGCCATTATGGAACCGAATCAGCGCCAGCGAAATAGGGCAAAATGTGGCCATCGGTGTTTCGGCTCAGGGGGTCTTGGCGTGGATAAATCGGTCCCGCTCGAACGCATGGTTTTCTTCAGCGACGCGGTGTTCGCCATCGCCCTCACGCTCCTGGCGCTGGACCTCAAGCTGCCCATGGGCATCCCGCCGGAACGCCTGGCGGCCGAGCTGGCGGGCGCAATTCCGGAACTGCTGGCGTTCGCGCTTTCGTTCCTGATCATCGCGCGGGTGTGGATGTCCCACCACAACGACTTCTTCCGCATCCGGGACTTCAACCCGCAGCTCGCGTGGCTGAACATGCTGCTGCTGTTCTTCATCGTGATGCTCCCCGCGCCCACCGCCGTCCTCAGCGACTATGGCGGAAACCCGAGTCCATGGCCCAGCGTGCTGTACGCCGCCACCATCTCCGGCGTCTACCTGACGCTCGCCGGCATGTGGACCTACGCCTGGCGCAAGGGCCTGACCGATGACACGGTGGACGACGTCGAGCACCGGCGTGTGTTCCTGGCCAGGCTCACGGCCCCCGCGGTGTTCCTGCTCAGCATCCCGGCAGCGTTCGTGCTGGGCAGCAATACCCCGTTCCTGTGGTTCCTGATCATCCCCGCTGCCCTCCTGATCCGGCGGCTCACAGCTCGCCGCTCTCCGGCCGCCGCCCAGTAACGGCGCAGTAACGCCTGCCGCGGCATAATGCGGCAGTGAACGAGGGCCTGCACCGCTTGGCCGCCCCAGCATGGGCGGCGGTCCTCGCGCTGCTTCTGCCCGCCTGCTTCGCCAGCGATGACGACGGCGGGATCCCGGCTTCCGGAGGCTCCGCAAGTTCCACAGGCGCCACGGCTTCTTTGAGCCCTTCTTCCGCTCCGTCCCCAAACCTGCCACCCCCACAACCGCCGGGTCCCCCGGTGCCCAACCAGCCACCGGCGCCGGAGGCCGTGGTGCTCGACTGGCTGCCCGTCGGCCCGGTGGGGCGCGGCGACCCCGTCTGGTACGTGGACCTGAAAGGCCTGAACTGCACCACCCAGGGAGATCCCGCCACAGCAACCACCATGCTGGAGCTGGCACCGACGCTGTGCCAGGGCCTCAACGGCGACCAGGCCGCCTGGGCAAGTGGCGCCGCGGCCCTCGCCACGATCCCCGCACCAACCCTGGCAACGTCCGACTGCTGGTCCATGGCTGCCTACGAAGTGCTGCAGAACATTGCCGGCTTCCGCCGGCAGAACCCGGCCGTGCCGTTCACCCTGGTCCCGAGGCAGGGCACGGCCTGCCCCGCGGACCTCAAGTTCCTCGAGGACGATATGCGGAACTCACCGCCCGCCCCCGTGTGCGCCGGCGCGGCGCTCGTCCTGGTGGGAACCCTTGAAGGCCTGCCGCCAGGGTCGATCCGGTCCGTCAGCGTGGGAACGGCCATCGCAGCCGTGGGGTTCCGGAACAGCCCGGACGATTTCAACTATCCGCCCGGCGACCTTTACTTCCTGGCCCCGCCCATTGAAGCGGCGGGCCCCGTCACGGTCAGCGTTGCCGTGGCCGACGCCGACTATCCGGTGCAGGGGACCGTCACCCTGGACTACGCGGACCCACGCACGTGCCTGCCGCCGTCGGGCACCGCACCATGACCGAGGGCAGTGGCGGTGAGCGTTCCTCCTGGTCGCGCGCCTTTGGCGTGGTCGCCGCCGTCGGCCCGCCGCTCACGGTGGCAACGGCGCTGCTCTTCTACTTCGGCTGGGCCCGCGCGGATGCCCAGGCCGCCCACATGGGCCTGAACGTGAGCCTGTTCGGGTACTCGGTGCAGGATTACCTCCTGATCAGCATCAACGCGCTCTTCGTGCCGCTGGTGTCCATCCTGGTCCTGGCCGTGGTGTGGCTGGCCCTCGACCGCTGGCTGCGCCGGTGCATCGCGGAGGACCGCGGCCGGGCGGCCATCGTCCGGGCGGCCGGCATCGGCGCCCTGCTGAGCGGGCTGCTGGTGGGCACCAGCCTGCTGCTGGCCATCGCGGAGCGTGCCAGAGCAGCGCTTTACACCCCGTACCTGATGGCGTTGGGCGTGCTGGTGGCCACCTGGTGCGTCCATCT
The DNA here is from genome assembly GCF_059089905.1 of Arthrobacter sp. Y3221087. Taxonomy (NCBI): domain Bacteria; kingdom Bacillati; phylum Actinomycetota; class Actinomycetes; order Micrococcales; family Micrococcaceae; genus Arthrobacter; species Arthrobacter sp. Y3221087. The sequence continues at coordinate 9,047 of NZ_JBNHFE010000007.1, forward strand.
TCGCCGGCTGGGCCGGACCGGCACACGCCCGGACCTCACCGCCGAGCAGCGCGCGGTGGAAACCACCCTGGTCCTGAGCATCGTGACCCTGCTGCTCTTCTGGGGAACCGCCGACTTCGCCCAGGCACTGGGCCGGCGGCTGGCAGTGGACTACGAGCAGGGGGTGCAGTACATGCCCCGCGCCGAGGTGTATTCACCCAAACCGCTGGGCATCGGCTCGGCCGCGGTCAGGGAGGTGAACGTTGGCACCGCGGACGCGGCCCTCTACCGGTACGACGGGCTGCGCCTGCTGGTGCTGAGCGGCGGACGCTTCTTCTTCCTCCATGACGGCTGGACGCCGCAGAATGGAACGGTGATCGTCCTGCCGGACGACAACTCCGTCCGCATCGAATTCAGGAGATGATCCTGGCCATGGACTACGCCAAGGACCCACGCGTTGACCAGTACATCGACGCCCTCCCCGAGTGGCAGCAGGCGGTCTGCCGGCAGGTCCGCGACCTGGTGCATGCCGCGGATCCCGGGGTGGAGGAGACCATCAAGCGCACGGTGCAGCCCTACTTTGTGCTGAACGGCAATATCTGTGCACTCCTCGCGGCCAAGGACCACGTCAACGTGTTCCTGTACGACGGCGGCCTGGCCCCGGACCCGCAGCACATCATCACCGGCGGCCACCGCAACCAGACGGGGCGCACCATCGCGTTCCACAAGGCCGATCCCGTGAACGGGGAGGCCCTGCTGGACATCTTCCGGGCGGTGATCGCGGACAACCGGGCCGGCGGCTGGCGGAAGCTCAAGGGCCGGGCGTAACGGCGCCGTTCCGGCGCTGGTACCGCAGCAGGACCACCCCGTTGCCGAAGCTGCGGCTCTCCACCAGATCCAGGTCCGCGGTGAAGTCCGGCGACTGGAACACCCGCCGGCCCTGGCCGATCACCACGGGGTTGACGTAGATCCGGAACTCGTCCACCAGGCCGTGCCGCATGAACGTTCCGGCAAGGTCGGCGCCGCTCATGATGAGGTCGCCGCCGGCTTCCGCCTTCAGTGCCTGGATTTCTTCAGGAACGACGCCGGCAAACACCTTCGCGTTCGGGCCCGCCGTGGTGAGGGCGCGGGAGAAGACGAACTTGGGCAGGCGGCGCCAGATGCCCGCGAACTCGACCATGGCCGGGGTGCTCTCCGGATCCTGGTCAGCCGTCGGCCAGACTTCCTCCATCAGCTGGTACGTGACCCTGCCTTCGATAATCCCGCCCATCGCCCCAATCTCGTCATTGAAGTGCCGGAGCAGCTCCTCGTCCACCCGGTGCCAGCTGATGTCCCGGTCCGGTCCTTCGAAGAACCCGTCCACGGATACGGCGTTGGACAGGATGATCTTTCCCATGGGATCCCTACTTCCTGATTTCCGCCTGCCGCAGCCCGACAATGTCCTCCACCACGTCATCCGGAATGGGATGCTCCGCGGTGAAGCGGATGGTTCCCTTGGACAGCGAAAAGCCCGCCAGCCGGCCGGCCACTGCCTCCACCGCCTCGGGCGAGAACGGAAACACCGAGAGGTGCTTGGCGGCGGCCACCACTCCCAGCAGCGGCTTTCCGTCCAGCTTGAGGGCGGGCATGCCGTAGCTCATGCCCTCAGTGGCCTCCGGCACCAGTTGCCGGGCAATTTCAATGACGTGCTGCAGGCACTCGCGTTCCGCCTCCGGCAGGTCCGCCAGTGCATCGTCGACGACGCCCACGGCCGCCCTAGCTCTTCTTCTTGGCTGCCACGGCGGAGGCCAGCGATGCCAGCCCGCGTTCGAAGTCGGACCCCACCATCTTGTCCATATTGACGAAGAGGGAGAACAGCTTTGCCGGGAGGCCCTTGTTTTCACCGGTCATCACCCAGCTGACCTCGGTGCCGCCCGGCGCTGGCGTGAACGTGAAGGTGGTGGGGTTCAGCGCCTTGAAGGGCTTGGTGAATTCCAGCCTGACATTGATGCGGCTGGACGGCACCGACTCGACGATCTGCATGTTCCCGCTGCCGGCCTTGCGGTTGCCGCTCCACTCGTAGCCTGCTCCCACGCCGGAGTCCGGGCCGAAGTAGCGCCGGCTCATGCCGGGATCCACGGCCTCCCAAGGGGACCAGGTTGTCCACTGATGGAAGTTGTTGACCAGCGGGAAGATATCTTCGGGGGCGGCAGGAATGACGGCACTGCGGCGGACTTCATATGAGGACATGGCCCCAGCTTAGGAGCCGGGGCCACGCCTGGATAGGTCAACGGAGAACTACGTTGGCGGGTTCCTTGCCGTCCAGCAGCAGCCCGATCTGCTTCCTGATCAGCCGGACCATCCGGGGGAACATTGCCGAACTGGCGCCGCCCACGTGCGGGGTGATCAGGACGCCCGGGGTGGTCCAGAGCGGGTGGCCGGCCGGCAGCGGTTCGGGGTACGTGACGTCCAGCGCCGCGCGCAACCGCCCGGACGAGGTTTCCGCCAGAAGCGCGTCGGTATCGGCCACCGGCCCGCGGGCCACGTTCACCAGCAGCGCGCCGTCCGGCATGGCAGCCAGGAACTTCGCGTCCACCAGTTGCTGGGTCTGCTCACTCAGCGGGACGCTGACCACCACGATCTCGTGCAGCGGCAGCTGCTCATACAGTGAATCGATGCCGTAGACCGTTCCGCCCTCGTCCTCGCGTGCACGGCTTGCCATCCGCGTGACCTCGGCCTCGAATGGCAGGAGCCGGGCCTCAATGGCCTTGCCCACTCCCCCATAGCCCACCAGCAGCACGCGCCGGTCCGCCAGGCTGGCCCGCTGGCTGTTGTCCCAGGTGCCGGAGGCCTGGTTCCGGACGAAGTCCGGGATCCCGCGCTGGCTGGCGATCATCATGCCCAGGGCAAGCTCTGCGGTCGAGGTCTCATGGACACCGGCCGCGTTGGCGAAAACGCAGCCGGACGGCAGGACCTCAGCGACGCCGTCGTATCCGATCGACTGGCTCTGGACAAGCCCGACGTCCACGCCCTCCAGCGCGGCAAGCGCCGCCGGCTTGCCCATGTATCCCGGGACGAGCAGGTCCAGCCGGCCCTCCGGGGCAGGGCCCGTCAAGTCCCAGAGCACAAAGTCGACGCCGTCCGTGGGCTCGAGCGCGTCCAGCAGCCTCTGGTCGGGCAGGCACACCCGCAGCCGCGCGCTCACGCGGCAACCATCAGCTTCACGCCGGCGGCGCTCAAAGCCGTTTCGATTTCCCGCGGCGGCGGCGCGTCCGTCACCAGCACGTCCACCGCGTCGAAGCCCGCCAGCCGGGCCAGCGCGTACCGCAGCATCTTCTGGTGGGTAGCCACCACCACCACCTGTTCTGCCGAATCCATAAGGGCGATCTTAGTGGCGCGCTCAACGTCCCTTTCAATGTAGAACGCCTCGTCATGGATACCGCTGACGCCGATGAAGGCCGTCTTGGCACGCAAGCCGGCGGCGGCCGTGACCGTCATGGGGCCGTTGAACGCCTGGCTGTCCAGGAGCAGCTCTCCGCCAAGGCAGATGGTCCGGGCGGACGTGAGCTGCAGGCAGCGCTGGATGGCCGGAGCCGAGTGGGTAATGATGGTGCCGGTGAAGGACGCAGGCAGCTCGTGGGCGATCTGGTACGTGGTGGTCCCGGCGTCCAGGATGATGGCGTCACGCTCACCGATCATGGACAAGCACACCCGGGCCACCCTGAGCTTGGCATCGGCGTCCTCCCGGACCCGGGCGGCGAAGTCAGCGTTCTGCCCGTGCCCGTGGACGGCACTGACACCGCCGTGGACCACCCGGACCAGCCCCAGCTTGGCCAGCACCCGGGTGTCCCGGCGCACCGTCATGTCCGAGACGGCAAACCTCTCTGCCAGGTCAGTGGTGGAAATGAACCCCCGCCGGCCGAGCTCGTCCAAGATGCTGCGCTGGCGGGACGTCAGCGGCGCCTCTTCCCGTGCGATGCTCATGGCCCCTTCTTTCCTGCCTAGATCCCGGACACCAGCCTGGCCCGGTGTTGCAATTCCAACACCAAATCTACTTAACGACCTACCCCGGCACCGGCATTCGCAAGCTCAACGGGGCGCCCTTCCGCGATGGAGCGCTCGGCGGCCAGGCCCATCCGGACCGACTGCAGGCCGTCGGCAACGGTGACTTCCACCGGGCCTTCGCCCAGGATGGCCTTCCGGAAGCCCAGGTGCTCGTAGTAGGTGGAGCCGTGGTGCGCGCCGGCGGCCAGCACTGCCTCGTCCACCGGGACCTCGTGCTTTTCCGGGCCGAGCGGTGAGCGCGGGCTGAATTCCACGGTGGCTTCGGCTTCGTCACCGGGGATCCAGTGGTTGGCCGCCACCGGGATCAGGGTCTCGATCTTGGCCGCGTCACCCACGATGGAGATGCGTTCCTGGAACTTGGACCCTTCGGCGAACATGGACAGCTCCAGCAGGGCGCGCTTCCCGCCCTTGAAATCCACAATCACATAGGCGTTGTCCACCATGTCCGAGACCCGGCCGTCGTACACCTCGTCCATGTGGTTCACATCGTGCCCGCCGCTGGCGTAGACGCGGGTGGGTTCGTCCTGCAGGATCAGGCGCATCAGGTCGAAGAAGTGGCAGCACTTTTCCACCAGGGTGCCGCCGGTGCGCTCGGCGAAGCGGTTCCAGGCGTCAACCTTGTGCAGGAATGGGAAGCGGTGCTCCACGATGGACAGCATGTAGATGTTGCCCAGCTTGCCGTCGTGGGCGGCCTGAATGACCTCCTGCACCGGCGGCATGTAGCGGTATTCCATGGCCACCCACACCGGCGCGGTGTAGTCCGCAGCCAGCCGTTCGAGTTCGTCCGCCTGCGCGGCGGTGGTGCACACGGGCTTTTCCACCAGTACCGGCAGGTTTTTGCCGCTGGCGAAGATGTCCTTGAGGATTCCCAGGTGGGTGTCATTGGGGCTGGCGATCACCAGCGCATCCACGAGTCCCGAGGCGAGCAGGTCCTGGTGGGAGGCGAAGGCCTGCACCTCATATCCGATCTCCCGCGCGGTCTCTTCCAGGGAGGACGGCGTGGGATCGGAGACTGCGGTGATGCGGCTTCCCGGGATCAGTGCAAGGTTCCGGACATGTTCGCGGGCCATGTGGCCGGCCCCGATAAGGCCATAACGAATGGTCCGGACCGTTTCCGCAGAAGGCAATGACATGAGTTGCTCCGTTTCTCTACGTTGAGTGGGCGGGACCGCGGCGTTGCATCCCAAACAGAACTATACAGAAAGTGTTGTTATTCCAACATAGCGTGTGTATATTTCTTCAGTACCAGCCGAAACTACAACGAGGTGGAACGTGCCCCAACCGTCAACTGGAACCCTGCTCTTCGTAGGCTGTGCCACCCTTGACTCCATCGCCCTGGTGCAGGATTTCCCCGCAGCAGACAGCCGTACGGTGGCGTCAGACTTCGCGACGGCAGGCGGTGGCCCCGCTGCCACGGCGGCCGTTGCGGCGGCGCGGGCCGGAGCCCGGACAGCCTTTGCGGGCGTCCTGGGCACCGACGAGGAAGGCGACCGGATCGTGGCCGGCCTCGAGGCCGAGGGCGTGGACACCTCCGCCGTCATCCGCGACCCCGCCGTCAAGACCGGCGCCAGCGTGATCGTGGTCAGCCGGGCCACCGAAAGCCGCGCCATCGTCACCCGCCCTGTCCCGCCCGTCAGCTTCCCCGCCGGCAGCCGCTTCGCCGAACTGCTGGCTTCCGCATCCTGGGTGCACGTGGACCACCTTGGCTGGAACGCCGTGGCGGGCGTTGGCGCGGACGGACTCAAGATCAGCGTGGACGCCGGAAACCCCATCCCGTCCTTCAGCCCGCGGGGCGTCGCACTGTACGTCCCCACCATCGAAAGGCTCCGCGCCACGTACGGCGAGGACTTCTCCCCCGGGGACCTCCTGGGGAAGGCGATCGACGACGGCGCCTCCGCCGTCGTCGCCACCGCCGGCTCCGAAGGCGCCTGGGTCCTGGAACGCGGCGGCGAGCCGGTCCACGTTCCCGCCACCCCGGCCACCATCGTGTCAACCCTGGGCGCCGGCGACGTGTACCACGGTGCCCTCCTCGCCGCCGTCGCAGCGGGCCTGCCCCTGGTGGACGCCGCCGCCTTCGCCGGCCGCACCGCCGCAGCATCCTGCGCGGGGCTGGACGGCCGTTCCATGATCCCCCGCCAGGCCATCAGCCCTGTCCCTGCTTAACCATCGTTCCCAGCACAACGCCTAGCTGAAAGAAGCAGCCCATGAGCCCCACAGACCTTTCCCCGCTGCAACGCCCGTCCGGCGCGTTCGCCATGCTCGCCGTGGACCAGCGCGAAGCCATGCGCAACATGTTCGCCGAGCACACGGACCAGCCCGTCACGGACGAGGACCTCCGGAACTTCAAACTCGAGGCCGCCCGCATCCTCACCCCCTACGCCTCCGGCATCCTGATCGACCGGCAGTTCGCCCTGGACCAGGCCATCGAGGCAGGCGTGGTGGACTCGAACTGCGGCCTCATCGCCTCCGCCGACCACTTCGAATCCGCACACGGCGAACTCGTGGGCGAGGTGACCATCGACCGGCTGGTGGATCCGCACAAGTACGCGGCCCTGGGCGTGAAGGCGCTGAAGCTGTTGGTGCTGTACCGCCCCGACGAGCCCGCCGAAGGCCGGGTGGAGATGGTCCGAGAGTTCGTGGAGCGCTGCAAGTCCGCCGGCCTGATCAGCATCATCGAACCGGTCTCCCGCAAGCCCCTGGCCGGCGGCGACTTCGACTGGAACGCCGGCATCCTGGCCGCCGCCAAGGAACTGGGCAGCCTGGGCGCCGACCTCTACAAGGCCGAGGTCCCCTACAAGGGCCAGGCCTCCGAAGCCGAAGTCCGCGCCGCCTGCGCCGAGCTCACCAAAGCCATTGACGGCCCCTGGGTGGTCCTGTCCTCCGGGGTCCCCGAGGACGTGTTCCCGGACGCCGTGCGGTGGGCCTGCCTGGAAGGCGCCTGCGGCTTCCTCTCCGGACGCGCCGTCTGGGCCTCCTGCATCGGCGCCCCCGACGTCGTCGAGTCCCTGTCCACCGACGCCGTCCGCCGGCTGCAGCGCCTCTGCGCGGTGGTCGACGACGTCGTCTCCACCCAGCGGACGCATGCATGAGCACACCCGCCGACCTCCAGGGGATTCCCGTCACCGTCGGGTGACCCCCTTCCAGCCAGCAAATAAGGCACAGCAACACTCAACGAGGAGACTATTGTGAGTCAGATTTCACGCAGGCAGGCCATCGCCGTCCTTGGAGCCCTGGGGTTCGGCGCCACCGCGGCAGCATGCGCCGGACCGGGCGGCTCCACCACCCCCGGCGGCGCCACCGGCCCGGCCGCACCGGCCACCGGCGACATCACCGGCAAAGTGTCCTTCGCCCACTGGCGCGGCGAGGACAAGGCAGTGTTCGACGAACTGATCAAGCGGTTCGCGGCGATGCACGACGGCGTGGAGGTGGCCCAGGACATCTCCACCTCCAACGACTACAACGCCCAGGCGCTGCAGAAGCTGCGCGGCGGCTCCATCGGCGACGCGTTCGCCACCTTCCGCGGCGCACAGTTCAAGAACTTCACCGAGGCCGGCATCTACACCGACCTCAAGGGCAGCAAGGCCGTCTCCAACTACGAGGACAGCCTGCTCTCCGCCGGAAAGTCAGGCGACAACGTCCTGGGCCTGCCCTACCAGGTGGTGTTCCCCATGCCCATGGCCAACGTGGACCTGTTCGACAAGGCCGGCGCCGACCTCGCCCCCAAGGACTGGGACTCCTTCCTGGCCATGTGCGAGAAACTGGCGTCCTCCGGCGTCGTGCCCATCTCCTGGCCCGGCGGCGACGTGGGCAACGGCGGGCAGCTGTTCAACTGCATGATCGCCAACAACGGCCCGGTGGATGACATGGCCGCCCAGATTGAGCAGGGCAAGCTGAAGGTCACCGACGACTGGTTCATCAAGATGCTCAACCAGTACAAGGACCTGGTCCCGTTCCTGCAGCCCAATGCCACCGGCACCGCCGTGGAGCCGGCGCAGAACCTGTTCTCGCAGGGCAAGGCCGCCATGCTGGCCACCGGTTCCTACCACATCGCGGCGGTCCGCGGCCTGGGCGCCCAGTTCCCCATCGAGCTGGTGTTCCCCAACACCTCGGACGGCAATGCCAAGTACGAAGGCGTCTACAACGCAACGTTCATCCTGGGCGTCAACTCCGCCAGCAAGAACCAGGCGGCCGCCGCGGCGTGGATCGACTTCCTGTCCGAGCCGGAAAACGCCGCCTACTACGCCAACGAGACGGCACAGCACGTGTCCGTGAAGGACGTGGAGTACACCAACCCGGACCTGAAGCGCCTGAGCCCGTGGCTGGAGAAGAACAACGCCCTGGCCGCCCGGTTCCAGTTCCTGAACCTGGACGTCCGCAACGCGGTGGAAGCCAGCGCCACGGCCGTCATCTCCGGTACCAGTCCGGAGCAGGCAGCCGAGGCCGCCCAGAAGATTGTTGACGAGCGGCTATGAGCACCCACACCGGAACGGCGGCCAAGCGGAAGACGCCGCGCCGCCATACCGGCGCCGACGCAGCCAAGGTGCGCCGCCGGTCCCCCACCCGGGTGAATCCGGCGCTGTACCTGTTCCCGCTGCCCGCCGTCGCCGTCATTGCCTTCTTCCTGGTGATGCCCACGCTGCAGGCTTTCCAGTACGCCATCACGGACTGGAACGGCTTCTCCGCGGCCTTCAACTACGTGGGGCTGGACAACTTCGTCCGGGCGTTCACCAGTGACTCGCTGTTTATCAACGCGATGACCAACAACCTGAAGTTCATGCTGCTGGTGGTCATCGCGCAAACGGCGTTCTCGCTGGTCCTCGCCCTGCTCCTGACGAAGAATTCCCGCGGCAGCATCCTGCTCCGCGCCCTGTTCTTCTTCCCCACCATCCTGTCCTCCGTGTCCGTGGCCTTCATCTGGAAGTTCATCTACGACCCCAACTTCGGCCTGGCCAACTCGGCCCTGGGCGCGGTGGGCCTGGACGCCCTGCAGGGTTCCTACCTGGGCAACAACGCGCAGGCCCTGTACTGGGTGGCCGTCACCCAGGTGTGGTTCCACGCCGGGCAGATGATGGTGGTGTACATCGCCGGCCTGCAGTCCATCCCGCGTGAGCTTTACGAGGCCGCGGAAATGGACGGCGCCGGCCGGTGGCAGCAGTTCAAGTCCATCACCTGGCCGTTCGTGGCCCCCGCAACCGCCATCGTGGTGGCCTACACCACGGTGCAGTCGTTCAAGGCCTTCGACCTGATCCTGGGCATCGCGGGCAACCCGCCCAAGGGCTCCCTGGACATCCTCTCCACCCGCATCTACAGCACCTTCGCCAACTCGGAGTTCGGCTACGCCGCCGCCCAGTCGATCATCTTCATGGCGATGATCGCCCTGGTCACCTGGCTCCAGCGCCGGCTGCTCCGGCTGACCCCGAAGGGGGAATGACAGCATGCTCGCCTCAATCAGCCGCCGTGCCATCCTTGGCATCTACGCAATCATCATCATCGTCCCGCTGACGGTAGTGGGCTTCGGCAGCTTCAAGTCCACCCAGGAGCTCTTCGCCGGACCGTTCAGCCTGCCGCAGTCCCTGTCCCCCGCCAACTACGCGGAGGTGATCGGCGGCCAGGACCTCGGATCGTCCTTCATGAACAGCGTGATCGTCACCGCCATATCCGTGCCGGTCACCCTGTTCCTGGCCAGCCTGGCCGGCTACGCCATTTCCAGGTTGAAGGGCTTCATGTCATGGGCCATCTTCGGCTTCCTGGTCCTGGGCATGGCCATCCCCGCGCAGGCCAACATGGTGCCGCTGTACGTGCTGTTCGGCCGGCTGGGGCTGCTGGACAGCCTGGCCGGCCTGATCCTGGCCAATGTAGTGTCCACGCTGCCCATCGCCGTCTTCATCTTGGGGGGCTTCATGCGGACCCTGCCCAAGGAGCTCTACGAAGCATCATCCATCGACGGGACCGGGCCCTGGAAGACCTACGCCTCCATCGCCCTGCCGTTGTCCGCACCGTCCATCGCCGCCGCCGCGATCTTCCTGTTCGTCATCCACTGGAACGAGCTGCTCTACCCGCTGCTGTTCATCCAGTCCCCCGGCAACCGCACCCTGCCGCTGGCGCTGCTGAGCTTCCAGGGCGAGTTCCAGACCGACTACCCGCTGCTCTTCGCCGGGGTCATCCTGGCCTCCCTTCCCGTGGTGGTGGCGTACGTCTTCCTGCAGCGGTACTTCGTTGCAGGCATCACCGCCGGCGCCAGCAAGGGCTGAGCACCCCGGTCTCCTGCCCGCCCAACGAAAGGCATCATCCGTGAATTTGAAATCAGCCGGCCACCTGGTGAACGGCACCTGGCACGCCGCCGGCGGCACGAAGGACGTGACGGACCCCGGCAACGGCAGCACCGTGGGCGAGGTGGCCTGGGGCACCGGCGAGGACGCTACCCGGGCCGCCGACGCCGCGGCGCAGGCGTTCGGGTCCTGGTCCCGCACCACGGCCCGGAACAGGGCCGACCTGCTGCGCAACGCCGCCGACCTCCTGGCCGAACGCCGCGACGAACTCGCGCACACCCTGGCCCTCGAGGCCGGCAAGCGGCTCCCCGAGGCCCAGGGCGAGGTGGACTTCTCCGTGGAGTACTTCCGCTGGTTCGCCGAGGAAGTCCGCCGCGCCACCGGCACCATCAGCCCGCCCGAGTTGCAGGGCCGCCGCCACCTCAGCAGCCGGAAGCCCATCGGCGTGGCGCTCAGCCTCACGCCATGGAACTTCCCAGTGTCAATCCAGGCCCGCAAGCTCGCCGCCATGCTCGCCGCCGGCTGCACCGTGGTGGGCCGGGTGTCCGAGAAGGCGCCGCTCGCCGCCACCGGCCTGTTCGAGGTCCTGCACGACGCCGGGTTCCCGGCCGGCGTGGTCAACCTGGTCCACGGCCCCTCCCGCGAGATCACCGCGGCCCTGCTGTCCCACCCTGCCGTGCGGGCCGTCAGCTTCACCGGATCCACCGGCGTGGGCCGACAGATCATGGCCTCCGCCGCCGAACGCGTGGTCCGGCCATTGCTGGAACTGGGCGGCAATGCCCCGTTCATCGTCTTCGAGGACGCGGACCTGGACGCCGCCGTCGAAGGCGCCGTGCTGGGCCGGCTCCGCAACACCGGCCAATCCTGCGTGGCGGCCAACCGCTTCCTGGTCCAGGACAGCATCGCCGACGAATTCGCGGCACGGCTTGGTGCGCGCTTTGATGCCATGAGCATCGGGCACGGCGTTCCCGACGGCGGTGCGCCGGTCCCGGACCTGGGTCCGGTCATCGACGCGGACCGGGTGTCCGCCGTGCAGGCACTGGTGGACGACGCCCTGGATCGCGGTGCGCGCCGCGTGACACAACGGACCGACGTGCCGGGCCAGGGGTCCTTCCTGGCTCCCACGCTGCTGGCCGATGTTCCCGACGACGCCCCGCTGGTTGGCGAGGAAGTGTTCGGCCCGGCGGCCGGCGTCGTCACCTTCGCCACGGAGGAAGAGGCAATCCGGAAGGCCAACGCCACCGAAATGGGCCTCGCCGCGTACGTCTGGAGCGGCAGCCCGAAGCGCGGCTGGGAGATCCCGGAACAGCTCGAGGCCGGCATCGTGGGCGTCAACGACCCCCTGCCATCCGTGGCCTTCGCACCCATGGGCGGCGTCAAGCAGTCAGGCCTGGGCCGTGAAGGATCAAGCCTGGGCCTGGAGGAGTTCGAGGAGGTCCAGTACGTGGCCTGGAGGCCGTAAGTGCTGACCACCGGGCTGGTGCTGGGCGCCGTGGTGGTGGGTGCCGGGATGCAGCGGATCACCGGCATGGGCTTCGCCCTGGTGGCCGCCCCGTTCCTGGTCCTGCTGCTGGGCCCGGTGGAAGGCGTAGTGCTGGTGAACGTCTGCAGCGCTGTGACGGCCGGGGCCATCATCTTCCGCGTGGTCCGGGACGTCGACTGGCAGCGGTACCTGTGGCTGGCGGCCTCGGCGCTGCTCGGCATCATCCCGGCGGCATTCCTGATCCGGCTCATCCCGCCGGCGGTCCTGGAGATCTCCATCGGGGTGATCCTCGCCGTCGGGCTGACCGTCCTGCTGGTCCTCAAATCCGCCACCCTTCCGCCGCGGCGGCGCTATCTCCTGGCCGCCGGCGGCCTGAGCGGCTTCATGAACACGGCAGCCGGCGTGGGCGGGCCGGCGGTCAGCATGTACTCCATCGCCACCCGGTGGCAGCACAAGTCCTTCGCTGCCACCATGCAGCCGTACTTCTTCACGATCGGCGCGCTGTCCCTGGTCTCCAAGGTGGTGACTGCGCCGGCCACCTTCCCTGCCCTGCCCTGGGGCATGTGGGTGGGCGTCGCCGTCGCCTGCCTGGCCGGACTGGTGCTGGGCGACGCCGCCGCAAGGTTCGTCCCCGCCCGCGCGGCGCAGATCCTGCTGATCATCCTGGCGTACCTGGGGGCGGCCGCCACCATCATCCGCGGCGTGCTCGACGCCGCCGGGTGACCCCAACGATTTCACCTGCACCTGTATCAGAGAGAGGAAATAACATGACGTGGCTGAACAGTGCCGCTCACGCACGATGGCTCGAGGCCGAGACCGACCGGCTGATCAATTTCGCCGTGGCGTCGAAGGTGCCCACGGGATTCGGCTGGCTCGACAACTACGGCAAGGTGTTCGCCGACAAGCCGACCCATCTTTGGATTACCGCGCGGATGGTCCACAGTTTTTCCGTTGCTGCCCTGCTGGGACGGCCCGGCGCGGGGACCCTCGTGGACCACGGCATCGCGGCGCTCAACGGGGGCTTCCATGATGACGAGTTCGGCGGCTGGTACGCCGAGATCAACGAAAACGGCCCGGTGAACGACATCAAGTCCGGCTACCAGCACTCCTTCGTGCTCCTCGCCGCTGCCAGCGCCGTGGCTGCAGGGCGCCCCGGCGGGCAGGAACTGCTGGACAAGGCGCTGCAGGTAGCCGACACGAAGTTCTGGGACCACAAGGCCAACATGTGCTTCGACTCCTGGAACCGGGAGTTCACCGAAACGGAGGCGTACCGCGGCGGGAACGCGAGCATGCACTCGGTGGAGGCGTACCTGATCGTGGCCGACGTGACCGGGGAAAACCGCTGGCTTGAGCGGGCCCTGCACATCGCCGAGGTGCTCATCCACCAGTTCGCCCGCAACAACAACTACCGGGTGTTCGAGCATTTCGACCCGGACTGGAACCCGATGCCGGAGTACAACACCGATGACCGGGCCAGCCAGTTCCGTGCGTACGGCGGCACCCCCGGACACTGGGTTGAGTGGGCGCGGCTGCTCCTCCACCTCCGTGCCGGGCTCGAAGCCCGCGGCCTGGCGGTCCCGGACTGGCTGCTGGAAGACGCCCGCGGCCTGTTCGACGCCGCCATCCGCGACGCCTGGCAGCCGGACGGCCACCCCGGCTTTGTCTACACCGTGGACTGGGAAGGGAAGCCCGTAGTCACCACCCGCATCCGTTGGGTGCCCGCGGAGGCAATCGGAGGGGCTGCGGCCCTGTACATCGCCACCGGGGAAAAGCAGTACGCGGACTGGTACGAGCGCATCTGGGACCATGCCGGCGACTGGTTCATTGACTACGAGCACGGATCCTGGAAGCAGGAGCTCGACGAGAACGGCAATGTCACTTCCACCGTCTGGTCCGGCAAGGCGGACATCTACCACCTCTGGCACTGCCTGGTGGTCCCCCGCCTTCCGCTGGCGCCCGGGCTCGCCCCGGCCGTGGCCGCAGGCCTGCTGGACGCCCGGATCAGTGCGAACGAGCCGGCCAGGGAACCTGCCGGCCGCTAAGGGCGGAGCCCCGCCGCTGTCCCGGGGCTCCGCCTACAGCCGGCGCTGCCGGAACATCGGGAACTGTCCGCGCACCCGCTCCACCGTCTCCGGCAGGACCTCAACCACCCGGACGCCGGGCTCCAGGCCAAGGTCCGCCTCTGTCACGCCCATCGGGTCCACCAGCACGCTGCGGCCCACCGAGACCGGCGGAGCCTGGCAGACGCCGGCCACGTAGACGCTGTGCTCGATAGCCCGGGCCGCGTTGAGGGCCAGCCACTGCCCGGTCTTGTGCGTGCCCGGCACCCACGACGAGGGGACCAGCAGGACGGCCGCGCCGGCGTCGGCCAGGGCCCTGGCGAGTTCCGGGAACCGCAGGTCGTAGCAGGTCAGCAGGCCGAACCGCAGCCCGCCGGATTCAAAGACGACCGGCTCCAGGGACGGGCCGGGGCTGATGAACCGGGATTCGTCGAAGCCCTGCGCGTCGAAAAGGTGGATCTTGCGGTAGGAAGCCAGCCGGCCGCCGTCGGCCCCGAACGCCACCAGGGTGTTGTAGGCCTTGCCCGGATCCTCCGAGGCTTCCACCACGCCCGCCACCAGCGCGATGCGGTGGCGGGCGGCGGTGGCGGCCAGTTCCCGGCAGACCGGGCCGTCCAGCGGCTCGGCCACCGCCGGGAACGTGGCGTCCACGATCTTCTTTTCGTAGGTGGCGTACTCCGGGAAGGCCACCAGGCCGGCGCCGTCCGCGGCGGCCTGCGCGGCGAAGCTGTCGATCGCCGCGAGGTTCGCCGCAATGTCCGTGCCGGATGCCAGCTGCCCGAGCGCTATCTTCACGCCTGCCCTTCCCGTTGCACTCCCGGAGGCCCGTGCTAGACCCCCGCCTCCACCGTGGCCTTCTCGGTGCTGGCCATCTCCGGCGGCGCAGCCCGGAAGCCGCGCGTGATCAGCGCCAGGACCAGCGCACCCAGGATGAGCCAGGAGACTCCCAGCGTAATGGCGTTGCTGTCCAGCCGGGAGAGCAGGTAGGTGCAGATGACGGCGCCGACAACCGGGACCGCCACGTAGGACAGCGGGTTCAGGTTCTCCCCGGCCCGCCGCCGGCGGAGGTAGTGGAACACCACCGAGACGTTGACCAGCGTGAAGGCGGTGAACGCTCCGAAGTTGATGAACGACGTGGATGTGGCCACGTCCAGGAACAGTGCGATCAGGCCGACGGCGCCGGTGGCCACCAGGTTCAGCACCGGGGTGTGGAACTTCGGGTGGAGCCTGCCGAAGACCGCCTTGGGCAGGACGGAGTCGCGGCCCATCGCGTAGAGCAGGCGGGAGGCGCTGGCCTGCGCGGCGAGGCCGGAGGCAAACTGCGCCACCACCAGGCCGGCCAGGAACACGGCACCGAACAGCTGCCCGCCGATCTGCAGGGCGATGGAACTGGCCGCTGAGGCCGAGTCCTCGAACACGCCGCCCGGGTGGACCAGCTGGGTCACATAGGACACCGCCACGAAGATGCCGCCGCCGATCAGGGCGATGAGCATGATGGCCCGGGGCACGGTGCGGCGCGGGTTCACGGTCTCCTCGGTGAGCGTGGTGACGGCGTCGAAGCCCAGGAAGGAGTATGCGGCAATCGCGGCGCCGGCCGAGATGGTGGCGAAGCTGGCGGTGTCGTTGAAGAACGGCTGGCTGCTCACCAGTCCCCCGGCGCCGGAGGTGGACACCACGTTGCCGATGGCAAGCGCCACGAAGAACACCAGGACCAGCAGCTGGAACGCCATCAGCACGTAGTTGGCCTTGTCCGCCACCTTGATGCCCAGGATGTTCAGCAGCGTGGTGATCACGATGAAGCCCACAATCCAGACACCGATGGGGATGCCGGGGAACTGCGCGCTCAGGTACGAGCCGCCGATCAGCCAGATGACCATGGGCAGGAACAGGTAGTCCAGCAGCACCGCCCAGCCCACCATGAACCCGACCCGGGAATCGATGGACCGGCGGACGTACGTGTAAGCGGAACCAGCCACGGGGTGGGCCACGGCCATCCGGCCGTAGCTGTGCGCGGTGAAAAGCATGGCGGCCATCGCCACCAGGTACGCGGACGGGGTGGCGCCACCGGTGGTCTCGGCGATGAGGCCGAAGATGGCCAGGACGATCAGCGGGGTCAGGTACGCCAGGCCGAACAGCACCAGCGAGGGCAGCTTCAGCGTGCGGGTGAGGGTGGTTGTCACGGTGTTTCCTTAGGGCTTGTAGGACGGCGGTGTCCAGGTGGCCGGGTTGATCCGGCCCTGATAGACGGAAAGTTCGACGGCGGCCTCGCCGTCGCGGAACTGGGACCAGGGCCGGTTTAGGTTCTCCGTGCCGTGCGTGCGGACCTGCTCGACGGCGGCCAGGTCCAGGTCCGCTGCGAGCAGGACCGGGGCGTCGTCGGGGGCCTCGACGATAGTGTTGCCCTCCGGGTCCACGATGATGCTTCTGCCCATGCCGGTGGGGCCCGCGCAGTTGACGCTGACCATAAACACCTGGTTCACGATGGCATTGGCCTTGGCGAGGATCAGTTCCTGTTTGCGGTCCGGGGTGGTGGTCTTGACCACGTTCAGGATGATGTCCGCGCCCATCCACGCCAGCTGCCGGGACACCTCGGGATACCAGGCGTCGTAGCAGATGTTCAGCCCGACGCGTCCGATGCGGGGCAGGTCCACGGTGGTGAACCGGTCGCCGGGATCGTAGGGCTCGAACGGGCGCCACGGGAAGATCTTCCGGTAGTAGCCGGCGAGCTCCCCCTCCGGGGACAGCACCAGCTGGGTGTTGAAAAGTTGGCCTTCGGGCCCGCGCTCGCAGACGCTGCCTGGCACGAGCCAGATCTTCAGGTCGGCGGCGAGTTCCTGCAGCTCCTTGACGCGCGTTCCGTCCAGGGGCTCGGCCGAGTCCCGCAGGACCTCGGTGCGCTGCTGGTCCGGAAAGGAGTCACCGAAGAGGTGAAGTTCGGGGAACACCAGCATTTTGGTATCGGGCTTGGTGTCCAGGGCTGCCTGGACCTCTGCGGCGAAGGCGGATATTGGTTCGCCGATCAGCCGGGGCGGGGCCTGGGCGGCGAGGAGGGGAAGGACGCGGTGCATGGTGTTCTCCATGGAAGGGGCTGTGATCTGCACTATATTAGATCAGAATGATCAAATAAACGGAAGGGGGCAGGTTTGGACCGTAAAGTAGCGGGTATGACGCCCCACATGGAGGAGACTTCCGCCATCGGTTCACCCGCGCTCACCGGTATGGACCGCCGGAGCGCGATCGATGCGGTGCGGCTCCGGATCGGCATGGCCATCTCACTGGAGCTGCTCAAGCCGGGCGAGCGGCTGCCCGATCAGGAGGACGTGGCGCTGGGCCTCTCCGTCAGCCCCATCACCGCGCGGCGGGCACTTGCCAGCCTCGCCGAACAGGGCGTGCTGGTGCGCCGCCGGGGCCGCGGGGGCGGAACCTTCGTAGCCGACCATCCGCCGCGCGACGTCCTCGCGGAGCTTTCGGCCTCCCCCGCCGAGTCCCAGGCGGTCAACAAGCTGGTGGACCGGCGAATGCTGTTCGAATGCGCAGTCACCCACTACGCCGCCATCAACGCCACCGTTGAACAGCTGGACGAGCTGGAACGGCTGACCCGGGACATGGCCGCGGCAGCCAACTGGTCCGACTACCACCAGTCGGACGAGCAGTTCCACCAGCTGGTGGGATCCTCCTCGGGGCTGGGGACCGCCGTCGGGGTCTACCACGAGACCCTCGCGGAACTGTACGACTACTTCATCCCCTACCCCATCGACCTGCTGCACAAGTCCAACCAGGACCACATCGAGCTCGTCAAGGCCCTCCGGAACGGCGATGTCCCGGCCGCGGTGGAGGTCTCCCGGCGGCACGTGGACATCCTGCACCGGACCATGTTCATGGGGCTGGCAGGCACGGCCGGGACGTAGCCGGGGAGGCGCGCAGGAGGACCTTGTCATGTACGTGACAGCGGTCCCGGTCCTGTAAATTTAAGGAAGGAATTTGTCCGGCCAGCAACGCCGCGTTCCACTCCCTCCCCCTTGAATGGACCCCCTTCGCATGCCTTCCGCGATGCCCGCGCCTGCCCCTGCCCGATTCCCCTATGCCGCGATGGCGGTCCTGGCCACCATCGCCTTCACGGCCATCACCACGGAGCTCCTGCCCTCCGGCCTGCTGCCGCAGATCAGCAGCGGGCTGAACGTATCCGAGCCCGTGGCCGGCTACCTTGCCGCCGCCTACGCCGCCGTCATTGTGGTCACGGTGGTTCCGGCCGCGCGGCTGCTGGCGGGGATCCCCCGGCATGCCCTGCTGGTGGGCCTGGTGGTCACGTTCGCGGCCAGCAACGCCTGGGTGGGCCTCGCCCCGGATTTTACGACGGCGATGATCGCCCGGATGGTGGGCGGACTGGCGCATGGCCTGCTCTGGACCACCATGGCGCCGTTCGTCACGAGGGTGGTTCCGGCGGACAAGGTGGGCAAGGCCCTGGCCATCGTATTCAGTGGCAACAGCCTGGGGCTGGCCATCGGCGCGCCGCTGGGTACCGCGCTCGGCGGGTTCCTCGGCTGGCGGGCCGGATTCCTGGTGCTGGCGGGATTCGGCCTGGTCCTGGCGGTCCTGGCTTTCTTCCTCCTGCCGCGGGTCCAGCGGATCTCCGACGCCGCCCGGCCCTCCATGCGCCGTGCCGTCACCCAGCCCGGGGTGAAGGCGGTAGCCACCGCCTGGCCGCTGCTGGTCCTGGCGCACTTCGCGCTGTTCACCTACATCGCCCCGTTCGTGCGAGAGGCCGGCCTGCCGGACTACGCCATCAGCCTTTCCCTGACCGTCCTCGGCGCCTCGGGCCTGCTGGGCATCTGGGTGGCGGGCCTCACCGTGGACTCACATCCGCGGCGATCGCTGATCATCACGACGGCGGCAATCGCCGCATCGATGTTCCTGTTGCCTTTGGCTTCGGGCAACCTTCCGCTGGCCCTTGTGCTGATGACGGTCTGGGGCGCGGGGCTCGGGGCAATCGGCATCTACAACCAGGCGGCCATCCTTCGCGCCGGCGGCGAGTACCAGGAGGCGGCCAACGGACTGACCGTGCTCACCATCCAGCTGGGCATCACCGTCGGTGCACTGTATGGCTCCGGTGCCTTGGTTACCGGCGGCCCGCTGCTGGTTCCGGTTGCCGCAGCACTGCCGGTGGTGGCGGCGCTGGCCATCACACTTGCCGGCAAGCGGCACGCTTACCCGCCGGGACCGCGGGAGCAGGTGTGGCTGGAGCCCCGCCCGGTGACGGCGGCCAAGGTGAAGGATCCCGCCTAGGCCAACACCTCCGCCGTCGCCAGCAGGATACTGCGCTGGCTCCCGTAGTGAACGCGCAGGGAGCCGGCCAGATCGTGCAGCCAGCCGGGGCCAGCCGGGTTGATGTCCAGAACATGGGGAGCCTCCAGCAGCTGCTGCGCGGCAAAGTCTGCCCGGGGCAGGACCAGTTCCCGCGGCCCGAGCCCGATGCCTGACGCGCACTGGTAGCCGTCGAGGAAGGCCGCGAGGAGCTCCGGATATTCCGGGAATCCGGGCTGCGGTCCCAGCAGGTCCCGCGCCGCCGAGGCCACATCCGCCGCAGCCGTCATTACCCTGGCTTCGTCGAAATCGAAGCCTGTAAATCCCCTGTCGGTCCAGCGGAGGTTGTCCAGTTCGAAGTCGCCATGGCCCATCACCAGCGGCACCGCCGGACCGGCGGCCATGAGCCCGGCCAGGCGCTTCGCCGCCTCCTCCAGTTCCGGATCCGCCATCACGGACGCGGCTTCGGCCAGGGCGTCGAACGGTGCCGGCGCCTCCGGTTGAAGTGGAACGGCCAGGGGGCCCGCGGCGTCCTGGAAGGCTCCCAGCGCCGCGCCCCAAGCCGCGGCAGCACCGGCGTCGATCCCTTCAACGTCCAGCTCATCGCCGTCCACCTTGCCTGCCACGCTGGCGTACATGTCTCCGAGCGGGGTGCGCACCAGCTCCAGGGCGGCGCCTGCCAGGGAGGGGAAGGATTGGGCGACGGCGGCACCGGCAGCCGCCAGACGCGAATGGAACCGCGAGCCGCGGGCAAGTCGGCCTCCTGCAGGCTCTGTTGCCGGCGCGAACCGCGCGTACAGGACCCCCCGGGGATCGGCTCCCGGCGGGGCAACGAACACGTGGGCCGCGGACGAACGCCAAAAGCGGAGCGTGCCCTCGGGCATGCCCCACCGCTCACCCACGGCATCGGCAACCGGCGAGCGCCATTCGTGATCTACGGTGTCCCGCAGCGCTGCGATCTGGCTCAGGGGCAACATGGAGGCAATTTTGCCATGAGGCACGGAGCTCAGGCCGACAGTTTGGCCACCAGTTCGCCGCGGCTGCCCACCCCAACCTTCCCGTAAATCGCCTTCAGGTGGTCGTGCACGGTGTACGGGGAGATGAACAGGTGCCCGGCTATGGCAGCGCTGGAGCTGCCGGACATGAGCTCCAGGCAGACCTCCTGTTCGCGGGGCGTCAGGCCGTAGGCCGAGAGCAGCAGGGTGAGCACCTGGCGGGTGGACGCGGGCTCCACGGTCACCACCATCTGCCGGGGGTCGTCGCCGGTGATCAGCCGGCTGGCCTGCAGGACCACCCAGCTGCCGCCGGCGTCCCGCATGCGGGCCCGGGCCGTGCCGGAGGGCGCGGCTTTTGCCTGTGCGACCACCGCGAACAGCACCATGCTGAACTGGCCGGGGGCGGCGTCGTCCAGGTCCTTGAGCCACGAGACCGCGGCCGGCGTCGCTGCCCGCAGCTCGCCGTGCTCACCGGCCAGGACAATCACGGGTCCGTCGGGCTGCCACAGCTGGTTGCGCACCCGGGCCGCGACCCGGGTGGCGGCGGCGAGCGCGGCGGTGACGGCAGCCAGGAATTCCACCTCGCGGTCGCTGAAGTCCCGGCCGCCTTCCCGGAACAGGCTGCCCACGCCCCAGCACGACTGGTCCACCCGGAACGTTCCGCGGAGCTCATGCACCAGGCCAATGGGACGCAGCAGGTCGTTCACCCGCACGCTGCCGGCCACTTCATGTCTGGGGGCGTCGGAGATCCGTGCCACCGGAACGGGACGCAGGGCGAGCCGGGCGAAGGTGTTGGGTTCGGTGCCCTCATATTCGGACTGGGCGAAGCGGATAGCGTACTCTTCCGTGACGGGCCAGGGCCGCCAGTTGGTCACAGAGTTCATCACCATATTTTCAGGGTCGACGCCGGCCCAGCAGGCCTGGTCGAAAGGCACCGACTGCCGCACCAGCCCGAGGGCGGCGCGGTAGAGGTCCGCCAGATCCAGTCCGCCGGCGGCAAGCACCGCGATTTCGCGGCGGGCACGCTCCGCGCGCTCCTCCCACATAGAACCAGTATCCGCCGCAGGGGACGGCCTGCAATCCCCTGTTTTGGGGATGGGACCATGCGCTGGCTGCGCCTACCCTTCGAGCATGAACGTGGTGTCCCAGGTATTCGCGGTGCTGGCTGTGGTGGTCTACGTCGGCGTGTTTCCGATAGAGAGTTTCCTGCTCTGGCGGAAACCGTGGGCGCAGAAGTTCCTGAGCACGCCGCCGGAAAACGTCCCCGCCGTGATGATGTGGGCCATCCCCACCGGCTACAGGAACCTGGTGGTCGCGCTGGGCGTGGTTGCCGGACTGGTCGCGGTGAACATCGGTGAACTGGTGGTGGGCTACACCCTGGTGGTCTACTGCTGCCTCAACATGGTGCTCACCGCGCCCACCATGCTGCTGGCGGACCTGCAGGGACACTATCCGAAGAAATGGGAGAGCGTCCCTGGAACGCTGGCCGCCACGCTGCCGGCCCTGCTCGCCCTGGTTTTCCTGCCCCTTGGGCCATAGGCGTCCGGCACCGGGCACACGCTATTGACCGCCCCGGGGGGCCGCCAGATACTTGGAGTGCCGTTGCCAATCGTGCCCGTTCAAGGTGCGCACTCCACGTTCATCCCGGCCGGATCGGTGAGGACCCGGCACTGTATCCGGCGAGGTCAGACCATGGAACAAGGCCGTTCAGAAGACCAGATCACCCAGGCACTGGAAGGGTTGCGCAGCCAGCTCAGCGGCAGCCTGCTCCAGCCCGGCGACGCCGGCTACGAGGACGCGCGCCGGGTCTGGAACGGCATGCATGACCTGCATCCCCGGGCCATCGCCCTGGCCGGTTCCGTGGCGGACATCGACCCCGTCCTGGCCGCAGCCCGCAGCACCGGACTGGTGCTGGCCGTCCGGGGCGGCGGACACAATGTGGCCGGGCACGGCAGCGTGGAGGGCGGCCTGGTCCTGGACCTGAGCAGGCTGCGTGAGGTTGCGGTGGATCCGGTTACGCGCCTGGTCACCGTGGAGCCGGGCGCAACCCTGGCGGACGTGGACAGGGCGACGGTGGAGCACGGCCTGGCGGTCCCCATCGGGGTCATCAGCGCCACGGGCATCGCCGGACTCACCCTCGGGGGCGGCGTCGGCTGGCTCACCCGGAGCAACGGGCTGGCGCTCGACAACCTGAACTCGGTGCACATCGTCACGGCCGCCGGCGACCACCTCCGCGCGAGTGAGCATGAAAACGCTGAGCTTTTCTGGGGAGTGCGCGGCGGCGGCGGCAATTTCGGCGTCGTTTCCTCCTTCACGTTCCGCGCCCGGCCGCTTCCCCAGCCCGTCCTGGGCGGGAACCTCTTCTATGCTCCCGAGCACTGGAAGGACGCCCTAGCCGGTTTCGAGGCCTGGACCCGGGACCTGCCGGACGAGATGAACCCGATTGTCAGCTTCATCGCTTTTCCACCCGAATTCGGACTGGGCGACGCCGTCTGGATGGTCATCGGGTGCGCCTGGGCGGGCACCGACCACCAGCCCGGACTGGACCTCATCGACCAGTTGCGGAAACTCGCGCCGCCGGACCAGGAGGAGGTGGGCCCGGTTTCCTGGATCGAGTGGCAAAGCGCCATGGACAGCCTCTTCCCCACCGGCTCACGCGGCTATTGGAAGAACGTCTCCTTCTCCCGGCTGGACCGGGAAGTCATCGACGTGGTGGCAGGTATTGCCTCTCAGGTGCAGTGGCGGGGCACCGGGATCGACATCCACCTCCTGGGCGGAGCCTTCAGCCGGGTGCCGGAGGAGTCCACCGCCTACCCCAACAGGTCCTCGAGGTTCCTGCTGAACGTCTACGGCTTCTGGTCCGACGCGGACGACGACGTACGCCTCACCGAGTTTGCGCGGCAGGCACACGCACGGATGCAGCCCTTCGCGGAACAGGGTGAATACCTGAACTTCCTGGGCGGCGAAACCCGCCAGGACCCGGACGCCGCACGCCTGACCTACGGTGCGGACAAGTACGGGAACCTCATCGGCCTCAAGCAGCGGTACGATCCCGGCAACCTCTTCAGCCGGAACCACAACATCCAGCCCCGCCAGCCGTCCACCACCCCCTAGTTGAGGCCCCGCGGGACGGGAAGAGCGATGGAACCCCTTGATATGTGACCATTTGGTCACCTATTATGAAGGCATGGACGACGTGTTCAAAGCACTCGCCGACCCCACCCGCCGGGACCTCCTGGATGAGCTGTTCCGGGAGGATGGCCAGACCCTGAGCGCACTTGAGGCACGGTTCGCCATGACCCGGTTCGGGATCGCCAAGCACCTCCGCCTGCTGGAGGATGCGGGCCTGGTGGTGACCCGCCGTCGGGGACGGGAAAAGCTGCACTTCCTGAACCCGGTACCCATCCGCCTGGTCCACGACCGCTGGGTGAGCAAATACGCAGAACCATGGGCCGCTGGCCTCAGCGACCTCAAATCCAGATTGGAAAGTCCCATGGAAAAGATCTTCGAGATTTACATCAAGACCACGCCCGAGCGGCTGTGGGAAGCCATTACGGACAGCGACATCCGCAGCAAGTACCAGTTCGGGAACACCATTGAGTCAGACTGGACGGCGGGCGGTCGCTTCGTGATGAACAACGTCAAGGCTGACGCACCGCTGGGTGAAGGCGAAAACCTGGAAGTGGACCCGCCCCGCCGGCTCGTCCAGACCATGCGGGCGCTGTGGGGCGAGGACGTCAAGGCCGAGGGGACCTCCAAGATCACCTGGGAGATCGAACCCGTGGGCGACTCATGCCGGCTGACCGTCACCCACAGCGACCTCCGCGAAGGCGCCAACGAGCAGCTCTACGGCGGCTGGCCGATGATCCTGTCCGGCCTGAAGACCTGGCTGGAAACGGGACAGAAGCTCACCACGCCCGGCTCGCTGATGTACACCTAGGGCTCGACGACGGCGGCGTTCCGGTACGGCAGCCGCAATCTTCGCAGGGACGCGGCGGGCTCAGGTCCGCCGCGTGCCGTCCCACCTGCGCTGGCGCAGCTTCCGGCTGGCCACCAGGGAGCCGCCCATGAACAGCACGCCCAGGACCACCGCGGCCACCCCAACGTAGAACCAGCCGCCCCGGGTGAAGATCATCAGCGCAACACCGATGATGCCCAGTCCCTTGGCGGCGATATCCAGGTACAGCTGAACCTTCGGAGAGTCCATACGTCCACGATAATCCCGGCGTGCTAGTTCCTGAGGCTTCTGTCCAGGAACGCGAGCGTCTGGGTCCATGCGTCGGCCGCAGCTTCGGCGTTGTAGGTGTACCTGTTGGTGTCATTGAAGAAGGCATGGCCCGTCTCCGGATACACCACGGTTTCAAAATCCACGCCCGCTGCCGCCATCCGCCGCTTCAGCCCGGGCAGATCCTCCATCAGGGCAGTGTCCTTCCCCCCATAGAACGCCAGGACCGGACAGGCGATGGCACCCAGCTCCGCGTCGTTGAACTCAGCGTGGCCGTAGAAGGGAACGGCCGCACGCAGCCTGGGTTCGGCTGCGGCCAGGGAAAAGGTGTAGGTCCCGCCCAGGCAGAAGCCCGTCGCGGCCACGCGGCCGGACAGTCCCGGCACACCGTCCAGGTGGTCGAAACAGATCCGGAGGCCGTCAACCGCGTGCTTGGCATATTCCGGCGAGCGCATTGGCGCCATGTGCTTCCGCATCCGGGGCTGCGCGTTGCTGCGCTGTTCGGGGTCGAACACCGCTTTTTGAAGCTCCCCGCTCAGGTCCGGCACGCCCCCGGCTCCGGACAGCAGGTCCGGCGCGACCACCAGGTAGCCTTCCGCGGCATACCGGTCCGCGACGTCCTTGATGTGGTCCACCAGGCCCCACACCTCATGCACCACCACCAGGCCGCCCTTGGGTGTTCCCGGGGGCTCAGCCACATAGGTCTGCACCGAGGTTGCGGCGTTTCCCAGAGTCATCATGTTTCCCATGGGGCCAGCATGGCACGGCGTCCAAACGCTTCCTAGGGGTGGCGCTGGGCCTCCCGCTGCCGCCACAGCAGGCTTACGCAGAACGTCACCACGCACAGGACCAGCATGGCGAGCACCATTCGCGCCCAGCTTTCCTGGTCCACCCCGCCGGCCGCGAAGACGCCGATCATCACGGTGGCGGTAATGGCGCCCACGTACCGGCACGTCTGGTAAATGCCCGCCGCCACTCCCCGCTCCTGCGGCCGGGTGGACACGAACATGCCCTGGTTGGAGGCAATCCCCACCGTCCCGTAGGGCACGCCCATGAGGGCGGTCATCACCACCACCAGCGGTATGGCCAGCGTTCCGGTCAGCAGCCACATCAGCCCGGCCGCAGCGGTCAGCAGTACGACGCCGGCAAGCAGGACGCGCCGTACCCCGAACCTTCCCATCGCCTTGACCGCCCATGGCGTGGCCGCCACGGACATCCCGGCCAGCGGCAGCATCAGCAGGCCCACAACGCCGGGATCGTAGCCGCCGGCTTCCTGCAGCAGCTGCGGCAGGCCAAAGAAGACGAAGTAGTAGACGCTGCTGAATACCGCGAACGCCAGGTACACCAGCATCAGCGGCCGGTTCCGCCCCAGCAGGCGAAGGTCCAGGAACGGCCGGTTAAAACGGAGCTCCCGCCAGGCGAAGACGGCAGCGATCACTGTTCCCGCGCCCAGCATCCACCAGCGGTAGCCGGGCAGCACATTGAGCGCGGCCATCATCACCAGCATCAGCGCGGCCACGAACGCCAGGATTCCCGGGATGTCCGAGTCCCGCAGCAGCTCGGCCACGCTGCCCCGCTCCCTGGCCTCGTCCGGCGGGGCGGCCTGCCGGACGACCAGCAGCGCGGCCAGCGCGAGCGGAACGTTGACCAGGAACAGTGCTTCCCAGCCCACCAAGCTCACCAGCAGGCCGCCGACAACGGGCCCGACGGCGGCTGCGGACGTGTTTGCCATCTGCAGCCGTCCCAGCGGGCGGGCCGGTTCCATTCCGGCGCGGTGCGCGATGGCACCCACCATCACCACGGCGCTTGGATAGGCGGTGGCTGTGCCGAGCGCCATCACCGCCCGGGCAACGCAGAGGAGGGCGAAATTCGGGGCGAACGGTGCCAGGGCACACGTGACGGCCACCAGGGCCATGCCCAGCATGAACATCCGGCGCGGTCCGAACCGGTCCGCCAGCCTCCCCATCACCGGCTGGCCCGCTGCGGAGGCGAGGTAGAAGGACGTGACCACCCAGGTGACGGCGGCGACGTCGAGCCCGAAATCGGCGCGGAGCACCACAAGCGCCACGGCGATCATGGAGGAGTTGAGGGGGTTCAGTGCCGTGCCCAGGCTGAGGCCGGCAACGGCCAGGGCAGTCCGGGGGTTGTTGCTCACGGTAAGAGTCTGGTGCAAGGTGCGGCCGGGAAGCCACTTTGGCTGCCTGGAGGCGTCCTCCCGGTCCCCGGGGCTGTTACTTCCCGGCCGGGGTCAGCGGGAACAGGGCGTCCTCCACCGCGCCGGTCAACTCCCGGATGAGCTCCGCCTGTTCCGGTTCCTCGAAGCCTTCGGGGTTCTCCGTGTAGACCACCAGCGCGAAGGTGGAACCCCGGTAGGTCAGGAGCGCTGCGTCATGGAGTTCCCCGTCCATTTCCCCGTATTTGTGCTGCACCTCGATGCCGGCGCGGGAGCCGGCGGGGATAAGGTCGTCGTTGTTGGTGTCTTCCATGTATCCGAGCAGCTCCGCCGTGTTGGCTTCGTTGAGCAGCTCCCCCGAATGCAGCTTCTTGAGGACCATGGCCATGTCTGCGGCGGTCAGCAGGTTCTGTTCAGGATCGTAGGTGACGCCGATGGAGGCCGCGTAGTCGATCAGCCGGGGGTAGCCCACGGCGTCCATCAGCAGCAGCCACGAATCGTTGTTGCTCTGGTTCACCATGGCCTCCATTTGGAAGGCGGCGTCGTAATCCCCCATCGGGTCATCAAAGCTGGCTTCCCCGGTTTCGACCAGATGGTAGAAGGCTGCCGCGGTGATCAGCTTGGCGGTGCTGGCGGCCGTGAACACGCCGGTATCACCGAACGCCAATTCGGCATCACCCGAGACGTCCGCCAGCGCGACTCCCACCCGGTAGTCGCCGGCCTCGTCGAGGAGGGACTCAACCTTGTCCTGCAGCGAGTCAGGGGCGGCAGCCACCGGCTTGACCGGGACCGGGGCGGCGGCCGTGGGCGCAGCGGTCCCGCCGAACGGCTCGGACCGGATCACGGCCAGGGCGATGGTGGCAACGATGACCAGCGCGACGGCGCACAACAGGAGCGCCGCCTTCCTCCGTCCGTGGCGGACGGGGAGAACTTCCTGTTCTACCCTGGGCTTTACTGGGTGCACCGGCATACGGGCTCCTGTCACAACTCAACGATCCGGGCATCACGCCCCAGCACGCGATGTGATGCCGATTAGATCACCAGCTGTTGGGAGCCGGCTGATAGCCCGCCGGAGTGTCGCGGCACTGGCCGGGACGCGCGTAATCACCATCGCCGCGATGCGTGTCGTGGCGCTGCTCGCTACCTGGCGCGGGCGGCCAGCGCCGTGTCCAGGAATTCAAGGTGCGCAGGCTTGACCGCCACCACGCTGCCGGCGTATTCGGGGTGCTTGGCCAGGAACTTCTTGATGAACGGGCACACCGGGACGATGCCCGTCCCGGCGGCCACCGTCTCATCCAGGGCCGCCGTGGCCAGCCGGCCGGCCAGGCCCTGTCCGCCATATTCCTCGTTGACAACTGTGTGGTAGAAAATCCGCTGCGGCGACCCGCCGCCGTCGTACGCCTTGTACGCAGCCTTCCCGATCACGTTCCCGGCGTCGAGGATCTCGAAACGTTCGCGCTCGGCGTTGTGTCGGACGGTGATGTCACTCAAGGGGATCTCCTTCGATGCGGTGCGGCCTCTGTGACAGAGTAACCCGGTCAGCTGCGTCTCTATTTCCGCACTGGGGGCCTGCACCCCGGTGACTTCCGTTCCAAAGCCTTGTAGTGTCGGCACCGGACAGCAATACCGGCACATTTCGATGGCGAGGAGCGGACCATGGCAGTCAACGACGACGAGGCACAGGTACTGGACCAGTGGAGCAACCGGCTGGCGCAGGCACTCCAGATACTGGACATGAAAGTGGACCACGAGCTGCTCCTGGACCTTGCCCGCAAGTCCGCGGATAACGTCATCCACGCGGCGGCGCCGGTCACCACGTTCCTGGTCGGCTATGCTGCCGGGCTGGACGCCGGGACGGGCAGCGCCGGAACCAGGGAGGCCTCGGCGGCTGCGGTGGAAAAGGCCGCCCGGACCGCTTTCCAGCTGTGCGAGGACGGGCACGACGGCGGTCCCGCGAGCCGCGGCTGGGCGGACACCGCACAGTAACAGGCGACATCCCCGCCTGATGGACGACTCCCCGCCAAATGCCATGGGGAAAAGTCTCTAAGACGGGGATATGTTGATCCGGTGCTGCCCGCGGCCAGCACATTAACCCCAGGCGGTGGGCTCCTCCTCCAGCACAGGCGCGGGTTCGAGCCGCACGATGACTGCTTTCGACGCCGGCGTCTGGCTTCCCTCCGCCACGCTTTCCAGCGGCACCAGCACGTTCGCCTCCGGATAATATGCCGCCGCACAGCCGCGGGCCGAGGGGTAGGAGACCACGCGGTAGTTCCGCAGCACCCGGTCCACTCCGTCGGAGTACACGCCGTGGATGTCGACGTGTTGCCCGTCGGACAGCCCCAGCTCCGTCAGGTCTACGGGGTTCACGAACACTACCTCGCGCCCCTTTTTGATGCCTCGATACCTGTCGTTGTGGCCATAAATGGTGGTGTTGAACTGGTCGTGCGAGCGCATGGTCTGCAGGATCAGGGTTCCCGGAGGCCGCTCCACGTGCTCCAGCTCGTTGACCGTGAGCATGGCCTTGCCCGTGGGCGTGTTGAACGTCCTTGAGTCGCGGGGCCCGTTGGGCAGGATGAACCCGCCTTCCTGCCGGATCTTCCGGTTGTAGTCCTCGCAGCCGTTCACCACATGGGATATGTGGTCCCGGATCAGGTCGTAGTTCTTTTCAAACCCGGCCCAGTCTGCCGAGGTCCGGTCACCCAGCGTGGCCGCGGCGAGCCGGCAGACGATGGCCACTTCGGACAGCAGCCCCGGTGCCACCGGCTCCACGGTGCCGTGCGAGGCATGGACTGCGCACACGGTGTCCTCCACGGAGACGAACTGCGGCCCGGACTCCTGCCGGTCGATCTCCGTCCGGCCCAGTGTGGGCAGGATCAGGGCCTCGGCACCCGTCACTCCATGTGAGTGGTTGAGTTTAGTGGAAATCTGGACCGAAAGCTCAGTCTTTTCCATCGCTTCTTCGGCAGCGTGAGTGTCCGAGATGGCCCCCACGAAGTTGCCGCCGAGCGCGATGAAAGCCTTGATGCCGCCGTCGCGCATTGCCCGGACGGTTTGGACGGCGTCGAGTCCGTGGTCGCGCGGCGGCTCGAAATCGAACTCCTGCCCGAGGGCGTCCAGGAAGGCGGGGGGCATCTGTTCCCAAATGCCCATGGTCCTGTCGCCCTGGACGTTGCTGTGCCCGCGGATGGGCGAGGCGCCGGCGCCCGGCTTGCCCATGTTGCCGCGGAGCAGGAGCAGGTTGATCATCTCCTTGATGGTGGCCACGCCCTTTTTCTGCTGCGTGATGCCCATGGCCCAGGTGATGATCACCCGGTCAGCTGCGATATACCGGGCTGCCAATTCCTCGATCTCTTCCAGGCGGAGCCCGGTGGCTTCCAGTACCGTGGCGTCGTCCAGCCGGGCAAGGTGGGCCCGCAGCTCCGCCAGCCCGTCGCAGTGTTCTTCGAGGAATTTGTGGTCCAGCACCGTCCCGGGATGGGCGTCTTCGGCCTCGAGCACTCGCTTGGAAATGGCCTGCAGCAGCGCCATGTCGCCCCCGATCCGCACCTGCAGGAACTGGTCCGCCAGGTCCGTGCCGTGCCCGATGATGCCCTTCACCTTCTGCGGGTTCTTGTACCGCATCAGGCCGGCCTCCGGCAGCGGATTGACCGCCACGATCTTGCAGCCGGCTTCCTTGGCTTCCTCCAGGGCGGTGAGCATCCGCGGATGGTTGGTGCCGGGGTTCTGCCCCATGACGATGATGAGGTCCGCCTTGGCGAAGTCGTCGTAGGACACCGTTGCCTTGCCCACGCCGATAGTCTGGCCCATGCCCCAGCCGGAGGACTCGTGGCACATGTTGGAGCAGTCCGGCAGGTTGTTGGTGCCGTAGGCGCGGATGAACAGCTGGTAGAGGAAGGCGGCCTCGTTGGAGGTCCGGCCGCTGGTGTAGAACGCAGCCTGGTTGGGGTCAGGGAGCGATTTCAGCTTGTCGGCGATGATGCTGAACGCCTGGTCCCAGCTGACCGGCCGGTAGTGGTCATCCCCCGCCGGTTTGTACACCGGCTCGGTGAGGCGGCCCTGCATGCCCAGCCAGTATTCCGAGCGTTCCCGCAGCTCGCTGACCGGATGCTCTGCCCAGAACTCCGAACCGATGACCACCGGCGTTGCCTCCCAGGTCACCGCCTTGGCCCCGTTCTCGCAGAACTCGAACGTCTTGCGGTGGCCCGGGTCCGGCCAGGCGCAGCTCATGCAGTCGAACCCGTCCTTCTGGTTCAGCGCCAGCAGGGTTTTCCGCGACCGCTCCACGCCCATGTGCTTGAGCGCCGGTTGCATGGAGTAGTAGACGCCGGGCACCCCGGCAGCCCAGGTTTTGGGGTGGCCGGTCACTTCGAGTTCAGACTCGTCGGCTTCTTCGACCTTTGGGTTCTTGCGCGTCACGCTGCACACTCCTCGGCTGATTCCTGGTCCCCATTGCCTTCGGCATCCGCCTGCGGACCAGCTTCCTCCACAGTTGTTCAGCAGGTCTTGGAAGTCAAGGGATGGACGACGGCGGCCCGCGGCTGGCGTAGGCTGGTTCCCACGGCTGAAGCAAGCGGCCGCGGGACCCACTGCGCGGAGCTGCCTTTCATGTCCGACGATTCTGCCCTCGCCGCCCTCGCGGCGTCTTCGTTCTCCCTGCCCGGGCTGCGGGACGGCCAGCTGGCCGGTATCAGCGCCCTGGCTGCGGGCCGCGACGTCCTGGCCGTGATGCCCACCGGATACGGGAAGTCCGCCATCTACCAGGTGGCAGCGCAGCACCTGCACCACACGACGGGACGTCCCGCCGTGGTGGTGTCACCCCTGATCGCACTGCAGGAGGACCAGCAGGATGGCCTGGCCGATGACCTGGGCGCCGGGGCCGCCGTCGCCATCAATTCCTCGCACAGCGATTCCGAGGTGGCAGCCGCCTGGCAGGCTGTCGAGTCAGGGGAAGCCACCTTCGTGTTCCTCGCCCCCGAGCAGCTGGCCAAGGGGGAGACGGTGGACCGCCTGGCCGCCCTGGACATCTCCCTGTTCGTGGTGGACGAGGCACACTGCGTTTCCTCCTGGGGCCACGACTTCCGCCCCGATTACCTTGGCCTTGGCAGCGTCCGTGAACGGCTGGGCAGCCCGCCCGTGGCGGCACTCACTGCCACCGCGGCTCCGCCCGTCCGTGACGAGATTGTGGCCCGGCTGGAAATGCGGGACCCGCTGGTGCTGGTGCACGGTTTTGACCGGCCCAACATTTCCCTGGACGTGGTCCGGCACCAGGAGGACAAGGGCAAGCGGAAGGCCGTGCTGGAGCAAGTCGCCGGGTTCGCAAGGGACGGGCAGGGGCTGCTCTACGCCGCCACCCGGAAGGACACCGAGAAGTACGCTGCCAAGCTTGCCGGGCTGGGGCTGCGCAGCGAGGCGTACCACGCGGGCAGGACGGCCGCGGACCGGGAGCGGATCCACGAGCAGTTCCTCCAAGACGGGCTGGATGTTGTGGTGGCCACCACCGCCTTCGGGATGGGCATCGATAAAGCGAACGTCCGGTTTGTGGTCCACGCGGACATTCCGGAGGCACTGGATGCCTTCTACCAGGAGATCGGCCGGGCCGGGCGGGACGGGGAGCCTGCCGAAGCCGTGCTGCATTACCGGTCGGAGGACCTGGGACTGCGGAAGTTCTTCACCACCAGCTCCCCTGACCCTGAACGGCTCATGGCGGTGCTGAACGTCCTCAAGGCCGCGCACGCGCCCACGCCGAAGTCATCCCTTGCCGAGCTGACCGGGTTTCCCGCCCGCCGGGTCACCGGGCTGCTCAACCAGCTCGAGGAGGCGGGCGCCGTCACCATCGGCAAGCGGGGCGTCCGGCTGGACTCCAAAGCCAAGCTGCCCGCCCTGGTGGACCGCGCGGTCGAACTCGCCGAGGCCCGGCAGCGGGTGGAGCAGTCCCGCCTCACCATGATGCGCGCCTATGCGGAGACGGACGGCTGCCGGCGGCAGTTCCTGCTGGGCTACTTCGGTGAGGACCTGCCCGAGCCCTGCGGGAACTGCGATGGCTGCACCGCGGCGGCCGGCCGGCAGGAGGCGGCGGAAGCTGCGCACGACGGCGGCGGACCGGACAGGAAGGCACAGGCAGGCAAAAAGGACGCGCCAAAGAAGAAGGGCCCGTCAGGGAAGAAGGCGCAGGCAGCCAAAAAGCCGGGCGCGAAGAAGCACGCCGATGATCCCTTCCCGCTCCAGTCCACCGTGGTGCACAAGGAATGGGGACCCGGCCTGGTCATGCGGCACGAGGATGACGTCATCACCGTCCTGTTCGAACAGGAGGGGTACAAGACCTTGTCGCGTTCCGCCGTCGTAAAGCATGAACTGCTCAAGCCCGCGTAGGCTTGAAAGAGACTGACGACGAAAGGCCTGCCGCGTGGAAATACCCTCCATAGTCTGGATCCTGACCATCGCAGGAATCGTTGGCCTGCTGGCCTTCGACTTCTTCTTCCATGTGCGGAAGGCCCACACGCCATCCCTCAAGGAAGCCGCCGTCTGGTCCGCCATCTATGTGGGCATCGCGGTGCTTTTCGGGCTCGGTGTGCTCATCCTCGGCGGCACCACCATGGGCGCGGAGTATTTCGCGGGGTACATCACCGAGAAGGCGCTGTCCGTTGACAACCTCTTCGTGTTCCTCATCATCATGGCCAGCTTCCGGGTGCCGCGCGCCGACCAGCAGAAGGTGCTGCTGTTCGGCATTGTCTTCTCGCTGATCGCCCGCACGGGCTTCATTTTCCTGGGTGCGGCGCTGATCAACAGCTTCTCCTGGGTCTTCTACATCTTCGGCCTCATCCTGCTGATCACGGCCGGCAACCTGCTCCGGCCCAACGCCCACGACGACGAGTCCGAAGGCCTGGTGGTCCGGCTCGCCAAGAAGTACCTCCCGGCGTCGGCCCATTACGACGGCGACAAGCTCTTCACGATGGAGAATGGCAAACGGGTCCTCACCCCAATGCTGCTGGTGATGGTGGCGATTGGCGGCACGGACATCCTGTTCGCCCTGGATTCCATTCCGGCTATCTTCGGCCTGACCCAGAACGTGTTTATCGTGTTCACCGCAACGGCCTTCTCCCTGATGGGCCTGCGGCAGCTGTTCTTCCTGATCGACGGGCTGCTGGACCGGCTGATCTTCCTCTCATACGGCCTTGCCGCCATCCTGGGCTTCATCGGCGTCAAGCTGATCCTGCACGCCCTCCACGAAAACACGCTGCCGTTCGTCAATGACGGCGAGCACGTGAACGTGGTGGAGGTGAGCACCGGAGTTTCCCTGTCCGTCATCCTGGGGGTCCTGGTGGTCACGGTGGTGGCCTCCATCTTCAGCCCCAAGGGCAAGGCCAAGAATGCCGTCTCCGGCGCCAAGCGGCATGCCGTGGAGTACCTCGACCTCAACTACGAGACGGACATGGTGGAACGGGACAAGCTCTTCGCGAAGATGTGCCGCGAGGAGGACCAGATCCGCAAGCTTCCGGAGAAGTACAAGCGGCTGATCCGGAACGAGACCGAGTTCCTGGAGCTGCTCCGGAACGCCCACGACGAGCACGACAAGGCCCAGGTCCGGGCGGACGCCAAGGGCTGACCGCTTAATTGTCGGGCCCTCTTGCTACGTTTGGTGCAGGTGCAAACCAGGGCCCCAGGAACCGTCCTCCGGCCCGGCTGTCAATGGGGAGGCCCCGTGTTTCTGCTCGAAGCTGCCAGCGCTGGCGCGGCTCCGGACCTGGTGTTTTCCGCCAGCGACCTGGTGGCCGCGAGCGAGTGTGAGTACCGCGCGCTCCGCATCCTGGACGAAAAGCTGGGCCGCGCCCCGAAGGCGGAATTCCCGGCAGATGAGATGCGCGTGCGGGCCGGCGAACTGGGTGACCGGCATGAGCAGGCGGTCCTGGCCAGCCTGATCCGGAAGTACGGTGAGTGGGACGCCAGCCGGGGCGCCGGGGTCTACTCCCTGGAACGCGGGGAAAACCTGCGCGGCGAACTGCAGGCCAAGCATGCGGAGACCGAGTTGGCACTCCGGTCCGGTGCCGACGTTGTCTTCCAGGCCACGTTCTTCGACGGCGAGTTCCTCGGCTATGCCGACTTCCTGGTGAACGAGGCCGCAGGTACCGGGAACCCGGGGCGCTACGAAGTCTGGGACACTAAGCTCGCCCGGCATGCCAAGGTGGGCGCCCTGCTGCAGCTCGCCGCCTACGGGGACCAGCTCATCGGAATGGGACTGGATCCCTCCCCCGTCGTCACGCTGGTGCTGGGCACCAGGGTGGGTGAGGACTGGCTTCGCAGCAGCCATTCCCTCCCTGACCTGCTCCCCGTTTTCCGGGAACGACGCCGGCGCTTCCGCCAGCTGACTGCCGCCCACCGGGGAGCCGGGCTCCCCGTCGAGTGGCAGCAGCCCGGCGTTGTGCACTGCGGGCGGTGCGATTACTGCGCCGAGCAGGTGCAGGTTCACCGGGACCTGCTGATGGTTGCCGGGATGTCAGTGGTGCGGCGCCGGAAGCTCCACGCCGAGGGCATCACCACCATCGACCAGCTCGCCGCCATGCCGGTGGATGGAGCCTCTGATTCCGTGGCAAGACTGCGGTCGCAGGCCCGCATGCAGCTGGGACTGGACCGGGTTGACGGGTCGCGGACTTTCACCAAGGACGGGCATCAGCACACCGTCTCCTACACGGTCCTGCCGGACAACACCATCAATTCGCTGCCCGCCCCCAGCCCGGGCGACATCTTCTTCGACTTTGAGGGTGACCCCCTGTGGCAGGACCCGGCCACCGGCGTGTGGGGCATCGAATACCTCTTCGGCGTCATCGAGGCCCCCGAGCCCGGTCCTGCCCGGGACCCCGTCTTCCGTCCGTTCTGGGCCCATTCCCGGTCCGGGGAACGGCGTGCCTTCCTCGATTTCCTTGACTACGTGGAGGAACGCCGGGCCCGCTACCCGGACATGCATGTCTACCACTACGCCTCCTACGAGAAGACGGCCCTGCGGAACCTTTCCCTGGCCCACCAGGCCGGCGAAGAAACGGTGGACGACTGGCTCCGGCAGGGCCTCCTCGTGGACCTCTACGCCACGGTCCGGCATTCGCTGCGGATCTCCGAGGCGTCGTACTCCATCAAGAAGCTGGAACCGCTGTACATGGGCAATAACCTGCGCTCCGGCGACGTCAAGGATGCCGGCGCATCCGTCGTCGCCTACGCGGCCTACTGCGCGGCCAGGGATGCCGGCCACCAGGAGGAGGCCGGCAGGATCCTTGCCTCCATTTCCGACTACAACCAGTACGACTGCCTGTCCACTCTCCGGCTGCGGGACTGGCTCCTGGAGATCAGGGACCGGGCGCGGGACGAAGTCCAGGCAGCCGGTGCCGAGGCCGTGGAAGCCCGGCCGGGAACCGCAACCGCGCAGCGCAGTGGCGGGCGGGAACGCCACGACACGGTGGACGAGGCACCCGAGGAGGCCGCGCTCCGCGAGTACCTGGCGGGCCTGCCGGACAACCGGCCCTGGACCGAGGACGAACGGGCCGTAGCCATGGTGGCAGCGGCCACTGGATACCACCGCCGCGAGCGCAAGCAGTTCTGGTGGCAGCACTTCGACCGGGTGGAGGCACCGCTGGAAAACTGGTCGGAGCAGCGGAACGTGTTCGTGGTGCAGTCCGCCGAAGTGTCAGCGGACTGGGCGCTGGCCAAGCCCCGCGAGCGGATGCGCACCCGGGTTCTGCGGCTGCGCGGCACCATGACGGAAGGCTCGGATTTCCGCGCGGATTCCACCTGGTGCCGGCTCTATGACGCTCCCCCGCCGGACGGGATGGCGGCGCCGGGTGCCGCTCCCGGGGCCAGGGCCTTCACATTTGGCACCATGATCAGTGAACTCTCCCCTGCGCCGGACAACCCGGAACATACCCTGATCACCATCGCGGAGCGCGAATCGGGCAAGGTGGCAGCCTACCCGCACCTCCCCGTGGCTCTGACCGAGGACCAGCCACTTGCCACGGCCAGCATCGAGGCAGCCATCGCGGAGATTGCCCGTGCCGTGGGATCGTCCCTCCCGTCCCTGCCCGCCCAGCCGGGGCTGGACATCCTGCGGAAGCAGCGGCCACGGTTCCGTTCGTTGCCCGGCCCGGTGGAAGTCCGGCAGGCCCCGGACGGTTCTGCCGGTTATGCCGCCGCCATCACGGCATCGCTGCGGGACCTCGACAGGTCCTACCTTGCCGTCCAGGGACCTCCCGGCACGGGCAAGACCTTCGTCGGCGCCCACGTGATCGGCCAGCTTGTGGCCGAGGGCTGGAAGGTGGGTGTGGTGGCGCAGTCCCACAACGTGGTGGAAAACCTGCTGTGCAGGGCCGTCGAGGTTGGCGGCGTCGACCCCGCGGTGGTGGGCAAGAAGCTGGCCGCACCGCATGAGGTGCCGTGGACCCTAACGTCCGACGGCGACGTGGCACGCCTGCTTTCAGCGCCCGGCGGGTGCCTGGTCGGCGGAACAGCGTGGACCATGACAGGGAAGGAAGTTCCCGCGGGGTCCTTGGACCTGCTGGTGATTGACGAGGCAGGGCAGTTCTCGCTGGCCAACACCCTCGCCGTTTCCCGTGCCGCCACCCGGCTGCTCCTGCTGGGGGACCCCCAGCAGCTGCCGCAGGTGACTCAGGGCGCGCATCCTGAGCCCGTGGACGAGTCCGCCCTGGGGTGGCTCGCCGCCGGCCACGCAACCCTGCCAGCGTGGTTGGGCTACTTCCTGGCGGACAGCTGGCGGATGCACCCCGATCTGTGCCGGGCGGTGTCGCAGCTCAGCTACGAGGGGAAACTCCAGTCGGCTCCGGCGGCGTCGCTGCGCGAACTCGAGGGTCTTCCGCCCGGCGTCGAGACCGTGTTTGCGGACCACACCGGCAACGCGACCAGCTCCAGGGAGGAAGCAGCCGAGGTGGTCCGCCAGGCACAACGCCATCTTGGTCTGAAATGGACCGCGGGTGCAGAGAGCGAAGCGCGGCCGCTGGACCAGCAGGACCTCCTCGTGGTCGCTGCCTACAACGCACAGGTCCACCTGGTCCGGAAATATCTGGAAGAGGCCGGCCTGCCCGGGGTCCGCGTCGGAACGGTGGACAAATTCCAGGGCCAGGAGGCGCCCGTGGTACTTGTCTCGATGGCGTGCAGTGCTGTGGCGGAGGCTCCACGTGGCGCAGAGTTCCTGCTCAACCGGAACCGGATCAACGTAGCCGTATCCCGCGGCCAGTGGCGGGCGGTTATCATCCGCTCCCCCGAGCTCACCAGCTATATGCCGCACCGGCCCGCAGCGCTCGAGGAACTAGGCGCCTTCATCGGCCTCAGCCCGCGCGCTGATTAACGGCGGGGCACGCCTGGGCCAGGCGGCAGTCAGCGTGCCCGGAAGCTCTGGAAGCCTCCCTCGGCCGCAGTGAGGGATTCCTCGACACGTTCCACCCTGCCCGGGGTCCGGTCGGATTTCAGCCAGTCGAGGAGTGCATGGACCTGCTCCTCAGGGCCCTCCGCGACTACGGCAACCGAGCCGTCGCTGACGTTTCGCACCTCGCCGGTCAGGCCCAGTTCCTCGGCCTTGCCCATCGTCCAGAAACGGAAGCCAACCCCTTGCACAACGCCGAACACGCGTGCACTCAGCCGCACCGTGCCCGTCGAGGAACCACCCGGTGCTGAACCCGCTGGTGAACCGTCGTGGCCGGCCATGGGTAGACCTCCTCAGGATCGCCGCCCTGCCCCCAACTGGGTAGCAGTAAGTGTCGTTATGGGCGTTCAAAACGACATTTGCTGCGACCCAGTTGGGCTGGGCGGACCGCTTAGTTGATGGTGATGTCGCGGGTGGCGTGGTTGTAGCGGATGGTGACCGTGCCACCGGGGTGGTGCAGTTCATGGTTGGGGCCGTCGAACGTGCCAAACGCGCCGTAGTTCTCGTCCCATGAGCGGTTCAGGGCGATCTTGAAGGTGTAGTGGCCGGCCGGCAACTCGGCGCTCTTCTTCCACAGCTGGTCCAGGAAGTCGAATTCCATCTGGGCCTCATCGTACTGGGGGGCCCAGTTTTCCGGTGCGCCCAGGATGGTGTTGAAGTCACCGGCAAGGGCCACGGCTTCGGGCTGCGGGTGCGTCTCAACGTCCGGTCCCTCGAACGCCTCGGCGGCAACAGAACCGGCGGCAACAGGCTGCTTGGCCGGCGTCTTGCCCTTGACTGCCTTCACTACAGGCTCAACGGCTTCTTCAAGTGCCTTCGCCGCCTTGCCCACAACGGCTGCTGCCTTCTTGGCCGGCGTCTTCCTGGCAGCGGTCTTCTTGGCCGGGGCTTCCTTGGCCACAGACTCAACGGGAGCCGC
Organism: Arthrobacter sp. Y3221087; assembly: GCF_059089905.1. Taxonomy (NCBI): domain Bacteria; kingdom Bacillati; phylum Actinomycetota; class Actinomycetes; order Micrococcales; family Micrococcaceae; genus Arthrobacter; species Arthrobacter sp. Y3221087. Next base: position 47,911 of record NZ_JBNHFE010000007.1, read on the forward strand.
GGCCACCTTCCGGACAAAACCATCGGGAGCGGTGGGAACCGGGGTGTCGGCAGGAACGGGCGTGCCGGCGTCGAGCGCGGTGGCGAACGAAACAGCATCGGGGTAGGCCACGGTGGCACGCATGCCGTCCTCGGTGATGGTCCAGCCGGAGCGGCCCTTCACCAGCCAGCCGGCCTTGACCAGCTTGGCGGTGGCGGTGGTGAGCGTCTTGTGGCCGCGGGGAATACCGCCGCTGAGCAGTTCGGCTTCGTGCTCGTTGAACGGCACGCGCGCAGTCGCCTCGGCGAGGACCTGGCCCGCGTTCAGTGCATCGCCTGACCACACGCCTTCGGTCAGGACATCCAGGACGGTCTTGAGTCGAAGGAAAGTGTTTTCTGCGGTGGACTTGGCCATGATTCCCCTTTTATAAAAGCGATCGGTCATAGGCATCTTGCCAACTGCCCGTAAAATCGCGCGACTTTAATTGGTTAACTCTGCGTGTCGTGACCGACTATGAAGCGGATCCCGCATCAAAGTGAGGCGAAGGTCTCGGGTAAGGGCTGTTGCATAACCCTCATAGCGCCGGCATGGGTGCCGCCTTGCAGTCCCCGGACACGCCTGCGGCACCCAGTTTAGCCGCACTGCCATGCAGTTGTTGCCTGGGACACAGCAGCGTCAGGGCGTGGCTTCCCCGCCGTTCAGTTCCTCCAGCAGTTCGGCCTTCCGCTCGTCGGATGCGAAGGACGAATGGATGGAGTTCGCGGCCAGGCGGGCCTTGTCAAAGTCGGAGAGATCGAAGACTGCCTTTAGCTGGGCAAAGTTGTCGTCCACGTAGCCGCCGAAGTATGCGGGATCGTCAGAATTGACCGAGACGTTCAGCCCCGCGGCGAGCATGGCCGGCAGCGGGTGGTCGGCGAGGGTGTCCACGGCACGGAGCCGGACGTTGGACAGCGGGCAGACCGTAAGCGGAGTCCGCGCATCCACCAGGCGCTCCACCAGGTCGGGATCCTCCATGCAGCGGATGCCGTGGTCGATGCGCTCCACGCCCAGGACGTCCAGGGCTTCGATGATGTACGACGCCGGCCCCTCCTCGCCTGCGTGCGCGGTCAGCCGGAGGCCTGCTTCGCGGGCCTTGGCATAGAGACGTTCGAATTTGGCAGGAGGATTGCCCACCTCGGCGGAGTCCAGGCCGATGGCCCCGATGGGCGCCTCCATGGCGAGCAGTCCGTCCAGGACCTCCAGCGCCGAGTCCTCGGGGAGGTCGCGCAGGAAGGCGGCGATCAGCATGGTGGAGATGCCGAAGTCCTCCTGGGAAGTGGCCAGCACCGATGCCACCCCGTTGACGCAGGTCTCCAGGGGAATGCCGCGTGAGAGGTGCGCCTGCGGGTCCATCATGATCTCGGCGTGCCGGACGCCGGCCGCAGCTGCGCGCTCAAGGTAGGCGTGGGTCAACGCCGCAAAGTCCTCTTCGGTCTGCAGCACGGCCATGTTGGCGTAGTACAGGTCCAGGAAGGATTGCAGGTCACTGAACTCGTACTTTTCCCGCAGCTCGTCCAGCCCAGAGTACGGCAGCGTGATGCCGTTGCGTTCGGCCAGGGCGAAGATCAGCTCCGGCTGCAATGTTCCCTCGATATGCAGATGCAGTTCGGCCACCGGGAGGACCCGGGCCGGGGCGCCGCCTTCTGATACGTCAGCTTCAATTCCGGGCGCGGCGGTGCCGCCGGCAATGTTATCCATCCGGTCAGGATAGTGCCCCGGCAAAATTTCGCCCACCGGCGGATCACCGGCAGTGCGACACTCCCGGCAAGATCTCGATTTGATAACCCTCCGGCCATGTCCTAGCGTGAAATGCATACCCGCCCAGCGGGTGCATGAATGCCCGGTGCTGCCTCCACCAGAACTGCCCAGCGGCAGCCACCGAAGTTGACCTCTATTTGTCAGGGGCGGGCAGTGGCGCGACGATCTCCGGGGACGGAACCAGCGCCGGTGGCCTTCAGGAGCATCACCACATGAAGAACACTACCTTCCGTACTGTCGCGCGCCGTGGAGCCACCGTGGCAGCTATTTCCGCCGCAGGCCTGGCACTCTCCGCCACGGCAGCCAACGCGACCACCAGCACTTCCACGTGGGACGCTTTGGCTCAGTGTGAAAGCGGCGGCAATTGGGCCACCGATACCGGAAACGGCTACTCGGGCGGCCTGCAGTTCAGCCCCAGCACCTGGTCAGCATACGGCGGAACCGGCTCACCGGCGGACGCCAGCCGCGAGCAGCAGATCGCCGTTGCGGAACAGGTCCAGGCCTCCCAGGGCTGGGGCGCCTGGCCCTCCTGTTCGGCGCAGCTCGGCCTGAGCGGCGGCGCCACCGGGACCGCACCGGTCCAGCAGGCACCAATCCAGCAGGCACCGGTGCAGCAGATGCCGGTCCAAACCGCCCACGTCCAGGCCGCTCCGGCAACCCAGGTTCCTGCCGCCAAGCACGTAACAGCGGTGGCGCTCAGCGGAGAAACCTACACGCTGCAGGCCGGGGACACCCTGAGCATCGTGGCGGACAAGCTGGGCATCCAGGGCGGCTGGCAGCAGCTGGCGGACGCAAACCTGGACACCATCTCGGACCCGAACCTTGTCTTTGAAGGACAGGTCCTCCAGCTTCCCGCATAGAAAGCTGCCCGGCAGCCCATAGCTGCCCCAGCCCTTCGGGCTTCCCAATCAGGTCGGCGATAGACAAATTCCGTTGACCACAAAGACGACGCCGGCACGCCCCCACGAGGGGAGTGCCGGCGTCGTTCCCTTAATCCAGCAGCGCTTAGCTGGCTGGCAGCTCGCGGACGATCCGCACCTTCCAGGCGGAGTCATCGCTCGTGTCCAGCAGGGCGACTGTGCCATGGGCCAGGTTCAGCGCCACCCGCTTGACGGCGAGCAACTCCAGGTAAAGGTGCTCGTTCATCCGGCTGGGGGTATCGATCATGTACTTCACGGCGTCCCGGACCTTGCGGTAGTTGGCGCTGCGTTCCCGGTGCATGTGCAGTTCCAGGGCCGACTTCTGCTTGATTCGCGGTTCGTGCCGGTTCAGCAGGGTGACGGCGGTGTGGACACCCACGACGAGGGCCAGCGAAACCGCATAGATCCACCAGCCGCTGGAGAGCAGGAACAGCGGCAGGTTGCCGATGGCCACAATGGCGATCACCACGCGGAGCGCTGCGATGCGGCGCATGGTTTTGGCCACTGCGGCAATGCCGTCGCGGAAGCGGTGCTGCTCCTTGCGCGCGGCGTGGGGATCGATGGTGAACTCATCGAGGACCAGGATGCCCTTTGCTTCCGGAGCCAGCATCTGCCCGAAACGGGGCAGGCTGGGGGAGGCGTGTGCGGGGGTCTTTTCAGGTGTTAGTGTCATGAGGGAGCTTCCAAAACGCGGGGGTGGTTGCGGAGATCTTAGTGGTTTCAACCTGCGCCCGTATGCATGCGTCCACTATTTGGACACCCGCAAGGCTCCCGCTGTGGCCGGCGGCACTGCAATTGGAACATCCGCCGGGTGCCGTCAGACTGAATGAATGCAAACCTTCCTCCCGTACCCTGACTTCCGGCAGAGCGCCGCAGCACTGGACACCGCCCGGCTCGGCAAACAACGGGTCGAGGCGCTGCAGACGCTCCGCGCCCTGGTCATTCCCGGATACGGCTGGCAGACCCACCCGGCCATCCGCATGTGGATGGGCTACGTCCCGGCGCTGACCATGTACGGGCTGGCGATGGTGGATGAATGGACCAGGCGCGGGCACCCGGACAACACGCGAGCGAACATCACCGAGTTCGCACCGCAGGCGGCACACCCGGACTACGCCGGCAAGATTCCCATGCCCCCGTGGCTGGGGGACCCGGACGTCCACCTCAGCCACCGCTCCAAACTGGTCCACAAGGAACCCAAGTTCTACAGCCCGGTCTTCCCCGACGCTGTGCCCGACATGGATTACGTGTGGCCGGAACCCCGGCATGAGTTCTTGCCACGGGAGCCAGAGGGCGACATTCTTTGGATCCTCCGCGACCCGCACGACGCCGTCGATCCCCAGACGCTGGACACGGTGGCGCTTCCGCCCGTGAGCGGCAGCATCGGCGCGCCCGGCGCCGAGGACTACTCCCCCTTGTATCTTGAGGAGACTTCACGCCGCCCGTCCCGGCAACCGCGGAAGGCCCCGGCCAAGCCGCAGGCGAAGAAGCCCACTCGCAAGCGCCTGGCGCAGGAGGAGGCGTTCTCCACTCTTCCGGGCAAGACACCGGTGGCTGTCCCGTTCGAGCATGGACAGAAGTTTGCGGTGGGACAGGTGGTGGGGCGGCCCATCACCCTTGAGGACGGCAGGTTCGGCCGGCACTTCGAGGTCACTGAAATTATTGACCGGTCCGCGTTCGCCTACCCGGCCCTCCTCCAGGACCCGCGCGTGTTCTTCGCCGTTGAGGCTCCCTAGCCATGACGATCCTGCTGGCAGGCTGCGGCGACCTTGGCACGGAAGCGGGCCTTCGGTTCGCCGCACTGGGACACCGGGTGGTGGGTTGGCGCCGCTCCCCCGGGAAACTGCCTGCCGCCATCGAAGGTGTGGCGGCTGACCTGGGCGCCCCGGGCCTTCCGAGCGTCCCCAAGGACACCACCGCCGTCGTGATTGCCGTTGCTGCCGACGCTCCCACGGAGGACGCGTACCGGGCGGCCTACCTGGGCGGCGTCACGCACGTGCTGGACGCTTTGGAACGCGACGGCGTGCGGCCGGCACGGGTGCTTTTTGTCTCCTCGACGGCAGTCTACGGTGACGCAAACGGCGGTTGGGTGGACGAAGGCACTGCCCCTGCCCCGGGTGGATTCTCCGGACGGGTGCTGGTGGAAGCCGAAAATGTGTTGCGGGCCCGGCTGGCAGGAACCGGGACTGCGGCTGTGTCCCTTCGGCTGGGCGGCATCCACGGCCCGGGCAGGACGCGGCTGATCGACCAGGTGCGCAGCGGTTCGGCCGTTGTCCCGGAAGATGTCCGCTACACCAACCGGATCCACCGCGACGACGCTGCCGCCGCAATTGTCCACTTGGTGTCGATGGCCGCCTATCCTGCGCCCGTCTACATCGGCGTGGACGATGACCCCGCAGACCTCGGCAGTGTGCTACGGTTCCTGGCTGCCGCCATGGAAATGCCGGAACCGCCAGTGGGTTATGCCGGACCGGCGCGCGGCGGGAACAAGCGCTGCAGTAACGGCCTGTTGCGGGGCAGCGGCTTCACCTTCGCGTTCCCGTCATTCCGCGAGGGCTACCGGGACATCCTGGCGGGCAACGGCATCCGGCATCCGTAAATGCCGGCGGCTCCCCCGCCAGGCGTTTAGGCTGGCTGCTCAGGGACACGGCGGAGAGCGGAACGGGCAGCCATGGATTTTCGGCACATCATCGAGACGGTCGGGGAGTTCGTCGATTTCGCCGGGGTGGCCGTCATGGTCATCGGCGCCCTGGTGTCCATCCCCCTGGCGCTCCGCGGATACCGGCCGCGGCGCCTCCGTGCCGGCAACGAGGAGCTCAGCCTTTACCGGCTGTACCGGCAATTACTGGGCAGATCCATCCTGCTCGGGCTCGAGCTGCTGGTGGCGGCCGACATCATCCGGACCGTGGCCGTCACCCCCACCTTCGAGAGTGTGGGTGTACTGGCGGTTATCGTCCTGATCCGGACGTTCCTCAGTTTCTCGCTCGAACTGGAGATTACCGGGCGGTGGCCGTGGCAAAAGGAGTCCCCGAAGCCTGGCGATCCTGCCGCGGCACGTGCAGGCTAGGATCCCGAGGTCGGGTGCCAGTACCGCAGGCCGCCGCTGGTGGTGCCGCCGGGCGCCACATCGATCATGGCGTACGGGAACGCCCGGCGGTCCGACTGGTCCCGTCCGCGACCGCGGACGTCGGAACACCACGTGCCGGTGTTGATGTACCGGGTGGAGCAGTCCTCCAGCGGGGACTCCAGGGCCCTGTGGGTGTGGGCTGAAATGTACCAGGCCACCCCGGAACCGTGGGCCTCGAGGGTGCGGGCAAACCGGCCTGCAGCAGCGGGAGCCTCCTCGCTGGCGATGCTCCGTCCGGCGGCCGCAAGGACCATGCGGGAGGCGGTGCGCGGGACCGCCGACACCGTCCGGAACCTGGACAGGCGCGCCAGATCCCGAACCGCCGCCTCGTCGAGGGCAAGGCGCCGGGACTCGGTCTGCAGCAGCACGTCGTAGGCGCCCGACCTGACGCGCCGTTCCGCCCGCTCGGACGCCAGGCAGGCGCGCGCAACGGCTCCGGCACGGCTCAGGCGTGAACCCGATGGTTGGGCGTGCCAGGCGGCGAGCGGCGGCAGGTCCAGCTCGTCGGTGCCGTTGACCGCCGTGCGAAGCACCTCCGGGATGCGGTGCAGGGCGTGGTGCTGGTGCCCGTGCTCGGCGACGAGCACGTGGGGCACGTGCAGGAACCAGGGGTGGACCCGGACGCGCGTGGGCTCCAGGGATGACAGCAGGTCCGCCAGGCTGGCGGCAACGGAGGGCCGGGCCAGCTCCACGTCATGGTTGCCGCATACGAAATGCAGCTGCACGCCGCGGGCCGCGCACTCCTGCAGCGCCCGGAACGTGCCATCGTGCCGGGCAAGGATGGCCTTGAGCCGTGCCAGGCTCTGGTCCTCACTGAAGCCGGCCAGCTCGAATGTGTCACCGACGAAGACCACGTGCCGCTCCGGCCCCGCAGCCGCAAGCACCTCGTTCCGCAGGAATCCGGGCAGTTCCCTGCCCGGGTGGCGGGGATCGTCATCCGCAACACCCAGGTGGAGGTCGCTGAGGAGCCACCACCGCGCCCCGCGGCTCATGTGATCAGCTCCCACACGCGCGGAATGAAAAGGACCAGGAAAACCACCCAAACGGCGGCGACTGCGGTTCGACCGACCGTTCGGCTGACAGTCCGGCCGAGGAGCTTCGGGCGTCCCGGGTGCCCGGAGTCCTGTCCGGTATGACGCACCTCGAGCGCGACGAGGGTGATGAGCAGGGCGGCGGCAGCAAGCAGTCCGGGAAAATCGATCATGCCGTGGCCTCCTTGCGTGCCCGGGCCAAGCAGGCGAGGACAGTGATGGCGCCCATCGCGATCACGCACGCCTGCCATGACCACACGGTGAGGTAAAACATCGCCGCGGAGACGGCCGTGAGCATGGCGAGGCCAAGCGCCAGGACCAGCAGCGCGAAGAACGCGGCGTCGGTCACCGGCGTGAGCCGGGCCAGTGCCTGCCCCGGGAGGAGAACGAGGACCGCAATCGCCGCCAACGCCTGCAGCGGTGCAGGCAGCCCCACAAGGGTTACTAATGACAGCGCGATGGCAACGAGGCCAAGCGCCAGGGTGGGTCGGCTGACTCCGCCGCTCATGGTGTCACCCGGTACACGCGTGCGTCGGTGTTGCTGAACACCAGCTCCACGCCATCCTGCGCCTTTAGCCACTCTTCCATCTCCTGCATGTTGCCGGTGGTGCTGTCGCCCTGAAGCACGAGGCTGGCCTCTGCAGAACGCATGAGAAGCACGACGGCGCCGGCTGGGTTTTCCCGGGCGTAGCCATAGAAGGTCGGGCCGCAGGTTGCCGCGGTCAAGTCCTGCCGGCACAGGTCTTCGATTGCCCGGTAGGGGTGATCGAGGTAGGTCTCGGTGCGCCACGGCGTCGGGTGGGCCGCCGAGAGAATTGCTGCTCCAGGCGGTGCCAAGCTCTCCGCTGTGGCAACGGCTGCCATCTCATCGTCCGTGAAGACGTCATACTCCGCGTTCCCGAACCGGCCTGTCACCGTCATCGCGGCCAACAGGCAGAAGGTGACGACAAGGACCCCAACCATCCGGAAAGAGGGGCGCATGTTGCTGCTCTCTTGGGGAAGCAGGGCTGAACAGACCAGCAGGGCAACGAAGGGCAGCGCGAACAGGGAGACGCGGATGAGCATCTCCCCTCCGTACATCTGCGCCGGAAAGAGCAGCAGGGGGCCTGCGGCGAAGAGGACGACCCTGATATCTAGCCGCCGTCTACGCCAGTCGCGCAGGGCGCCCACCGCTGCGAGGACCCACAGCAGGACGGTGAGCACTACCCGAACCTGCACCACAAACACGTGGCCGGGAGTTCCGCTCACGCGCTCAGCGACGTTCGATTCCACCGCGGCGGACAGTCCTGCGTCCTCCATTGGGGGGTGCCCAATGAGGTAGGTGCTGGCGGGATAGACCAGCCAGAGCACCAGCACAATAGCGGCAATAAGGGGCAGCCGGCCGGGCCACACATGTCCGCTCAGGGTAAGAACGGCGATGACCAGGAGCAGCATAAAGGGCGTCAGCTGGTGACTGGCACAAATAACTGTGATGAGCAGGAGTGCTACCGCGAGAGCACCCACCCGGAACCCCCGGCGGGGGTCGACAGGCGAGCGCTCCCGCCACCACACCGCAAGGTTGGCCGGCCGAAAACCCCGGAACCGTGAAGGACGCGCGCCCAACGGGCCGATCAGCAGCACAGCCAAGACGAGGTACAGGAAGAAGCCGAAGGCCTGGGGCGACAGGTAGTCCTGGTCCTGCCAGTTTCCGAGGCAGAAGATCCAGAGCGCGAGCCACCGCCGTCGCGGGTCCTGGGTCAGATGGCGCAACAACACGGCCACGGCAAGGAGCCACAGCCCCACGTTGAACACGGGTGCCCAGAGGGCGACAGTCACCGGATCAAGACCGCTTGCCTCAAGTATCGTGGCCAGGAGGGCGAAGAACCCGGGCCAGTTGAAGTAGGCGTCGATGTTCGGATCCACCGCCTGCATGTCCGCGAGTGCATCGGTTATCCCGAGGTGACGGAACGCGACCTCACCACGCGGAACGTCGGTCACGAACGCTGCGGCCCCAAACAGCACGAGCACTTGCACCGCGAGGAGCCACATCATGACCAAGCGGCCCGCCGGGCCCGTGGCATCCCCGCGCAGCGCCACCACGAAGGTGACGTTCAGAAGCAGGACCCCAATCCAGTACGGGTACGGGAGTTCGGCGGCGAGCCCCAGGTCGCTCTCCACTGGCAGGACCACAGCGGAGGCCGCCCCTAAGGCAAGCGCCAGTGACGCGAGGCCGGCCAGTGCACACCAGACGTCACGTGGCTTCCAGCGTCCTTCAGTACGGCTGGTCGCTTCGATCGTGCTCGTCATGCCACTTCCTTCTTAACGCGCCGGAGGATGGCGAGGAGCCTGATACCCACTGCCGCGGCCCCGGTGGAGAGCACCACCAGCCAGGCAAGGGCCATCGCGCTGGAGCCCCTGTCGGCAGCCAAGAGCGCAGCGGTGCAGAGTGCGACTGCGAGCGTTACGCCGACTGCGATGGCCTCCACGTAGCGGCCGCGGGCCCGGCACACGGCGTTGTATGCCTGTAGCACTGCGTACGCGACCACGCCGGCCGCCAGCAGCCGAAGAGCACCGGCAGACGCGTCGGCGTATTGCTCCCCCAGCAGATGGAGCAGCGGGCGGGCGAAGACAACAAGGACTACGGCGGCCAGTCCGCCCACGGCGAGCGACCACCGGAGGGTGGCCCAGGTTGTCGCGACCAGGCGTTCAGGCTCCCGCACGCCCTCCGCAAACTGGACGATGCCCATCAGCATCGGGGCTGTGTAGGCGGCCCATGCCATCATCCAAGCCGGATACCAGTAGGCGGCGGCCTCCGGTGCCACCATATGCGCTAAAAGAAGCGGCAGCAGCAGTCCGGGGGCGCGCTCGCTGAGGGTCAGGAGCTGGTTCGGAATGCCCAGCATGAGCACGGCACGGCCATGTGCCGGACGCAGCGTGGGCCGCGGCCGATAACCGATAAGCCTTCGCAGCTGGACCGCACCGATGACGGCTGTCACGGCAGTCCCCAGGGTCCAGCAGGCCATCAGCAGGTCCACCGGGGCGGGATGCGCCTGCCAGGCCACAACGGCCACAGCCGCGAGCGAGACCACGCCGCCCACGGTGTACCTCAGGGTGGCGCTGGCACCTCGTCCCAATGCAACGAGCGCCTGGTCCAGCACCGTGCCCATTGTCCCTGTCACGGCGGCCAGGAGGAACATGAGCCAGAAGAGAGCAGATACCGACGCCGTTTCCGGTGCAACGGTCAGCTCCAGCACGAGGTAGCCGAGGGCCAGCACAGTACTGGCCAGCGCCACGATGCCGAATGCGGCGTCCAGTACCCGGGCCGGCGGCTCTCCCCGACCCACGGAGACAATCACGGCCGACCCGGCACCCAGCACGGCCAACTGCGCACAGATCAGCACCGCCGAAACTGCTGCCGTGGTGAGCCCCACCTCCCGCGCTGCTGCCGCGTGGGCGGCCACGATCCAGAAAGCGAAACCTGAGCCGGTCTGGGCGGCCTTGGCCAGGATGAGGCCGAGCGAGCTGCGCAGCGCGGAGTGCCGGACGACTGTTGAGACGTCCGTTGCAGCACCCCGCTGATCGCTCACGATGCGAAACCCTTCACCAATCCCGCGTAGTTGTACCAGCAGAAGGCGGCGTAGTACCGCAGCCACCGGGGCTGGCCGGAGGCGAGGCTCAGGGCGCTGCCGCGAACCGCGGCGGCGGCGGGCAGCAGAGCCAGCCTGACCCCGCGCCAGCCATGCTTGCGGATCATCTTTCCCAGCCCAGTTCCGTCCATGAGGAACTGGTCCAGCGCGAAGTCGAAGTCGTCGGCGGCAAAACGGTGCTCGACGAAGACTTTGCGCGATACACCCGTCCGCAGCCCCGACTGCCGCATCCGCCAGCGCAGTTCGATGTCCTCACCCGACTTGAACGAGTCGTCGAAGCCCACGCCCATCATCAGTTCCCGGTCGACGATCGTCGCGACGAGCCCGAACCAGTTGCGGCTGCGGCCAGTGCGGTGGTGGTGTGCCAGTGCCTGCCCCCAGTAGCCAGGTCCGGCGACGCTTTCCAGGCCTGCCTGGAGGGCGTCGTAGCCGTCCTCCACCAGTTCCTGGAGCAGGTCGGCCACCCCCGACGGGCCGAAGACGACGTCGGCGTCGACAAGCAGGACCCAAGGCGTGTTGCTGCTCCGGACCCCAAGCGTTCGGGCCCAGGGCAGGCCGCGCCCCTCGTCGCTCACCACCCGGGCTCCTGCTGCCCGGGCGATCTCGACGGTGCGGTCGGTGGAGAGTCCATCCACCACGATGATCTCGGCGACACCGGACTTGCGCAGGGCTTCCAGGCAGCGCGGGAGCAGGTGCTCCGCGTTGCGCGCCGGAACAACAGCGGTGACGTCGGCAGTGCTGTGACCCACGTCCGCCACCCCTTATGCCTGCTCGTCGAGGACCGCGGGCAGCAGCTCCTCGAGATGGCGGACAATGTCATCGGATGCCTGGTCCGCCGACCACGCGGCCGGCACCTGCAGCAGATGGCAGGGGCGGCCGTCGAGGGCCTTGTTAAGCACGAGGCCCTTGGCCGCAAAGTGCTCGCGCCAGGGGACGACGGACGTGGCCGCCAGGCCGGTCACGACCCGCTGGGAGAAGCCGGCCATCTCGATGTGGAAGTTGCCCATCATCCGGTCGACCATCCAGTCGGTGGTCTTCTCGAGGATCCGCGTATGGCTGCCTTCGTACCGCTCGATGTAGATGGAGGCCGCGAGTGGTGCCGATGTGGTCACTTCCCGTCCGGGAAATGCCGCTCCTGCGTCAACCATCCGGTGCTCGGGCGACCACTTGCGGGAGAAGTCCGCGAGCCTCGGATAACGGATGACGTACGGGTGTACCAGTGTTGTGAGGCGGCCTACGCTCTGCGAGAGCGACGACGGGACGAGGGGTTTCCGGACACCTTCAAACAGGTGCGGATAAATGTTCCGGTGGTGTGGCTTGATGAACATCGGCTTCGCGTAACCGAGCAGGGTGGAGTCCTCGGCGAGGAAGGCCCAGTCGTCGCCCATGAACGACCATCCTTCGCGCCGCATCAGCTTTGCAGCGGTGCTCGTCTTGCCGGTCCCACCGGCCGCGGGAAGTGCAATCGCGTGACCCCGGTAGGCCATCGTTGCCGCGTGGATCATCGCGGCTCCCCGGTCCACCATCGCAGCGTCGAGGACAGGCACTACCGACGTCAGCAGTTCACCCGCACCGTGAATGCGCCACTGCTCGGCGTCCCGGACCACCTGGACCCGGTCGGCATTGAAGCGCACGCTGTTGTCCGTGTACGCGAGCTCGTGCTCAAGGTGGCCTGCATCCGGCATCGGCTCCGGCCGGCCATCCACGACGATGTGGGCTGGCCGTTCGGCGTCGGTGGCGAAACACGCCAACATGGTCTTGAGCTGGTGGGCTGCCGGTGCCTGTGCATCAACGCTGATGTTGATGCGGCCATGGATGTCAAAGTTGAGTGCTTTGTTCTGTCTAGTACGCATGTTCGTCCCCTGTCTGGATGGTGTTTTGGTCGGATCGTGTTGCTGGACTGGACGGTGTCGGCCCCCGAGCCTTGCCGACGACGTTCACTGCACGTCCCGCCATGGACTCACTCCGGCCAGGACCGGCCGGTTCAGGGGGCGACCAGGCACATGGGCAAGCTGGCGTCCGCGGAGGTAGCCTGCCGATGTGTAGGCCACGACCGCCACGAAGGCAGCCGCGCGGCCAAGTCCGGAACGATCTCCGCGGGTCCAGTCATAGATCCCTGAGAAGAAGGCCTTGGGCAGGACGCTGCGGACGTACCGGCGTTCCGGGCCGAGGGCCCGCTTGTGCCCAACGACGTGGCTGACCTGGGCCTTCGAAATTCCCTCCGACCAGGACCTTGAAAGCATGTAGCGGACGGTTCCCCGGCTTGCAGGCACGTGGTGGCGCACCAGCGCTGCCGGCTCGTAGACGATACGGCTCCCGGGGGAGCCCATCGTGGACCGGATGCAGATCTCCGTCTCCTCGCACCCCAATGGAGTGGAGCCGCGCCGGCCCAGGGAGTGGTTGAAACCGCCCACCGTTCTGATGACATCAAGCCGGAAGGACATGTTGGCACCGATGACGTTCCTGACCTCGGATGCCACCCGTGGCAAGCCACGGTGGCTGCAGCCGACAATCCAGTCGAGTTCTTCTCCAAAGAAGCCGGGCCGTCCCGCTTCCCAGAGAGGCTCCACGCGGCCGCCCACGCCCAGCACCTCGGGATCGTCATAAAGGGCCATCAGGCGTTCTAGCCAGTCCGGTGCCGCCACAGCGTCATCATCGAGGAAGGCGACCACGTCCGAGTCTGCCAGGCCCACGCCGGTGTTACGGGCACCGGAGAGCCCTCGCGGGCCGGTGTTCCTTGCGACAGTGACGTCGTCAACAGTCTTGGCCAGCCGCTCGTAAAGTTCCTCGTTGTGGTCGATGACCACCAGGACTTCCTTCGGTGCGAAGGTCTGCGCCCGAAGGGACTCGATGACATCCAGCAGCCAGTCCCAGCGCTCAGCAGTGTAGGCGCAGATGATCACTGAGACAGTCGGGGAAGGTATGTACTCCATGTCAGGCCACGCTCACCACGGGAAGAACACTCAGCGGATCGGTGGGTGTCCGCGGGAAGCTCACGCTGGTGTAGGCGTACTTCACCCGGCGCAGCGCCTCGGGCCGTGCGCCGGCGGTGGGGGAATCCCACAGGAGGCACTCATGCGCCATTGTCCCCAGGACCCGCCAGCCGTCCCGGAAGGTCTGGAGGTTCGACACCCCGGAGATGCGGTCCAGCTCGAAGCTGGGAACCTCGGCGATTCGAAGGCCGGCCCTGGCGGCCCGGACGATCAGCTCGGTCTCGATTTCGAAGCCGTCGGATTCCAGCTGCAGGACATCCAGGCACTCCCGCCGGAAGGCGATGTAGCCGTAGCAAAGGTCGGAATAGTTGCTGTGCAGAACCGCGTTGGCCAGCCCGGTCAGCGCACGGTTTCCTGTGCGCCGCAGCCACGTCAGGTCCTCCGATCCCCCGCCCGTGACGTAGCGGGAACCTTTGACGAAGTCATAGTCATGCTGCAGTGGGGAAACGAACCAGCCGATTTCCTGTGGATCCATGCTTCCGTCGGCGTCCAGCATGACGATGATGTCACCGGTTGCGGCCGCAAATCCTGACCTTAGCGCCACGCCTTTGCCCTTGCGCTTCTCGTCCACCACAACGATGTCCTGGCGCACTGCCCGCGCCACTCCGACGGTGTTGTCCGTTGACCGGCCGTCGACGATTACCACCTCATCGACGTACAGCGGCATACGCCGAAGGACCCAGGGAATGTTCTGGGCCTCGTTCAAGGTCGGGATGACCACGCTGATCGATGCCCGCACCGGCGCTGCTGCGAGCTTGGAGAGCGAAATGGGTGGCTGGGTGGAGATAGACATATGCCTCACCTCTTCATGGCGTGTGGAGAACTCTGGCCAACGGGGAAGCACTGCTGAGTCAGCGCTTGTTGGGCCTTGGTCAGTTCCTTGGCCCGGGGTAGGTTGAGCTTATGGTTGCCCCGGCGGCTAATCACCAGTAATGAGTACTCGCCTTTTTAGTCGCGTTCTACTGGAGGGAATTGCCTGCTCCGGGAGCTAGGAGGGCAGGGGCCGGGCCCAGCAATCCGTGCTGTACATTGGGGGACTTGTCCCATGCGCAAGTTAGGTAGGGTGGGTACCCCGCCATGAAGAGGTAGGTTGCGGCCGCCCAAACCGCCGCGGAACGGCCGTTGCGTCCACCAACGCCCAAACGGGGCGGTGTGGCCCGAAAATGGGGCGGGGTGAAGGGATCTTGCTGGATCAGCACTTGGATGCCGGGTCGCTCTGGCCCAATCCGCCTGAGCTGCCACTGCCCGCCATTATGGGCCAGCGCTGGAGTAACGCAATCTTTCTCGACTGGCGAATCCCGGAACAAGAGGCTGCCCGCTTCATGCCGGCGGGAATCCAACCGGACGTGTTCGACGGTAGGTCATGGGTGGGCCTCATCGGATTCTGGTCGCGGATACAACACCACCATTGGAGCGCTCCGGGGACCACGGGCAACGGCGCCCGCGGCTACACGCTGCGCGATGGCCTCGTGGAAGCCGCCGGGATCAGAGTGAGCGGCCCGCCGGGGTCGGTCCTCTATTCTCCGGGGGTGCGCAGCCGGTTCGGGCGGCCGCGCGTAGTCACGGACCGGCGGTAGTCACCGGCAGGCGTTGTCCTCCAGCCCGCGGGAGGTTCAGGCGACGTCGCGCCAGCCCTGCCCCTCGCTGAAGGTGGCCACCAGCGTGCCAACGCCCGGCTGCAGTGAATTGGAGGGATCGAAGTACAGGCTCGCCTCTGAGGCCCGGCTGTGCGTGATCAGCTGTTCAGCTTCAAGCTTGGCCTCCGGCACAGTGGCGCCCATGATGCCGGTACGGGCGGGAAGCTCGGTGGTGTGTACCACCTCGGCGCCGGTCTGGGTCAGAGGAACGGTGGTGCCGGTATTGATCTCATCGTAGGGGAACGCAAACTCGGCATCGTCGGAGGCGGCAGGGATGGTGTACTCCAGGAAATAGGTCATGGATCCACCTTTGCAGATAGGCCCACGCTGCCGAAAGTCCGCGCACGCCCTCTCGCACAACGTCTTCCCACGTCAACACGGCCCTCCTATACTTACCGCATGTTGATGTCGCTGTGGTTCGGCGTCATAGCATCCAGTGCACTGATTCTGGGTGCCTTTATTGGTGTCCGGTTTGAGCTGCCCAAGCGCCTCCTGGCTATGCTGCTGGCCTTCGCCGCCGGTGCACTGATGACCGCCCTGGCTTTCGAACTGTTCGAGGATGCCTATGAACATGGCGGGATCGTCCGCGCAGCCATCGGGCTGATAGGTGGCGCAGTGGTGTTCACGGTCCTCAGCGCTCTGTTGGACCGGTGGGCGCAGCCCGGAAAGCAGGAGCAGGCGACACCTGCGGACGAGTTCGAAGGGAGCGCCAAGCTCGATACGGATGCCGCCGCGTCAGATAAACATGCCACTTCTGCCTCAACACGGGGAGCGGCAGGGCTGGCTTTGTTGGCCGCGGTCACCTTGGATGGCGTCCCGGAGAACGTTGCCCTGGGAATCGCGCTGGGAGAAGGCACCGGTGGGCTGGCCCTGCTCGCGGCAATTTTTGTCTCCAACTTCCCCGAGGCCCTGGTTGGCTCAGCATCCATGCGAAGCCAAGGACGCTCAACGGGCACCATCCTGGGTCTTTGGCTGGGGTGCGCGGCCCTGCTGGTCATCGCAGTTGTTGTCGGTGCGGGGCCGCTGTCCGGGACGGACCCCGAGGCCATCTCCATACCGTTGGCCTTCGCCGCCGGCGCCGTCATCGCATCCCTCGCGGACACCCTGATGCCGGAAGCCTATGAACACGGCGGCCCGGCGGTGGCCCTCAGCACGGCGGGCGGATTCGTCCTGGCCTTCGTCCTGTCCCTGGCCTAAGCCGATACCGGCCTATTTCCCCAGCCCTGCCCTGCGGAGCGCTTCTGCCATGGCTGTGTTCACGGGTTCCGGCTTCGACGACGATCCACGGCCGCCCGCGCCGCCGGAGGTGTTCCGGCCGGCGTTCTTTTCCGGGTCCTGGCGCCTGCGCCCGGGGTCCTGCTGTGCCCCGCGCCCGGCAGGCTGGCGCCGTCCGTCCGACTTCTCCGCAGCAGGCTTGCCCGCACCGGCACCCCGGGCGACCCTCCCACCTCCGGTGGGTTCGTCGTCGAGCCTTAAGGTCAGGGAGATCCGCTTACGCTCCGGATCAGCCTCCAGAACCTTCACCCGGACCACCTGGCCGGACTTGACTACCTCCCGGGGATCTGACACGAACCGGTTGGCCAGGGCGGACACGTGGACCAGCCCGTCCTGGTGGACGCCAACGTCCACGAACGCTCCGAACGCCGCGACGTTGGTCACGGTGCCCTCGAGCACCATCCCAGGCTTCAGGTCTGAAATTTTTTCAATGCCCTCGGAGAAGGTGGCGGCAGCAAAGGCAGGGCGCGGATCCCGGCCGGGCTTGTCCAGTTCGGCCAGGATGTCGGTGACGGTGGGCAGGCCGAAGGTATCGTCCACAAAGTCCCTGGCATCCAGCGAGGAAGCGGGCGCGGACCCGGCCGCAACCAGGATCTTCCGCGCCACTGCGTAGGACTCCGGATGGACGCTGGACGCGTCCAGCGGCTCCGCTCCCCCGGTGATCCGCAGGAAGCCCGCGCACTGCTCAAAAGCCTTGGCTCCCAGCCTTGGCACCTTCTTCAGGTCGGTGCGCCGGGCGAACGGGCCGTGCTCGTTCCGGTAGGCCACGATGTTTTCGCTCAGCAGGGGCCCGACGCCGGCAACCCGGCTGAGGAGCGCGGGTGAAGCGGTGTTGACGTCCACCCCGACGGCGTTGACGCAGTCCTCCACCACGGCATCGAGGCTGCGGTCCAGCTTCGACGCCGTCACGTCATGCTGGTACTGCCCCACGCCGATGGATTTGGGGTCGATCTTTACCAGTTCCGCGAGCGGATCCTGGAGCCGCCGCGCGATGGACACCGCGCCACGCAGCGAAACATCCATGCCCGGCAGTTCGGCGGCTGCGAGCGCTGATGCCGAGTACACGGACGCGCCAGCTTCGGACACCACCAGCTTCTGCGGCTTACGGTCCACGTCCGGCAGGAGCTTGATCAGCTCGGCGGCGAGCTTGTCCGTCTCCCGGGACGCGGTGCCGTTGCCGATGGCCACGAGTTCGACGGCGTGCTGGCGCGCCAGCTTCACCAGGGTGGCCAGGGCTTCGTCCCACTTCCTGGCGGGGGCGTGCGGGTACACGGTGTCGGTGGCCACCACTTTTCCGGTGCCATCCACCACAGCCACTTTGACCCCCGTGCGCAGGCCCGGGTCTAGGCCGAGCGTGGCACGGTTGCCGGCGGGAGCTGCGAGGAGAACGTCGCGCAGGTTGGCGGCGAATACGCGGACGGCTTCGTCCTCGGCTTCGGCGAACATCCTGCCGCGGAGGTCTGCCGTGAGGCGGGCCAGCACGCGGGACCGCCACGCCACCTGTGCGGTCTGCATCAGCCACGCGTCGGCGGGCCGGCCGCGGTCGGCGACCCCGAGGCACCTGGCAACCGCGGACTCGTACCGGGAGCGGGCGGCGGTGAGGGCGTCGTCGTCTGCGGGATCTGCCTCGGCAAGGTCGAGCTCGAGGATGCCGTCTTTCTCACCGCGCAGCAGCGCGAGGACCCGGTGCGACGGCATGCCGGAGGGAGCCTGCGCGAACTCGAAATAGTCCGCGAACTTCTGGCCGTCCGCTTCCTTGCCCTTCTTCACGCGGGAAACCATACGGCCCTGGGTCCAGAGCCGCTCGCGCAGGGTGGCGGCCAGGTCGGGATCCTGCGCCACGCGTTCCACCAGGATGGCGCGGGCACCGGCGAGCGCAGCGGCGGCGTCGCCGATCGCATGCTCGGTGTTGAGATACTTTGCAGCCTCCCGCTCAGGGTGCAGGTCGGGCCGCTTGAGGAGGGCCTCGGCCAGCGGTTCCAAACCTGCTTCCCGGGCGATCTGCGCCTTGGTGCGCCGCTTGGACTTGAACGGCAGGTAGATGTCCTCCAGCCGGGACTTGGTGTCCGCGGCGAGGATCGCCTTCTTCAGCTCGGGGGTCAGCTGGCCCTGTGCCTCCACCGCTTCCAGGACGGTGCGACGGCGGTCCGCGAGCTCGCGGAGGTAGCGCAGGCGCTCCTCAAGGTCGCGGAGCTGGGTATCGTCCAGGGTCCCGGTGGCTTCCTTGCGGTACCGGGCGATGAACGGGACGGTGGACCCGCCGTCGAGCAGTTCCACCGCGGCCTTAACCTGCCATGCCTTGACGCCCAGCTCAGTGGCGATTTGGGCGTAAATGGCGTCGCCGGCAGTTGGCGCTGCAGAACGAACGGACGTGGGTGCTTGGGGCAGTTGAGTCACCAGAACATCTTGCCTTACCCGCCTGCGCCGCTCCACCGCTGCCGGCGCAGGAACGGAGCATGGGGGGGCCCGGCGCGGGTATTCCGCTCACGCCCGCAAAGTGCTGTAGTGGAGGTGCCGTCACTGGGACAACAAAGCTCAAGGAAGAGGCCGCCATGCGGGAACTGCTGATTGTGTTTCAGGAGGGGTTCGAGGAAGCCAATATCACCGTGACGGTGAACGGGAAACAGGCGCGGCGGGACCTTGGGGTGTCCACCAATCCGATCCTTGGCATAGCGTCGGAGGTGTCCGTGGAACTGCCGGCGAAGGGCGCCCAGGTGGGCGTGGAGGTGACGAACCGCGGGCTCAAGGCGATCACGAAGGTTTCCGGCAAGCCGAAGAGCGTGCTCGTATCCATCGAGGACGGCAAGCTGGTGATGAGGGAAGGGACCGGCCGGGAAGCCGTTTTGTAGGCCCCTTCGGCCGCTGCAGCAGCTACGGTGGCAGAGGTCTAGCAAAAGTAAATTCGATGGAGTAGCATCTGATCACCGCCGGCTTCCAGAGGAGTCCGGCGGGCCACACTGAATCGTAAGTCGGTCGGAAGTCGTCGGATGGCTTCCGGCCCCGCTGCCGGGACAGCACACCGAGCAGCAACGACGGCGGCACCCACTTGCAGGTGCCGCCGTCGCCATGTGTCCGGGCCGGCTAGCCCTGGTAGGCGGGGTAGTCGATGTACCCCTTGGCGCCTTCTGCGTAGAAGGTGGAGGCATCCGGCTCGTTGAGCGGAAGTGCTTCCTTCCAGCGCCGCGCCAGGTCCGGGTTGGCGATGGCAGGCCGGCCCACCACCACGGCGTCGGCGTGGCCGTCGGCAATCAGGTTTACCGCCTCTTCCCGGGTGGTGACCACACCGAAGCCCGTGTTGACCAGGAAGGTGCCGCCGAAGCGTGCGCGGAGGTCCTGGACGAGTTCACCGGCGGGTTCGTGGTGCAGGATGCTCAGGTAGGCGAGGTTGAGCGGGGCGATGCTGTCCACCAGGACTTCGTAGGTGGCGCGCACGTCCGCCGGATCGGTTTCGGCGATGCCCTGCACGTTGTGTTCCGGGGAAATGCGGATGCCCACGCGGTTGGCGCCCAGCGCTGCCACCACGGCGTTGACCGTCTCGATGACGAAGCGGGCCCGGTTTTCCGGCGAGCCGCCGTAGCTGTCGTTACGGACGTTCGAGTTGGGTGCCAGGAATTCATGGAGCAGGTAGCCGTTGGCGGAGTGCAGCTCCACGCCGTCGAAGCCGGCGTCGACAGCGTTTAGCGAGGCATCGACGATTTCCTGGATCAGCAGGGGCAGTTCGTCGGTGGTGAGGGCGTGCGGAACCGGGTACGGCTGCTTTCCGGAGGGGGCCCGGACGTCACCCTCGATGGCGACGGCGCTGGGCGCCACAAGCTGGTGGCCTCCGGTGATGTCCGGGTGCGAAACCCGGCCGCCATGCATGATCTGCGCGAACATGCGGCCGCCTTCGGCGTGCACGGCGTCCGTGACCTTCTGCCAGCCTGCGATCTGTTCCTTCGTGAAGATGCCGGGCTGGCCAGGGTAGGAGCGGCCCGCGGGGCTGGGGTAGGTGCCTTCGCTGACGATGAGGCCCAGGGAGGCGCGCTGGCGGTAGTGTTCTGCGACGAGCGGGCCGGGGACGCCTTCCTCACCGGAGCGGAGCCGGGTCAACGGCGCCATGACCAAGCGGTTGGGAAGTTCAAGCTCGCCGAGGGTGAGAGGGGAAAACAGCATGCGCAGTTCCTTTCGAAGGCTAAAGACGTACTGCCCATGCCAACTGGGAGGTGCGTGCACCTATTCCGGATGCGATCGGCATCACAACCCGTTTGGTCCTGGGCCAGGGGCTAACGGGATGCAGGCGCGCCGGGGCAGCCCTGGCCGTTCGGGTTGGTGTTGCAGTCGTCGGCGTAGTTGCGGGTCAGCGAGCGCCAAACGCTGATGGTCTGGGGCGGGGAACTGAACTGGCCCTGGCCGGGGATGGGCAGCGGCGGACCGGCGTTGACGGAGTAGGTGCCCTGGAAGGAAGTGGTCAGGACAACCTGGAAGTCGCCGGTCTGGCCGTAAGCGTGGCTGGTGCGGGTCTTTTCACCCCAGCGGTCCTGCGGCAGCGGGCCTCCCATCGACGGCTGGGGACCGAAGACAGTGCCGTCGCCGTAGTACCAGGTGTACTGGACAGGAGTGGCGACCACATGGACGGCCTGGCCGAACATGGTGATGTCGAACTGCTGCTCAACTGCCTCGACGTAGAAGTTGGTTTCAGCGCCGCGGAGCGTGTGCGGGCTTGGCTGTGCTGTTACGGTTCCCGCGTTGATGGGCAGGTTCTGGAATTCCCGCTGGATGTCCGCGGCAATGCGCGGCAACAGGTCCTCCGGCGCTGCGTCATAGAGGCAGGTGGGCCCGGAGTGGGGCGCCCAGACGGCACCAGGCACTCCCCTAGGCCGGGACAACCACATAACCGGGATCCCGTCTTGGCCATCGGGGCCGTCCTTGCACTCCAGCTGCCTGCCCAGGCAAGGAGTGTCGAAGTCTCCCCCGCCAAGATGGCACTGGAGCTCGTATTTATACTCGTTAGGGTCAGTGGAGACCGCACCCGGCTCCGCCCGAACGAATTCGCCGGTACCGGGGTTAGCCACCCACGTGTCAGCTCCCATCTGAACCCCGGAGTCTACAAACCCCCCACCAATGTGTGGCTTCGGTTTCGCCCCGTCTTCCGCATAGGCAGTCAAGGAGGAAGTCGTCAAGACCAGCAAACAGCAGGCGAGGATTGCGGGAACCTTGCCGATGTAACTCATGACTAACGGATCAACCCTAGGTCGCTGACTATCCATTCTGCATCGGCGAATCTAACCATTGCGACGCTTCCCGCATTCGTTGCAGGCGTCTTTTCTTGGTACGGACTTCCGTCCTGGTTATGAATGACCAATTCTTTCTGCAGCACTTGAAGAACTACTTGCGTAGCGCCCTCAGTGGAAGGGTTTGCGGTCGCAACCGGAATTTCTATCTGACCTCCAGAAATCCACTTGCCTTCAGCCCAAGCAGCTTCAATATCGTTGACGAGCCCCTGACAAAAAACACATTCAGCTTTGGAAAAGTTCGATAGTTCAGCAGTATCACCCGTCTCGTAGGCATAACTCAACATGGCGAACCAATACTTTGCAAAGGCCTCAGCCCCTTCCTTCGTCTCGGTCTTGGCTACCTCGGGCATGACGGGGACCGGGACGTTTTGGGCCGGGCCGGAGGCATCGGCGGGCTTGTAAACAGCGGTGGGTGACGGGGTAGGCGTTGGCGAAGCGCTGGTAGTGGCCAGGTCAGTCGACGCAGGAGTGGTGGTCCCGCCCTGCCCGGGCGACTCCCCCGAATTGCATCCGGCCAATCCAAGGGAGAGAGCAATTGCCAAACCGAGGGCTCCAGCCCGGAAACCACGTGACGTAACAACGTTCTGTAAAGCCATGGGCCGCTATTCCCCCAGTAGTTATCAGACGGCGTGCTCAGGACAGTGCCTTAAGGGTAGCCCACGTCACAATGTGGCAATCAAACTTATCCACAGGCAAAGTCCGTAAGGGAAGCCGGTGCCACCAAGCACCGGCTTTCCTTACAGTGATGTCACCAACTGCGGAACGTCACCGCCGGGCGGACAGGACCAGCTTTCCGGTCTTGTCCGTGGACAGGGCGAGTGCCGAGACGTACTGCGGGCCGCCGTCGGGCGCGTCCTGGCCGGAGCGGAACATGTCCGGACGCTCGGACTCGATCCCGGTCACGTGGCAGAGGAGCTTCGCATCGCTGGGGTTCCCGTCGGCGTCGAACATCGGCAGGTCGGTGCCGTCGTCGGTGCGCCGGAGGTAGTCGCGGCCCTGTCAGGGTCGCTTTCGTCCGGGGAATTGGTCCGGTGCGACGCTATCCAGCCGGGAAGACAGCCCAGTCACGGACCTGTTTCCACTGTGTTAAGTCTTGACTAAAGCTGTCAACAAAACCGGCAGTCGGCCCTTGTGGCCATCCGACAAAAACAGAGAGGCAGTCCGGAACTAGCGTCGGCAGGGAAGCCATCCCAGTCAGCCGGAGGACCACCCATGACGACTCAACCGCAACTCCTGAAATATCCAATCCTCGAGACCGCCCGCAGGCAGGTCCTGGAACAGGGCCTCGGCCTGTCCGAAGCCCAGCTGGTGGAAGTCCTGCGCCTGCCGGACGAAGCCATTTCCGCCGCCCTGGACCTGGCCCACCAGGTGCGCCTCCGGCACTGCGGCGAGGACGTGGAAGTGGAGGGCATCATCTCCATCAAGACCGGCGGCTGCCCCGAGGACTGCCACTTCTGCAGCCAGTCCGGCCTGTTCGACTCCCCCGTCCGCGGCGTGTGGCTGGACATTCCGGAACTCGTCAAGGCCGCCAAGGAAACGGCCGCCACGGGCGCCACCGAGTTCTGCATCGTCGCCGCCGTGCGCGGGCCGGACATCAAGCTCATGAACCAGATCAAGTTCGCCATCGACCGGATCAACGAGGAAGTGGATATCAACATCGCCTGTTCACTGGGCATGCTGACCCGGCGGCAGGTGGACCAGCTGGCCAGCTGGGGCGTGCACCGCTACAACCACAACCTTGAAACCGCCCGGAGCTACTTCCGCCAGGTGGTCACCACCCACACCTACGAGGAGCGGCTGGAAACCTGCGCCATGGTCAAGGACGCCGGCATGGAACTGTGCTGCGGGGCCCTGATCGGCATGGGCGAGAGCCTGGAACAGCGTGCTGAACTCGCGGCCCAGCTGGCCGCCCTGGACCCGCACGAGGTCCCGCTGAACTTCCTCAACCCGCGCCCCGGCACCCCGCTGGAGAACCAGCAGGTCATGGACGGCAAGGACGCCCTCCGCGCCATCGCCGCCTTCCGCCTCGCCATGCCCCGCACAGTCCTGCGCTACGCCGGCGGCCGCGAGCTCACCCTTGGCGACCTCGGCACCCGCGACGGGCTGCTGGGCGGCATCAACGCCGTCATCGTCGGCAACTACCTCACCACCCTCGGCCGGCCCGCCACCGCCGACCTCAACCTCCTGGTGGACCTCAACATGCCCATCAAGGAACTGCAGAAGACGCTATGACCCCCACCCGCTCCCCCGGTTCGACGGCCCCGACGCCCTTCATCTTCTGCGGGCACTGCGGCCTCCCCTCGGAGAAGGAAGCGTACGACGGCGGCAGCACCCCGCCGTCGTCCCCGCACCAAAACTGCGTGGTGCGGCTGGAACTGGACCCTCCGCGCTTTTGCGTCCAGTGCGGGCGCCGGCTCAAGGTCCAGGTTTCTCCCGTTGGCTGGTGGGCCCGCTGCTCGCGCCACGGCAAGACTTCGGCCGCCGCTGACAGTGACTGAGTCAAAAACAGCCAACCCTCTGGCGTGTTTCTACGATGCGTAGAAGAATGGCTTCATGATGTTTGAACACGCAGACGGTCAACCCGTACTCGAACTCACCGATGGGCAGTCCTGGCACCTCCTGGAGAACACCAAACACGGCAGGCTGGTGGTCTCGGTTGCGGGCGAACCGGATATCTTCCCGGTCAACTACGTCACCGCGGAGCGGAAGATCTACCTCCGGACGGCGCCGGGCAACAAGCTGGCACAGCTGACCATCAATTCCACGGTGCTCTTCGAAGCGGACGGCATCGACTCCGACGAGGCCTGGTCCGTGGTGCTGCGCGGAACCGCCCGCGTGCTGAACAAATCGGCAGAGCTGGAGGCTGTGGAGGCGCTGGGCCTGAAGACCTGGGTGCCCACGCTCAAGGACTTTTACGTGGAGATCGAGCCAACGTCGGTCAGCGGCCGCCACTTCGTGTTCGGCGAACAGCCCGAGCGGGAGATCTGAGCGCTCCTAGACTTGGAGTATGGCGGACAAGCTGACTCCGGAGCGGCGCAGCTGGAACATGTCCCGGATCCGGGGCAAGAACACCAAGCCCGAACTGCTGGTCCGCAGGCTGCTCCATGCCAAGGGCTACCGCTACCGCCTGCACGGCAGGTCCGGCACGTCGCGGCTGCCCGGCAACCCGGACCTGGTGTTCGCCGGCCGCCGCAAAGTCATCTTCGTGAACGGCTGTTTCTGGCATTTCCACGATTGCCGGGTTGGACAGCACGCCCCAAAGGCAAACGCGGAATTCTGGGCGGCGAAGCGCTCCAGGACAAGGGAGCGCGACGCCGGCCAGCGACGCCTCCTTGAGGACGCGGGGTGGGAGGTCCTCACCGTCTGGGAGTGCGAGCTCAGGGACGGTTCTGCGCTGGAGGACCATCTGGTGCGCTTCCTCGAAAGCGGCAAGGACCAGCCTGCTTCCTGACGGGATTCAGCTGCGCCGTGCCAGCAAAGCGTTCCTGAGGGCGGACGCGGACGAGTCGCTGCTGTTCATGCGCCAGTCGGCTTCCTTCTGCAGGTGGAACCAAACGAAGCCCACCACGTCAGGCTGGGCAGCCAGGAAGGACACGAGGTCGGTGTTCCAGGCGGCTTTGGACCCACCCAGTTCGGTGGAAGCCGTCTCCGCGATGAGAATGGGCTTGCCCGGAGCCAGCGTGCGGAGCTGGGCGATGCCGGGTCCGAACAGCTCCTGGGGCATGATCCAACTGCTCCATGTCTGGGACGTGCCCCAGTTGTAGCCGTCCAGGGCAACCACATCTACATAGGCAGCGCCCGGGTAAAGGCCGGCCAGGTCCGTGGATCCCCAGTAGGGGACGTTCGGCGACCACACCCATTGCACGTTGCCTGCTCCGGCAGCCGCCACAAGATCATGGACGTGCTGCCAGGCCGGAACGTAGTCGCCGGAGTGGTTTCCGTTGACCCCTTCGGACCAGGGGTACCAATTGCCGTTCATTTCGTGGGCAAAGCGCAGCATCACGGGCTTGCCCCAGGCGGCGAGGGCCTGACCCCACTCGGTGATCCGGGCATCGAAATCACCGGCCGTAATCCGGTCCAGCGAGTAGGCCGGCTGGTTGACCCCGCCGCCCCAGGCCCACGGCTCCCAGGTCATAAGCGGCACCGCCCCGCGGGCGTGTACTGCATCCATCTCTGCCAGGGGTGGGGGCTGCCGGAAGTCCTTGTACATCAGGACCATCGAGGGGCTTTCCCCTGCGAGGTTGGCCACCTCATCCAGTTCGGCCGCAGCCAGCGCTCCCCCGGCCGTGCCGACGCCGAAACGCAGCGGAGCAGTGCTGACGGCGGGTGGCTGGGGCGCAGGTACCGGGGCTGCCTGCACCACGAAAACGGTGGAGGCCTTGATGGAAGAGGTCTTGGCCGTGATGGTGGTGTTCCCTGCCGCGCCAGCGGGAATGGTGATCCCGGCACTGAAGGAACCGTTTGCCGTGGTCCGGAACTGGAACGTGGCCGAGCCGACGATCACCGTCCCCGTGGTGGAGGCCTTGAACCCTGCACCGGAAACCGTGACCACAGACCCCGCCGGTCCGGTCCCCGGGTTGACTGCCACCTGCGCGGCGGAAGCGCCGCCGGCAGCGGGCTGCACGCCGGACAGGACCAGCCCGGCACCAAGGAACACAGCGGCGGCCAGCGTTCTCAGCATTCGAAACAGCACAACCCATCCCCAGCTGACGGGCGGCCGGAGCCGCAGTTTTTCCGTGCAGGAAGCACTGGCTCAAGTATTTGGCGCAGATCCCGGACTCCCATCAAGAAACCCACAATTATCCCCTGAAAGACTGCCGCCGAGTGCCCACAGACCTAACCTGAAAGAGCACAGCCCCCCCAATAACCCGCGACGTTTCCGTCAATGGTTTCTCCCAGCTGAAAGGAGCGTCGTGAGCGCCTCAGATGATGCCCCCCGGCCGCTGGTGGACCAGTCCGTACTCGACCGCCTACGCGAGGAACTGCACGAGGACGAGGGGTACTGCAGGGTGTTCGTGGACAACTTCATCGAGTGCCTGCCAGAGCGCATCGACCGCCTCCGGCTGGCCTTGACCACCGGGGACCTGGAGGGCTCAATGGACGCTGTCCTCAGCCTGAAGACGTCAAGCCAAATGGTGGGAGCCGAGCGGCTTGCCTCCCTGGCCCTGGACCTCGAAGGCGAAATCCGCACCGACGCACGCACGTCCGACGCCGCCGTCGTCCTTCCCCGGCTGGCCGCCACGTTCCTCCGGCCCATCAACCTGTGCGGCGGACTGACGATGCACCGGCTGCAGGCTCACTGCTCGCTTGGTGCCAGCCGGTAACCGACTCCGCGGACGGTTTGCAGCCAGCGCGGCTGCTGGGGGGAATCGCCAAGCTTCTTGCGGAGGTTGCCCATGTGGACTTCCACTGACCGTTCGTCGGCCTCGCTGATGTAGCTGCCGACGTCGTAATCCTCGTCCCGCAGCCGGCGCACCAGGTCAGCCTTGGTACGGACCGTGCGGCCGGCCTCAAGCAAGGCGTGGAGCAGTTCGAACTCGGTGCGGGTGAGGTTCATTTCCTTCCCGTCGACCACCACGGTCCGGGAAGCGTAGCTGAGTTCCAGGCCGTTGTGGCTGTAGTTCCCGCGTTCGGAGTGTCCGGTGCCCTCGGCAGCTTCCACAGCGGACGCCTCGGTTTCCGCACCTGACCGGGGCCGGCGCATCATTGCAGCGATCCGGGCGCGCAGCTCGCGCGGACGGAACGGCTTGGTGAGGTAGTCATCGGCGCCGGACTCCAGCCCGATCAGGGTGTCCAGTTCTTCCGTGCGGGCCGTGAGCATCACGATATAGGCGTCGGAGAACTCGCGGATCTGCCGCGACACCTCAAAGCCGTCGATGTCCGGCAAGCCGAGGTCCAGGGTGATGACGTCCGGGTTCAGGGTCTTCGCGATGAGCACGCCCTCGGCGCCGCTGCTGGCCACTGTCACTTCGAAACCGGCCTGGGTCAGGACCGTGCGGACCAGTTCCCGGATGTCGTGGTCATCCTCGATGACCAGCCCTACACGTGCATCACTCATAGTGCCCCCTCAGCAGCCAACGTCAGAAGTATAGCTGCCTGCGGATATCCTGCTGGTATGGCCCTTTACACCCTCGCGCGAAAGTCGCCACGCAATGACTGATCCCGTCGCCTGGTCCTCGGGACGGCTGCGATTCTTCCGGCGTCCCTTCCACGAGTACCGGCTGCGGGACCGCGTAGCACTGAGCCAGATGCCGCTCTTTGTGACTACGTGCCTGACGGCTTTCCTGGTGTGGGTGTTCTTTCCCCAGGGTATGGGAAACCCCTTCTTCGCCACGTTCCTGGTCTCCCAGCTCGTCCTGATGGCGTCCTGCTACCTCGTCCCTTGGGAGCGGCTGCCGTACACGAGCTTCCTCATCATCCCGGTGCTCGACTTCGTCTCCATCGGGTTCGGGCGGGAAGGCGCCCTCGAGAGCCTGACCAGCATCGGCCTGCTCGCGGTGCTGCCAGTTATCTGGCTGTGCGCCTCGGGCTACTACCCCAGGCTGGCCCTCTGGCTGGCGTTCCTCGCCCCGCTGGCCATTCTGTGGGTGCCGCTGCTCCTCAAGGGGAGCTTCACGGCGCAGGACTTTGCCCGGACCCTGCTCCTCCCCGTCATCACGCTCGGGATCGGCGTGTCCGTGAGCGTCCTGACGCTGAGCATGATGCGGCAGCAGCGGGAGCTGGAGGAAAAGGACGCCCAACTCCAGGCCAACCTGCGCACCAGCCAGCGGCAGGAGTCGCTCCTCAATGCCGTCCTGGACACCGTCCACCTTGGCGTCCTTGCCGTTGACGCCGACGGGCATGACGTCCTGATGAACCGGAAGCAGCGGGCCAACCACGTCCTGGCCAGCCCCAAGGACAACGCGGACCCCAATGAGTCCCAGCTGCTGGTCTTCGGCGCCGACCGGAAAACCCCGGTTCCCGTGGCGGACCGCCCGGTCCGCCGCGCCGTGCTGGGCGAAACCTTCACCGACTACCTCGTTTGGCTGGGTGAGGGCCAGGAGCAGCGCGCCTTCGTGACGACAGCGCGTGCCATGAAGGATCCGGACGGCAAGTTTGCAGGCTCGGTGATCGCCTTCAGCGACGTGACGGACCTGGTGAACGCCCTGTCCGCAAAGGACGACTTTGTTTCCAGCGTCTCGCATGAGTTCCGGACCCCGCTGACGTCCATCCTGGGCTATGTGGAGATCCTGCTGGCCGAGGAGCAGGAGGAGTCAGACCGGGAGATGCTGGAGATCATCCGCCGGAACTCCGAGCGCCTCCTGACCCTGGTGTCCGACCTGCTCGCGAGCCGCAACGGCCAGCTGTTCGTCACGCCGCACACGGTGGATGTGGCCGAACTGGTCCGTTCCAGCGTCTCCTCCGCGCTGCCCAAGGCGGCAGTGGCCGGAGTGGTCCTGGCGGCCGAGACGCCGGACAAGCTGGAAGCCCATGTGGATGGCGCCCGCATCTCCCAGGTCCTGGACAACCTGGTGTCCAACGCCATCAAGTACTCCCCCGACGGCGGAAGGGTCCTGGTCAGGCTGGCGCAGGAGGACGGGCAGCTGGCCTGCCGCGTCTCCGACACCGGCATGGGGATGACTGCGGAGGACACATCCGAAGTGTTCGCCAAGTTCTTCCGCACCAGCAACGTCCGCCGCACAGCCATACCCGGCGTCGGCCTGGGCCTGCCCATCAGCAAGGCCATCGTCGAAGCGCACGGCGGGACGATCCAGGTGGACAGCCAGCTGGGCAAGGGCACCACCTTCACGTTCCGGGTCCCGGTCTAATCCCCACCCGCGCCCGGCATTACGGTGTGGACTGCCGGACCACCTCACCCCAGGACTGCCGGGCCAGCTCCCGGACCGAGGCCAGGATGTCCGACGGCGGCCGGGAAAGGTCCAGCGGAAACTCCACAATGTCGATGTCAGTGTTGAGGATCCGGCGGAGCTTCATCTCCCCCGCACCCGCGTAGACCAGCCAGGCGGTGGGCACGGCCAGGGCGGTGCAGTGCGCCAGCATCTGGTAGTGGTCGGCCGTCAGGGAGGCCCCGGCATCCGAAGCCGCCGCGTACTTGGCGTTGTACACCACCACGGGCCGTCCCCCCAGCAGATGAACGGCGTCCGGCCGGACCTGCAGCCTGTCCGTGTCCCGCACCGCCTCGCTCAGCAGCGCGCTGTACCGCAGCCGCAGCTCCCCCGGGTATCCGGCCATGGCCTCCCGCAGCGCTGCGCCCACGAAGTCCTCGAACACCCGGGCCATGTCCACCACGAACGAGGCCGTCTGCTGCCCGCCCTCGCCTGCTTCGGCTGACGCGTTGCGGAGGATCACTTCCGCCAGGCGGAGCACCGCGTGGTAGCGCAGGTTCATCCGCGTGGGCCGCCACGGCGGCAGCGGTGCCCCCGCGGCAAGCCGCGTGACGGCGTCGAGCTTTCCCTTCAGCTGGCGGAGCCGGCTGAGCACCTCCGGGCGCACCCCCGGGACCTGGCCCATCCGCTCAAGCGCGGCGCGCAGGATCCGGTTCTCCGCGATGTCCTCGGTGAACTCGTCATAAGAGACCTCAAGGGGCACCAGCATGCCCGGCCGCCGGGAGATCTGGTCCGAGATCCTGATGCGCCCCTTGACGGTCCGCAGCGACTCGTCCACTGTCAGGTAGCCCTGCAGCACGCCGCGGCCAAGGGCGCGCTCCGCCAGCTGTGCGAGCGACTCGGCCAGCGCGCTCCACAACCCGCTCTCCTCGGCGGCGGCAACGGTCTCCGGCCGGAAACCCTGGTCCCCCGCATAGCTGAGCAGGAACAGGAGCCGGCCGAGCCCCAGCCGGTCCTTGGGCCGCACATCCAGCTGGACCGTGGAGGTGCGGACGGAACCCACCTTGCCCACCGGCTCGATCCGGTACAGGCCCATCCCCATGGGAGAGGCCTTGGCCAGGCCGCTGGAGTTCACGAATGAGGCGCTGGCAGGGTCCAGCCGTTCCACGATGCCCCGGGACAGTTCGTCCAGCACCAGGTGCCGCATTGAGGAAGCGCGGCTACCCGGCTGCAAGGCGTCCCAGCAGCTGGTCCAGTCCGAAGCGCTCCTCAAGCTGCGCCCGGGTGAGCTGGCCGTGGTAGTGCTCCTCCAGCAGCGGCATCAGCTCGTACTTCCAGATCCGGCGCAACCCGGCGGGAGTCTGGGCGGCCGGCTTCATGAAGTAGGACGGGCCGATCATCAGGTCCCGGTCCCACTCGTCGATGGCGCTGTTCAGGGCATCCAGCAGCAGCGCCGGGGTGGTGTCCAGCTGCCGGGCCTGCAGGAACCTCAGGAGTGAGCCCTTCACCGGTTCGGTCTGCGGGTGCAGTTCGATGAAGGAGAACCGGCGGCGGATGGCGGCGTCCATCATCGCGATGGAACGGTCCGCGGTGTTCATGGTGCCGATGATGTAAAGGTTGTCCGGCAGCGTGAACGGTTCGTTGGGACTGTACTGCAGGTAGATGCGGTCGTCCCGGTACTCGAGCAGGAAGTACAGCTCGCCGAACACCTTGGCCAGGTTGGCCCGGTTCATCTCATCGATGATCAGGAAGTACGGCTTCTTCTCGTTTCCCGGCTTGGCGGCCTCCTCCGCGAGGCGCCGCAGCGGCCCGGCCACCAGTTTGAAGGACACCTGGCCGTCGTCGGTCTTGTCCGGCCGGTAGCCCTCGAAGAAGTCCTCGTAGGCGTAGGACGGGTGGAACTGCACCAGCTTGACGCGCTCGTCGGTGGTGTCGTCGGCCAGCTCCGCGGCGATGTGCTTGGCCAGGTACGTTTTTCCGGTGCCCGGCGGTCCGTAGAGGACCAGCTGCCGGTTCTCCTCCAGCAGGTCCGCGATCTCCTGCAGGGGCTCCAGCTCCATGTGCAGCGAGTCGGCGAATTCGGGGGTCAGTCGGCGGAAGCCTTCCTGGACAGGAAGTACGACGGCGGCGCCTTCCGTTTCGCTGTCCGGTTCCGTTTCGGCTTCCGGCGGCAGGAGGGCCTGGAGGGCCGGCATCACGCGGGTCACGTCGACCACGATGCCGGCGGTGGCAAGCTGGCGCTGGACGTGCCGGGGCAGGCTCGCCGTGGCATGCCCCTCGTCAAACCAGCGCACTTTGCGGCGCAGCCGCCGGTTGTCGTCGTTGTAGTCGGGTTCGCCCAGCACGCCGCCCAGCCGCACGGTGCCGGCATGCTGGTACAGGACCAGGTCCCCTGGTTTCATGACGGTCAGGAAGGCGAAGACGGCCGTCTTGGTGTCCTCGCGTTCCACATAGCCAAGGTGCTTGTAGTCCTCGTCCACCGCATGCTGCACCACGCCGGCGGTGACGCCCGGGTCCAGCAGCCGGAGGTGCTCGACGTCGAGGGTCACCTTCTCCTCGTCCTGCCAGGCGGTTAGCAGTTCGGTGTTGTCGCCGTGGGTCCGCAACAGCCACGCCCGGTGCCCGGGATCGCCCACCTTGCGCCACTGGCTGACCAGCTGCCGGGCGTACCAGTCGATGCGCTGGCCCGCCTGCTCGTCGAGGTGCAGGCGGATGCGGTGGATATCGGCGGTGATGTCCTCTTCGCTGTCGCTCTTTGCCCCGCCCACCAGTGAGGCGAAGGCGTCCCGGATTTCCTGCCGCTCGACGTCCGCCACCACGGGTTCGAAGTAGCTGGGCCAGGCCAAAAATTCGATGCTG
This sequence comes from Arthrobacter sp. Y3221087, assembly GCF_059089905.1. Lineage (NCBI taxonomy): Bacteria > Bacillati > Actinomycetota > Actinomycetes > Micrococcales > Micrococcaceae > Arthrobacter > Arthrobacter sp. Y3221087. Next base: position 80,254 of record NZ_JBNHFE010000007.1, read on the forward strand.
CGGCGGATAGCCGGCTGGTCGTGTGGCGTTCCGGCCGCCAGCCGGTGGAACTTGAGCGGGTCCTGCAGCGCACCGGTGATGGCGGCGGGCGGCTGCTGGTCCACGTGCTGCACGAACCGGCACAGCCATTTCAGGTGGTCCCAGATGGTCCAGTTGAATTCCGCCGTCCGGTCCCGGATCACGCCGTGGTCCGTCATGCCCTGGTAGAGCTCTTCGGGCAGCTCAAGCGGCGGCTCCAGCCAGGAAGCGGCCTCTGCGACGCGGGCGCGCTTGACCTTGAGCGACTTCACCTCGTGGGCCAGCGGCAGGGACTGCAGGAAGAGCAGTTCGACGGCCAGCTGTTTGGCTTCCCGGGACGCGCCGTCGAGGTTCTGCCGGAGGTTGGTCATCATGGGCGCCTTGGGGTCCGGCGCGCCCCGTTCCAGCCTGTCCGCCAGCTCTGCCGCCGCTTCCGACGTCCAGGTCAGGGTCCGTCCGTCCAGCGCCGACGGCTTGCCCTGCAGCCCGGGGCCGAGGACGAACCAGGCCGCGTCCTCTATTTCCCGTGAGATGCCGAGGGCGCGGGTCATGGCAGCAGTGGAGGCGGGGGTCATGGGTTCAAATTTACAGGGTGAAGCTGGATGGCTGCTCAAAGCCTTCGTGGTGCACCCTGTTTAACCCCCGCCAGCTCTTCCCGCGGAACGCTACGGCGCTCCCGTCCCCCGCTTCCGGCCGAAGATGAAGTACCCCATGGGGCCGATGAAATTTATGAAGGACGCTGCCCTCCAGGCCCCCTTTGGTCCGTTGATCAGCGCAGCGGGCCGCTTGGAGATGTCCCGTTGCGCTGCCACCAGTAGCGACATCTGGACGATGCCCACCAGGATGGTGCCGACCTTGGCCGATGGTGACATCTCCTTCCAGGTCTTCTTCTTCCTGGCCGTGCGGGTCTTGTTCTTGGCCATCTGATCGTCCTTTCACTGTCGGGAGTTCCAGTCCAATAGGTCCGATGGCCCCTTGTCCAGAGCCTTTATGCCTATTTAGTGCTTTACATGGTGCGTGTAGGGTGCCATCCGGTCTTTCTGCTCCGGGGTCAGCCGCTGGACGCGTCCGGTGGCTTCGTCCACGAAGGCCAGGTGTGTGCTGGCCTTCACGCAGTCCTCCCCGGTGACGGGGTCCTGGATGAGGTAGTGGATGTCAAAGCTGGCTCCCTTGACGGCACCGATCCAGACCTGCACGACGGCGGGGACGTTGCGGTACTCGAGGGTGCGGACATAGCGGATTTTGTGATCTACAACCAAGGCCATGGTCCCGTCCGGGACAGCGTTGAACAGGCTTACCCGCGGCTCGATCCCGGGCAGCCCGGCGCCCTTCGGCGGCCCGAAAGCCCCGATCCGGGCCTCCTCCAGCATCCGGACGATCTGCACATTGTTGATGTGGCCGTAGGCATCCATGTCGCCCCAACGCATCGGCACCAGGACCTCGATCCGCTCGTGGCCGTCCGAGTCCTGCTGCTTCGTGTCCTGCTTGATGTTCTGCTCCAATATCCCGCCCTGCGCGCTCAGCTGTGTACCGCCGTCGAATCGTCTTCCGGCACCTCGCCGGCGTCCGCCCCAGCAAACTGGGACATATACAGCCGGTGGTAGGCGCCTTCGGCGGCAAGGAGGACCTTGTGGTTCCCCTGCTCCACGATCTTGCCGTCTTCCATCACCAGGATGGTATCGGCATCCCGGATGGTGGAAAGCCGGTGGGCGATGACGAAGCTGGTCCGGTCCGAACGGAGCGCGGCCATGGCCTTCTGCACCAGGAGCTCGGTGCGGGTGTCCACGGAACTGGTCGCTTCGTCGAGGATGAGCAGGGAAGGGTTGGCCACGAAAGCCCTGGCGATGGTGATCAGCTGCTTCTCACCGGCGCTGACGTTGTTGCCTTCCTCGTCAATGACGGTGTCGTAGCCCTCGGGCAGGGCACGCACAAAGCGGTCCACGAACGTGGCCCTGGCGGCGGCCATGATCTCTTCCTCCGTGGCGTCCAGGTTGCCGTAGCGGATGTTGTCGTAGATGGACCCGCCGAACAGCCACGCATCCTGCAGCACCATCCCCACCTTTGACCGCAGCTCGGAGCGGCTGAGATGGGTGATATCCACCCCGTCCAGGGTGATGGAGCCGGAGTTGAGCTCGTAGAAACGCATCACCAGATTGACCAAAGTGGTCTTTCCGGCACCGGTTGGCCCCACAATGGCCACCGTGTTGCCGGGCTCCGCGGTGAAGGACAGGTTCTCGATGAGCTTCCGGTCCTCGGTGTAGCTGAAGGTGACGTTCCGGAAGTCCACGCGCCCGTCGGTCTTGGCCGGCAGGTGGTCGGTGGGGGTCTCCGGGTCCTGCTCGTCGGCGTCCAGGAATTCGAACGCCCGTTCCGCGGAGGCAACGCCGGACTGGAGCATGTTGGCCATGCCCGCCATTTGGCCCAGCGGCTGGGTGAACTCGCGGGAGTACTGAATGAACGCGGTGGCGTCGCCCAGTGACATGGAACCGGAGGCAACCCGCAAGCCGCCCACCACCGCGATGCCCACATAGCTGAGGTAGGAGACGAACTGCATCACCGGGAAGATGATGCCGGACACGAACTGGGCGCCGAAGCTGGCCTTGTACAGGGCCTCGTTGCGTTCCTCAAACCGCTCCAGCATGTCCGCGTCCCGGCCAAAGACCCGCACCAGGTCATGCCCGGAGAAGGACTCTTCGATCTGGCCGTTGAGCGTGCCGGTGTTCTTCCACTGCGCGGCGAAGAGCTTCTGGCTGCGCACGCCGATCATGCCGGCGGCAACACCGGAGAGGGGCAGCGCGATGAGCGCGATCAGTGCCAGCTGCCAGGACACGATGAACATCATGATCACGATGCCCAGCACGGTAAGGAGGGAGTTGATCAGCTGCGCGAAAGCCTGCTGGAGCGCCTGCTGGATGTTGTCGACGTCGTTGGTCACGCGGGACAGGACGTCGCCGCGCTGGCGGGTGTCGAAGTAGTTCAGCGGCAGGCGGTTGAGCTTCTTTTCCGTATCGTCGCGGAGCCGGCGGATCACCTTCATGACGATGCGGTTCAGCACGTAGCCCTGCAGCCAGAGGAAGATGTTGGCCACGAAGTACATCAGCAGCACCACGGCGATGAGCATGGTCAGCTTGTCGAAGTCGATGCCGGCACCGGGCACCAGCTCCATCCGGGAGACCATGTCCGCGAAATTGTCCTGGCCCTGCTGGCGCAGCCCGTCCACGAACTGTTCCTTGCTGACGCCGGCGGGAAGCTGCTTGCCCACCACGCCGGCGAAGATGACATCCATCGCCTGGCCCAGGATCTTGGGGGCAATGACGTTGAGCACGACGGCGACGATCACCATGGCCACCACCACGCAGATGCCCAACGCCTCGGGTTTCAACAGCCCCATCAGCCGCTTCGCTGACGGCCAGAAGTGTTCTGCCTTCTTCGCGGGCATCCCGCCGAACATGTCGCCGTCGGCCTCGGAGGGCTTGTACTCCTCCTCGACGAAGTCATCGTCCTGCAGGACCTCCGCGGCGGGAGGACCGGCCGCGGCCGGTCCTGGCGTTTCTTCGAGAGACGTTGAGTCCTTCTTGCGGGGGCTCATGCCATTTCCTCCACGCTCAGCTGCGATTCAACGATTTCCTGGTAGGTGGGTGACGTTTCCAGCAACTCCTCATGGGTTCCACGGTCCACGATCCGGCCGTTGTCCAGCACCAGGATCTGGTCGGCCTCGGTGATGGTGGACACCCGCTGGGCCACGATGATGACCGTGGCGTCCGCGGTGGTCTGCTTCAGGGCGGCGCGCAGCCGGGCGTCGGTGGCTACATCAAGGGCGGAGAAAGAGTCGTCAAACAGGTACACCCGCGGCTTGGTGACCAGCGCCCGGGCTATGCATAGCCGCTGCCGCTGGCCGCCGGAGACGTTGGTTCCGCCCTGGGCGATCCTGGCGTTCAGGCCGTTCTTCTTGTCCCGGACGAACGCTTCGCCCTGGGCTACCCGCAGCGCGTCCCAGAGTTCCTGGTCCGTGGCCTCGGATTTGCCGAACCGCAGGTTGTGCTCGATGGTGCCGGAGAAGAGGTAGGGCCGCTGCGGCACCAGGGCCACCCGCTTGGTGATTTCCGCCCGGTCGAGCCTGCTGACGGGGACACCATCCAGGAGGACCTCCCCCTCGACGGGGTCATAGAGGCGGGGCAGGAGCGAGAGGAGGGAGGTCTTGCCCGCACCCGTGGATCCGATGATCGCCACAGTCTGGCCTGGCCGTGCGGTGAAGCTGATGTTGCTCAGGACCGGTGACTCCGCGCCCGGGTAGGCGAAGGTGACGTTGCGGTATTCCACCACACCCGCCAGGGATGCCGGTGCCTGGGGCTGCTCGGGGTCGTGGATGGAGGGTTCGACGGCGAGCACCTCGCCGATGCGGTCGGCGCAGACCGAGGCGCGCGGGATCATCATGGCCATGAAGGTGCCCATCATGACGGCCACCAGGATCTGCAGCAGATACTGCAGGAAGGCGGTCAGCGCGCCCACCTGCATCTCGCCGGAGTCCACCCGCTGGCCCCCGAACCACAGCACCGCCGCCGTTGACAGGTGCAGGATCATGCTGATGGCAGGAAACATCAGGACGAACAGGGCGCCGATCTTCAGCGAGACGTCGGTGAACTCCCGGTTGGCCTCGCCGAACCTGTCCGTCTCGTACGGTTCCCGGACGAAGGCCCGCACCACCCGGATGCCGATGATCTGCTCGCGGAGGACCGCATTGATGCGGTCGATCTTCTTCTGCATGGAGCGGAACAGCGGCATCAGCCGGACCACCAGGTACCCCACCACCACGGTGAGCAGCGGCACCGAGACCCACACCAGCCAGGACAGGTTGAGGTCCTCGCGCAGGGCCATGATGATGCCGCCGATGCACATGATAGGCGTGGCCACCATGAAGTTCAGGGCCATCAGCATCAGCATCTGCACCTGCTGGACATCGTTGGTGCCGCGGGTAATCAGCGTGGGGGCGCCAAAAGCGTTAACGTCCTTCGCCGAGAAGCTGGTGACCTTGCGGAACACGGCCCGGCGCAGGTCCCGGCCCAGCGCCATCGCAGCCTTGGAGCCGAAGTAGACGCCGGCGATGGCGGTCCCCACCTGGACGAACGCCACCAGCAGCATGACCATGCCCGTGCGCCAGATGAAGTCGGTGTCCCCGCGGGACACCCCTTCGTCAATGATCTGGGCATTGAGGCTGGGAAGGTACAGCGCGGCGATGGTGGAGGCCAACTGGAAGGCGATGACCGCCACCAGGTAGGGCGTGTACGGCCTGGAAAACCTCCGTATGAGGGTGAGGAGCATGCCCGCGGATCCTTAGGGATAAAGTTCGGTAGGAAGAGAGTTAAGTAGTAGCAGCCGGGGCTGACATCCTTAGCTTTCCCACTCTACGAAACTCCTCCCAGGTGGGGAACAAACCCTGCCGAAGATCATCCGAGGGGAGTACCGCGGCGGGTCACTTGCCCGCTGTGGCAGGCTCCGGCGTCGTACCTTCCGGTGCGGGCTGGATGTCCACGGTGCGGCGCAGCGGCTTTTCCTTGATAAAAAGGACGGATATCAGTGCCACCACGGCAACAGCGGCGGAAATCAGGAACACTTCTGCAGTGGCATCGCCGTACGCTGCGCGCATGATCTCGCGGACCGGTTCGGGCATGTGCGCCAGGTCCAGGCTGCTGCCGGCGCTGCCGCCTTGGACGGGGATGCCGGCGGCGGCGAGCCCCCGGGTGGCCAGTTCGCTGACCCTGTTGGCGAGGACGGCCCCCAGGACCGAGACGCCGATGGCGCCGCCCACGGAGCGGAAAAATGCCACCGAGGCGCTGGCGCTTCCGATGTCCGAAGCGCGGACGGTGTTCTGGACGGCCAGGACGAGGTTCTGCATCAGCATCCCCAGGCCGAGGCCCAGGACCGCGGTGAAGACGCCTGCGTGCCACAGTTCAGTGGTGTGGTCCATGGTGCCGGCCAGTCCCAGCCCGCCGATCAGCAGGATGGAACCGGCAACCAGGTAGCCCTTCCACTTGCCCGTCCGGGTAATCAGGAGCCCGGAGGCCACGGAGCCAGCCAGGTTGCCGGCGATCATGGGCAGGGTGAGCAGGCCGGCCTCGGTGGGCGTGGCGCCGCGGGCCACCTGAAAGTACTGGCCCAGGAAGGTGGAGGATCCGAACATGGCCACGCCCACTGCCACAGAGGCCAGGATGGCCAGCGCGGTGGTGCGTTCGGAGATGATCTTCAGCGGAATGATGGGCTGTTCCACCTTGGACTCCACCAGCACCAGCAGCGCCAGGAGGAGGACGCCGCCTCCCACCATCAGGGCGGACTGCCAGGAGATCCAGTCGTAGTAGTCGGGGTTGCCCGCGAAAGAGACCCAGATCAGGAGCAGGCTCACGCCCGTGGTCAGCAGGATGGAGCCCAGCCAGTCGATCTTGGCCGGGCGCCGGACGTGCTGGATCTTGAGGGTGACCTGGAGCAGGATGAGGGCGACGACGGCAAGCGGCACGCACACGAAGAAGGTCCAGCGCCAGCCCAGCGGACTGTCGACGATGAATCCGCCCAGGAGAGGACCGCCCGCGGTTCCCACGGCCATGACGGCGCCCATGTAGCCGGAGTACTTGCCCCTGTTCCGGGGCGGAATCATGGTGCCGATGATGGCCTGGGCCAACGCAGTGAGGCCGCCCATGGCCACGCCCTGGATAACCCGGGCACCCAGCAGCAGCGGGATGGTTTCGGAGAGCCCGGCCATCACCGACCCGGCGACGAAGATGACGATGCTGAGCTGGACCAGGAGCTTTTTGTTGAAGAGGTCGGCAAGCTTGCCCCAAATGGGGGTGGTGGCGGCGTTGGCCAGCAGCGCGGCCGTGATCACCCAGGCGAAGTCGGTCTGGGTGCCGTGCAGGTCGGACATGATGGTGGGCAGCGCGTTGGCCACGATGGTGCTGCTGAGGATGGCGGTGAAGAAGGCCGCCAGCAGCCCGGTGAGGGCCTCCATGATCTGGCGGTGTGACATCTCCGGCGCTGCCATCACTGGCGTGGAGGCTGCGTGGGCGGGGGCTGCGGCTTGGCTAACCATGGTTCTGCTCCTCGGTGGTTGGTGGCATGCCGGCCGCCGTTGCCCGGGCTGATTTCTTGAGTGATTCGGTGAGCTTGTGCAGGGTTTTCGCCGTGTTGCCGGCGTCCGCCTCGTTCCAGTCACGCAGGTAGTCCTGCAGGATTGCAGTCCGCTGCTCCTCGATCTGCCGGAGCTTGTCCTTTCCGGCCGGCGTGAGGGCCACCAGCTGGGCGCGGCCGTCGTCCGGATCTGGCCGCCGGACCACCAGGCCCTGCTCCTCGAGGTCAGCGATGTGGCGGCTGAGGACGGGGGCGCTGACGCCTAACCGTTCCGCGAGCTTCGTGGCCCGGGACTCCCCCTCCCCCACGAACCGCAGTACGCCCTGGAGGGCCACTCCCGTGTCCTGGCCACGGACACCGGCCGCGGCAATGCAGCGGACGGCGCGCTGCAGGTCGAAGATCTGGTACACGAGGTCGGCTGCCGTATCCGGTGCTACTGCCATGGCTCAGGCACTCCTTACTTGTTTGCCTGAAGCAACTATAGACGAAATTGATTGCTTTGGGAAACCATCTGCTCGGAGGCACGAAAAAACCCCGGCTCTGATGGAGCCGGGGTCTTCTGCTGGGTTCTGTTTCTGGTCAGGCGTCCAGGTGGGTGGGCCCAAACATCTTGAGGAGGGTTTCAACCACGACGACGTTCGGCCCGTCCGCGGCGAAGCCCGCCTTGAGCGCGTCCCCCACATCTTCAGGGGCCACTCGGGTTGCAGGCACACCGAAGGCTTCGGCGAGTTTGACGAAGTCGGGGCGGGCCAGCTCGGTGGCGGTGGCTTTGCCGAAGGCACCCACCATGTACTCGCGCAGGATGCCGTAGCCGCCGTCGTCCACGATCAGCCAGGTGACCGGCACATTGTGCTGCTTCGCCGTTGCCAGTTCCGAAATGGAGTACATCGACGATCCGTCGCCGGACACGGCCAACACCCGGCCCGGCTTGCCCAGCGTCTCCAGCCCTACGGCCGCGCCGATAGCCGCGGGAAAGCCGTAGCCCAGGCCGCCGGCGCCCTGCGCGGAGTGGAACTGCCCCTCGCGGGCGTCCCAGCAGGACCAGCCCCAGTACGCGGCGATGGTCATGTCCCAGAACGTCTGCATGTCCGCGGGCACCGCCTCGCGGATGTCGGCCATGAACTTGAGCTCCTTGGCCAGGTCCTGGGACTCCAGCCGGGCCTTGACTTTGGCCAGCGATTCCCTGACCAGTTCCTCCGGCGGCACCCCGTGCCAGCTAGGAGCTACGGCTCGTTCCGGGCTGAGCGCTTCGTCCAGGGCGGCGAGCGCCTGGCCGGCGTCGGCGCGGATGCCCAGGCCGGGGCGGTTTGACTCCAGCACGCGGGGTTCGGCGTCGATCTGGATGATCCTGCCGCGCGGTTCGAAGGTGAAGTAGTTCGAGGTGACCTCACCCAGCGACGAGCCGATGACCACCAGCACGTCCGCGTCCTCGAGCAGGTCCGTCATATAGCGGTCCTCGATCCAGGACTGCAGGGACAACTCGTGGTTCCACGGGAATGCGCCGTTCCCGCCGGGGGTGCAGATCACCGGTGCGCGCAATTTTTCGGCGATGGACAGCAGCGATTTCTCTGCGCGTCCACGGCGGGTTCCGCCGCCTGCGATGATCGCCGGGCGTTCGGCCGCCTCCAGCCACTTCACGGCCTCGCGCACCAGCTCCACCCGGGGAGGGTTGTCAGCGGCTTCGGCCAGGGCGTCTTCCACCGGCGGCACCATGATCGGGTCCAGCAGCACGTTCTGCGGGATCTCGATCCACACCGGGCCCTGCGGTGAGGAGATCGCCTCGGTCCAGGCGTCCTGGATGGCGGACGGGATGCCGGAGGCGTGCTGGATCAGCCGCTGGCTCTTGGTGACGTTCGCCGCCGACGCTTTCTGGTCATCGAGCTGGTGCAGCATGCCTTTGCGGCGGGCACCCAGGCCTTCGAGCGGGATCTGGCTGGCCACCACCACCATTGGAACGCCCGTTGCATAGGCTTCCTGGAGGCCAGCCAGCGACGTGAGCGCTCCGGGCCCGGTGGAGAGGAACAGGACCCCCACTTCACCGGTGGCGCGGGAATACCCGTCCGCCGCAAAAGCGCTGTTGTTCTCCACCCGGGAGGAGACGAACTGCAGGTTGCCCCGGCCCATGGCGTCGAAGAGGCCCAGCGCGTGCTGGCCGGGTATGCCGAAGACAGTCTTGGCGCCCAGCGCCTCCAGCGTCTCGACGACGAGGTCCCCGCCGTTGCGGGCACCGGCGCCCTTGGTGGGAGCTGCTGTTCCCGAGTCGAAGTCAATCATGGCCCTACTCCTTGCCGGCCGCCGCGAAGCCCGCCGGCCGACGGATGTCCTGTCCCAGGGCCTGCGCGGCGTAGCCGGTGGCCGCGCCGAAGCGGTCTCCGGGCACCGCAATGTCTGCCATCAGGGTCACCAGCTCGTAGGCGACGTGGCTGGCGGCGACGCCGGTGATCTCCGCGTGGTCGTATGCCGGAGCCACCTCCACCACGTCCGCGCCCACCAGGTTCATGCCGCGGAAGCCACGGATGATTTCCAGGAGTTCGCGGCTGGTGATGCCGCCGGCTTCGGGGGTGCCGGTGCCGGGTGCGTGGGCGGGGTCCAGGACGTCGATGTCCACGGAGATGTACAGCGGGCGGTTGCCGATCCTGTCCCGGACCTTGGCCACGGTCTCCAGGACGCCATGGTAGTAGACGTCCGCGGAGGTGACGATGCCGAACCCGAAGCGGTGGTCGTCGTCGAGGTCCTTCTTGCCGTACAACGGGCCGCGGGTGCCGATGTGGCTGATGGCCTCGGTGTCCAGGATGCCCTCCTCGACGGCGCGGCGGAACGGTGTGCCGTGGGTGTACTCGGCGCCGAAGTAGGTGTCCCAGGTGTCCAGGTGGGCATCGAAGTGCAGCATCGCAATGGGTTCGCCGGCCCGTTCGGCGGCGGCGCGAAGCAGGGGCAGCGCGATGGTGTGGTCGCCGCCGAGGGTTACCAGCTTGCTGCCGTTGGCCGTGAGGTCCAAGGCATTCTGCTGGACGGTTTCAATGGCCTCGTTGATGTTGAAGGGGTTGACCGCCATGTCGCCGGCGTCCGCCACCTGGACATTTTCGAAGGGGCTGACATCCCAGGCCGGGTTGTAGGGGCGGAGCAGGCGGCTTGCTTCGCGGATATGGTTGGCGCCGAAGCGTGCGCCCGGCCGGTAGGAGACGCCTGAATCGAAGGGTACGCCCACTACCGTCACGTCCGCTTTAGCTACCTGGTCCAGCCGGGGAAGGCGGGCATAGGTGGCGGCGCCTGCGTAGCGGGGAATGCGGGATGAGTCGATGGGGCCAAGGTTGCCGTTGGCTTCGATGCGCAGCTCTTCCATGGGGCCTCTCCTTCAAGGAGTCGTATGACTGATGTGACTGCCATCATACACTGCGGTTTTCCTATGCGCACCAAGTGTTTACCTTTGGACTCCTTCAGGTATCGTCCTCCCCGATTACTTCTCAACGCCCCATCCGGCGCCGCACTGGGGCAGCAATCCGGGCCCGGTCCGCCACGATACGCAGGAGTAACCGGGTAGGACAGAACTTCCCGTCCCCAAGACTGTCCACATAGAACCAACTTCTGGTTACAGCCCGAGACTGAGCGGCATCAACTGACGTCATGGAGATTCTCGACTTCCTAAGACAAAGCGGCGGAGTAGCCCGCTCAGGCCAACTCCTCGACGCGGGGTACTCCCGGCGGGATATCAGGCGGCTTGCAGGGCTCGGCGCCATGCAACCCCGCCGCGGAGTCTTCGTTCTCCCTTGTTGCAACGAAGGCCTCCGGGCGGCCATCGAGCACAACGGGCGGCTTACGTGCGCCAGCGCCGCTAACCACTACGGGCTATGGCAACGGCAGCCGCCGGCTCGCCTGCACCTTGCCGGCAACCAGGGCCATGGCTCCGGCTTCATCCGCCACCGCACAGTGCGGTTCCCAGGCCATCCCCAGCTGCCGGTTGCCGCCGTGGAAGACGTGGCACTTCACGCCCTGGGGTGCCTGCCGCCACCAGCATCGACGGCCATCGCCACGTCGGCGATCCGGCTTCACGGCGTACCGTGCGCGCTCCTCAGGGCCCAATTGCTTGCCGACCGATCGGGAACAGTGCGCCGCGCGCTGTGGGAGCTGGATCTGCGGGCGGAATGCATTGTTGAGGTCGACGCCCAGCACCTGCTCCGGAAAAGCGGCTCAGCTTTGAGTCGCAGGTATTCCTGCCGGGGATCGGGCGGGTTGACCTGCTGCTGGCCGGTTTCCTGATCGTGGAAATCGACGGCTACGCCTTCCAATCCAAACGGGCCGACATGTTGCGCGACCGGGGCCGCAACAACAGCTCGGCGGTCAGAGGGTACGCGGTCCTCCGCTATATGCCAGAGCACATCTGGTTCAATCCGTCACGGGTCATAGCCGAAATCAAGGCGGTGCTGTCAACCGGTGACAGCCGCCCCGTGCTGTGATGTGCAGTCCGGCCCAGTTACTACGGCCGGACATCCCCACGCCATCGCTCAGGATGGGCGGGCCTGGCAGTAACCGGGAGGGAACGCGCGGAAGGAGCTAGCGGCTGGCAGCCGGGACAAGCACCCAGAGCACCTCAACCGGCTTGTCCGTGGGGTTGATCCAGGTGTGCGGTTCCCGGCCCGGGAAGGTGACCGTATCTCCGGTCTCAAGGTCGTACTGCTCGTTAGTGAGGATCAGACGGATGCTGCCTTTGATCACGTGGAGTACGTCCACGTCGCAGTCCACGGCGTAAAGCTCCGACTCGCCGCGGCCGTGCGGCTCAATGCAGGCCTGGATGATCTGGATGCGCCGCTCCGAGCGGGCGGTCAGCAGACGCTCCACGATGCCCTGTCCGCCCAGGGAAATGCGCGGACCGTCGTTGCGCTTGGTCAAATGCGTTTCCGGCGCGGCGAAAAGGTCCCCGATGGAGATGGACAGCACCTGGCACAGGGTGACCAGGGAAGCAACGGAGGGGGAGGTCAGATCGCGCTCAACCCGGCTGAGGAAGCCCTTGGTCAGCCCCGTCGCGTCGGCAACCTGCTCGATGGTGAGCCGCTGGGACTGCCGGGCGGCACGGATCCTGGATCCGATGGCAACGGGAACGTTGCTCGGCTCAACTGGCAGTGCCTTCATGTACGAACCTTTCACGGCCGGCAGCCCGGCCCACTCTGGAGCAATACTAATGGCCACTCCGGTGTATGACGCGTCCATGGCGCGCCCGGACCGCCCGCCAACCCGCCCTTGACTGTTACTACCGTCACAGCCTAACCTTTGAAAAACACTTGTTGCCTATAGGGCAATTATTGAGAGTTTCCTCTCGCCAACTTTCACCTAAGCTTCGGCCGCCCTCCCGATACCGCCCCGGCGGCGGAACAGCTCCAAGGAACCCAACATGGACGTAAGCGTCATCAACATCGCCATTGTGGTGGTGTACCTGCTCGCAATGCTGGCTTTTGGCTGGTGGGGCAAATCCCGTACGAAGAACAACAGCGACTTCCTGGTGGCGGGCCGCCGCCTGGGGCCATTCCTCTACACCGGAACCATGGCCGCCGTCGTCCTGGGCGGCGCCTCCACAGTGGGCGGCGTGGGGCTGGGCTACAAGTTCGGCATTTCCGGCATGTGGCTGGTGGTTGCCATTGGCGCGGGCGTGCTGCTCCTGAGCCTCCTCTTTGCCGGAACCATCCAGAAGCTGAAGATCTACACGGTTTCGCAGATGCTGACGCTGCGCTATGGCAGCCGGGCAACTGAGGCCTCCGGCATTGTCATGCTCGCCTATACCCTGATGCTTTGTGCCACCTCCACGGGCGCCTACGCCACCATCTTCGTGGTGCTGTTCGGCCTGGACCGGGCAGTCGCCATTGCCATTGGCGGCGCCATCGTCCTGGTCTACTCGACCGTGGGCGGCATGTGGTCCATCACGCTGGCCGACCAGGTGCAGTTCGTCATCAAGACGGTGGGCATCTTCTTCCTGATGCTGCCCTTCACGATGAACGCCGCCGGAGGCATTGACGGGATCCGCAGCCGCGTGGACGAGAGCTTCTTCCAGATCGACGGCATCGGCCTCCAGACGATCATCACCTACTTCGTGGTCTACACCCTGGGCCTACTCATCGGCCAGGACATCTGGCAGCGGGTCTTCACCGCCAAAACGCCCGGCGTTGCACGCTGGGGCGGAGCAACCGCCGGTATCTATTGCATCCTCTACGGTGTTGCCGGCGCACTCATCGGCATGGCCGCCAGCGTCGCCCTGACCAACATCGAGATCGCGGCCAAGGACGACGTCTATGCGGAGGTGGCCCAGAACCTGCTGCCCATCGGCATCGGCGGCCTGGTCCTTGCGGCCGCGGTTGCTGCCATGATGTCCACCGCTTCCGGCGCACTCATCGCAGCCGCCACCGTTGCGCGGGCCGACGTCCTGCCGTTCGTGGCCAGCTGGTTCGGCAAGGACATCAGCACCGAGGACACGGACAACCCGGAGCACGACGTCAAGGCCAACCGCATCTGGGTCCTCACGCTGGGCATCATCGCCATCGTCATTGCCATCATCACCAAGGACGTTGTGGCAGCGCTGACCATCGCCTACGACATCCTTGTGGGCGGCCTCCTGGTGGCCATCCTTGGCGGCCTGGTCTGGAAGCGCGGCACCGGCATCGCCGCAGCAGCCTCCATGGCGGCCGGCTCGGTGGTGACCCTGGGCACCATGATCATCCTGGAAATCAACGCCAAGGCACCGCTGGACGGCATCTACGCCAACGAGCCCATCTACTACGGCCTGATTGCCTCCGCGGTGGTCTACATCGCCGTCTCGCTCGCCACCCCGCACACCGACCCGCAGGTAATGCGCAACTGGCAGCGCCGGGTCGCCGGCCAGGAGGCGGAGGAAACCCCGGCCGAAGCTGTCACTGCCCCCTGACCCAGGCACCACGCACGACGGCGGCGCCTCCTTTCGCAATCCAGCGAAGGGAAGCGCCGCCGTCGTCAGTTATTGTTCGGTTTCGCGAACCTCGTCCGGGTCCGCCAGGGGGACAGGCCGGTCCTCGGCATCGATGATGACCGGAGGCGCCTGGACCACCGGCTCCTCCTCGTCCAGGAATTCGTCCTCTGCGTCCCAGTCGTCCTCATCTACCGGTGCATCCTCGGCGTAGTCGTAGGCGGGGTCCGCTTCGACGGCGTCCAGGTGCGGCATGTCCGGGTGCTGTCCGGTGGTGCTCATAATCCAACCTCCGTTTGTTCGCCTGACGTGCTCTTTTCGTGAGGGCGCTGGCTGCGCCACACCTTCATCACAACACTGCGGGGGAGGCGGGTCAATAGTCCCGCCGAGCCCTGCCGGGGCCTGCGGGATGGGTTCCGGATTAAGGCAGACCGAAACCTTCCAGCGAGGTTTACCGGCCAAAAAACGCCGGATATTCGCAGTAAGCTGGGCTCTGCAATGGGGCCGCACCATGCCCTGTCCAGCCCAGGAGTTTCCGTGTCACAGCACGCCCAGCCGAATCCCGCCCGCCCCTCCCCCGTACAGTCCAGTGACGCCACGCCGGTCCCCGGATCCGGCCCGGCCCGGCAGCAAGGGCCCGAAGGCGAACGTCCGGCCCCCACGGCTGCAGACATCAAGCGGTGGCGCCAATACCTTGCCGACGAGCGTGCCGAAGCAGCCGTCTACCGCGACCTGGCACAAAACCGGCAGGGTGAGGAACGCGAGATCCTTTTGGCGCTGGCCGAGGCGGAGGGCCGGCATGAGGCCCACTGGCTGGCACTGCTGGGCGACCAGGCGGGCAAGGCCAGGCAGGCCTCGTTCCGCAGCCGGTTCGTCGGCTTCCTGGCCCGGCATTTCGGCTCTGTGTTCGTGCTGGCACTGGCCCAGCGGGCCGAGGGCCGCTCCCCTTACGCGAAGGATCCGAACGCCACCGATGCCATGGCCGCCGACGAGCAGATCCATGAGGAAGTTGTCCGCGGGCTGGCGACGCGCGGGCGCAACCGCCTCGCCGGAAGCTTCCGAGCCGCCGTCTTCGGCGCCAATGACGGCCTGGTCAGCAACCTCTCCCTGGTAATGGGCATGGCCGCCTCCGGGGTCGCCAGCAGCGTTGTGCTGCTCAGCGGCATCGCGGGCTTGCTCGCGGGCGCCATGTCCATGGGCGCCGGCGAGTTCATCTCGGTCCGGTCCCAGCGGGAGCTGTTGGCTGCAACCCGGCCCACCCAGGTCACCCTGGCCGCCGCCCCCAAACTGGATATCGAGCACAACGAACTCCTCCTGGTCTACCTGGCCCGGGGCATGTCCCATGAAGCGGCCGAGCACCGCGTCCAGGAACGCATGGGACTGCTGTCCTGCGACTGCGATCCAAGCCTGTCGCTGCAGCCGGAACTGCCCGAGGACGAGGACCAGCACGAGGCCGTCGGCACCGCGTGGGGCGCGGCACTGTCCAGCTTCTGCTTCTTCGCCTCAGGCGCTGTCGTCCCCATCCTGCCGTTCATCTTCGGCCTGACCGGAGTGGCGGCCCTGGTGGTGGCCGGCGTCCTGGTGGGCATCGCCCTGCTGGCCACCGGCGGCATCGTGGGCCTGCTCTCCGGCACGTCCCCCATGACGCGGGGACTGCGCCAGCTTGGCATCGGGCTGGGAGCAGCCGCGGTCACCTACCTGCTGGGGCTGGTCTTCGGCACCGTGGTGGGTTGATGGCTGGCATTGCCGCCGTGGCGCGGACCACATGATTGAGACCCGTCCGCCGCGCCATGCGGGCGACAAACCCCGCGCGGGGCTGGGATACCGGTCCGTGCTGGCAGGCGCTCTCCTGTTGGCGGCAGTATCAGGCGGCGCGCTGGTGCTGGACGATCCCCGGGTCAAACACCTCCTGGACGTCCGGATCGGCCCCGGGAATCCGCAGGCCAAGCCAAGGGAAGGCAGCAACCCTTCGGGTGGCGCCGGCGCGCCACAACCTGTCGAAGCCCATGTTGACACTCCTCCCCCGGGCTATGAGGAAGCAGACGCCCCGCTGGGTACCCCCAGCCCGCCCGCCGTCGGCAGCGACTCCTACCGTTTCCTGGCCGTCAATGGCGACGGCAGCCCGGTAGGGTATTCGCCCTGCCGCCCGCTCCACTACGTGGTCAACGCGGATCTTGCCCCAGCGGGCTCGGAGCGGCTGGTTCCGGACGCCATTGCCACGATCTCGGCGGCAACGGGCATTTCGTTCATCTACGACGGCACCACCGATGAGCAGCCGTCACCGCAGCGGCCGCCGTTCCAGCCTGATGCCTACGGCGAGCGCTGGGCGCCGCTGCTCATTGCCTGGACGACGCCCGAGGTCGCCCCGCAGCTCGAGGGGAAAGTGATCGGCACCGGCGGCAGCACCCATTTCAGCTACGACGGCGGACCCAAGACGTTCGTCACCGGCGGGCTGGACCTGGACGCGCCGCAGATCGCCAACGAACTGCTGAATCCGGACGGCCACCTGTACGCAACCGCGGTGATCCTGCATGAGCTGAGCCACGTGATGGGCCTGGACCATGTGGAGGACCCCCGGCAGCTCATGTACCCGGAGATCGGCACACCGGAGGGGCTGTCCGCCGGTGACCTGAACGGCCTCTACGAACTGGGCAAGGCGCAGTGCCGGAAGGACCTCTGAGCAGCCGGACTCGACGCCGCTAACCCCGGAGGACTGCCACGGCCTCGTCCACGCTGTCCACCAGGAATATCCGCTCTTCCATGGCCCGGCCCGACGCCATCTTGCGCAGCAGGGGCCACGCCGGATATTCCTGTTCCCAGTGGCGCCTGCCCACCAGGATCATCGGCGTGACCTTCTCCCTGGCCCCGTAGTAGTTCTCGCAGGCGTCCTGGAAGATCTCCTGGATGGTGCCTGCTGCTCCGGGCAGGAAGACGATGCCGCCTTGGCACAGTTCCAGCAGGATGGCTTCGCGGATGGCATTGGCAAAGTACTTGGCGATGGCGGTGGCGAAGTAGTTGGGCGGCTCGTGGCCGTAGAACCAGGTGGGGATTCCCAGTGACGGCGTTCCGCCCGGAAAGCGTTCGACGACGGCGGCCGCCGCGCGTGCCCACGCCGAGACCGAGGGACGGAAGCCGGGAACGGCGGCGAGCATGTCCAGCGCAGCCGGGAGCGCGCCGTCGTCCGCTTGGCTGAGGTAGGCGCCAAGGTTGGCCGCCTCCATGGCGCCCGGTCCCCCGCCGGTGGCAACAGAGAATCCGTTTTGTGCCAGGAGGCTGCCGAGCCTTGCCGCCGCCGCATAGTCCACGCTGCCCCGCTGGGCCGCGTGTCCGCCCATGACGCCCACCGTCGGGCGCCCGGACCAGGGAGGGGATGCTGCCAGTTCTTCCAGAGCGTCACCAATGGCATGGTCGTGCAGGGCAGACGCCAGCGTCGCGTCCACCCGGTGGCGCAGCCCCGGTTGGACGCTCCACTGGTAGATCCGGGCGTCGGGCAGGTCCTCGTAGCGCGCTTCCGCCAGGCCTGCGTAGAGCTCCCCGGGCGAGTACAGCGTGGAGCGGTATGGGTTGAAAGGCACCCCCGCAAGCCGGGGAAAGATCAGCGCGCCGCGCCGCCGCAGGCCGTCTTCCACCCCGTCGTCGAACATGCAGCCCATGAACAGCGCGCCCGCCACGTCAAGGCCGTCAAGAACCGTGGACCTGCCGCGCAGGTCCAGGGACTGGGCATGCCAGCCCTGCAGGTGAACCGCGCCGGCGGATACCAGCCGGTCAAAACTTTCGAGGTCCTCCACCTCCAGGCTGTGGGGATTGGGGCCCAGGTTTCCGGAGAGATTCATGCGCGCCGCCACCTTCCGCTGTTCATCTCCACAGCGTAACCAGAAGTCATTCCTGTACAGCAAGACGCCGGAGACCACGCCGGTGTCGTAGCCGAAAAGCAGGCCCGCAAGGATGAGCCTGCGCTGTTGCTTTGCAAGGCGCTGTTTTCGTCGCCAGGACGCGCCCTTGCCCCCGCCCCTGGAGCTGTTCAGCCTGTATGACGACCTCGCCAACAGCGGCAGGAAACCCACCACACAGCGGATCAGCGCCACAACAGCCAACGAATACCAGGCGTCCATGCTCGAAACCGGGGAAGCTTGGGTCTTGAATCCCTCGGAAGCTGGTTGTACTGTTAAACAACCAAAAGGTTGATAAAGCGGTTAGTTGATTAAGAGGCTGGTATGGACTCCGACAGCATGGCATTGGACTCGGCCTTCATGGCCCTGGCCGATCCTGTTCGGCGGAGCATCATTGCCCGGCTCAGCCGGGGCCCGGCCACCGTGAATGAATTGGCGGAACCATTCGAAATTTCCAAGCAGGCAGTTTCGAAGCACATCCAGGTCCTCGAGCAGGCGCAGCTGGTCACCCGCACCAGGGAAGCCCAGCGCCGGCCCGTCCACCTGAATCCCGCACGGCTGGAGGCGCTCACCGCCTGGATCGACCAGTACAGGCTGGTCCGGGAGGGGCAGTTCCGCAGCCTGGATGCCGTGCTTCAATCCAGCGCCGGGCATGACGGCGCCAAGGCAAAGGACAAGAAATGACCAACGCACTGAAGCTCTCCGTTCCCGAAGGTGTGCCCTTCATCGACTACGAGCGCGAGTTCGATTTCCCTGTCGCGGACGTGTTCCGGGCCCACAAGGAGCCGGATTTGATTGTGCAGTGGCTCGGCCCGCGGGGCTACAAGATGGAGATCGACCACTACGACTTCCGGACCGGAGGCAGCTACAGCTACCTGCACACGGGACCGGAAGGTGTCCCCTATGAGTTCAAGGGCATCTTCCACACTGTGCGCGAGAACGAATTCGCCATCCAGACCTTCGAGTTCGGCGGATACCCGGACGTGGTCAGCCTGGAATTCATGACGTTCGAGGACCTCGGAAACGGCCGGACCCGGCTCCGTGGACACTCGGTCTACCCCAGCCAGGAAGCCCGGGACGGGATGGCCCAGTCCGGCATGGAGGGCGGCATGAGCGAGGGCTACGAGCGGCTCGATGAGTTGCTGAGCAGCGCCAAGGTCTAAGGGGCGCCAGAAGGGCGACGACGGGCGGCGCCTCACCGGGAAAGACGCCGCCCATCGTCGTGCCTAAAACAAACGCGGGGCCCCTCCACGGCCGCCCCGAAAAGTGGAACGGCCGGGGAGTGACCCCGCAGCGTCTGCAAGGAAAGCCTAGAGGGCTGCGTATACCTCGCGCAGCAGCTTGGCGGTCTCGGACGGCGTCTTGCCGACCTTCACGCCGGCAGCCTCGAGGGCTTCCTTCTTGGCCTGGGCGGTACCGGCGGAACCGGAGACGATGGCACCGGCGTGGCCCATGGTCTTGCCTTCCGGAGCGGTGAAGCCTGCCACGTAGCCGACAACCGGCTTGGTGACATTGGCCTTGATGAAGTCGGCGGCACGCTCCTCGGCGTCGCCACCGATCTCACCGATCATGACGATTGCCTTGGTCTCGGGGTCAGCCTCGAATGCGGCCAGGGCATCGATGTGCGTGGTGCCGATGACGGGGTCACCGCCGATGCCGATGGCGGTGGAGAAGCCAAGGTCGCGCAGTTCGTACATCATCTGGTAGGTCAGGGTCCCGGACTTGGAAACCAGGCCGATGGGGCCCTTGCCCGTGATGTTGGCGGGGGTGATGCCCACCAGAGCCTCGCCGGGAGTGATGATGCCGGGGCAGTTCGGTCCGATGATACGGGTGACCTGGTTGCCGTCGGCGTCCACCTTGGACTGGGCAAGTGCCCAGAATTCGGCGGAGTCCTGGACCGGAACACCCTCGGTGATGACAACCACGAGGCCGATGCCGGCTTCGATGGCTTCCACAACGGCGTTCTTGGTGAAGGCCGGCGGAACGAACACGATGGAGACGTCGGCGCCGGTTTCCGCCATGGCTTCCTTAACGGTGCCGTAGACGTTGATTTCCTGGTCGCCGTGCAGCACCGTGGTGCCGGCCTTGCGGGCGTTGACGCCGCCAACAATGTTGGTTCCGGCCTTCAGCATCAGGGCGGTGTGCTTGGTGCCTTCGCCGCCGGTAATGCCCTGGACGATGACCTTGGAGTCCTTGTTCAGATAGATAGACATGGTGCGTCCCTTTACTTAGCTGCGTTGGCGAGCTCGGCGGCCTTGTCGGCGCCCTCGTCCATGGTGGCGGCCAGGGTAACCAGCGGGTGGTTGGCCTCGTTCAGGATGCGGCGGCCTTCCTCGACGTTGTTGCCGTCAAGGCGGACTACCAGCGGCTTATTCGCGGTCTGGCCGAGCTCGGCCAGCGCGCCGACGATGCCCTTGGCCACGGCGTCGCAGGCGGTGATGCCGCCGAAGACGTTGACGAACACGGACTTGACCTGCTCATCGCCGAGGATGACGTCCAGGCCGGCAGCCATGACCTCGGCGGAGGCTCCGCCGCCGATGTCCAGGAAGTTTGCGGGCTTGACGTTGCCGTGGTTTTCACCGGCGTAGGCAACGACGTCGAGGGTGGACATCACGAGGCCGGCGCCGTTGCCGATGATGCCGACTTCGCCGTCGAGCTTGACGTAGTTGAGGTCCTGCGCCTTTGCCTTGGCCTCAAGGGGATCGGCAGCGTCCTTGTCCTCCAGCAGCGCGTGCTTGGCGTGGCGGAACTCGGCGTTCTCATCGAGGGAGACCTTGCCGTCAAGGGCGATGATCTCGCCGGCCCCGGTCCTGACGAGCGGGTTGACCTCCACCAGGGTTGCGTCTTCCTTCTTGAAGACGTCCCAGAGCTTGAGGATGACGTCGGCCACCTTGCCGCGCAGTTCCTCAGCGAAGCCGGCCGTGGCGACGATTTCGTCCGCCTTAGCCTGGTCGATGCCAACGGCGGGGTCGATGGCAACCTTGGCCAGCGCCTCCGGGCGTTCGACGGCGAGCTGCTCGATGTCCATGCCGCCTTCAACCGAGCACATGGCCAGGTAGTTGCGGTTGGCCCGGTCCAGCAGGACGGAGAAGTAGAATTCCTCGGCGATGTCCGCACCCTGGGCAATCATCACCTTTTTGACGGTGTGGCCCTTGATGTCCATGCCCAGGATGTTGGTGGCGTGCTCGAGTGCCTCGTCAGCGGACTTTGCGACCTTCACGCCGCCGGCCTTGCCGCGGCCGCCGATCTTGACCTGTGCCTTGACGACGGTGACGCCGCCAATCTTTTCGGCAGCTGCCTTTGCTTCTTCTGGGGTGTACGCCACGATGCCGGCCAGCACGGGTACACCGTGCGCCTCGAACATATCGCGCGCCTGGTATTCAAACAGGTCCACGGTTTAGTGTCCTTCTACGTCGAAGTAGTTTCTATACAGTCGGACACCATCGATAGACGATGACCGGGCTGCGGATTGCACGCACCGGCGGCCTGTCTGGAAACGAGCCACGCGGCGTAATGCTCCTCTGGGAACTCTAGTCCTTCATGGGGACCGGCCCGTCCAAGACTACCGCTTATGTGAGTAAGGACACTATTCTATGAGGCGTAGAAAAACCGCGGATTTACGGGGTTTTTGGGGCCTCCGCCGGTGCCGGGGAGGCCATTCCTTCGGGCCCGGGAATCAGTTCGTAGCGCCCGGGTGACACGAAGAATCCGACGCCGGCAGAGACGTTTCCGCATGCCACGCCGCCGTTGTAGGCCGAGCACCGCAGCCCGTTGCGTTCCAGGTTCTGCCCCTCGGCCAGGACCGGCAGCTGGGCCAGCGCACCTGCGCCGCTGCCCTTGGGCCCGTAGGTCGCCTCCATTTGTGTGACGCCGGACCGGCACTCCCCGTACCAGGCCTTGTCCGGCGTGAGCAGGGCAACGCCGCCGAGATAGCCGAGCCCGGTTCCGGCGCAGTCGTCCCTGACGTCGTCCGCGCCGGGCTTGGGGTAGGTGGCCAGTTCGCAGTGCGCAACCGGGACGATGGCAAGCCTGTTGTTTGCCGAATCGCTGTAGCCGTTTGTTTCATACGGGAGGTTGATGTGCTCCCCCCGGGCGGACGTGAGGGAGCATGCCACAGTGCGGTCTTCGGTGATGAACGAGAGGGTGTCCTCACCGTTCGAAAAATCCTGGGGGTTGGCCAGGGCAGCCTGTTCCAGCTGGTCCATGGGCGCGGGCGGAGGCGGCGGCACGTAGCCGGGATCCTCAGTGGTGACAGTGCACCCGGTGGCAGCTGCCAGGAAAAGGGCGGCGAGCATCCCCCAAACAGTCCGTCGCATGGCCCCCATTATGCTTCATGCCTCGACGCTCCTGGATCCGCCCACGCTTTCTATAACTTCTGCTGCGGCCTGGGCAGGATCGTGCCGGGCAAAATCATGCTGCATCTGTTGCGCCCGGTTTTTCCATTTCGGATCGGACAGGATGGAACGCACGGCTGCTCGGGTCTTCTCCGGCGATGGGGAGTCGGTCCGCAGGTCGATGCCGGCACCGGCAAAGTCCACGCTCCTTGAGTGCCTCCAGCGCGGGCTTGATGAGCTTGTTCTGGTCGGCGTTATCCACGGTCCCCTGGGTGACCACAATTGTTGTGCCGTATCCCAGCGGCAACGGTTCCTGCGGCGTTGCATCGGGGCGCCGGTAGGGCAGGAGTGCCCCCACGTAGTGGACCCGGGGATTGATATTGCGCCGGGGGAAGTCCAGGGACAGGGTGCCGGCCTGGATGATGGCCGCCGAGCAGCGGTAGGGCTCGTCCGTCAGCCTGCCCCCTTTGGGAACTTCCTGCCCGTAGAGGTTGTGCTGATGCCGGTAGCTCCGGCTCGCCGGGCGGAGGATGACCTTGTCCGACAGCAGCCCGGCGGCTGCCTGAAGGACCTTCTGTGCGGGGTTCCGTGGCGGCCGGAAACCGAAGAACAGCGGGGGCACCAGGGGATCGCTTTCCATGTTGGGGATCACCACGAAGCTGACCACCGGCTTCGCCATGAGGTGGGCCACGAGCCGCTGGACGAACATGGAGCTGTCCACCACCAGGGCATCAAGCGGAAAGTCCTGGTTGATGTCCCGAAGGTCCTCAAAGAAGTTGCTGATGTTGCTGGCGAATATTTTCTCGCCGTCAAAGCCGATGGCGCGGGGACCTTTGAGCTTGGCCCGTTCCGGATACAGCTCGAAGAGGTTGTCGGCCCGATGCTCAATCGCCCGCTTAAAGGGAAAGTGCGGAATTCCAAGTTCCCGCAGCTTTCCCGCAAACACCGGGCCTGTGTACCAGCGGACGTCGTGGCCGCGCTCCTTCAGCTTCATGGCCACCCCCGTCATCGGGTTGAAGTGGCCGTCAATTGCCTGGCTCGTGAACAGGATGTTCATGGTCCCACTCCGGCTTCGAGGTCGGGTGCTGGGGGAAGGGTTCCTGAACTGTAATACCGGCGAGCGGAAGCGGGCAAGGGCCCGCTCCCGCCGTTCCTGGGCGTTCCTAGGCGTCCAGCTTGGTCAGCGGCGCGTAGCGGAGCAGGAGCCGCTTCTCGCCGACGTCGAACTTCACCTTGGCCACGGTCTTGTCCCCGGCACCTTCCAGGGCAAGGACGGTCCCGTTGCCGAAGCTTGTGTGGTTCACCTTGTCCCCCACTGTGACGGCGATGATTTCCTTTTGCGGCTGCACCCGGTTCCGGGCGATGACCGCGGGAACGTCGGCGTCGAAGCCGGCAGCGGCACCGCGGGAGGTACCCGCGCCCCAGAAGGATCCGCTGTACTTGCCGGAGCCGATGGACCCGCCGCCGCTCCAGGCTGCCTGCCTGCTGGTGCCTTCCCGCTTCCACTCCAGGAGTTCGGCGGGGATTTCCTCGAGGAACTGGCTGGCGGGGTTGTACTGGCTCTGGCCCCACATGCTGCGGACCTCAGATCGGGTGACGTAGAGCCGCTTCCTCGCACGGGTGAGCCCCACGTATGCAAGCCTGCGTTCTTCGGCCAGTTCCTTGGGGTCCGTGGCCGAGCGCTGGTGCGGGAACAGTCCGTGCTCCATGCCGGTCAGGAACACCACGGGGAATTCAAGCCCCTTCGCGGTGTGGAGCGTCATCAGGGTGACGACGCCCAGGCGTTTGGCCTCGGCCACCGCGGAATCGATGTCGGCGCCCGGGGCATCCGGGATCTGGTCGGCGTCGGCCACCAGGGACACCTGCTCCAGGAACGCCTCCAGGGTCCCTTCCGGGTTGTCGCGCTCATATTCACGGACGACGGCCACGAGTTCCGCCAGGTTCTCCACCCGGGACTCATCCTGGGGATCGCTACTTGCCCGCAATGCCGCCAGGTAGCCGGTTTGCTCCAGGACCGCTTCGAGGGCGGAGGCGGCGCCGGAACCGGCTGCCACCTCGGCGAGGTCGTCCAGCAGCTTCACGAAGCCAAGGACGGCGTTGACGGAGCGGGTGGCCATGCCCGGAGCCTGTTCGGCGCGGCGGGCGGCGGCCATGAACGAAATCCGCTCACGCTGGGCAAGGGCGGCGACCGCGCCTTCGGCGCGGTCACCGATCCCCCGTTTGGGTTCGTTGAGGACACGTCGGAGGTTGACGTCGTCGTCGGGGTTGACCAGGACCCGGAGGTACGCGAGGGCGTCCTTGATTTCCTTGCGCTCGTAGAACCGGGTGCCGCCCACTACCTTGTACGGCAGGCCCACCCGGACCAGGACGTCCTCAATGGACCGGGACTGGGCATTGGTCCGGTAGAAGATGGCGACGTCACCCGGGCGCAGGTTGTCCTCGTCCTGGAGCCGGTCGATCTCCTTGGCGATGAACTGGGCTTCGTCGTGCTCGTTCTCGCCCACGTAGCCGATGATCTTGTGGCCTTCCCCCTCTGCGGTCCACAGCCGCTTTTCGGGGCGGTTGGGGTTGCGTGAGATGACCGAGTTGGCCGCACTGAGGATGTTCTGCGTGGAGCGGTAGTTCTGCTCCAGCTTGATGGTGCGGGCCTCGGGGTAGTCCTTCTCGAATTCGACGATGTTGCGGATGTCTGCACCACGGAAGGCGTAGATGGACTGGTCCGAGTCGCCCACCACGGTGAGCTCCGACGCCCCGGGTCCCTCCCCCACGATCTCGCGCACCAGGGCGTACTGCGCATGGTTGGTGTCCTGGTATTCGTCCACCAGGACGTGCCGGAACCGGCGGCGGTAGGACTCGGCGAGCGCCGGGAACGCGCGGAACATGAAGACGGTCTCGGCGATGAGGTCGTCAAAGTCCATGGCGTTGGCCTGGCGGAGCCGCTGCGTGTAGCCCTTGTAGACCCCGGCAACGGCCTGTTCGAAGGGATCGTTGTAGTTCGCGGCCGAGGCGTAGGAATCTGCGTCGATGAGCTCGTTCTTGAGCGCCGAGATCTTGTGCTGGATGGCCTTGGGGGCGAACTTCTTGGGGTCCAGGTCCAGCGCCTTGGACACCTGGGTGACCAGCCGCAGGGAATCCGCGGAATCGTAGATGGAGAAGTTGGACTTCAGGCCCACATTCGCAGCTTCCTGGCGCAGGATCCGCACACAGGACGAGTGGAACGTTGAAATCCACATGATCTTGGCGCGTCCGCCCACCAGCGCCTCGATGCGCTCCCGCATTTCCGCCGCGGCCTTGTTGGTGAACGTGATGGCCAGGATTTCACCGTGATGGGCACGGCCGGTGGCGATCAGGTAGGCAATACGGTTACTGAGGACGCGGGTCTTGCCGGACCCTGCACCGGCCACGATCAGCAACGCGGAACCGGCGTGCTTGACCGCTTCCTCCTGCTGCGGGTTGAGCCCCTCCAGGAGCTTGGCGGCGTCGAGCCAGGACTTGCCAGGGTGCTGCCGGTCGGGCCCGCCACCGGGGTGCGGGCCGCCTGCCTCCCGGCCGCCGGCAGGAATCCCGGCGGGGACACTGCCGCCCGGACCGGCCGCCGTGGCGACGCCGTCCGGGCGCGCCTTGGTGCGGGCAGCAGCTGCGGGAGCGGCCTTGAACGGTCCGTCAGAGTACGGGTCAAACAACATATCCATGGTGCCTACAAGTCTAGGCGGTGGGACCGACACGCACTTCCGGCCTGTGGATTACGCCACGGAATCTGCCGGCATTGCCCCGTCCCCGGCTTAGGCCACCGACCCTGACTTGAGGGCCGCACGCAACTCCCGCACCGCCGTCGTGCCTCCTGCCATGAACCATTCCAGGCCGTTGACCCGGACCGTGTCCACGGCGCCCCCGGCGGCACGCACGATGGCCTTGCCCGGCAGCCAGTCCCATTCGGGGCAGCTGTGCTGGAACCAGCAGCCGAGCTGCCCGTCCGCCACCCTGCCCAGATCACAGGACCCGGAGCCCAGCATGCGCAGGGTTGCGGCGGAAGTGGCGGCGGCGTGCCAGGGCATGGCGCACATCGGATCCCTCAGCCAGCGGGGATGGATGTACGTGGCGGCGCCGAGTTCGGCGACGGCCGTTCCGTTGCGTTCGCCGCGGTTGTCGCGGAATACCGTGAGCGGTTCGCCGTTGAGGGTGGCAGGGTGCGACCGTCCGCCCAGCCAGAGCTTGTCCTCCTCCGGCTGGTAGATGGCCCCGAGCAGCACGTCGGTTCCGTCCTTCAGCGCAATCGCCGAGCACCAGTACGTGGAGCCGTGCAGGAAGTTGTAGGTGCCGTCAACGGGGTCGATGACCCAGGTCCGGCCGCTGCTGCCCTGTACGGAAGCGCCCTCTTCACCCAGGATGCCGTCCTCGGGCCGGCAGCGCTGCAGCTGCTCCAGCACGTAGGCCTCGGCGGCGTGGTCCGCGGCCGTCACCACGTCCGAAATGGATGTCTTCTGCTGGGACTGCAGCCCTGCCATCCGCATCAGGAGCGCCAGCTGCCCGGCCTCCCGCACCAGGGCTGCTGCCAGCTGGTGGTCATCCAACGAAGGGTCAAGTTCAACAGCGCTGTGCCGGCCAATGGTCATGGCTTCAGTGTATGGGGCGGAATAATGGTGCCATGGCCAAGACCCCTGCCCAGCGGATCAAGAAGCACGGCGCCAAGGCGGCCGTGCCGCAGCACCATTTGCCGCCGGTGATCAACCCGACCACCAGCCGGACACCTGAAAAAGCCCAGAGCAACAGCAACCTGATCCTGGTCGCCGGCGTCGTGGCCAGCCTGTTCCTGTTCTGGTACCTGCACCTGCTGACCCTGGACCAGCTCCGGCAGCTGACCGGCGGGCTGGCGATGCCGGACTCGCTCATCGGCGGGTTTGACCCGCCCTACATCAGCCAGCTCAAGGCGGCGATGGACGCTGACGCGCGCGGCCAGCTCAACTACGTCCATGAGACCGCCGGCACGCTGTTTCCGCTGATCTTCGGCTTCACGTGGCTGCTGCTGATCGGTACCAAAGTCGCCCGCAAGGCACTCCGCTGGGCGCTGTGGGCGTTGCCGCTGCTGTTCGTGGTGGTCCGGCTCTGGGGCAACGTTGCCATTGACGGCGTGCTCGCTGCGGAAGCGCCCGACGCCGGGCAGGTGGCCCTGGCGTCCGGCCTCACCGTTGCCGGGTGGGTCCTTTTGGTGCTGAGCCTGCTCGCAGCCGCCGCAGCTGTGCTGCTGAAGGCGCGGGGCAGGAAGGCCGCTAGCTGACGGCCGCTGCCGCCCGGACCTGCTTCCGGTGCCGGTGCACCCGCTGCGCAATCACAAGGCCCGCCGTCGCCATGCCCACGGTAACGGGGTAGCCCATGAGGCGCTCCAGCGTGCCGGGCTCGGGAATGCCCATCCGGGTCAGGCCGCCGGTCACCAGCGCGGCCAGGGAAACCCCGCCGCAGACCAGGATGAACCAGGCCATGCCCGATTTCCGCAGCCAGAGGATGCCGAGCACCAGCAACGCCGCGGCGCCGGCAAGGAAGTACATGACGGCACCGGTGAAGTGCCAGCCGGAGCCGGCGTCCTCGGGAACCAGCCCCACAATGACGGTGCCCGCCCCGGCTGTTCCGGTTAGGATCCGCACCCAGAGAGCCGCGAGCCAGGGCCTGCTGGGGCCCGGCTGGACGCGCGCACCCGCCCGCGCCGCCACGCACAACAGGCCCGAGCTCAGCAGGATTGCGCCCAGCAGCATCCCCAAACCCTGGACCACAAAGGAGGCGTTCATCAGCCAGTTCAGCGGGGAACACACCTCCCGCCCGTCGAAGATGCCACAGTTCAGGGCACCCAGGTCGCTGATGTAGCCGGTCCGCAGGTCATAGGGCCGGGGGCCTGCCCACGCCGCGATCACCGCAGCTTCGGCGGCAAAATACTGCAGCACGCTCAAAACCGACCACGCACCGATGTACTGCCGGGTGGACGCGGTATCCGGAATGAACGCCGCCGCTGGCGCCGTGGACGGTGCTGGACTCATGCCTTGAGCGTAGTACGGCCCGGCACCTTGTATGCTTGTAACCGTGTTCGAGCCGGTCCGCCGGTCATCGGATGCCAGCCCTCGTAGCTCAGTGGATAGAGCACGGCTCTCCTAAAGCCGGTGTCGTTGGTTCGAATCCAATCGAGGGCACTTGAACCCTGATCCCCGGGAGTTGAACCTCCGCGCCTACCTGCTCGGCACCGGCGGGCGCAGCCCCGCCGGCAGCACGGTGGCGGGCGGCCTGTGGACGGTTGAACGTGAATTGCTGGACCGGGCCAGCGGCACCCGCGGAACCTTCACCGGCGTCGTACGTTTCGTCCCGGATGACGACGGCGGCCTGGCCTTCCGCGAAGAAGGCACCGTGCGCTGGCCCTCCTTCACCGGGCCAGCCTTCCGGGAGTACCTGCTGCGGCCCGCCGGGCAGCCCGACGCCCTGGACGTGTTCTTTCCCGACGGACGGCCCTTCCACCGGATGAGCTTCACCCCGCAAGCCAACCTGGACAACCACTGGTGCGATCCCGATACCTACCGCGTGGCCTACACCTTTGAAGGCCCTGGCCGCTTCAGCTACAGCTGGGACGTGTCCGGCCCCCGCAAGGACCTGCTGCTGACATCGCACCTGGTCCGGGGCGTTGCCGCATGAAGGCCCGGATTGTGGTGTCCGCCGTCTGCGTGTTCGATCCCTCCGGCCGGCTCCTGACCGTCCGCAAGCGGGGCACGGGCATGTTCATGCATCCCGGGGGCAAACCGGAGCCCGGCGAATCAGCTGTCCAGGCGGCAGCCCGTGAGCTTGCGGAAGAGGTGGGCATCGTGATCGATCCGCAGGACCTGGAGCTGATGGGCGTCTGGATCGCGGACGCCGCGAACGAGGCCGCCACGGATATCGAAGCCACCGTGTTCCGCGCGCCCGGCACCTGGCATGCCCACCCGTCCGCAGAAATCGCCGAGATCCGCTGGCTGGACCTGGCTGCCCTCCACAGCGGGGAGGCCCTGCCTCCAGACCTGGCACCGCTGCTGACGGACCATATCCTTCCGGAACTGGCCGCGGCGCGGGACGCAGGCGCGTAGCCGGCGCCACGGCGGAAGGCTACAGCTCGGGAACCGCCTCCTGCGCCACGGCGGTGGCCTCCGCGAACTGGGTGCGGTACAGCTCCGCGTAGCGGCCGTCCGCGGCGAGCAGCTCGGTATGGGTGCCCCGCTCCACGATCCGACCGTCCTCCACCACCAGGATGGCGTCGGCGGCGCGGATGGTGGACAGCCTGTGGGCAATCACGACGGCGGTGCGCCCCTCGAGTGCGGCGCCCAGGGCTGCCTGCACGGCCGCCTCGTTGGTGGAGTCCAGCGCCGCGGTGGCTTCGTCCAGGATGACCACCCGGGGCTGGGCGATCAGCAGCCGGGCAATGGTGAGGCGTTGGCGCTCGCCGCCCGAGAGCCGGTAGCCGCGCTCCCCCACCACGGTCTCCAGCCCGTCCGGCAGGGACCGGATCATCGTTTCCAGCCGCGCCTGCCGGATGACGTCCCACATGTCCTTCTCGGTGGCGTCGGGCCGGGCCAGGCGCAGGTTGGAGGCGATGGTCTCGTGGAAGAGGTGGCCGTCCTGGGTGACCATGCCCAGCGTGTCCCGGAGGGAGTCGAAGGTGGCATCCCGCAGGTCCAAGCCGGAGCCCGGCACGCTGCCGCCCAGCCGGATGGCGCCGGAATCGACGTCGTACAGCCGGGCCAGCAGCTGGGCAATGGTGGACTTGCCGGCGCCGGAGGACCCGACCAGCGCCACCGTCTGGCCGGGTTCCACCCGGAAGCTGATGCCGTGCAGCACTTCCTCGCCGCCCCGGGTGTCCAGGGTGGACACTTCCTCCAACGAGGCCAGTGAGACCTTGTCCGCGGACGGGTAGGCGAAGCGGACGTCGTCGAACTCTACGGACACCGGGCCCGGCGGAACCGGAACGGCGCCGGGCTTCTGCTGGATCAGCGGCTTGAGGTCCAGGATCTCAAAAACGCGTTCAAAGCTGACCAGGGCGCTCATGATCTCCACCCTTGCGTTGGACAGCGCCGTCAGCGGAGCGTACAGCCGGGTGAGCAGCAGAGCCAGGACCACCACGTCGCCCGCGGCCAGCTGGCCGGTAATGGCAAACCAGCCGCCCAGTCCGTAGACCAGCGCCAGGGCAAGGGCGGATACCAGGGTCAGTGCCGTCACGAAAGTGAACTGCAGCATGGCTGTCCGGATGCCGATGTCGCGGACCCTGCCGGCGCGGACGGCGAACTCCCGGGATTCGTCCGCGGGCCGGCCGAACAGCTTGACCAGCGTGGCGCCCGGGGCGGAGAAGCGTTCGGTCATCTGGGTGCCCATGGCCGCATTGTGTTCGGCCGCCTCACGGCGCAGGTCTGCCAGCTTGGAGCCCATCCGCCGGGCGGGGACCAGGAACACGGGCAGCAGGACCAGGGCCAGGACCGTCACCTGCCACGAGGTGCCCAGCATGACCGCCAGGGTCAGGACCAGGGCCACCACGTTGCTGACCACGCCGGACAGGGTCCCGGCGAATGCCGACTGTGCTCCGATGACGTCATTGTTCAGGCGGCTGACCAGGGCGCCGGTCCGGGTGCGGGTGAAGAAGGCGATCGGCATTTTCTGCACATGGTCAAAGACGCGTGTGCGCAGGTCGAGGATCACGCCTTCGCCGATGGTGGACGACAGCCAGCGGTTGACCAGCCCCAGGCCCGCCTCGGCAACGGCGACGACGGCGATCAGCAGGGCCAGCCGGATGACCTCGCCCTCGCTGGCGCGCGCCACGATGGCGTCCACCACTTGGCCGGCCAGGACCGGGGTTGCCACGGCAAGGAAGGCCATCGCAACGGACATGGCAACGAAGGCCAGCAGTTTGCCGCGGTGCGGCCGGGCAAAAGCCAGGACCCGCTTGAGGGTTTCCTTGGAGAACGGCTTGGATCCGCTCTTGGCCCTGACGAGGTTGTAAAGGGAACCCCGGGCAACCTGTTCCATGCTCATCGATACTGCTCCGCGGTCAAAAGTTGTTCCCTAACTGTCGGTCCTCATGCTGCTTGAGATGTGCTGCTCGGTGACCGTGCCGTTGTCCAGTTCCCAACGTACATCCAGCCGCACGTTCTCGAGCAGCCTGCGGTCGTGGGTCACCAGGAGGAGGGCGCCGTCGTAGCTGTCCAGGGCCTCTTCGAGCTGCTCGATGGCGGGCAGGTCGAGGTGGTTGGTGGGTTCATCCAGGACCAGCAGGTTCACGCCGCGCGCCTGGAGCAGGGCCAGCGCGGCCCGGGTGCGTTCCCCGGGCGAGAGGGAATCAACGGGCCGCCCGGTGTGGTCGGCCTTCAGGCCGAACTTGGCCAGCAGGGTGCGGACCTCCGCCGGGGTCATGTCGCCAAGGACTTCCCCGACGGCGTCAGCGAGGGCCAGGTGCCCCTGCAGCAGCCCGCGTGCCTGGTCAATCTCGCCAATGGCAACGGAGGCGCCCATGGACGCGCTGCCTGCGTCGGGCTCAACGGCGCCGAGGAGGAGACGGAGCAGCGTGGACTTGCCTGCACCGTTGGGACCGGTGATGCCGATCCGCTCCCCCGCGTTCAGCTGCAGGTTGACCGGTCCCAAGGTAAACCCGCCCAGGCGGACCTCGGCCTCGCGGAGGGTGGCCACCACAGAACTTGACCGCGGGGCCTGGCCGATGGAGAACTGCAGCTGCCATTCCTTCCGCGGTTCCTCCACCGCATCCAGCCGCGCGATCCGGGATTCCATCTGCCGGACCTTCTGCGCCTGCTTTTCCGAGGACTCCGTGCTGGCCGCGCGGCGGATCTTGTCGTTGTCCGGGCTCTTCCGCATGGCGTTGCGGACGCCCTGGGAGCTCCACTCCCGCTGCGTCCGGGCACGGGACACCAGGTCCGCCTTCGTGGCGGCGAACTCCTCGTACTTCTCCCGGGCCTGGCGGCGCGCGACTGCACGTTCCTCCAGGTAGGCGTCATACCCGCCGTCGTACACGGAGACGGCGTTCTGTGCCTGGTCCAGCTCCACCACGGTGGTGACGCAGCGGGCCAGGAACTCGCGGTCGTGGCTGACCAGGACCACGCCGCCGCGCAGCCCCTTCACGAAGTCCTCCAGCCGTGCGAGCCCGGCCAGGTCCAGGTCGTTGGTGGGCTCGTCCAGGAGCACCACGTCGAACCGGCTCAGCAGCAGGGCAGCCAGCGCAACCCGGGCGGCCTGGCCGCCGGAAAGGCCGGTCATGGGGGCGTCTGCGCCCGCTTCCAGGCCAAGATCGGCAAGGACGGCCGGGATGCGGTCGTCTAGGTCGGCGGCGCCGGAGGCCATCCACCGGTCGAAAGCCCGGGCGTACGCATCGTCGGCGCCCGGTGCGCCGCTGCCTAATGCCTCTGCCGTGGATTCCATTTCGGCGGTGGCCTGCGCGCAGCCCGTACGGCGGGCGATGTAGCCGGCCACGGTCTCTCCCGGCACCCGCTCGTGCTCCTGGGGAAGCCAGCCCACAAACGCGTCCGCCGGAGCCAGGCTTACGGCCCCGGCCTGCGGCTGGTCCGCGCCGGCGAGGATCCGCAGCAGTGTTGTCTTGCCTGCCCCGTTGGCTCCAACCACTCCCACAACATCGCCGGGCGCGACGGTCAGGGAAAGTCCTGCGAAGAGCTGGCGGTGGTCATGCCCGCCCGCGATGTCCTTGGCAACGAGGGTTGCAGTCATTGGTCCATCCTTTCACCGGTACAGCCCGGTTTCCTGCCGGACCAGGCCGGCGCCGCCTGCGGAATACCTGGGATGCCGGACGCAGGGCATGAAAGAACCCGCTGGTCCGGACTTGGGGGGTGTACGGACCAACGGGCTCGACCATCAAGCATAGTCGAAACAGCATCGGCGGTAAAATCGGCCGGGTTCGCGGCACGCTAAAATTGATTCACCGTCCGTTCTGCAGAGAGCAGCCCATGACCCTTCCTGCCAAGGCGTTCCAGCGCTGGCTGCAAGGCATCGCCCCCGATGCCAGCACCGCAGACGTCTGCAGGGTCTCCGGGATCAAAAGGACAACGCTCGCCCAGCAGCTGGTCAGGGGCAAGGTCTCCGTGACAACCGTGGTCGGCATCGCCCGGGCCTTCAACGTCAATCCCGTCGCCGCATTGGCGTATTTCGAAGACTTCCGTGAACTGGCTGGCCCGCTCCCGCCGCCCACGCGCTGCGAGCTGATCAGCCAGATCTCCACCCCGGACCTGCTGCAGGCGGCGTTGGCGCGCCCCGCTATGGATCCCGCGGGAAACCCCAGACCGCA
This sequence comes from Arthrobacter sp. Y3221087, assembly GCF_059089905.1. Taxonomy (NCBI): domain Bacteria; kingdom Bacillati; phylum Actinomycetota; class Actinomycetes; order Micrococcales; family Micrococcaceae; genus Arthrobacter; species Arthrobacter sp. Y3221087. The sequence continues at coordinate 113,836 of NZ_JBNHFE010000007.1, forward strand.
ACCGCCGGCCCTTAGCCCCGCCCCGCACCCCACCTCGGTGAAGAACTGGGTTGACGCCATAGACGACGGCGAGGTGCGGCACCGCGTCTCGGCTGCCACCGGGGTGGCACCCCAGAACTACTCCGCCCAGCTGACTGCCAACCGGCTCTCCCCGGAACTTGCCCTTGCAACGTCGCGGGCGGCCGGAGTGGGACCCACAGGGGGCCTGGTGGCCACAGGGCTGGTGACGGAGGAAGAGGCAGGCTGGCCGCCGGGTGCGCGCCAGGCGGCCCTGGACAGCATGTCCGACGGCGACCTGACCACCCTTGCCGGTGACAGGCTCCAGGCGCTGGGCAAGGTGTTGCGGCGCCAGGAGCAGGACCAAGCACAGACAGAAAAGATCTGGGAGAACCTGGGATGATTGAAATCCTGCAATGGACCACGCTGGCCGTCTGCGGCCTTACCGCCATAGCGCGGATACCCAGCCTGCTGCGGGGTGAAAACCGGTCGCCCTTCTACATCTTCGCCTTGATGACCCTTGCCATCCTGCTGAGCATCGAGGCGCCCTATGTGGTTATCGACCAGGCACTGGGCGGGATCAACCTGGCCAACCTCCTGCTGCGGTTCGTCATCTTCGCCACCATCTTCTTCCTGGGCATCCGCGTCACCAAGGGATTTGGTGCCGAGGGCGCTTACCGGCTGATCACCGGAAGGGCCGGCATGATGGTGCTGCTGGTCATTTCCGTGGTGATGGTGGCCGTGTTCTTCCTCATGGATACCGCCGGATCGTCGGCAGGGCTCATGGGCCCGGCCCGGCGGGACGCCCGCAACGCTGTCCTGGTGGAGTACTACGGGGCGGCGGGCCGGGCTTACCCATCCTATGTTTCGCTGGTGCTGTTGCCCGCCATGGTCCGTGCCGTGCGCAGCCGCCTGCCCATCCTTATACGAATAGCGGCCGGGCTCCTGGCACTGGGCGGAGTTGCCATCGCCCTGTCACTGCTGTTCCCGTTCATCCCCCGCTCCTGGGACGCCGTGGAGTTCGTCGTGAACTACACGGCGGTGCTGTGCTTCGTGATCGGGCTCGCCCTGATTTGGGCCGCACGGGTGAAAAGCGGAAAGAGCATCGGCAGGCCAAGGACATCTACCGAAAAGTAACAAGGCAGCTTTCACAAATTCATTAGAATGTGAAACAATCATGAATGTGTGAAGGTGGGACCGAGCGGCGTTTACGAACGGGGATAAATTCTTGAACGCCTCCTGTCCCGGGGGCCTTTGCACACATTGGGGGGATGAGTGGTGGCGGCCGTTGGGGACCGCCCCCACTCAGCCTATTTAAGGCCTGTTCCCTTACCCGCGGGCGAACCTCAGCGTGACCAGCTGGAACGGGCGGAGCTGCAGGGCAGCAACGCCGGCCCCGGCCTCCACTCCCGGCGCCTGGGCATCGCGCTCCAGCAGGTCCACGGCGCGGACAGACGCTGCCGCGAAATTGGCAGTGACGCGCCCGGCGGAGCGCTGCCCCAACGATTCGTACAGCCTGACGATCACATCGCCGGAGCCATCCTCGGCAAGCTTGACGGCTTCGATCACCAGGGCCGGGTTGGTCACAGAAAACAACGGCTCAACCGGCGCGGCCCCATGGACTATCCGGGGTGCGAGGTTGGTGCGGTAGCCCTCCTGGACAGCCTCGGCAATGCCGGCGCCGGGCCGGATGGTGACGGTCAGGTCGTGAAGCCCGCGGTCCGACTCCGGGTCCGGGAACTTGGGCGCCCGCAGCAGGGACAGGCGCACGGTGGTGGTGGTGCCGCCGTCGGACTCCCGGATGTTCCGGGCCACGTCATGGCCGTAGGTGGACGCGTTGGAGACCGCCACCCCGTAGCCGGGTTCGGCAACGTGGATCCACCGGTGCGCGCAGATCTCGAATTTCGCTGCTTCCCAGGACGTGTTGGTGTGGGTGGGCCGGAAAACGTGCCCGAACTGCGTCTCGGCAGCCGAGCGGTCTGCCCGGACGTCCAGGGCGAACCCCAGCTTCAGCAGCTTCTCCCGTTCCTGCCAGTCCACGGAGGTGGTGATGGACAGCGAGGGGCTGCCCGGCTCGAGCGCTATCCGCTGGGTGATCGCAGAGGCTCCAGCCAGCCGTTCCACCACCACGACGGCGGTTCCGCCCTCTCTTTCCAACCGGACCGATTCCGCGCTGGTCAGTGCAGTGACGTTGCGCCGGTAGAACTCGTCGATGTCCCAGGCATCCCACTCATTGGGGGTATCCCGGTGCAGCTCCAGCAGGTTGCCGTACTGGTCCGGGGCAATGGCTTCCCGGCCGCTGGCATAATCCCGCAGGGACGTCAGGAGGCCATTGCCGTCCAGCACCGCGCGGATAACCCCGTTGTCCAGGACGTATCCGCCCCCTTCGGCCGTTGCGCTGACGGCTTCGGAATGAATGTCCGGCTCTGCCGCCGCCAGGGCGGGCACGCCGTCCCTGGCATGCGGGGCGGCATTGAGGAGGAACTTCCGTTCCCCCGTACCCAGCACCGCGGAAGCGGCCTGGCCGATCAGTGCTTCCAGCCCGGCTTCGATCGCCTGGTAGTTGCGCTCCGCATCCTGGTGGACCCAGGCGATGGAGCTGCCGGGAAGGATGTCGTGGAACTGCTGCAGCAGCACCAGCCGCCACAGGCGCTTGAGCTCAGCTGCCGGGTAGGCACAGGCGCCGTCCGTCCGGACCGCAGCCGTGGCGCACCACAGTTCGGCCTCCCGCAACAGGTGCTCGCTGCGCCGGTTGCCCTTCTTGGTCCGGGCCTGGCTGGTGTACGTTCCGCGATGCAGCTCAAGGTACATCTCACCCACCCAGACGGGCAGCGCGGTGTAGTCCTGTTCGGCCTGCCGGAAGAAACTCTCCGCAGACCCGATCCGCACCTTCGGCGAGCCCTCGAGGTCGGCGGTGCGGGCCGCCGCAGCAAGCATCTCCCGGGTAGGTCCGCCGCCGCCGTCGCCAAAGCCGAACGGCACCAGGGACACTGTTCCCCTGCCGTGGTCCCGATAGTTCCGTTCGGCGTGGGCCAGTTCCCGCCCGCTGAGTTCGGAGTTGTAGGTGTCCACCGGCGGGAAGTGGGTGAAGAGCCGGGTGCCGTCGATGCCCTCCCAGTTGAAGGTGTGGTGCGGCATCCGGTTGGTCTGGTTCCAGGAGATCTTCTGGGTCAGGAACCAGCGGCTCCCTGCGGACTTCACGATCTGGGGAAGTGCTGCAGAGTACCCGAACGAATCCGGCAGCCATGCTTCCCGGCATTCGATGCCGAACTCCGACAGGAAGAAGCTCTTGCCCTCCACGAACTGGCGGGCCATGGCCTCGCCGCCGGGCATGTTGGTGTCCGATTCCACCCACATGCCGCCCACGGGCACGAACTGGCCGGAACGGACCTTTTCGCGGATCCTGCTGAAGAGTTCAGGGTAGAACTCCTTGATCCACGCCAGCTGCTGCGCGGATGAGCAGGAGAAGACGAAGCCCGGGTTGTCGTCCATCAGGGACACAACATTGGAAAAGGTCCGCGCGCATTTGCGCATGGTTTCCCTGACCGGCCACAGCCAGGCGGAATCGATGTGGGCATGGCCGGTGGCAACCAGCTGGTGGGCGGATGCGTAGGCGGGCCTGGCCAGGACGCCGGCGAGAGCTTCGCGGCCGGCCGCCGCCGTTCCGGCAACATCATCCGGGTCCATGACGTCCATCATGCGTTCAAGGGCGCGGAGGATTTCGTGCCGGCGGGGAAGCTCCAGCGGCAGTTGCTCCATCAGTCCCGCGAGGGTCCAGACGTCCTGCTGGAGCTCCCACACAGTCTGGTTCAGTTCAGCGATCGCAATGGTCCCCAACCGGTACTGCGGCGCCGTTCCGGCAGTGGACTTGTCCCCGTAGGGTGTTGCGGCAAAGGACCAGCCCTGGGCAACGTCAGGATTGGCGGCGGCTTCCACATAGAAGTCCACTGCCATGCCGCCACCCAGCAGCTTCAACGGGATGTACTGGTTGCGCGGGGAGACGGCCTTGATGATGGTTCCGTCCGGCCGCCAGGCAATGCCCTCGCACTGGAAACCAGGCGTCTCGATGGTGAAGCCCAAGTCCACCACCACTTCCACCGTGGTGTCCGGCTCGGTGCCCCATGACTCAGGGACCTCACCCTGGAGTCGAAGCCACTTGGTGCCCCACGGTTTGCCCCAGGCAGCACCATGCTCCTGCGGGAGGAATTCCTGCCGCATGGCCTCCAGCGCAGGGACCGGCTCATCCGGCACATCCCAGCTGCTCAAGGCAAGGGGAAGGCTCCGGCCGTAGACGGAAGGGGTGATGCGCTCACGCACGAACCTCTCGAGGCGGACTTCCGTTATCCGGCGGTCGTCATGCAATGTGTGCCTTCTTTAGAGTTTGGAAGTGGACCATGGTGTCCATTCGATGGACAAATCTACCCGCTAGTAGCCTCTTATCCAACCCCTCCAGAATGATCCGTGGCCATCTGCAGCCGCCTCAGGACGCAGGCACTTCCGCCGCCGGCCTGAGCACCCGGGCATCGCCGGCGTATACGTTGAGGCTGGTTCCCCGGCTGAAGCCGGCCAGCGTCAGGCCGCTCGCCTCGGCAAGTTCCACCGCCAGGCTGGATGGCGCGCTGACCGCGGAGAGTACAGGGATTCCCGCCAGGGCAGCTTTCTGCACCAGTTCAAAGGATGCCCGGCCGGAGACCTGCAGCACTGTGCCGCGCAGTGGAAGGAGGCCTTCGCGCAGGGCCCAGCCCACCACCTTGTCCACGGCGTTATGCCGCCCCACGTCCTCACGGAGGCACAGAAGCTGGACCCCGCCGTCGTCCGCAATCCTGAAAAGCCCGGCCGCGTGCACTCCCCCGGTTTCCTCAAAGACGCGCTGGGATTCCCGCAGCAGCGCCGGCAGCGACGCAAGCACGTGGGCGTCCACGGTGACCGGATCGTCCTGGGGGCTGTAGTGCGAGGATTTCCGGACCGAGTCGATGGAGTCCGTACCGCAGATACCGCAGGAACTGGAGGTGTAGACGTTGCGTCCCGTGTCCGGGAGGGGGACGTCGGGCCGCAGCTGGGCTTCCACCACGTTGAAGGTCTGCATGCCGTTTTCGTCCTCGCCGGCGCAGAACCGGAGGGACACCAGTTGGTCGGCACTCCAGATGACGCCCTCGGACACCAGGAATCCCGCCACCAGGTCAAAGTCGTCGCCGGGAGTACGCATGGTGACGGAGAAGGACATCCGTCCCAGCCGGATTTCCAGCGGTTCCTCCACCGCCAGGACGTCTTCCCGGTGCCGTACCGGAAACTCGAGGGCCTTTGGCGAGCCGTCCAGCAGATACTTGTGCACCTTCCGGCGCTGGGTTACGCGTCCCATGCTTCCTGCCTGTTCATAACTCAATCATTGCAACCGCAGTGCCCCCGCTCAACTGGAGCGCGGGTTTGCCCTAAACGTCCTGCGGGGACTCTTTCCGGTCGGGGGGAATACTGCCTAGCCAAGCAGGGCGCTCCAGTCCACCGGGCCGGCAGGACCCGGCTTACCCGCGGCCCGGCCGGCCCGGCTGCTCTTCGGCTTCGCTTTGGCGGGGGTGTCCGCCGGCTCGGGAATGGGCGGACCCCACGGCAGCGCAAAAGCCGGCACGGGCTCCCCCAACTGCACCCCATGCGGCGGCACCACCATCACGCCGTCAGCCGAAGCCAGTCCCCGCATCATCCCCGGACCCGCGTGCTGGGCCGGCGACGCCATGCCGTACAGGAGGCGGAAGGGCATCAGCCGCGTGCGCCCGGGATCGGGTTCGATCACTGTGCCGGAGGGAACCTGCTGCACGGCCGGCATGGTTCCGTGGCCCAGCGCAGCGAGCAGTGGAGCACCCACCGTGCACAGCGCCATCATCGCGGCCAGCGGATTGCCCGGCAGCCCCAGCACGAACCGGCCGTCCGGCAGCTCAGCCAGCACGGCGGGATGCCCGGGCCGCATGGCCACGCCATCCACCAGGAGCCGCCCGCCCAGTTCGGCCACCGCCCTGCGCAGGTGGTCAGTACCGGAGCGGCCGGTCCCGCCTGTGGTAATCACGACGTCGGCGGGCAGGTCCGGCACGCCTGGCACCTCCGGGACCACATCCTCCAGGGCGGCGAGCCATTCCTGGTAGGAGTCACCGATCTTTTGCTGGCCGCCGGCGAGGCCGCCCAGCATCGTGACCACCGCAGGAAGCTGCGGACCGAACGTGTCCCGCACCTTGCCCGGAACGGGAAGTCCCTGCGCCACCACCTCGGAGCCCGTCAGCAGGAGCCGCACCAGCGGTTTGCCCTGCACACGCAGCTCGTCATACCCCGCGAGGGCAGCGAGGGCCAGATGGGCCGGATTCAGCTCCACTCCGGCAGCGACCAGGAGGTCACCCTCCATGGCTTCCTCGCCCGCCTTCCGGATATGCTGCCCCATCCGGGGCTCGCCGGGGCGGGCATTGCCGCCCGTCGTCAGGATCGGCAGACCGTCGTCGTCTTTGCCCAGCACGGCATTCTCGCTGCGAAGGACGGCCTTGCCTCCGGGGGGTATCAGGCCGCCTGTCACGATCGGGCTGGCCTGGTGCGGCGCCAGCCTTGTCCCCGGCTCCGCCGGAATCCAAGGCCCTGTCCCGTTGACTACCCACCCGTCCATCGCGGAGGACGCATAGTGGGGCATATCCTGCAGTGCCACAATGTCCTGGTCCAGCCTGCGTCCAAGGGCCAAGCCGAGCGCTACGGGCCCGGCAGGGATCGGCGTGGCGGCATCAAAAGCGGCCTGCCGGGCTTCTTCCCAGGTGTGGGCGAGATGGTGATGCGCGTCCTGCCCTTCGGCTTCGCCGGCTTCTGAAGAAGGGGCCTCCTCCGTCATTCGCCGGGGGTCCCGGCGGCTTCAGCATCGTAGTCGGCGGCCAGGGAGCGGGCCACGGCGAGGGCCGAGTCCATGGAGGCGGCGTCTGTTGCCCGGCCTGCCCCTGAGGCGAGGCCGGCGGCGTAGCCTGCAATGAAAGTGGTCAGCGGGGCGGCCGGGCGCACCACGGAGTGGGCAGCCACTCCGGCGAGCGAGAGAATGGCATTGACATCCACCTGGACGTCTTCGAGTTCATAGGCCTGGAGCAGTGACCTGCACCATTCCTCCAGCGTCTCTTCCTGGCTTTTCATGAACTGCCTCCCAAGTTAACTGCGGCTGCGCCGGCCCTGGTCATCGTCCTGGTGGCCGGCGGAAATCCCTAGCGCGGCAGCATCGTCCCACGTATCCACATCAGCTGTTGAGGCGGCGGATACGGTGACAAGCTGCACGTCCAGACTAGCAAGGAGGGAGCGGACAGAGCCGTTGATTAAGGCTCCCCTGGCGGCAAGCTCGTGCACGGCTTTTTTTAGCCCAGCCGTGCGGTAAAAACCCGCCAGCGGCTGGGCCCTGCCTTGGGGAGTGCCATCGTCAGATGCGGCCATAACCACGTCGGGCCTGCCGGCACCGCCGCCAGCCAGGTCCGCTGCCAGCGCAGAGGAGAGGCGGGCCACGGCGTCCGACACCAACGGCATGTCGCAGGCCAGCACCAGCGTGTACTCCGCTTCGCTGCCAGCCCTTGACAGCACCTCCAGCCCCGCAGCAATGGCGGCGGCGGGGCCTGCAAACTCTGGCTGCTCCCGGCAGGACAAAACGCCCTCCGGCAGGCGCCCCGGATCCGGACCGACCACCACAGTCCGGCGGGCACCGGACGCCGCATCAAGGGATCGTTCCAGCAAGGTGGCACCGCGGAAAAGCAGGTGCTGTTTCGGTACTCCGCCCAGCCGGGAGGACCGGCCTCCGGCGAGGATCAAGGCATCGAAATGCGGCATTGGCTCTTGCACCGTTCCAGCCTAGCCAGCGGCAGGCAGGGACGCACAAACAGGGAAGGACCGGTCAGGCAGCGCGCTCGGGCAGCAGGAAGGGGTCCCACGCGGGGGTGGGCTTCTCCAGCTCCTTGATCTGCCAGATGGTGCCGCGCGGAGGCTCCGGAACGAAGCGCAGCTTCCAGCCCATTTCCGCGGGCGTATGGTCACCCTTGGCGTTGTTGCAGCGGAGGCAGGCAGCCACCAGGTTTTCCCAGGAGTCGGCTCCGCCGCGTGATTTTGGGTGGACATGGTCGATCGTGTGCGCAGCCTTGCCGCAGTAGGCACACTTGTGCCCGTCCCGTCTCAGCACACCCCGCCGGCTGACGGCGGTGGCCTGGTTGTAGCGCGGGCGGATGTAGCGGTTGAGGAGGATCACCGAGGGACGGCCCAGTATTTCCTGTGGACCTACCACGGGGTCGTCCCCTTCGGCCACCACGCTCGCCTTGCCCGTGAGCACAAGCACCAGCGCCCGGCGGAAAGTGACAACCGCCAGCGGTTCATATCCAGCATTCAGAACGAGAGTGCGCATGCACGTACCTCTTCACGGCCGCACCCGTCAGGGGCACGAGGGCCGGCTGCCCTCGGCATGTCCGGGCTATGGATCGACACCACAAGAGTAAACACAGAAGCGCACTATCAGCTAATCGCCCTCGGGAAGGCATTTGATCCGTCCGCTGGCAGGCCATCTCCTGGAGCCCTCCGCACGGACCGGCCGCAGGCCCCGCCTGCTTCCCTTAAAAGGGAAAGGACCCCTGCTTTGTGGGCAGGGGTCCTTCCTCCATCGCCGGCCGTCGGGGGCGCCGGCCGGGGACGCGGGGACTAGTTGACGCGGATGAAAACCGGGCCGGAGCCAACGTTGGCGCTGAAGACCACCGTCTGGTTGCCGTTGTAGCCGCCGTGGACCGCCTGGCCGTTGCCTGCGTAGACAGCAATGTGCGCCATGCCGGCGCCGCCATCAGCGTAGTAGATCAGGTCGCCGGGCTGGGCTTCGGCAGCGCTCACCGTGCGGCCCAGTGACAGGTAGCCTGCAGGCCAGTCGTGGAAGTTGATGCCAACGGCCGCCAGGGAGTTGGTCACCAGCATGGTGCAGTCCTGCATGACACCCAGCTGGGCGTAGGCGGCGGACAGGATGGCTGCAGCCTTGCCGCTGGCGGAAGCCGGCGCGGCAGGAGCAGACGCAGCAGAAACCTTGGCGGTGACCTTCGGAGCGGGAGCGGTCTGGGCAACCGGGGCAGGGGCCGCCGGCGCGGCTTCCTCTACCACAACCTCGGGCTCTTCCACGACCACGGGCGCCGGCGTGGTGGTCACGGCAGGCTTCTCGTAGGTGATGGCGATGGTGGAAGCAGCGGAGATGGGAGCTTCGATGGCCGATTCAACTTCCAGGGCGGACGCCGGAGCGGAGTCACGCTGGATATTGGCGTCGGCGGCGTTGGCGGCGACGCCGCTGGTCAGCACCAGGCCGGAGGCCGCAGCGATCACGGCGGCCTGGCGACCTACGCCGCCGGCGTTGTCGCCCACAGCCTTGGCAATGACGGCGATCGAGCTGGTTTTGGTGACCTCGGCACGGTGCCGTGCGGTAGCACGAGTAGTCATCAGTTCTCTCTTTCGATTACCTCGGGGCCTGTGGGCAACCCGAGAGTTTTGGACGCGCCGGCATCTTGGGGGTACGTCGGCGCGCCCCGAACGGGGATGGTGGTTTAGCGAAAAAGTGCGGGCAAAGAAATAGTTCCCGGGGCCGAAGCCCCAAGAACTATTAGCCTGCGAGGGTGTAGAAGGAGGAGGTGCCGGTGGCGGCGACGGAGTGCAGCAGAGTGCCCTGGGAGGGGTTGAGTGCGCTGATCATCATGCCGTTGCCGACGTAGATGCCGACGTGTGCACCGCCGTTCTGCATCACCAGGTCACCCGGCTGGGGGGTGGAGGTGGGGGTCATGGCGGTCCATGCGTTCACGCGCGGGATGCTGATGCCGGCCTGGGCGTAAACCCACTGGGTGAAGCCCGAGCAATCCCAACCGGAGGTGGGGCTGGTGCCACCCCAGACGTAGGGGCTGCCAATGCCCGTGTAGGCGATGGCGGCGAGTCCGGTGGTGGCCGCAGAAGCGGCGGTCGCAACAACCTTTTCTGCCGCGGTTGACGCCGTTGACTCGGCGGAAGTGGCGGTCTCGTCCTCGTCGTCGGAGGTTGACTGCACGGTCACGCGTTCAACAACGGGAGCGGCGACGGTGGTGACCACCGGGCGCTCGAAGGAAACGGTGGCGGTAGGTGCTGCGGTGACTGCAAGTGCTGTCTGCGCGGAACCCGACTCGGTGGAAGCGGAGACACCGGCGGTGGTGTCCGCGGTGGCCGGCAGCCCCATGGCAAGGACAAGGCCGGAAGCGGCTGCAACAACAGCAGCCTGGCGACCCACTGTCCCGGCGTTGGCACTAACAGCCTTGGACACGGCGTCCAAAGGGTTGGTACGGACCGGTTGCGCACGGTGGCGCGCAGAATTATGGCGTGAAGACACGAAGGTAGCCTCTCCCAATGCCTGCGAGGTGAGCTGTCGGATTCGGATGGGAGTCACCCGGCCGCGCCGCTTCAAGGAAGCTTTGCGACTTAACCCCAAGGCCTTCCGTGAAGAAGGCCAAAATTGGTTCCCCCGCCCCTGCCAGACGATGAAATGCGAACGGACCTTGAGCGGTGGCAGAGTTAGGCAATCCGCACAAGAGCGTCAACTTCGGAAAAGTTGACGCGAGTTAGACGGTACAGGAGTTTTGACTGAATGTCACATTAAGGTCACGGCTGGTCACGGCAATTCGAGAGTCGGCAATCATTTGACTAGAGCCAGCCCGTCGGATCCACTACTTCGCCGTTGACCTGCACCTCAAAGTGCAGGTGGCATCCGGTGGAGGCTCCGGTGGTTCCGCTCAGTGCCACAACCTCGCCGCGCGAGACCGTCTGGCCCTCAGTCACATTGAAGGACGAGAGGTGGTTGTACGTGGTCTCCAGGCCGTTTCCGTGGTCGATCACCACGCGGTTGCCGCCGCCGAACTGGTGCCAGCCGACGAACGTCACGGTGCCGGTGGCAGCCGCGAGAACCGAGGTCCCGCACTGGGCAACGTAGTCCTGCCCGCGGTGGAAGTCGCCGGATCCACCCGTGATGGGGCTGACGCGGTAACCGAAGGGCGAGGCTGTGGTCAGCGACGCCAGCGGGGCGCCCAGGCTTCCGGTGGATGCGGCGCGGGAAACAGCGCCGGCGGACTGGGCGCTCAGGAGCTGCTTGAGCTTGCCGTCTGGATCCGCCTGGGTCACTACGGCCGAGCGGCTGAAGTCGATCTGCGCTCCGGCTTCGGCGGAGATAGCGGGCTGCGGGGTGACGGCGGCGGCCGCAACAGGCGCAATGCCCGTCTCGCCGGTGGCCATGACTGGGCTGGTGGCCGGAACAGTAACGGTGAGCACCAGGCCGGTGGCGGCGAGTGCCATGCCGGCCTTCTGGCCGATGCCGCTCGCCGAGGCGAACTCGGTGATCTGCCGGAACGGACCCCGACGGCGCCGCGCATCACGGTGGAGATCGCGGGGGCGCTCCGTGTGGATGACTTCGGCGACGCGCGGCGCCGAAGCGGGGCCAGCGGCGCGGCGGCGCCCCCTGGAGGTCTGCATGGACAAGAAGGATTCCTCTCTGGAAAGCCTGCGAAGTTAGCTGTCGGATTCGGGTCAGAGAGTGCAAAGACCCGGTCCGCCGTAAGCAAGCTTCGGCACAGAGATATCCGCTGAGGGATTCCTTCACTGGAAGAGGCTTGCTGCTGACGGACTTCACCCCAAGGCAGTCCCCCGCTGCCGCTTGTGGTTCCCCCGCCTCTGCCAGTTAGTGACTCGTGCTCCTGATCCGCTGGCAGAGCTCGGCTCCGGATCAGGTAACGCTTTTGTATCAACGCTTGGTTCAACTATAGGGGCTTAAGGCCCTAGGTAACAATTCCGTTATCTTGGCGTTACCGGCGTCACACCGGGCGGTCGGCCTTCCTAGCGAACGTGAACGAACACGTGCGCGGCAACCTCCGGCGGGAGTTCCAGAGCGCCTTCAATGCCGGGCACGCGGACCGAGATGTAGTCGCCCACACGTTCAAGAGTTACCGCGGCGCCTGGGCGGATGCCTCCCTCATCGAGCTGGGACAGCAGTTCCGGCTCCACCTGGATGGGCTCTGCCAGCCGGCTGACCGTGACCTCCGACGCAGGCCCGTAGGACTTCATGGCTTCCAGGAGGCTCGTCACCGTATCGCTGGAGGCAAGTGCGGGCTGGCCACCAAGTGCGGCAAGGCCCGGAATCGGATTGCCGTACGGCGATTCGGTGGGATGGTCCAGCATCTCGTAGATGCGCCGCTCCACCCGCTCGCTCATCACGTGCTCCCAGCGGCAGGCTTCGTCGTGCACATAAGCCCAGTCCAGCCCGATCACGTCGGCCAGGAGCCGCTCGGCCAGGCGATGCTTGCGCATGACCTCGGTGGCGCGCTTGCGGCCGACTTCAGTGAGCTCCAGGTGCCGGTCGCCGGAGACCACAACCAGGCCGTCGCGCTCCATCCTGCCGATGGTCTGGGACACCGTGGGACCCGAGTGGCGCAGGCGTTCCGCGATACGGGCCCGCAGGGCAACGATGTTCTCTTCTTCCAGTTCCAGAATGGTCCGAAGGTACATCTCCGTAGTGTCGATCAGATCCGTCATCCAGCTCAGCTCCTCGAGCGCAGTACCTTGCGTTGTCCCACCGTATCGCTGTTCACCGCGACGTAGTCCGTTGGCTAGCTTAGCCTATTTTGACTTAGTCCGAATAGTTGGAAGCCGCCCGGCAACCCGTCTCAGTGGCTGGACTATGACGGTCCCGGTTCCCGCCGAATCAGCTGTTCAGGCAGAATGGGAAAGGCCTTCGATGCAGTCATTGCCGACTGCGCGCCAGCGACCATCCACCCGTCCGGACCTAAGCGCGTCCACGCCGAAATTGGAGCCCCCGTGAGCGAACCAAGCATCACTATTCCTGCCGATCTCCTCCCCAAGGACGGGCGGTTCGGCGCCGGACCTTCAAAAGTCCGCCAGGAGCAGATTGATGCGCTGTCCGCCGCATCGAAGAACGTCCTGGGCACCTCGCACCGGCAGGCTCCGGTCAAGAACCTCGTCGGTTCAGTCCGCGAGGGCCTCAGCCAGTTCTTCCGCGCCCCGGAAGGATATGAAGTTGTCCTGGGCGTGGGCGGTTCCACGGCGTTCTGGGATGTTGCCAGCTTCGGCCTGGTGGAGCAGAAGGCCCAGCATTTGTCCTTCGGTGAGTTCGGTTCCAAGTTTGCGGCCGCCACCAACAAGGCACCGTTCCTGGACGCCTCCTCCATCATCAAGTCCGAGCCCGGCACCCGGCCGGTGGCGCAGGCAGAGGCCGGCGTGGACGTGTATGCCTGGCCGCAGAATGAGACCTCCACGGGCGTGTCCGCACCGGTCAAGCGGGTGGCAGGTGCGGATGAGGATGCACTGGTGCTGGTGGATGCCACCTCTGCAGCCGGCGGCCTGGACGTCGATGTGGCTGAGAGCGACGTCTACTACTTTGCACCGCAGAAGAACTTTGCCTCCGACGGCGGGCTGTGGCTTGGCCTGTTCTCCCCTGCTGCGCTGGAACGCGCCGCACGGGTCAAGGCAAGCGGCCGCTGGATTCCCGATTTCCTGGACCTGCAGACCGCCATTGACAACTCACGCCTCAACCAGACGTACAACACCCCGTCCCTGTCCACCCTGGTGACATTGGACGCCCAGGTGCAGTGGCTGAACTCAAACGGCGGGCTGGACTTCGCCGCGGCCCGGACAGCCGACTCGGCAGGGCGCATCTACAGCTGGGCCGACGCCGCCGAGTTCGCCACCCCCTTTGTCGCCAACCCGGATGAGCGCTCGAACGTCATTGCCACCATTGACTTCGACGAATCAGTGGATGCCGCCGTCGTAGCCAAGGTCCTGCGCGCCAACGGCATCGTGGACACGGAGCCGTACCGGAAGCTGGGCCGCAACCAGCTCCGGATTGCCACGTTCGTTGCCATCGAGCCTGACGACGTCTCCGCGCTGCTGGCCAGCATCGACTACGTGGTGGGCGAGCTCCGCAAGTAGCCTTTCCTTAAGTACGACGGCGCCGCCCGGGTTTCGCCCGGACGGCGCCGTTTGTGTATCCCAGCCGGGGAACGTTCAGCAGTTACTCTCTGCCGGCGTCGTTCGCCGTCGGCTGCGTGGCGGGATCATCCGTGAAATCGGCATCGGCGGCGTCGGATTCCGTGAAACCGGCATCGGCGTCAGGTTCGGCAACAGCCGCGGCGGAAACTGCCGGTGCGGCTTCTTCAGATTCGGAGGCTTCCCGTTCCTGCTGCTGCTCGTCCTCCGGACGGACGCGCTCAGCCCACGGCACCCATTCAGGAGCGAGGATCGAATCCTCGGACGGCAGCAGGCCCAGCTCGCTGACGGTGACCACCTTGGAGCGGGAGTTACGGGTTACCACCGCATACCATTGCCAGCCGACGTAGCCGGCGAGCTTCGACTCGAACAGGTGCGTGACCAAACGGTCGCCTTCGCTCTTGGCTGCGAGGTGCCGTCCGATGTCCCCGGCGGCCGTGATGCCCTCCAGCGCGGTGCGGGCCGTGTCGACGGCACCGGCAAGAAAGGCGTCGGGCTTGCCGGTCCGCCATACCGGCACGCCTGCCCGGCGCTTTGGCGCGTTCCTGGCTACCGCCGGGGCTGTTCCCGCTGCAGGAGCCGTCGCGGCACCTGCAGCGTCGTGCACCTGCGTCTGCGGCTGTTCAGCTTCCGGACTCATCGGATGCTAAACGTCCAGCTCGTCGGCAACCTTACGCAGGGCAGCCGCGATTGCCTTGCCCTTGTTGCCTTCCGGGTATTTGCCTTTGGAAAGCGTGCCGGACAGATTGTCCAGCACGCTCACCAGGTCCTGGACCAGCGGTGCGAGGTCCCGGGCGGCGGGCCGCTTGGCCTTGGCGATGGACGGCGTCTTATCCAGGACCCGCAGGCCCAGGGCCTGGGCGCCCTTGCGGCCGTCGGCCACGCCGAATTCCACGCGGGTGCCGGCCTTGAGCTCCGTCACGCCCTCGGGCAGCGACGATTTGGGCAGGAAAACCTCCTGGCCGTCCTCGCCTGCCAGGAACCCGAAGCCCTTGTCCTTGTCATACCACTTGACCTTGCCGGTAGGCACGTAATCAACCTTCTTCTGCTGTCATGAGACACGGCCAGCCGCCACCGCATCCGCATTGTTGTGCGGGTTCAAGGTATGGCTGCTCTAAACCGTGTTGGTCTGTATCCTTCAAGGTTATCCTGCCCGGTGCCCTATCCACGCTTCAGCAGGGCCAGGCAACAGCGTTCACGCCGGGTGCCCGCAGCGCTGTAGCGTTACACTCATGACACCCTCGCGCTACCGGCGGCCCATCATGATCGCGGCCGCAGTCATTGCAGTGCTTTCCCTGGTGGCCGTGGGAGCAGTGATGGCCCTCGCTTTTGCCGGGTCGGTGGCGCCGTCATGGGTAACGTACGCGGCCCTGTATGGCCTGCCGGTAGCGTTTCTCCTCATGCTCTTCCTCGTCCTGGACAGTGTTGCCGGGCGGCGCCGGGCAGGAAAGCCGGACCAGCGGTAACGTTGGGACTGATGTCCCTCATACGCGCGCTCGGCAAGGATCTGGAGTCACGCAGCGACGACTCGTTGCGTGCGCTGTTCGCCGCGCGGCCGGACCTGATCTCCCCTGCTGTTCCCGATTTCTCCGCCCTCGCTGCCCGCGCCAGTTCCCGGGTCAGCGTCCAGCGGGCCCTTGAACGGCTCAACCGGCCACAGATGCAGGTGCTGGAAACCCTTCACCTGTGCACCAATACGGATACCGAGCACAGTGCTTCGGCCGCGGGGTTGCGCAAGATGATCTCCGGTGCCACCGTGGCCACCGTCGAGCAGATCCTGGCCGGATTGCAGGAACTGGCCCTGGTACACCGGGCGGCCCCGCCGCACGGGACGCCCGCCGCAGGCACCAGGCAGCACTACTACCTGCCGGTCGGGTGCCTCAAGGATGTTGTGGGACTCTACCCGGCCGGCCTTGGCCGGAGCTACACGGAACTGGTGCGCCTCCAGCCGGCGTTTGCCCAGCGCGTGGTCCAGCTGGTCTCCGAGCTGCACCACAGCGGCGCCGCCATCCAGGATGCAACCACCCCCATGGAGGCCGCCCTCGCCCTGCAGCACTGGACGTCCTCCCCCGAGGCGCTGAAGGGCATCCTCGCCGGCGCGCCGGAACGCACGACGGCGTTGCTCGGCAGGTTCCGCAACTGGGCCATGGGTGCCGTCCCCCAGGCGCAACGCAAGGCTTCGGTCACGACGGAAGGCTCCGACGTCGGGCCGATTGACTGGCTCCTGGCCCGCGGACTGCTGGTACCGCTCGATGCGGCACACGTGGAACTGCCGCACAGCGTGGGACTGTCCCTGCGCGGCGGCGTGATCATCGACGACTTCGCCCTCACACCGCCCGTTCCGGAGCTGGGGCGGACCACTGCCATGCTGCGGAGGAACGCGGCGATGAGCGCCATCTCCGAGACGCTGCGGCTGGTGGGCGAACTTCTGCACGCCGTACGGGAACAGCCCCTGATGACGTTGCGCAGCGGCGGGGTGGGGGTACGGGAAACCCGCCGGCTCGCCGATCTGCTCCGCGTTGAGCAGACGCGGGTTGGGTTGCTGCTGGAACTGTGCGGGCTCGCGGGCCTGATACGTCTGGATGTGGACTCGTCGTCGTGGGTCCAGCCGCCGGAGCTCGAGTGGCTTGGACTGCCCCGGCAGGAGCAATGGCTGTGGCTGGTGAACGCCTGGCTGGCCAGCGAGCGGGTCCCGTCCCTGGTGGGCCAGCCCGTCAATGGCGCCCAGGGGCTGCCGGCGGCACACCGTACCGCCTCCGGCAGCACCATCGTGCCGCTGTCCGCCGAGCCCCAGCGCCCCGACGCCCCGGTGATCCGCAAGCGCATCCTGGAGATACTGCACGAACTCACCACCGAAGCCTCGGCGCAGGACGGAGCGGCTCCCGTGCTGGACGCCGCCGCCGTCCTCCAGCGCGCCGAGTGGGCCCAGCCCCGGATGGCGCGGCGGTTCAGCTCGCTGATCCGCGGCGTCCTGGCGGAGGCCGAACTGCTTGGACTGGTGGGGTCCGGGGCGCTGACGCAATTGGGCAGCGCCTTCGCGGAGGACCGACCGGACGCGGCCCTGTCGATCCTGGGAGAACACCTTCCGGCTGCCTTGAACCATGTGCTCCTGCAGGCGGACCTCACCGCCGTTGCACCCGGATACCTCGCCCCTGAACTGACCGAAAAGCTCCTGGTCATGGCCGACGCCGAGGGCCAGGGGCCGGCCACCATCTACAGGTTCACGGACAGTTCCATCCGCCGCGCGCTCGATTCCGGCTATGACGCGCCGGGGCTGCTGGAGTTCCTGCGGGAGCACTCCGCTACCGCGGTACCCCAGCCGCTCCAGTACCTGGTGGAGGACACCGCCTCACGCCACGGCCGCGTGCGGGTGGGGCAGGCGGCCAGCTTTATCCAGAGCGAGGACGAGGCGGCATTGCTCGAGCTCCTGTCCGGGCCCAAGGCGGCCGGGCTGGGGCTGGTCAGGATTGCGCCCACGGTCCTCATCTCCACGGCACCGCCGCGGCAGGCAGCCCAGGTTCTGCGGAGCCTGGGGCTGTCCCCTGCCCTGGAAGGAGCTGAGGATCCTGCCATCCGCCTCCGGAGGAACCCCGTTCCGCAGGAAGGCCTCCGGCCCGTCTATACGCCGCCCCGCTCGGCTCCTGCTGATGAAGACGTGGATGCCCAACTGGCGGTACTCCGCCAGTCGGGTGCCGCCGTCGTACGCCATCCCGGTGGTGACCAGGCCGGTGAAGTGGCCACGCAGCTGGGGCTGGAGGTACTGCAGCGGGCCATTCGGCTGAAGCAGCGGATCAGCATGAACGTGGTGGACAGCCTGGGGAATGCCAACCTTGAAGTTGTTGTTCCCCTATCCGTAAGCGGCGGACGCGTCCGGGTCTTTGACCCCGCAAAGGAGACAGAGCGCGTCCTGTCCATCCACCGGATCATCGATGTTGAGGCCGCAGAGGAACTGCGCCAGTGAAGGACTCCCCCGCGTGAACGACGGACCCCTGATCGTCCAAAGCGATAAAACCATCCTCCTTGAGGTGGACCACGAGCTGGCCACCGAGGCGCGGCATGCCATCGCCCCGTTCGCCGAGCTGGAACGGGCACCCGAGCACATGCACAGCTACCGGCTCACGCCGCTGGGCCTGTGGAACGCCCGGGCCGCGGGACTGGACGCGGAAAAGGTGCTGGACACCCTGCTGAAGTACTCCCGGTTCCCCGTGCCGCATTCGCTGCTGATCGATATCGAGGAGACGATGTCCAGGTACGGCCGGCTCCGCCTGGAAAAGGATCCCCAGCACGGCCTGGTGATGCGGACGGACGACTACCCGGTCCTGGAGGAAGTAATCAGGGCCAAGAAGATCCAGCCCCTGCTGGGGCCCCGGATCGACGGCGAAACGGTGGTGGTGCACGCGTCCCAGCGAGGCCAGCTCAAGCAGCTCCTGCTCAAGATCGGCTGGCCCGCGGAGGACCTGGCGGGTTATGTGGACGGCACACCGCACCTGATCGCACTGAACGAGGACGGCTGGCAGCTGCGGCCCTACCAGCGGCTGGCCAGCGAGAATTTCTGGGCCGGCGGCAGCGGCGTGGTGGTGCTGCCCTGCGGTGCCGGCAAGACCCTGGTGGGGGCGGCAGCCATGGCCACCGGTTCCACCACCACCCTGATCCTGGTCACCAACACCGTTGCGGCACGGCAGTGGAAGGACGAGCTCCTGAAGCGCACGTCCCTGACCGACGACGAGATTGGTGAATACTCCGGCTCCGTCAAGGAAGTCCGTCCGGTCACCATCGCCACCTACCAGGTCCTGACAACCCGGCGCGGAGGCCTGTATCCGCACTTGGAACTGGTGGACGGGCACGACTGGGGCCTGATCATCTACGACGAAGTCCACCTGCTGCCGGCCCCGATCTTCCGGATGACGGCGGACCTGCAGGCGCGCCGCCGGCTCGGGCTGACCGCCACCCTGGTTCGGGAGGACGGCCGGGAAGGCGAGGTGTTCAGCCTGATTGGGCCCAAACGCTACGACGCACCCTGGAAGGACATCGAGTCCCAGGGCTACATCGCCCCTGCCGATTGCGTGGAGGTCCGCGTGGACCTGCCCAAGGATGAGCGGGTGGCGTACGCCATGGCGGACGACGCCGATAAGTACCGGCTGTGTTCCACCTCCGAGTCCAAGACACAGGTGGTGGAGGAGCTGGTGGCCCGGCATGCCGGGGAACAGCTGCTGGTGATCGGGCAGTACATCGACCAGCTGGATGACCTTGGCGGGCGCCTGGGAGCGCCGGTCATTAAGGGCGACACCTCCGTGAAGGTCCGCCAGCGGCTTTTCGATGAATTCCGTGCTGGAGACATCCAGACGCTGGTGGTGTCCAAGGTTGCCAACTTCTCCATCGACCTGCCCGAGGCCTCCGTGGCCATCCAGGTGTCCGGCTCCTTCGGGTCCCGGCAGGAGGAGGCCCAGCGGCTGGGGAGGCTGCTGCGGCCCAAGAAGGACGGCCGGGCAGCCCGCTTCTATTCGCTGGTGGCGCGGGACACGCTAGATCAGGATTTCGCAGCGAAGCGCCAGCGGTTCCTGGCCGAACAGGGTTACGCGTATCGGATCATGGACGCCAAGGACGTCGGCCAGCCCGGCTAGGGCTAGCCGTGCAGGGCGGCGGTGCCGGGTGCACACTGGAGTAATGCACGCCAGCAAAACCCCTGAGGTTCCCCTTCCCGGCCAGGAATCGGTGTGGGACTATCCGCGGCCGCCCAGAGTGGAACCAAGCAACGAGCGGATCCGGATCGTCCTGGGCGGGGAACTGGTCCTGGACACCACAAACTCGCTCCGGGTGCTTGAAACGAGCCACCCGCCCGTCTACTACTTTCGCCGGCAAGACTTCCGGCCAGGATCCCTCATCCCTGCAGAGGGCAGCAGCTTCTGTGAGTTCAAGGGCACGGCCAGCTACCTGAGCGTCCACGGCGGCGGCATAGCTGCGGAAAGGGCCGCGTGGTTCTATCCGGAGCCCATGGACGGCTACGCGGAGCTCGCGGAACGGGTGGCCGTTTATCCCGGGAAGATGGACTACTGCGAGGTGGACGGCGAGCGCGTGCGTCCGCAGGCCGGCGGTTTTTACGGTGGTTGGATCACCAGCCGGGTGGTTGGCCCGTTCAAGGGCGGACCGGGAACGATGGGGTGGTAGGCAGTTTTCAGTAAACGTCCAGACAACTCCCAGTGACTGGGAGCATGATGGGAGCATGAACAAGACCGGTCCCGAAGCCAAGCTCCTCGTCGTCGACGACGAACCGAACATCCGCGAGCTGCTCTCCACCTCGCTGCGTTTCGCCGGGTTCGAGGTTGTCTCCGCCGCCAACGGCCGGGACGCGCTGGCCGCCGCGGATACGCACGCCCCTGACCTGGCCGTGCTGGACGTCATGCTTCCGGACATGGACGGGTTCACGGTGACCCGGAAGCTCCGCGCCTCCGGCAAGCACTTCCCCGTCCTCTTCCTGACGGCCAAGGACGACACCGAGGACAAGGTCACCGGACTGACGGTGGGCGGCGACGACTACGTCACCAAGCCGTTCAGCCTGGACGAGGTGGTGGCCCGGATCCGCGCCGTGCTGCGCCGCACCCAGCCGCTGCTGGACGACGACGCCGTCATCCGCGTGGGAGACCTCGAGCTCGACGACGACGCCCACGAGGTGCGCCGCGGCGGCACCGTAATCGAGCTCTCCCCCACCGAGTTCAAACTGCTCCGCTACCTCATGCTCAATCCCAACCGCGTGCTGTCCAAGTCACAGATCCTGGACCACGTGTGGGAGTACGACTTCAACGGCGATGCATCCATCGTTGAGTCCTACATCTCCTACCTCCGCCGGAAGGTGGACATCGATCCCGAGGCGCCGGCCCTGATCCAGACAAAGCGCGGTGTGGGCTACGTGCTCCGGACGGCAGAAAAGCGCTGACCTTGCTGGAACGGTGGAAGTCCTCCTCCCTGAGGACGCAGCTGGTGGCCATGATCATGGCCCTGCTGATCGTGGCGCTGACGGTGACCGGGGCCGGCACCCTCGCACTGCTGCACAGCTACCTGCAGGGCCAGGTGGACGAGAAGCTGAACGCGGCTGTCGGGGTGGCGCGGAAACAGGGCTCCTTCAGCCAGCTGCAGGCACCCAATCCGGTGCCCACGGATTACTCCCTGATCCTGTTTGCCCCCGGCGAGGAACCCATTCCGTTTGGCGGTGACCCCGATATCCATCCCGACATCAAGTCCATGTCGGTGGTGGCGGCGCAGGCACGGGGCGTGGTGCCGTACCAGGTCCGCGGCACGGACGGCGAGAACTGGCGGGTTGTCGCCGTTCCGGTCCAGACCAACCAGGGCGCCGGAGTGGTGGTCATTGGCCTGCCGCTGCAGAGCGTGGATGACGTCCTCAAACACGCCAGCCTGGTGGTGACGGGCGTTGGTCTGCTCACCCTGCTGCTGGCCTCCCTGATAGCCTCCTGGACGGTGTCCCGGTCCTTCCGGCCCCTGGCCAGGGTGGAAAAGACGGCGGCAGCCATTGCCGCCGGTGACCTGTCCCGGCGCGTGGAGGTGGAAAATCCAGCCACGGAACTCGGCAGGCTCAGCAGTTCGCTGAATGCCATGCTTGCGCACATCGAAACGGCGTTTGCGGCCCGCACCGCCTCGGAAGCGAGGATGCGGCGGTTTGCCGCCGACGCTTCCCACGAACTGCGCACGCCGTTGGTGACCATCCGTGGTTTTTCAGAGCTGTACCGGCATGGTGCCCTGGCAACCGACGAGGATGTGGCCACCGCCATGGGCCGGATCGAAAGCGAAGCCAAGCGCATGGGCTCCATGGTGGAGGACCTGCTGCTGCTGGCCCGGCTTGATGAGCAGCGGCCGCTGCAGCAAAAGCCGGTGGACCTGCAGCTGATTGCGCACGACGCCGTGGTGGACACCCAGGCCAGCGACCGCTCGCGCGTCATTTCACTGACCGGGCTCGACGGCGGCCCCGCCTCCCCGGCTCCAGTACTCGGCGACGAAGCCAAGCTTCGCCAGGTGGTGGGCAACCTCGTGGGCAATGCCCTCCGGTACACCCCGGAGGGCAGCCCCATCGAACTGGCCGTGGGTGTCCGGAGCACCAACAACGAAGCCTTTTCCGTCATCGAGGTCCGCGACCACGGGCCCGGGATATCGGACGAGGACGCCTCCAAGGTGTTTGAACGGTTTTACCGGGCGGACACCTCGCGTACCCGCGAGACAGGAGGCAGCGGACTGGGCCTGGCAATTGTGGCCGCGATCGTGGGCTCCCACGGCGGTTCAGTCCGGGTGGCCCAGACCGACGGCGGCGGGGCCACCCTGGTGGTCAGCCTGCCCTGCGGTGAGGACAATCCTCAGCAAGCCGATGCCACCGGCAGCGACGGCGAGGTTATCCACATATAGCGTTCGCCCTTGGCGCGGGACGCACCCGCGTTCCTAGGCTCGTTGCAGCACCCGGAAAGGCCGGGCGGGGAAGCTTCTGCTGCCCACCATCGCGAAAGGCACTGCCATGAGCATCATTTCCGTCGATACCGAGCTGCTGCAGCTGAAGTCCGCCAACGTGCAGGCCACCGTGGACAGGATCAGCGCTGATGTCCAGGCCATGAAGCACGGACTGGACGAACTCCAAGGCTCCTGGCGCGGCTCTGCCGCAACCAACTTCCAGGCCCTGATAGCCGAGTGGACTTTGACTCAGGGCAGGGTCGAGGCCGCCCTGGCTTCCATCAACGCAGCCCTGGCCTCCGCTGCCGCCACCTATGCCCAGGCGGAACAGGGCAACACCCAGCGTTTCAGCTAGCCGTGCGCGTTTTACGCCTCCGGTGTTCCCTGGTGGAACCGCAGGCGCCAGCGGTCTCCGTCCAGGACCCACAGCGAACTCCGAAGGACGGTTCCCGAGCGGGCGAAGCTCCGGTAGGTCAGGAGGACTGCACCCGTACCAATCCGGTCTGCGCCCAGGATCTCGATGTCGGTCCGCTCCCCCGGGTCCTCCTCAAGTGCCATCATCATCGCGTCGCGCGTCCACACCCGTCCTGAACTGCCGATCTCCATGAAATCAGGGTGCAGCAGGACGGCCGTGCGGCCGATGTCACCGCGCACCAATGGCCCCAGCAGCTCGCGCTCCAGCTCCTCCACGAGGGCTTCGGGCGGAGAGGCATGCCGCTTGGCTTCAGCGACGTCGAAAGCGTCGTTTTCGAGCTGGCTGAACAGATCCGGTTCGTCCAGGCTCCCCGGGGGCAGGGAGCCTTGTGTTCTTGTGGATTCGGCAGCACCCTGGGGGGTCACTGCCGGCTGTGTCCCTTTGCCCTGCCGCGCCTCCGTGGTTGCCTTCGCGGCCCGCGAGGCCGTGGCACCTGCAGAAATGGGGTGGTGCCCGCCCGGGAAACCCGGGCCCGAGCGCGCGGCGACGCCTTGCTGATAGGCCGTGGCCGCAGCGCGGGCGCGTTCATCCGCCGCCTCATTCAGGTCGTGCCCGGCATGGCCCTTGACCCACTCGAATGTGTACTTTCGGCCTGCAAGCTCCCGGTCCAGCTCCTTCAGAAGCTCGACGTTCAGGACGGGCTTGCCGTCGGCCTTGCGCCAGCCTTTGCGCTTCCATCCCGGCATCCACTTGGTGATGGAGTTGATGACGTATTGGCTATCGCAGAGGATGCGCAGGTCCTCCTCCGGGAGGTGGGCTGTGGCGCGCAGGAGGTCAAGCACCGCCATCAATTCACCCTGGTTGTTGGTCCCGTGGGGCCACCCGCCTGCGCGCCAGCAGTCGTCATTCACGTACCAGGCCCAGCCGGCCGGGCCGGGATTTCCCAAGGCCGAACCGTCAGCCGCTGCAGTAATCGTCACCGGTCCATCCTCCCAGACCGGCACGACAATGATGGCACTTACCGGTTTGCCCGTCGCCGGGCAAAGCGGCAACGGTTGAGAAAACGTTTACCGAAAGTTCTTGACGCGCGGGAACCATTCGGGAAACAATCGCAGTACTACTCGAGAAAACGTTTTCCTGATCCTGGTCCAAGAATGCTTTAGGAGGGGAAGGCGGCATTCAGGAAGGCACATCAATGACGATTCGGACTGTCAGCCGACGGAAATTCCAACTCGGCGCAGCGGCCCTGGCCCTTTCCATCCTCGCCACCGGATGCGGAGCCCCAGGCGGCTCCGGCGGCGACGGGCAGGTCACCCTCCGCTTCGCGTGGTGGGGCAATGAGTACCTCAATTCCCAGACCGAAAAGGTCATCGCCGCTTTCGAGGCGGAACACCCCAACATCAACATCGAATCAGAACCGGGCGAGTGGTCCAGCTACTGGGACAAGCTCGCCACCAAGACTGCAGCGAATGACGCGCCGGACGTCATCCAAATGGACCAGAAATACATCGCCGAGTACGGCGGGCGGGGCGCCCTCCTGGACCTCGGAAAACAGGACGGGATCGACACTTCAAAGCTGGATAAGGAAGCCCTGGCGTCGGGCCAGCACGACGGTGCGCAGTACGGTTTGAGCACCGGTCAGAATGCCTATGTCATCATGGCCAACACCAAGGTTTTCGAGGCCGCGGGCGTGCCCCTCCCGGACGACACCACCTGGACCTGGGACGACTTCATGGACACGGCGTCGAAGATCAGCGCAGCCGGCGACGGAAAGAACTACGGTGCCGCATACGGCAGCAACGAAGCGGACCTGATCATTTGGCTGCGGCAGCACGGCGAAAACCTGTACTCCGCTGACGGCAAGCTGGACTTCGACACGGCGACGGCTGCATCCTTCTGGGAACGCCTGAAGGAGCAACGCGACTCCAAGGCAAGCCCTCCGGCAACGGTGGCCACCGAGGACTCGGGCGCCGGCCTCGAGGAAAGCCTGTTCGGCACCAACAGGGTGGGCATGGCCTGGTGGTGGACCAACCAGCTCGGTTCACTGGAATCCACCACGGGCAGCAGCATCAAGATGCTCCGCGCCCCCAGCATTGACGGATCCGCCGCAGACAACGGGATGTACTACAAGCCCACCATGTTCTGGTCGGCTTCGTCCCGCTCCAAGCATCCCGAGGAGACCGCCACCTTCATCAACTACCTGACCAACAGTCCCGAGGCCGGCGCCATCCTGATGACGGACCGGGGCGTGCCCACCAACCCGGAGATTGTCGAAAGCATCACCCCCGACCTGAAGCCGGCAGACACCACGGTGGTGTCCTTCCTCAAGGACATTGCCCCGGACATGAAGGAAGCACCCCCGGTCCCGCCGGTGGGGGCTGGCAGCGTGCAGAACGTCATCAAGCGGTACACGGACGAAGTGCTCTACGACCGCCTCACTCCCCAGGCTGCCGCCGAAGCCTTCAAGAAGGAAGTCGAAGGGATGCTCTCCAGCGCACGGAAGTAGCGGCGCCCCGGTCCTCGAAAAATCCAGCCAAGAAAAAATGCGGCCCCTCGAAAAGAGGGGCCGCATTTTTTGTAGCTGCGGGACTGGCCCGGCAGGAGGCTAGAAGCCGCCCATGCCGCCCATCTCGTCGCCGCCGCCAACGGGAGCGGGGTTCTTCTCCGGCTTGTCGGCCACGACTGCTTCAGTGGTGAGGAACAGGCCGGCGATGGAGGCCGCGTTCTGCAGGGCAGAGCGGGTCACCTTGACGGGGTCGTTCACGCCGGCAGCCAGCAGGTCGGTGTATTCACCGGTTGCGGCGTTCAGGCCGTGGCCTGCGGGGAGGCCGCGGACCTTGTCCACCACCACGCCGGGCTCCATGCCTGCGTTGAAGGCAATCTGCTTCAGCGGGGCGTCGATGGCAACACGGACGATGTTGGCGCCGGTTGCTTCGTCGCCGGAGAGCTGCAGGTTGGCGAATGCCTTTGCGCCGGCCTGGATGAGGGCTACGCCGCCACCGGCGACGATGCCTTCTTCAACGGCAGCCTTTGCGTTGCGCACGGCGTCCTCGATGCGGTGCTTGCGCTCCTTGAGCTCAACCTCGGTTGCGGCACCCGCCTTGATGACTGCGACACCGCCGGCCAGCTTGGCCAGGCGCTCCTGCAGCTTCTCGCGGTCGTAGTCGGAGTCGGAGTTTTCGATCTCGGCGCGGATCTGGGAAACGCGGCCGGCGATCTGGTCGGCGTCGCCTGCACCCTCGACGATGGTGGTCTCGTCCTTGGTCACAACAACCTTGCGGGCCTTGCCCAGCAGCTCCAGGCCGGCGTTCTCCAGCTTCAGGCCGACTTCCTCGGAGATGACCTGGCCGCCGGTGAGCACGGCGATGTCGGCGAGCTGTGCCTTGCGGCGGTCACCGAAGCCCGGGGCCTTGACGGCGACGGACTTGAAGGTGCCGCGGATCTTGTTGACGATCAGGGTGGCCAGGGCCTCGCCCTCGATGTCTTCGGCGATGATCAGCAGCGGCTTGTTGGACTGCATGACCTTTTCGAGGACAGCAACCAGTTCCTTGACGTTGGAGATCTTGGAGTTGACGATCAGGATGTACGGGTCCTCGAGGACCGTTTCCTGGCGCTCTGCGTCCGTGACGAAGTAAGCGGAGATGTAGCCCTTGTCGAAGCGCATGCCTTCGGTGAGTTCGAGCTCCAGGCCAAAGGTGTTGGATTCCTCGACCGTGATGACGCCTTCCTTGCCAACCTTGTCCAGGGCTTCGGCAATAAGCGCACCGATTTCGTCGTCGCCGGCGGAGATCGAGGCCGTGGCGGCGATCTCTTCCTTGGTTTCGATTTCCTTGGCGGAGTTCAGCAGTTCGGCGGTGACAGCGTCAACAGCCTTTTCGATGCCGCGCTTCAGGGACAGCGGGTCGGCGCCGGCGGCAACGTTGCGCAGGCCCTCCTTGACCAGGGCCTGGGCCAGCACGGTAGCGGTGGTGGTGCCGTCGCCTGCGACGTCATCCGTCTTCTTGGCAACTTCCTTGACCAGCTCGGCGCCGATCTTCTCGTAGGGATCGTCCAGCTCGATCTCCTTGGCGATGGAAACACCATCGTTGGTGATCGTGGGGGCGCCCCACTTCTTTTCGAGGACGACGTTGCGTCCACGCGGGCCGAGGGTGACCTTAACGGCGTCGGCGAGGGTGTTCAGGCCCCGCTCAAGGCCGCGGCGTGCCTCTTCATCAAATGCAATGATCTTGGCCATAACGGCAGTGGTCCTTTCGGGACGGTCGTTAAGAATGAACCTTCGCTGCAGTGCCCGCGACGGACGGTCCTTTGCCGGCGGCCTCTGTATGCCTCCGGGTGCGGACCTCACTCCAGTTAGGTGTTTCTTGGCTCCTAGCCCGATGCCGCGCAGCGCCTGGTTGAAACAGGCCTTGCGTTAGCAGTCGGTACGTCAGAGTGCTAAGTCAATAATTAGCACTCCCTACGTGAGAGTGCAAGCGAAAGTCGATTGAAGCAGCGGGCCGGCCAGGGAGAATTCGCTGACGGCGATCAGCGCGTCAGTTTCCGCTGCGCCCCGCTGTTTCGCTGCCGCTGGGTGCCGGCAGGTTGTCGGCACCATACGTGAAGACCCTGAAGTTCGCGGTGGTGATGTCTCCGTTGGCGTCGAACGCGACGGGGCCCGATTCGCCGTCGTAATTGATCTCATCACCCGCCGCCAGCCCCGTGACGCAGTCCTTGTAGGTGGAGCAGGCGGGAGCCTCGGCGGAACCGCCGACAGTGCCGCCGGACACGTTGATGAGGTTGGCGGCGATGGAACGGCCGGCGTCGTCCTGTGCCCGGGCCGCGGCCAGCGCCGCCAGGGTGACGGCATCGTAGGTCTCGGCGGCGAAGGAAAGATCCTTCAATTGCCCGTCGACGGCGAGCAGCCGTTCCTGGAATCCGGCGGAGGGAAGCTGTCCGGGGACCACGGCACGGGCGCCCTCCAGTGCCTTGGCGCCCAGCTTGGACCCGTAACGGGCGAAGGCTCCATCGCTGAGGATGATGCGAGAGCCGGCAATCCCGGCATTGTCCAGTTCCGTGAGTGCGCCCTGGGCGCCTTCGCGGGCCACCAGGATCACGGCATCGGCACCGGCCTCCCCTGCCGCGCCGGCGGCCCGCCCCGCCTCCCCCGGAGGGAACCCCTCGGTTGCCGCAACGTCCAGTCCGGCCTGGCCCGCTGCTTTGGAAATGGCATCGGCGACGTCCTTGCCGTAGGCGCCTTCCTGGTACACCACGGAAACGGAGGCAGCACCGGCATTCTTCGCAAGCTTCACCAGAACGGGTGCCTGAGCGACGTCCGCGGCGGCCGTGCGGAAGTAGTAACCGCCGGAGTCCGTGCCGGTAAGTCCTGCAGCCGTGTTGGCCGGCGAGATCAGCGGTGTCCGGGCCCGGGAGAGAACATCAATGACAGCGGGTGCGTGGCTCGAATCGGTGGGCCCTATGACAACGTCTGCCTTGCCGGCCACCAGTGCATGCGCCTGTGCCGCGGCATCCTGGCCCGACTCGACCGGCAGGAGTTCCACCGCCCTGCCCTTGTGGCCGCCGGTCGCGTTGATCTCCCTGACCGCGAGCCTGGCCGCGGCAAGCTGGGAGTCATTGAGGAAACTGCTGTCACCGGTGTTGTCCAGGACCAGGCCAACCCGCAGGATGCCGTCGCCTGACGCCTCGACTGACTCTACGCGGACGTTGCCGGTGACTCCGGAACAGGCAGTGGCAGCCAGGACGGCACACGTGGAGAGGGCGAGCGCCGGACGGATACGGACGGCGGAAACGGGGAAATGCTTCACTCGGCCGGCCGGACGCTTTCGGCCTGCGGGCCCTTCTCGCCTTCGCCGACTTCAAGCTCAACGCGCTGCCCCTCATCCAGCGCGCGGTAGCCCTCACCCAGAATGGCGGACCAGTGGACAAAGATGTCGTCGCCGGATCCGTCAACGGTGATGAAGCCGTAGCCCTTTTCCGCGTTGAACCATTTCACGGTTCCCAGTGCCATGCTGACCAACTCTTTCCGTTGAGACCGGGGACTCAGGAGCCCGAATGATGCTTGCCTGCCCCGGACCGGACCCTGGACTTCACTTTAGCCAATGCCTGCCTGGCGCTGCAGGTGTCCGGAAGTGGAGCCGGGAATAGTTATTTACGCGTGACCGGCCGGACGGGGGATGCTCACCGGTAACCGGGTCCCAGTACCACAACCAGGGGAACCTGGAAGTCCGTGCTGCTGACCAGCGTGGGGACGCCCAGCAGCCGCGCGAGGGCCTGGGCGTTAGCCAGCTGTTCAGGTCCGGCGTAGAAGATGGTGGAACCCTGCTGCGGCGCTCCGGCCCAGTTGCCAACCTGCCCCAGGGTCCAGCCGTCCGCCTGGACGGTTCCGCCCACCCGGCCCGCCAGGCCTGCCGCTCCGGTGGCGTTGTAGACGGCAACGGGCTGGGTCCGGTCAAGGAAGACCTGCGCCTGCGCCGCGGTGGTGGCTTCGGGAACAGCCTCGGCACTGGGCGATGGCCCGGTCGACGCCGATGGCGTGGCTTCCGCAGTAGGTTCCGGGGTGCTTTCAGGGCTGGCCGAAGGCGTTGTCCCCGTTTCCGCCAGCGGGGCAGCTTCCTGGCTGGAAGATACCTGGGCCCCCGTGCCGCTGAAGCCAAGTTTCGGAAGGATCAGGAAAGACACCAGCCCGATGGCCAGCGCCACCACCCCTACTGCCAGGATGGGCCAGAGACGTACCCGCGAGGGCGCACAAGCAGTGCGGTGGACGCCTTGCCGCTGGGGGTTTTCCGGGACCTTGTCGAATTCGTCGCGGGCGTATCTGGTCATGGCTGACTTCCTTGGAATTGCTGCTGGGGGCCGCGGATGGTCCTAGGTGTCGGAGCCCAGGCGCCGGGCGGTCCGGGCACGGTGGCGGGACGTACGTAGTCTACGCAGTCTTTTGACCAGCATGGGATCGTGGGCGAGTGCATCCTCGCGGTCGATCAGGGCGTTCAGCAGCTGGTAGTAGTGGGTGGCAGAGAGGTCGAAGAGCTCCCGGATGGCCTGTTCCTTGGCCCCGGCGTACTTCCACCACTGACGCTCAAGCGCCAGCATCTGCTGCTCGCGTTCATTGAGCGGGGACTCGCGCAGCGTGAAGTCCGCCAGCAGGGTGTTACGTGGTTCCTGCTCCGGCAATTCCTCGGGCAGATGTTCCCGGGCCGGTTCCGCCACGGCACACTCCTTCGAGGTCTAGGGGAAAATGTCTTACCCCCATGCTACGGACGAATAACAGCCTTGTCATTTGCGTAGGCGGCGGCCTGGACTCTCATCCGAGCCTAAGTGCCGCCGCTCGCCTGCAAGAATGGGACGGTGCCTGAATCAGACGCCTTGTTCGAATTGGAGCAGGACCCCGCCGGAATGGAAGAGTTCGCCGAACTCGCGCGGCGCCCGCTGACGGACCTCGTGGCTCCGGACTGGGCCGAGGCGCTGGCGGGGGTGGAACCAGAGCTTCGCGCCGTCCTCGGCTTCCTGGCAGACGAGGTGGCGGCCGGGCACCAGGTGCTGCCGTCGCCGTCGAACGTCCTGCGCGCGTTCCGCCAGCCCCTTGCCGGCGTGAAGGTCCTGGTGGTGGGCCAGGACCCCTACCCGACGCCGGGTCACGCCGTCGGCCTTTCATTCTCCGTTGACAGGCGCACGCGGCCCATCCCCCGCAGCCTCGCGAACATCTACCGCGAACTGGAGGCGGACCTTGGCATCCCCGCCCGGGTGCACGGCGACCTTTCCGCCTGGGCGGAGCAGGGTGTGCTGCTGCTGAACCGGGTGATGACGGTGCGTGCCGGTTCCGCCGGTTCCCACCGCGGCAAGGGCTGGGAGAAAATTACGACGGCGGCCGTCGCCGCGGTCGCCGCCCGGCAGTCCCCGGACGGCGCACCGTTGCCGCTGGTGGCCCTGTTGTGGGGCAAGGAAGCCGAATCAGTCCTTCCGCTGCTGCGTGATACCCCGGTGGTGTCCAGCGCCCATCCGAGCCCGCTGTCGGCGTCCCGCGGCTTCTTCGGCTCCCGGCCCTTCAGCCAAGTCAACCGGCTCCTCCGGGAGCAGGGCGCCCGGGACGTAACCTGGGAGCTTCCGCCAGTTCCTTAGCTTAGGCTTGCCTTATGAGCATTGTTCCTGCCGCCACCAGCGCCACCAAGAAGAGCCGCCCCCAGATCAATCTGGAGGTGCTCCGCCGGGAACAGCTCTCGCCGCACATGGTCCGCATCGTGGCTGGTGGCCCGGGCTTTGCTGACTTTGTCAACAACGGCTTCGTGGACCGGTACGTGAAGATTGTCTTTCCGCAGCCCGGCGTCGAGTACCCGTCTCCCCTGGACCTATGGAGCATCCGGGAAACCATGCCGCGCGAGCAGTGGCCCTATACGCGCACGTACACCCTGCGCTGGGTTGATCCGGCCGCCCGGGAACTTGCCATCGACTTTGTGGTGCACGGCGACGACGGGCTGGCCGGCCCTTGGGCGGCCAAGGCACAGCCCGGCGATCCCATCACCTTCACCGGGCCGGGCGGTGCCTACAATCCCAACCCGGAGGCCGGCTGGTACCTTTTTGCCGGCGACGAGGCAGCGCTGCCCGCCATCGCCGCGTGCCTCGAGGCACTGCCTCCGGAGGCGACAGGCCTGGCCTTCCTTGAAGTGGATTCCGACGCCGACGTGCAGCCGCTCACCGCACCGGCAGGCGTGGAAATCACCTGGCTGTTCCGTAACGGCGTACCGGCCGGGTCCAGCGACCAGCTGGTCAGCGCTGTCGCCGGCGCCGAATGGCCTGCCGGCACGGTGGACGTTTTCGCGCACGGCGAGCGGGGCTACATGAAGGCCCTCCGGGAAGTCTTCTTTACCCAGCGCGGCCTGGAACGCAGGCAGGTTTCGCTATCCGGCTACTGGGCGCAGGGACGCGTGGAGGACGTGTTCCAGGCCGAAAAGAAGCTTCCGGTCGGCCAGATCTGACCTTCGGCACCGTCAGCCGGAACCTGCCGCGTGCCGGGTCAGCGCCGGCGGGCGCGGCGCCGCTCGTTGCTTGCCAGGCTCCGGGTCAGCGGCCGCGCCAGGGTGTCGCCCAGGACGATTCCCCCGGCCGTTCCCAGCACAATCGCGCCCGCGCTGAGCATTCCCCCCGCGCCCAGCAGGATCTCGGCTTCCTCGATGGTGAGTACGTACATGGAGCGGAAAATGGTGAGGCCCGGGAGCAGGATCAGCGCCGCGGGGACTGCCACCACCAGCTGCGGCGCGCCCAGGCGGAGGGCGACCACGCGTGCCAGCAGGCCGATCACCACGGCGGCAAGGGCCGGCGAAAAGCGGTCCCCGATGCCGAGCAGCCCGCCGCCAAGCAGGACGAAGTAGCCTGCGACGCCCACAGCCGCGGTGGGCAGCAGGAGCTGCCAGCTGGTCTGTTCCGTGATGCAGATGGCCATCACAGCCACCGCCACGAAGATGACCAGGACCCACAGATCGTAGGCCGGCGGGAACGTCTGCGTGACGTCGATACGCGGCATCCCCGTCAGTTCACCCACCACAAACGCGACGGCGATGCCGGCCACGATGGCACCGAAGGTCAGCAGTGTTGAGAGGAACCGTCCGGCCGCCGTGACGGGGAACCCGTTGATGGCGTCCTGCACCGACGAGACCAGGCGACCTGTCGGGAGCAGCAGGAGGATGCCGCCCACCACCACGATCGCCGGCGAGTTGGTCAGGCCGAACTGCCAGAGCAGGAGGGCCAGCTGGGTCACCACGAAGGAGCAGCTGGCGGTAATGAAGAAGTCCGGCACCCGCCAGCGTCCCAGCTGGCGCGCCAGCAGGCTGATGCCGATATTGGCAACGAACGCGATGGCCGAGGCTACCGGGCCGCCGCCCAGCACGCCCACGAACGCCGCCGCGAAAATACCGAAGGCCACCGTGACCATCCAGCGCGGAAAGGGCTTGGGGCTGGTGATCGCCTCATTCAGCCTGCGGATGGCCTCATCCCGGCCCACTCCCCCGGCCACTATGTCCGTCACCAGCTGGTGCACTTTGGCCAGGCCGGCATAGTTGTTGGTCCAGGACCGCACCACGCGCAGCAGCGCTATGGGCGTCTGGTCCTTGGGCGCGTAATTGATGCCCACGGACTGGTTGGTGATGTCCACCTCGATGTTCTTCAGCCCCAGCGCCGCGGTGACCGCGATGATGCTGGTTTCCACCTCCAACGCGCCGGCACCGTACCGGAACATGGTTTCAGCCAGGTGCAGGGCGAAGTCAAGCGTCTTGCGCGCGGAGGTGTCCACGCCGCCCACCTGGATGGTGGGGTTTGCATAAGGACTGCCAGCCAGCCGGTCCACGATGCTCAACGGCGCCGTCGGCGGGTTTTCACCCTGGACCAGGCGGCGCAGCATCTTCTTGGCCGCAGCGTCCTGCCGCAGTTCGGCAGCGGTCAGCGCCTGCGTCTTTGGCAGGCCGTCGGTGTGAGGCCGAACCCCGGAAGACTGGGCACCGGAAGGCTGGGCCCCGGAACGTCCGGCTCCGGCCCGCTCCGGCCCTGTGGCGGCGGGTTCAGGCTTTGCAGGGTCAGGTTTTGCCCGTTGCGGGCGGCCTGCCGCCGGGCTCCCGGGTCGGTCAGTCAAGGGTCCCTCCTCCCTGTGCGGTGTGGACTGTGCTGTGGTGTGGACTGTCCGTCAGGATGTGCGCCTGCCGGGCAACCTGCGCTGTACCGTGCGGGCCGCCGCGACGGCCGCCCGCGCAAGCCGGTTGGCGTGGAACACGGCAGGCCTGACGGGCATCGCGAAGTCACCCACCAGTTGGACCACCTCGCCGCCGAAGCCCTTCTTGAACTCGTAGCCGCCGTGGCCTTCCTGGTCCTGGCCGGAGATGCCAAATGTTCCGTAGAAGTTGTAGCGCGGATAGCCCTTTTCCAGGGCGTGCAGCATCATGCCCCAATACAGCGACGTGGCGCCGTTGAAGTAGATGTAATCCTGGACGGTGCCGCCGATAACGCAGACCACCTCGTCGCCGTAGCAGACGAAGTGGATGGCGGCCACCGTGGCAACGCCCACGGAGTCCGGGAACCGCTCAATGTCCTTGAGGCTGCGCTCATAACTGTCCACCAGGTCCTGGACCACCTTGAGCCGGTTGGCTTTCTTCTTGCTGCCAGTCTCTTCCACTTCGCGGCGGAGGTCGGCGGCAGTGGCGGACTCACTGGCCAGGCGGTCGCTGATGGACTTGCGGTAGGCCGGGATGTCGATCTTGGCCATCATGAGCTTGGTGAACTCAGGGGACGTGGTGCGGAGCAGGTGCTCGTAGTAGGCCCGCTCGCGGTAGACGAACCCCTTTTCGTCCCCGGCCCGGCTGAGGGCGGCGTAGAAGTCGTCCAGCGTTTCCAGCGTGGCCTGCTCGAGGAACACGCCGTTCTTCTCTGCCTTCCGGATTGCCTTCCGGGTGCGGTAACTGGTGCTCATGATCAGCTCTTCTGCGTCCTGGATGCCCTGGAGGCTCTTGATGAACATCCAGTTGACGTTCACGAAGTCCATGTCCAGTCCCTGGTGCCGGAATCCCAGCCCTTCCAGCTGAGCCACGAGCGGACGGTTGTCCAGCACCTCGGGGTGTTCTGCGCCATCCTCGTCCCGGGCGATGTAGTGGATGTTTGGGGAGATGCGCAGCTCGGCAGCTTTGCGTTCGCCGGCACGCTTCCGCAGGAGTCCGACGACGGCGGTCACCAGTTCCCGGTCCGCGTAGTCCATCAGGGGCCCCTTGGCGCATTCGCACACGGTGTAGCCCAGGCGGGTGGTGGTGTAGTTCAGCTTTCCGGCCGCCACGAGTTCGCCGTCCCTGCGTACCCCGAAGAGTTCCACCTCCTGGCCGCGGGCTCGCTGGAACCGGGCAAAGTCGACGGATTGCAGGAAGCTGTTCTGCGGATGCTTCAGGGCGAATGCCTCGAACTCGGCATCGCTGAGGACTGCGGGCTCGAGGCCGGTGGCGGTGGGAACTGGATTCAAGGGGCTTACCTTCTTCGGTGTTCTCGCGGCGTGGCAGGGGCCGCGGTGCGGGAGGGGCTTGAGGCGGCGCACTGCTGGCGCTGGCGGCCGCGGGACGGGTGGGGGTCAGTAGAACTGCTGGCCGGTCCGCGCCGTTTCGATCCGGCGGAACACCCTTTCTGCGCCCTTGACCCAGAGACGGTGCCGCAGTGGCGAGAGCACGTAGTCGTGGCAGCCCACAAAGTCCGTGACCGTCTTGGTGAAGCTGGTTTTGAACATGCCCATGCCGTAGAGGTTGTGGCTCTTGTCCTTGATGCGGGAGGACGGTGGTGTGCCGCAGAAGTCGTATTCGGTGCAGCCGAGTTCCTGCATGCGCCGGATTGCTGTCCACTGGACCAGGTGCGAGTCGCCGTACTGTTTGCGGTTCTGGGTGGAGCCGCCGTCTTTGTAGGTCGCTTTGGCGCCGTAGTTGATCACGAAGGCGCCCACGCTGGGCTTGCCGTCCTCGTAGGCAAAGAAGAAGTTCCCCTGGCCCCGGTTGCAGAATTCGTCCCAGAAGGCGGCGTAGTACTCGTAGCTGCGCAGGGGCATCGACCCCTTGGCCTTGATCGTGTCCGCCATGAGGTCGTACAGGGCGCGGTACGTTTCCGGCCCCTGTTCCTTGCGCACAACTTCGCAGCCTTCCCGCTCGGCCCGCCGGATGGCGTTGCGGGCGCGGGAAGAGATGTTCTTAAGGACTGTTTCCTCGGATCGGGAGATATCCAGCAGGGCGGTGGAGTCGTTGGACTGGATGTTCGGCGCCTTGGCCAGTCCGGCGGCGGCCAGCTGCGCCTGGGCATCAGCAGAGTCAATGATGTCCGGTTCGATCTTGATGGTGAAGACGTTGAGCTTCCGCCCGCGGGCAAGTGCGGCACAGGCTTCCAAGGCGGCCTTTAGATCTTCCGGCGCGGCGAGGTCCGGGCCTTTGATGAGATACCACAGCCGGCCGAGCATGGGGAACTTCTTTTCCAGTACCAGGTTGTAGCTGGCTGTTTCCCGGCTTTCCAGCACCAGGAAGCGGACCTTCCAGCCGCTGCCGTTTTTCACCGTGGCGTAGGCGGCCGACTGCAGCATGTTGCCGCCGTTCGGGTTGGCCGTGACGTGCTTGTCCCAGTTTTCAATTTCCTCGGCGGTGGCAAAACGTGCGGTGAATTCTCGCAAGGGGGCCGTGTCCAATCGGGTTGATGCGCGGTTTCGGTACTCGTGGATGTGTGCGGACATGCAGCCTCAAGTCTAAAGCCTGCAGCAGGCCCGAACTTCTTGTTAGGGCCGGTATGGACTGTGCTGTACACGGCCATGGCTGTTGCAGCGTGGCTTGTCTGGCGGAAGCGGACGGCGAACACCAGGCCAGCGCTGACCGCTTACGCCGTCCAGCTTGTTCTCAACCTTGCCTGGACTCCGGTGTTCTTCGCCCTGTACCCATGCTGGGTTCTGCGGCGTTATGGCTGGCACTGGCCATCATCCCTGGCACTGATAGCCGCCATCCATAACTAGCTGCGGCCGGCCGTCCGCATCGAGACACCGCAGGTCAGCATTCGACGACGTTGACAGCGAGGCCGCCCATGGCGGTTTCTTTGTATTTGTCGCTCATGTCCTTGCCGGTTTCGCGCATGGTGATGATGACTTCGTCCAGGGAGACGCGGTGCGTGCCGTCGCCCCAGAGCGCCATTTTCGCGGCGTTGATCGCTTTCGCGGCCGCGATCGCGTTCCGTTCGATGCAGGGCACCTGGACCAGCCCGCCGATCGGGTCACAGGTCAGGCCCAGGTTGTGTTCCATCGCGATCTCCGCCGCGTTCTCCACCTGCGCCGGGGACCCGCCCATCACCTCCGCCAAACCGGCGGCGGCCATCGATGATGCCGACCCGACCTCGCCCTGGCAGCCGACCTCCGCCCCGGAGATCGAGGCCTGCTCCTTGTACAGCACCCCCACCGCCCCCGCGGCGAGCAGGAACCGAACCACGACGTCGTCGCGGTCCGCCTGGGTGGCGGTGTCCATGCCCGGGGCGAAGTGCAGCGCGTAGAACAGCACCGCCGGGATGATCCCGGCCGCCCCGTTCGTCGGCGCCGTGACCACCCTGCCGCCGGAGGCGTTCTCCTCGTTCACCGCCAGCGCCACCAGGTTCACCCACTCCTGCCAGTACCTGGGGTCGAACGGGCCCGCGTCCCACGCAGCGTCCTGGTCCTGGTCGTGGCGGGTGTCGGGGTGTGCGGTTTCCTTCTGCAGCCGTTCGTACCAGTCCGGGGCGCGGCGGCGCACGTTCAACCCGCCCGGCAGCACCCCGGCCCGCTTCAAACTCGTCGCGACGCAGTTCTCCATCACGGACCAGATCTGCAGCAGCCCGGCCCGGATCTCCTCCTCGTCCCGGGAGGCTTTCTCATTGAGCAGCATCACATCGGCGATGCCCAGCCCGGTGTCCCGGCAATGCGCCAAAAGTTCCGCCGCGGTCCGGAACGGCAACGGCAGCTCCTGCTTGGAGGCCTCCAGTTCCTGCTGCGCCGCGTCCTCTTCGCCCTCCCGGACGATGAACCCGCCACCGACCGAGAAGAACGTCGCCGCATGCAGCACCTCCCCGGCCGCGTCCGTGACCGTGAACGTCATCCCGTTCGTGTGCCGGGGCAGCACCGTCAACGGCCGCAGCACCATATCGCCCACCCCGTACGGCAACGGCACGCCCTCCCCACCGGCACCGGCAAGGTTCAGGATCCCGGTCTCCGCGATCGAGGCAAGCCGTTCCTCCACCTCCCCGGGCAGGATCAGCTCCGGATGGAACCCCTCCAACCCCAACAGCACCGCGGTCATCGTCCCGTGCCCGTGCCCGGTCGCCGCCAACGACCCGTACAAATCCACCCGCAACGAAGCCACATCCGTCAGCCTGCCCGAAGCCTTCAGCTCCTCAGCGAACACAGCAGCAGCCCGCATCGGCCCCACAGTATGGGACGACGACGGGCCAATACCAATAGAGAAAAGATCAAAAACGCCAACAGCCATGATGGGTCTTCCTAACTAACAAGTACAAAGTTTTTGTCCAGATATGGCGACCTAACGAGCCCAAAAGCCGCCATATCTGGACAAAAACTGAGGGGTGAGAGGAGTCCGCACCCGACGGGAAAAGTGACCACGCCCGGCACTGAAACCTACTTGGCGCGCTTGTAGAAGGGGAGCTCGACGACCTCGAACGGCTCTGCTTTACCGCGGAGGTCGATGTCCAGGGCGGTGCCGGGGGCAATGTGTTCGACGTCGACGTAGGCCATGGCCACGGGGTAGCCGAGGGTGGGTGAGGGCTGGCCGGAGGT
Organism: Arthrobacter sp. Y3221087; assembly: GCF_059089905.1. Classification (NCBI taxonomy): domain Bacteria; kingdom Bacillati; phylum Actinomycetota; class Actinomycetes; order Micrococcales; family Micrococcaceae; genus Arthrobacter; species Arthrobacter sp. Y3221087. The sequence continues at coordinate 152,004 of NZ_JBNHFE010000007.1, forward strand.
GACCTCGCCGACGGGAGCGCCGTCCAAAAGGACCGGGTAGTGGGCGCGGCCGGCGCGGCGGCCGAGTCCCTTCAGTCCGACGAGGCGGCGGCCGGAGGTAGTGCCGGCGCCGGCTTCCTTCTTGGCGGCCAGTGCGGCCTTGCCCACAAAGTCGCCCTCCTTGGACAGTGCGACGACGGGTCCCAAACCGGCGGCGAACGGGTCTCCCTGCAGGGAGAGTTCGTTGCCGTAAAGGGGCATGCCGGCTTCGAGGCGGAGTGAGTCGCGGGATGCCAGGCCGGCCGGCGTAAGTTCCCCTTCGTCGGCGATGGCTATGAGGGCCTGCCACAGGGCGGGTGCGGCGTCGTTGGACACGAAAATCTCGAACCCGTCCTCCCCGGTGTAGCCGGTGCGGGCCAGGAGGAGCTCCTGCCCTGCACCGCCCACCAGGAACGGGACCTCCACAGCGGCGTAGTACAACAGGCCCGTGACGTCGTCGTGCCTGCCGGCGGGAACCAGGCGGAGCAGCAGGTCCTGGGCTTTGGGCCCCTGCACGGCGATCAGCGAGGTTTCCGCTGATGCGTCCCGCACCTGGACGTCGAAGGATGCTGCGCGTTCGGTCAACGCCTCGGCGACCACCGCGGCGTTGCCGGCGTTGGGGACCACCAGGAAGACGTCGGTCCCGTCCTCGGCAGCGGGCCGCCGGTAGGTGATGAGGTCGTCGATGATGCCGCCGTCATCGTTGCAGATGAGTGAATATTTGGCTTTGCCTACCGGCATGGCCGAAATCCTGCCCACCAGGGCATAGTCCAGGAAGGCTGCCGCCTCGGGGCCGGTGACCCAGACTTCGCCCATGTGGGAGAGATCGAACAGGCCGGCTGCGTTGCGGACGGCGTGGTGTTCGGCCAGTTCGGAGTTGTATTTGAGGGGCATCTGCCACCCGCCGAAGTCCGTGAAGGACGCGCCCAGTTTTTTGTGCTCGTCATAGAGAGCTGTGTATTTCTCAGTCATGGGCTTGTCCTTAGTTTTCGAAGTCTTCGAGGGGCGGGCAGGAGCAGACGAGGTTGCGGTCCCCGGCGGCGCCGTCGATCCGGCCCACGGGCGGGAAGTACTTGTCCTGCCGGAGCGAGGCCACGGGGAAGGCGGCCTGTTCCCGGGGGTAGGCGCGGTCCCAGTTCGAGGACACGACGGCGGATGCCGTGTGCGGTGCCCGGCGCAGCGGTGAATCGGCCACCGTGAAGTCCCCGGCGGCGACCTGGTCGATTTCCTTGCGGATGGTGATCATCGCTTCGATGAACCGGTCGATCTCGGCCAGGTCCTCGGACTCGGTGGGCTCCACCATCAGCGTCCCGGCCACCGGGAAGGACAGGGTGGGGGCGTGGAAACCGAAGTCGATCAGCCGCTTGGCCACATCCTCGGCCGTGACCCCGGTCTTCGCGGTCAAGTCGCGCAGGTCCAGGATGCACTCGTGCGCCACCAACCCGCCCTCACCGGTGTAGAGCACCGGGAAGTACTCGTTCAGCCGGGAGGCGACATAGTTCGCGGCCAGCAGCGCGGACTTGGTGGCCTCGGTCAGGCCTTCGCCGCCCATCAGCTTCACATACGCCCACGAGATGGGCAGCACCCCGGCGGAACCGAACCGCGAGGCGGAGATCGGGACATCGTTGCCCTCGGTCCAGGACGTGGCGTCCCCGGGCATGAAGGGTGCCAGGTGGGCTTTGGCCGCGACGGGTCCGACGCCGGGTCCGCCGCCGCCGTGCGGGATGCAGAAGGTCTTGT
>NZ_JBNHFE010000008.1:0-128355 GCF_059089905.1 Arthrobacter sp. Y3221087
ACCTTGGCCTTGATCCAGTCCGGCTTGCGCTCCACCGGGACGGCCGCGTTGCGCTGCTCGATCCGCAGCATCTTCCGGCCTTCGGGTGCCAGTGTCACAGTAGAGCTCCTTCAGGGCTTGATACGAGTGCTTCTTCGTGCTTGCGGAATTCTTCCACAATGCGTTCAACAATGTGGGCCGGGCGGATGTCCTGCCCCGTCTCCAGGGACATTGTGGTCACTCCCGCATCCGTGATGCCGCAGGCGATGATCTGCCCGTAAGGTGCCAGGTCATTGCTGCAGTTAATGGCGATGCCGTGCATGGTGACACCGTTAAGTACCCTGATGCCAACGGCGGCTATTTTTCGGTCCGGACCCTTTTCGTCAGCCCTGATCCAGACGCCGGCCCGGCCTTTGATGCGTTCGGCCTGAATGCCGTAGTCGGACATGACGGCGATCATTATCGCTTCCAGCCGCTCAACGTAGTCCCGGATTCCCGTGCGGTTCTTCAGTTTGAGGATGGGGTAGGCAATGAGCTGGCCGGGCCCGTGCCAGGTGAGCTTTCCGCCGCGGTCCACAGCCACAACGGGAGTGCCGTCGAAGGGCCGCTCGTGGTCTTCCGTGAGCTTTCCAGCGGTGTAGACGGCAGCATGTTCCAGCAAGAGCACAGTGCTTGGTGCCTGGCCTGCGACTACATTGTCATGGAGTTCGCGCTGGATGTCCCACGCCTGCTGGTAATCCACGAAGTCGGGGGCCAGACCCAGCTGTGAAAACTCAAGAGTCATGGCATCCAGCTTAGACCCCGCAGCGCCGCGTACCCGGTTTAGTGGCCAACCTCACCACCTCTGCCCGCACCCACTGGTGGAAGAGCGCTGCCTGTGGATAACTTCTGCAGGCTCCAGCGGATTCCACTAGACATGAGGGATGGACGAGACAACGGTTCCGCAGGTTCCCGGCTACACCACGGGGCGGCTCCTAGGCCACGGCGGAAGCGCCACGGTCTGGTTGGGTAAGGAACACCAGACAGGCCGGGAATTCGCACTGAAGTGCTTCCACCCCACCGGTGAAAACCGGGACGGGAGCAGCGGCCTGTCTGATGACGCCGTACAAGAAGACGCCGTACAAGAAGACGCCGTACAAGAAGACGCTGTACAGCGGGAGATCCGCATCCTCTCCGTGCTGGACCACCAGCACCTCACCACCGCGCACCACGCCGTCCGCTTCGATTCCGGCTCCGGGGGCGGCACAGCGCTTGTCCTGGACTACGCCCCGGGTGGTTCTCTTGCCCATCTCGTTGCGGCCCGGGGCCGGCTGGGCATCGGGGAGACAGTCACGGTGTTGACGCCGATTGGCCAGGCGCTGGCGTACCTGCACGGCAAGGGGTTCACGCATTCGGACGTTGCGCCCGGAAACGTGCTGTTCACCGGCCAGGGCAAGCCGTTGCTGTCCGACGTCGGCATCGCACGGATACTGGGCGATCCCGACCGCGGGGGAGACTTCGGTACACCCGGTTTCCTGGATCCTGCGCCGGTGGATTCGGTGCGTGCCGGTCTCCAGCCGGAACGGGATGTCTACTCGCTGGCGGCCGTCGGCTGGTACTGCCTGACCGGCGCCGCGCCGCCCGTGACGGCCGAGCGCCCACCGCTGTCCCTGCTCGTTCCGGACGTGCCGAAGGAACTTGCCGCTGCCCTGGAATCCGGGCTCAACGAGGACAGGCGGCTGCGGCCAACGGCTGCGGCCCTGGCGGCTGCCGTCTATCGGAGCGCTCCGACCAGCCCTGTCGACCTGGCGGCCTCTGTCCATCCCACCGTCCTTCCGGAACTGGTGACGCGCAGGCATGCCGCGCCGTCGTCCGGTCGGAACAGGATCATCCGGCCCGCCAGGCTCAAGGAAAAGCTGGATGGCTGGCATCGCAGAATGCTGGCGGCACGCTGGGCCAAGGGACGGACCCCCGGTCCGCGGCTGCCGTTCCCGTCCACAGCCGCGGCGCCCGCTGCCCGCGGAAAACACGCCGGTGCCGCGGTCCGGGCCTTGCCGGGCAGGCCCCGCTGGAAGCCGTTCGTCATGCCTGCCGCCGCTGCCGTGGCCCTGGCCGTGGCTTGGTGGATGGCGGCGGCGGCCCCGGTGGGCCTGCTGCCAGCTGAACCCGGCAGCGCAGCCGGAGCGGCCGCCGGCACTGCGGCTGTTCCCGGCCAGGCGGGTGCAGGGCCGGACAGGGTCAGGGAGGCAAGGCAGCAAGCCGCGGCGCCGGACCCTGCCGTGGCTGTGGCAGGACTTGCGGCCCTCCGCGACCACGCGTTCGCCAGCGGCAGGCTGGAACTGCTGGATGAAGTGAATGCGGCAGGTTCACCGGCGGCTGCCGCAGACAGCGGGACCGCGGAGAGGCTCCGCGGCTCAGGCCATGTGCTGGCAGGGTTCACCAGCCTCCTGTCCGACGTAGCGGCCGAAGACGTGGCCCCGGGTGGACGTGCCGTGGTCAGCGCCACCTCGGCCACCTCTGCGTACGAGGAGACGGACCGTGCAGGAACGGTGGTTGCATCAGGTGCGGCAAGCGGCGGCCAGCGCCTGCGCCTGGTCCTGGCGTCCGTGGACGGCGGGTGGCGGATCAGTGAGATACTGCCCGGGTCCTGAACCCCGGCCGGGACTGGCCGGGCTAGTCCAAAGCCTCGGCGCCCTCGGTTCCGGCCACCCATTGGGCCGCCTGCCCCAGCGCCGGATGCTGCCACCGGAACCCCGCGCCCGAGAGGGCAGCGGGTTCCATCCGCTGGCTGGACAGCAGCAGTTCTTCGGCCAGGTTCCGCATCACGAGCCGGAGCACCGGCGCCGGAACCCGGAAGGAGGCGGGACGGTGCAGGGCACGGGCGAGTGCTTCAACGATGGTGTTGACATCGGCCTCCTCGGGGGCGCACAGGTTGACAGGGCCGCTGACCGAAGACTCCAGGAGGAAGAGGAAGGCGGCCGATACGTCCGGGAGGGTGACCCAGGGCCAGAACTGCCTGCCATCGCCGAAGGGCCCGCCAACGCCGAGCCGCAGCAGCGGCAACAGCCTGCCGAGGGCCCCGCCGGAGCGGCTGAAAACCACACCGGTGCGTGGCACGACAACCCGGACTCCGGACGGCGCAGTGGCCGCGGCGGCCTCCCACTCCACGCAGATCCGGGACAGGATGCCCGACCCCGGCGGAGCGTCCTCCCGCAGGACAGTATTGCCGGCGTCGCCGTAGTACCCCGAGCCGGACTGGCTGATGAATACCGCCGGCGGCGTGTCCAGTTGCCGCATTGCCTGCGTGAGTGTGCGGGTCGGCTGAAGGCGCGAGCTGAACAGTTCATCAACCCGCTTCCGCGTCCATGGCCTGTCGCCGATGCCGGCACCTGACAGATTCACGACGGCGTCTGCCCCCGCCAGTGCGGAGGGGTCGAGCAGGCCGTTGGCCGGATCCCAGCGGATTTCCCCGCTCGAGGAAGGTTCGCGCCTGACGAGGGCGGTCACCTGGTGGCCGGCGCCGCGGAAAGTTTCGGACATGTGGGTCCCGAGCAGCCCGGAGGCTCCTGCCATAACGATGCGCATGCTCCATCACATCACGGGCGCGGGCGGCCGCACTTCCGGCAGGGCCGCGGGAGGGTTGACTATGATCAAACGATGACTTCTTCGAGCTACTTCCGTTACCCGCATGTGCATGGTGACCTGGTCACTTTCGTGGCCGAGGACGACGTGTGGATCGCCCCGCTGGAGGGCGGCCGGGCCTGGCGGGTCTCCTCCCTGCAGCTGCCCGCGCGCAACCCCCGTTTCACGCCCGACGGGAAGCGCCTGGTGTGGACAGTGGTCCAGGGGACGGCGCCGGAAGTTGTGGCCGCGGACGTCGACGGCGGTAACTACCGGCAGCTGACCTACTTCGGCCACAGCACCACCCGGGTCAAGGGTTTCACGGCCAACGGGTCCGTGCTGGTGACCAGCGCCTTCCGCCAGGCCGAAAGCCGGCATACCTACGCCTACAGTGTCCCGGTGGAGGGCGGCTGGGCCGAAGAGCTGCCCTTCGGCCCGGTGGAGTCGGTGGCGTTCGGGCCCGAGGTGGGGGATGAGCGGCCCGTGGTGGTGGGCAGTGTGCTGTCCCGCGAACCGGCCTGGTGGAAGCGCTATCGCGGCGGCACCGCAGGGAAGCTGTGGATCGACGCAGACGGCAACGGGGAGTTCGAGCGACTGCTGCCGGACCTTAACGGCAACCTCGCGGACCCTATGTGGGTGGACGGCCGTATCGCCTTCCTGTCCGACCATGAGGGCTACGGCAACCTCTATTCGGTCCTTCCCGGGGGGAGCGACCTGCGCCGCCACACGGACCACGAGGACTTCTACGTCCGGCATGCCGCCAGCGACGGAAAGCGTGTCATCTTCGAATCGGCCGGCGAACTGTGGATCCTGCACAGCCTGGACTCCGACGCCGTGCGGCTGGACATCGCACTGGGCTCCGCCTCCCAGTCCCGGCGACCGGCATTGCTGAAGACTTCAAAGCACCTGGGCGCGGTGGTGCCTGACACCGCTGGGACAGCCAGCGCCGTGGAAGCGCACGGCACCATCCACTGGCTCCGCCACAAGGACGGGCCGTCCCGGATCGTCGAGGCGACACCGGGTGTGCGCGGGCGCCTGCCACGGCCACTCGGCGACGGCCGGATTGCCTATGTCGCCGACCATGGCGGCGTGGAGGCCCTGCACATCAGGGACATTGTGGCAACGGTTGAGCACAACGCCACTCCCGCCGTCCAGGACGACGGACCGGCGGGCACCAAGCCGGGGGAGGCGCCCACTCCTGCCGACGGTGCCGGCGATGCGCCGGTGCTCCCGCAGCCCGTCCCGGCGGCCGGCGCCGCGGTGCTGGCCGCGGCCGGCACCTTTGTCCCCGCGGACGACCAGCAGGCGGACCCGCAGCAGGCCGACGTCGCCCCGGAGGACACCGTATCCGCAGCAGACGCCCAGTCCGGGGCGGACGCCCCGGGGATCAACATTCCCATGCCGTCCCGGGCCAGCGCCCTGGAGGCCAGCCCCGACGGGCGCCGGGTAGCCGTTGGCACCTCTTTCGGTGAGGTGTATGCGGCGGACACCCGCACGGGCGACTTTGTCCTGGTGGCCAGCATCGGGGAAGGCACCATCTCGGAACTGGCGTGGTCGCCCGACTCCCGGTGGCTGGTCTGGTCCGAGCCGGTCACGTCCTTCGGCTCGCGCAGCCGGCTCCGGCTGGCGGACATGGACAACCCCGGAACGGCCCCCGTTGACGTGACGGACGGCCGCTTCGGCGACAAGTCGCCGGCCTTCACCACGGACGGCAAATACCTGGCGTTCCTGTCCAACCGCAGCTTCGACCCGGTGTACGACGGCCACTCCTTCGATCTCTCCTTCCCCAGCCCCATTAAGCCGTACCTGGTGGCACTCGCCGCCGGGACGCCGTCGCCCTTCGGTCCGGCGGTGGCACCCGACGGCGGCGAAGGCTCCGTTACGGACACCCCCGGCGGGCAGGAACCCGGCGAAACTCCGGAAGTTGCGGTTGACCCCGAGGGCCTTGCACACCGCGTCATCACCGTCCCCGTGCCGCAGGGCAACTACACCTCCCTGGAAACCACGGACGGCGCGCTTCTGTGGCTTGACTGGGCACTGGCAGGCGTCACCGGCGACGGAAAAGCGAGCCAGGACGACAAGGATGCCCGCCCCAGCCTTGTCAGGTTCGACATAGCCCGGCGGAAGAAGTCCACGCTCGTGGAGTCGCTGGACAGCTACCGGCTCTCCGGGAACCGGAGCACCGTGGTGCTGATCTCGGACAAGCAGGTCACAGCGGTTCCGGGGGATGCGAAAGCGGACGAGGAATCCGGGAAGCTGGTCAAGGTGGACCTGGGCCGGATCCGCGTAGTGATGGATCCGCTCAGCGTCTGGGGCCAGGCCTTCGACGAGGCCTGGCGGCTGCAGCGGGACTTCTTCTGGGCTGAGGACATGGCGGGCCAGGACTGGGAATCCATTCACAAGCGCTACCGCCCCCTGGTTGAGCGCCTGGGATCGCACGATGACCTCGTGGACCTCCTGTGGGAGATGCACGGCGAACTGGGCACCTCCCATGCCTATGTCCGGCCGGCGCCGGTCACCGAAAACGGCAGCCATGGGCAGGGCCGGCTCGGGGCCGATATCGCCCACACTCCGGCGGGCTGGGAAATCACCCGGATCCTGGCCGGCGAATCCTCGGACCCGTTGGCCACATCGCCCCTGACGCGGCCGGGCGTGGACGCCAAGGCCGGAGACATCCTGCTGGCCATCGACGGCGTCCCGCTCTCGGCATCCGTCACCCCGGCCATGCAGCTGGTGGGTGCGGCCGGACGGGCGGTGGAGCTGACCCTCCTTAACGGCCCCGCCCATACAGGTGCGGCTGGCACCCAGCGGCGGGTCGCCGTCGTGCCGGTCATGGACGAGGAACGCCTGCGGTACCAGGAGTGGGTAGCCGGCAACCGCCGCACCGTCCGGGAAGCATCCGCCGGAACCTTCGGCTACCTGCATATCCCTGACATGATGGCCAACGGCTGGGCACAGCTCCACCGCGACCTGGACACCGAAACCGCGCTGGACGGGCTCATCGTGGATGTCAGGCGGAACCGTGGCGGCCACACGTCGCAGCTGGTGGCGGAACTGATCGGCCGGAAAGTCACGGGCTGGAGCATGCCGCGCGGGGAGAAGCCGCGGACCTATCCGCACCACGCACCGCGAGGGCCCGTCATCGTGCTGGCGGACGAGTTCGCCGGTTCGGACGGGGACATCATCACCCAGGTGTCCAAGCTGCGGGGGATCGGCCCCGTGATCGGGACCCGTACCTGGGGCGGAGTGGTCGGCATCGACAACAGGTTCGCCCTGGCGGACGGCACGGGCGTCACCCAGCCGCGCTACGCCAACTGGTTCAGCGGGGGCGTGGGGTGGAGCGTCGAAAACTATGGCGTCGATCCGGACATTGAGGTGGCCTACCCGCCGCACGCCTACGCCGCAGGCCGGGACCCGCAGCTGGAGTACGGCATCGGTGCCCTGAAGGAAATGATCCAGGAACTTCCCACCGACCGCCCGCCGGCCCGCGAGGGGTACCGCCGGCTCCGCCCGGCTCCCTTGCCTGCGCGCAGCCAGGGCAAGTAACCCAGGAACAAGGAAAGGCCCTGCACCCCCGGAATTCTCCCGGGCGTGCAGGGCCTTTGCCGCTTACTGGCGGATCAGGACACCAGCGTGGCGTCCATCGTGATGTCGATGCTTGCCAGGGCGCCTGAAACCGGGCAACCCACCTTGGCTTCGCCGGCAATCTTCTGGAACTCGTCCTCAGAGATTCCCGGGACCCTGGCCTCGACCGTCAGGTGGCTGCCGGTGATGCCGGTGCCCGGAACGAACGTCACGTCAGCCTTGGCGCGGACTTCTTCGGGAGTGTGTCCGGCCTTCGCCAGTTCATTGCTGAAGGCCATCGAGAAGCATGCTGCGTGGGCTGCGGCAATGAGTTCCTCAGGGCTGGTCTTGCCGTTGGCCGCTTCGGTGCGGGCTTTCCAGGTGACATCGAACGTGCCCAGGCCTGAGGTGGCCAGGCTGGTGGTTCCGGCGCCTTCCGTCAGGTTGCCGTTCCATACTGCATTTGCTGAACGTGTTGCTGCCATATTCACTCCTCAAGTCGATGTGTACCGGGGCAGGCCGCTGCCTGGACCCCGCCGTTTCCCATCCTAGGGACTTCACCCGGCGGGTGCATCCGTGTCCGCTGCCGGTGGATTGTGACTCCGGCGGGATAGGAAACAGGCCAGGGTCAGTTCCAGATGGTGGCGATGGCGATGTTCAGCAGCGCCAGGCCGCCCACGGCATGGGCCAGGCCGGGGCTGACGTCCTGGCCGGCCTTGTACTTCCGGCGGCCGATGAAGGCCAGGACGCCGACAACCAGGGCGATGACGAGCTTGATGCCCAGTTTCGCGTAATTGGCATCCATGTCGAGGGCCGGGATGAGGCCCATCAGGGCCACGCCGGTGAGGAGCTGCAGCATGGCGCCGTCGAACTGGCGGGGGTGGACGGTGGGCTTCTTCATTTGCCCGATCCAGATGCCCACGATCATGGCCGCGCCGACGATATGCAGGAAAACCACAATGTTGTAGAGGATGTTCATGGGACCAGTGTAGCCAGTTGTTCTACGTCCGGTAGTAGACGCGCTGACGTGCGGCGGACTGCCTGAAGGGCATTAAAGAACGACGGCGGCGCGGGCCGCGGGGGGTTGTCCCACCGCCGGCCTGCACCGCCGTCGTCCGTGGCTGGCTGCTACAGCCCCAGGTCCGCTTCGAAAGCGCCTTCTTCAAGGCGGGCCTTCAGGGTCTGGAGGAAACGGCCGGCGTCTGCGCCGTCCACCAGGCGGTGGTCGTACGTCAGCGACAGGTACATCATGGAGCGGATGGCGATCGAGTCGTCACCGTTTTCGTCGGCAACCACCACAGCGCGCTTGACGATCGCGCCGGTGCCGAGGATACCCACCTGCGGCTGGTTGATGATCGGGGTGTCGAACAGGGCACCCACCGAGCCGATGTTGGTGATGCTGAACGTGCCGCCGGACAGCTCGTCCGGGCCGATCTTGCCGTCGCGGGTACGGGCTGCGACGTCGGCGATCTTGCCGGCCAGGCCGGCGAGGTTCAGGTTGCCGGCGTCGGAGATGACCGGCACCAGCAGGCCCTTGTCGGTGTCGACGGCGATCGCCAGGTGCTCGGCGTTGTGGTACGTGATCTCCTGCTTGTCCTCATCGTAGGCAGCATTGAGCTTGGGGTGCTGCTTGAGGGCCTCGGCAACAGCCTTGGCGATGAAGGGCAGGAAGGTCAGCTTAGTGCCGTTCTGGGCCTGGAACGAGTTCTTGGCCCGGGTCCGCAGCTTGGCGATCCTGGTCATGTCCACTTCGTGGACCTGCGTCAGCTGGGTGGAGATTTCCAGGGATTCGCGCATGCGGCGGGCGATGACCTGGCGGATGCGCGGAGCCTTCTGCGTGGTGCCGCGCAGGGAGGAGACAGGGGCGGAAGAAGCCGCCGGGGCGGCTGCTGCAGGTGCTGCGGCCGGAGCTGCCTTGGCCTCGGCAGCGGCGATGACGTCCTGCTTGCGGATGCGGCCGCCGACGCCGGTGCCGGAGAGCGAGGCGATGTCCACGCCGTGCTGGTTGGCAAGCTTGCGGACCAGGGGAGTGACGTAGCCGGACTCGCCTCCTGCGGATGGGGCTTCGGCTGCTGCCGGGGCGGGTGCGGCCGCGGGGGCGGGTGCTGCCTGCTGCGGAGCCTCTTCCTTCGGAGCCTCGGGTGCAGGTGCTGGCTTGGGGGCCTCTTCCTTCGGGGCTTCCTGGGCGGGAGCCTCCTTGGCGGGGGCGGCCGGAGCAGCCTGCGGAGCCTCCGCGGGAGCAGCAGCGGCGCCGGAGCCGATGACGGCCAGGACGGAACCAACCTCAGCGGTCTCATCCTCGTTGACGCGGATTTCCTGGAGGGTACCGGCCACGGGGGACGGGATTTCGGTGTCCACCTTGTCGGTGGAGACCTCCAGCAGGGGCTCGTCAACCTCGACGTTGTCGCCCACGGCCTTGAGCCAGCGGGTGACGGTGCCTTCGGTGACGCTCTCGCCCAGGGCGGGGAGGGTGACTTCGTGGCCTTCGCCGCCGCCGGCGGGTGCTTCCGCTGCCGGTGCGGCAGCGGAAGCTTCCGGTGCCGCAGCTTCCTGGGCAGGGGCCTCCTGTGCCGGTGCCTCTTTGGCCGGGGCAGCGGCCGGAGCTTCTTCGGCCGGGGCAGCCGAACCGCCGTCGGAGCCGTCGCCGATGCGCACCAGGGGTGCGCCTACCTCGGCGGTCTCGTCTTCGGCCACCAGGATTTCCTCAATCACGCCAGCTACAGGAGAGGGGATTTCAGTGTCTACTTTGTCGGTGGAAACCTCGAGCAGCGGCTCGTCCACCTCTACCCGGTCACCTACCTGCTTGAGCCAGCGGGTGACGGTTCCTTCGGTGACGCTCTCACCGAGGGCGGGCAAGTTAACGGATTCAGACATGTCGTCCCCGTTCTCCTTATTGATCTTTAGTGCGATTGAATGCTGCCTGATTTTGAGCCTGGTGCCCCGGGGTTTCCATGCCGGGTGCACCAGGCTCCATGGTGCTGCGGAAAATCAGCCGTGGAGCGGCTTGCCCGCGAGTGCCAGGTGGGCTTCGCCCAGGGACTCGTTCTGGGTGGGGTGTGCGTGCACCAGTTGGGCCACATCCTCCGGGTAGGCTTCCCAGTTCACGATCAGCTGGGCCTCGCCCACCTGTTCGCCCATGCGGGCGCCGATCATGTGGACGCCCACAACGGGGCCGTCCTTCTGCCGGACAAGCTTGACCAGGCCGGACGTGCCCAGGATGGAGCTCTTGCCGTTGCCGGCGAGGTTGTATTCCTGGGTCTGTACCTGGTCCTCGCCGAACTTCTCCTTGGCGGCCTTTTCGGTGTAGCCCACGGTGGCGATTTCAGGCTCGGAGTAGGTGACCTTGGGGATGTTGATGTCCTCGACGATCACGGGCTTCAGGCCGGCGATCTCCTCGGCGACGAAGATGCCTTGCTGGTAGCCGCGGTGCGCAAGCTGGACGCCGGGAACGATGTCGCCCACTGCGTAGATGTTGCCCACGCCGGTATGCAGGCGCTCGTTGGTGATGACGAAGCCGCGGTCGATGGTGATGCCGGCTTCCTCGTATCCGAGGTTGGCGGTGACGGGGCCGCGGCCCACGGCAACCAGGAGGAGGTCTGCCTCGAACGTCTTGCCGTCCACCAGGGTGACCTTGACACCGTTTTCGTTCTGCTCGACGCCCTGGAAGAACACGCCGGTGGAGAACTTGATGCCGCGCTTCTTGAACGCACGCTCGAAGTTCTTGATGATGGTGGCGTCCTCGTTGGGGACCAGCGAGGGCAGGCCTTCGACGATGGTGACGTCCACGCCGAACGACTTCCAAACCGAGGCGAATTCGACGCCGATGACGCCGCCGCCCAGGATGATGGCGCTCTTCGGGATGGAGTCCATGGTGAGGGCCTGGTCGGAGGTGATGACCTTGCCGCCGATTTCAAGTCCGGGCAGCGTGCGGGAGTAGGAACCCGTAGCCAGGATGATGTTCTTGCCCTTGTAGGCGGTGCCGTTTACTACGACGGTGTCGGTGCCCTGGAGCTTGCCTTCACCTTCGATGACGGTGATGCCCTTGGACTTGATGAGGCCCTGGAGGCCCTTGTACTTGCCGGCGATAATGCCGTCCTTGTACGCGTTGACGGCGTTGATGTCGATGCTGTCCAAGGTGACGTTCACGCCGTACTTGGCGGAGTCACGGGCGTGGTCGGCCAGCTCTGCGGAGTGCAGGAGGGCCTTGGTGGGGATGCAGCCGTTGTGGAGGCAGGTACCGCCCAGCTTTGCCTTTTCCACGAGGCCGACGGTGAGGCCAAGCTGTACTGCCCGCAGCGCCGCAGCGTATCCGCCGCTGCCGCCACCGAGTACCAGGATGTCGAATTCTTGCGCAGTTGCCTGATCGGCCACTTAAACGCTCCCTCGCGTGAACGATGACGCGTTTCTGCGCGCATCATCTGGTCTTGGAACTTGCACTGCCGTGATTATGTCAGCAGGGCAACTCTCTTGCATTTGTGACTACCGTGGTTCACCTTAGCGAACCACTTATCCATGCTCCACCTTGGCACAGTGTTTGGGGAGCGCTTTGTGTCGAGTGTCACGCGGCATTGTGGCGGAGGGATCACCCCGTGCCACAACGCCGCGCGGCACAAGCCGGATGCGTCAGGCGGCCGCCAGGATGTCCTCAACGTAGGCCACCAGGGTGCGGACCGTGCAGCCCGTGCCCTGCTTGTGCGTGTAGCCGTACGGGCTGCCGTTGTTAAAGGACGGGCCGGCGATATCGATGTGGGCCCAGGGGATCTGTGCGCCGTCCTTGTCCTTGCCCACGAATTCCTGCAGGAAGACGGCTGCGGTCATCATGCCGCCGTGGCGTTCGCCGATGTTGGCCAGGTCCGCAACCTGGGAGTCGAGGCTGGGGCGCAGTTCCTCCGGCAGCGGCATCGGCCAGACCAGTTCCCCGGCGCGGTCGGCCGCGGCCTTGAGGGCCGTGGTGACGGCTTCGGAGCCCATGATGCCGGCGGTCCGGTTTCCCAGGGCGATCAGCTGGGCGCCCGTCAGGGTGGCGACGTCGATAATGGCGTCCGGGTATTCGCGGCTTGCCGCCACGATGCCGTCCGCCATCACCAGACGGCCTTCGGCGTCGGTGTTCAGGACCTCCACAGTCTTCCCGCCGAACATGGTCAGCACGTCGGCGGGCCGCGAGGCGGCACCCGAGGGCATGTTCTCCGCAATGCACAACCACGCGGTCGCCTTGACCGGCAGGCCCAGCCCGGCGAGGGCAAGCACAGTATTAAGGACGACGGCGGCGCCCGCCATGTCACTCTTCATGTCGCCCATGCCGAGGGCAGGCTTGATGGAGATGCCACCGGTGTCGAAGGTGATGCCCTTGCCCACCAGGGCGATCTTCGCCGTGGCCCGGGCAGGGGAGTACTCCACCTTGACCAGGCGGGGCTGGCGGGAGGAACCCTTGCCGACGCCCATGATGCCGCCGAAGCCTTCCTTTTCCAGCCGCTTCTCGTCCCAGACCGTCACCTTGACGGGAAGGCCCTTGGCCAGGTCCTTGGCGGCCTCGGCGAACGTTTCCGGGTACAGGTGGCTGGGCGGGGTGTTCACCAGGGAGCGGGTGGCGTTGACCGCCCGGCCGATCAGGGCGGCGCGCTTCAGGGCGGCGTCAAGTTCCTTCTGGTCGGCCACATCGGTGAAGATGATGGCCTTCGAGACCGGATCCTTCAGGCCGTCCTTGGCGGACCGGAACTCAGTGAAGGAATAGGCGCCCAGCGCTGCGCCTTCGGCGACGGCCGCGACATCGGCCACCGACGCCGTCGGGAAGGCAAGGGCAACCGTGCCCAGCCCGGCCAGCTGGCGGACAGCGGAACCGGCGGCGCGGCGGAGGGCTTCGCCCGTGGGTGCAATGCCGGCCGCGACCTTGCCGACGCCGGCGAGGACGAGGATGCCCGCGCCGGTCTCGGGGAGGCCGGGCAGGCGGACGATCTGGTCTGCAGCGCCGGTCACGCCGAGTGACTTGAGTGAATCAGTGAGTGCTTCGGCGGACTTCGCGGCCAGCGGGTTATCCAGGAGGACCGGTCCGTCCGCAGCCTGCCCCACGCCGATGACTACTGCGTCGCTTGGGCTCTTTTTCAGGTCCCGGGAGACGGTACTAAGGTTGATTTCCGTATTCTTGACCACAGGGATGAGTCCTCAATTCTCGAAGATCGGTACGGGCAGGGGTGCATGTTCGGCGCTCTGCCATGGAAGACCGGATGACGGCCCTTCCGGATGCCCTCCGGGGAGGTGCAGGACCGCCTGGCAGGCCAGTTCCGATCGTAGCCCTTGGACGCGCCGGCGGAAGAATCTTCTGA
The DNA here is from genome assembly GCF_059089905.1 of Arthrobacter sp. Y3221087. NCBI lineage: Bacteria > Bacillati > Actinomycetota > Actinomycetes > Micrococcales > Micrococcaceae > Arthrobacter > Arthrobacter sp. Y3221087. Next base: position 13,464 of record NZ_JBNHFE010000008.1, read on the forward strand.
GACGTGCGCCACAGGGCCGTCCGGAATGCCCGGCCGCCCGCCCGCGTTGTAATTGATGTCCACCCGTATCCATGAAAGGAACATGCCGTGCTTGAACGGATCTCCGGCTCCCTGCTGGACCCTGACGCGCTCTATGCGAGCAACATGGAGCTGTTCCACAGCCCGGAGCTCCGCGGGCTGAATCTGGTGATGGGCTTTACGGGATTCGCCGACGCCGGTCACGTGGTGAAGCAGATCAACGCCGAACTTCTCGACTCCCTCGATGCCCAGCCCGTTGCTGTTTTCGACGCCGACCAGCTGATCGACTACCGGTCCCGCAGGCCGCACCTGACTTTTGTGGAGGACCACCTCCAGGACTACCAGGAACCGCGGCTGGCGCTTTACCGGCTGGTTGACGGCCTGGGCAAACCCTTCCTGCTCCTGGCCGGTTTCGAGCCGGACCTCCAGTGGGAGCGTTTTGCCCGTGCCGTCGTCGGGATCGTGGAGAAGCTGGACATCAACCTGGTGACGTGGATCCACTCCATTCCCATGCCGGTCCCGCACACGCGGCCCATCGGGGTCACTGTGCACGGCAACAGGCCCGAGCTGATCGAGGGCATCTCCGTCTGGAAGCCCACCGTGGAAGTTCCGGCCGCCGTGGGGCACATCCTGGAGCTCCGGCTGGTGGAAGCCGGGCGGAACGTCGCCGGCTACGTCATCCACGTCCCGCACTACCTCGCTGAAGCGGAGTACCCCGCTGCGGCGGTGGCCGGCCTTGAGTACCTCGGTGCGGCAACGTCCCTCATGCTGCCCACGGACCGGCTGCGCGAGGCGGGCCGGGAAGTCACCCGCCAGATTGCCGAGCAGATCGACGCGTCGGACGAGGTCCAGCAGGTGGTGTCCCGGCTGGAGACCCGCTACGACGAAAAGGCTGACGGCATCGTGCGCCGCTCGCTGCTCGCCGACGAAAACGACGAGCTGCCCGACGCCGATGTGCTGGGCGCCGCCGTCGAGGCCTACCTTGCCCGGGAGAACCCGGCGCAGTAGGTTTCGGGGCGGCAACCGGCACGCAGCGGCGGGGGTGCCGCCGGGCATGCGGGCATAATGAAGACGTGACTGCACCCCGAGCATGGCTGATCTGGACCGTTGGAATCTTCGGGTACCTGGTGGCCGTGTCACAGCGCACGTCCTTCGGCGTGGTGGGGCTTGAGGCCACGGAGCGGTTCAATGCAACGGCGTCCGCCATCTCCTTCTTTACCGTCCTGCAGCTCCTGGTCTACGCGGCGCTGCAGATTCCCGTGGGACTCCTGGTGGACAGGTTCGGCTCGCGGGCAATGATCGCCGGCGGCGCCGTCCTCATGGGCCTGGGCCAGCTGCAGCTTGCCTTCGCCGACAGCATCCCGGGCGGGATCCTGGGCAGGGTCCTGGTGGGTGCCGGCGACGCCATGACATTCATCTCGGTGATCCGCCTGATCCCGCTGTGGTTTGCCCCGGCGCGGGTTCCTTTGGTCACCCAGCTGACGGGCATGACGGGGCAGCTGGGCCAGCTGGTGAGCGTCATCCCGTTCGCTTTCGTCCTGCATGCGGCCGGCTGGACCCCGGCCTTCCTGATGCTGGCGGGGCTGTCCGCCCTGGCAGTGGTCCTGGTGGTGGTGCTCCTGAAGGACGTCCCGCCGGGGACGGAGCGGCCGCAGGCGCAGCAGGGGCTCAAGGCCACCGGTATTTCCCTGGCCCGGGCATGGCGCCAGCCCGGAACAAGGCTGGGGATGTGGAGCCACTTCACCATCCAATTCAGCGGCACGGTGTTCGCCATGACCTGGGGCTACCCGTTCCTCATCTCCGGCCAGGGCCTGGAAGCCGGCACGGTGGCGGGGCTGATGGGTCTTTACGTTGCCGCCGGGATGGCCGTGGGCCCGTTCATCGGCCGCTTCGTGTCGCGGCATCCCCTCCGCCGCTCCACGATGGTCCTGCTGATCGCAGCCACCACCGCCGCCGCCTGGGCTGCGGTCCTGCTGACGCCCGGGCGTGCCCCGCTATGGTTGCTCGCCGCCCTGGTGGTCGCGCTGGCCATTGGCGGCCCGGGCTCCATGATCGGCTTCGACTTCGCCCGCACCTTCAACCCGGCCCATCGGATCGGAACCGCCACCGGCATCGTGAACGTGGGCGGATTCATCGCTGCGCTGGTTGCCATCTACCTGATCGGGCTTGTCCTGGACGTCCTGTACGCCAGCGGCTTCTCCAACGGCGTCCTATACGGGCTGGACCCGTTCCGCATCGCCCTGAGCGTCCAGTTCCTGCTGCTGGGATTCGGGGCCACAGCCACGCTGGTGTGCCGGCGCAAGGTCCGCCGGCAGATGGCAGCCCAGGGCGTGGTGGTTCCACCGCTGCGCACGGCCCTGGCCCGGCAGCGGCGCGAGAACTTAGCCCGGCGCCGGCAGACGTCGCCCCCAGGCAACGGCGACTAGTCCTCCACCGGCGGGACTACCCACATAGGGAAAATTCCTGCTAAAGCACCTGCACTCCCGGGCGAATGCTGGAGCCATGACAGCTCCTGAACAACTCAGAATCACCGGACCCCAGGATGTCCTCGGGTTCATACCCCATTCCCTGGGCTACTGGCCCAAAGCCAGCCTCGTGATCATCACCATGCACGGCAAGAGTCTCGGGGCCACGCTCCGGCTGGACCTGCCGGCAGGTCCGGTCCTGGCCACTCCCGGCACATACCTCCTAATGGTCCGCGGTTACCTGGAGGCTGACACGGAGGCTGATGGCGCGCTGGTGGCCGTCTTCACCGGCGGCGCCGCAGCCTCGGCGGCGGCCACCTACGGCCACTTTCTTGCAGAACTGGACTCCATGCTCCAGGGCAGGATGCCTGTGCGGGAGGCCTGGTATGTCGGCACCGATTACTGGCGGGAAGCGTACTGCGCCGATGCCACGTGCTGCCCCGTGCCCGGCAGGCCCCTCCAGGAGATCCTGGACAGCCCGCTGAACGCGGAAATGGTGTACCGCGGCAGCAGCGTGGGGCCCGCCCCCGGGCCGCAATCCGGACCGGCACAATCTGCCACTGCCCGGACCGTTCCAAGCCTGCACCGGGAGGCTGTCCTTGAAGCCGAGGCAGGGTGGGCTGAAGAACTCGACCTCCGCCGGGGGAGCAGGGCGCAGCTTCAGGCGGTTCTGGACCTGTGGGAGGCCGTGCTCGCCAGGCCGAAGGGGGAACCGTGGCTTCCGGAGGTGGAACGCGACGCGTTCCTGCGGGCATCCTTGCTGACCCCGGGCTGGCGGGACGCGGTCCTGGTGATGGCAGCTGCAGGGAAGGATGCAGCCGAAACGGGTGCCGCCCTTTTCGGCATCGTCAGGGACGGCGCCGGTTCCCACCCGGTGTCTCCGGCAATCCCGTGTCCCGCTGCGAAGCCCCAGCCACTTCAGGTGAAGGGCCCGAATCCGGGCTACGCCGACGTACTGATGGGCATCCGGCCTGATGTGCCGGACTGGGCCGGGCTCAACGCGCTGGACGTGGTCCTCGAACACCTCGCGGCGGTGGGCGGGCCTGCCGCCGCCGCGTCGCTGACGCTTCGCGGATGGATCTCCTGGTGCCGCGGCCGGGGGTCTTACGCCGCCGCGCATTTTGCGTCCGCCCTGGAGATCCAGCCGGGGTACCGCCTGGCCGAGCTCCTTCTTGAACTGGTGGGCCGGGGAGCAATCTGCGGCTGGGCCGGACGGAAAGAAGCGGCCTGGCAAAAATTCTGAACGGGCACTGCAGCCTGGAGGCGGGCAGCAAGCAGCGGTTGTGAACGCGGACGGGACGGCATCTGGCGGTGCATGGGCAGCGGGGTGGGAGCGCGCGGCGGTGATTAGGTCATTGGAGAGGCCCGATCCGGGGAAAACATGAGACAATGGATGCCGAGACCCGGTTGGGTCCGTGTATCGAGTGCCTGTGGATGTGCCCTCCGGGGAACATTGCAGCGGCTTCGGCAGTTGTCTTAAGTGACTCTGCGGGCCGTGGTGGCGCTTGGTTTTCACCACGGACTTGACAGGGTCATAGTGGTGTTGCCCGTATGGCGATTCCACAGACCACCGCTAGAAAGGTTTTCTGTGACCCCGTCTTCCACGAAGAAGGACCCCGCCGCCCAGGACGATTTGTCCGCCGAGGACAAGCAGGTTGCGACCGGCGCCAAGCGGGCAGCCACCAAGGCATCTGCCGGCGCGGACGGCAAGCGCGAGCCGAAGAAGCGCGGGCCCAAGCCCGGCGCCAAGGCGGCGGCCGAGGCCGCGAACAAGGGTTCCGCCGGTGACGTTGACCCCGACGAGGCAGAGGACGTCGAGGACCTCGACGACATCATCCTCGAGGGACCGGAAGCGGTCGAGGACGCCGACGCCGATGCTGAGGCCGATCCTGCCAAGGCCGTTGCCGGCAGCGGCAAGGGCTTCGTCTACTCGGATGCTGATGACGACGACGCCCCGGTGCAGCAGGTCATGTCCGCGGGTGCCACGGCGGACCCCGTCAAGGACTACCTCAAGCAGATCGGAAAGGTCGCCCTGCTCAACGCCGAGCAGGAAGTGGACCTTGCGCTCCGCATCGAGGCCGGACTGTTCGCCGAAGAGAAGATTGCCGCCGACGACGGCTCCATGGACCCGAAGTACAAGCGGGAACTGGAATTCATCATCCACGACGGCAAGCGTGCCAAGAACCACCTGCTGGAGGCCAACCTCCGCCTCGTGGTGTCGCTCGCCAAACGCTACACCGGCCGCGGCATGCTCTTCCTGGACCTCATCCAGGAAGGCAACCTGGGCCTGATCCGTGCAGTCGAGAAGTTCGACTACACCAAGGGCTTCAAATTTTCCACCTACGCCACCTGGTGGATCCGGCAGGCCATCACCCGCGCCATGGCGGACCAGGCCCGCACCATCCGCATCCCGGTCCACATGGTTGAAGTCATCAACAAGCTGGCCCGCGTCCAGCGCCAGATGCTCCAGGACCTGGGCCGCGAACCCACGCCCGAGGAGCTGGCACTCGAACTGGACATGACCCCTGAAAAGGTAGTGGAGGTCCAGAAGTACGGCCGCGAGCCCATTTCCCTCCACACCCCGCTGGGCGAGGACGGCGACTCCGAGTTCGGCGACCTGATCGAGGACTCGGAAGCCGTGGTTCCGGCCGACGCCGTGAGCTTCACGCTCCTGCAGGAGCAGCTGCACTCCGTACTGGACACCCTGTCCGAGCGCGAAGCCGGCGTCGTGGCGATGCGGTTCGGCCTCACCGACGGGCAGCCGAAGACTTTAGACGAAATCGGCAAGGTCTACGGCGTCACGCGTGAGCGCATCCGCCAGATCGAATCGAAGACCATGTCCAAGCTCCGCCACCCCTCCCGGTCGCAGGTGCTCCGGGACTACCTGGACTAGGTCACAGCAGGGCAAAGCGGGCCATTCCCGCCCGGGAACGGAAATTTCCCAGGCGCGGAATGGCCCGCGCTGCTGCTTAAAGGACCTGCCAGTGCTGCGCCGTGACGCGGCGCGCAGAAGATGCTGGTGACAGAGGACGCGGGTCTAAAAGCGGGTTAAAAGAGGAATGGGATTCCTCCGGCCGGAGGAATCCCATTCCCTTGGTAAGTCTCGGTGCAACTAGTCGACTTCTACGGCAGCCTTCTCATGAAGCTTGGCCGTCTCATCGTGCCAGTCGGAGCTCAACGGCTTCAGGGTAGCCTCGACCGCACGCGCGTGGTGGGCGCAGAACAGCAGCTCACCGCCGGAGGACTCGAGTACAACCCGGACATATGCCTGGGCTCCGCAACGATCGCACCGGTCGAGGGCGTTGAGCGTGCGGTCCGCCACTGCTGTTGTCATATCGGCCTCCTTAGTAGATCAGTACGTCTATATAACCAGTATTCGTAACAAAACCATCGCAAGGATGGGGCAAGTTCGCTGTGCGCGTATCCGCAAGGTTCAGTCAAGATTCACCAGGGAAGGCCGAGCGGCGGGCCAGTGGTGCGCTGCACAGGCCCCTCCGCAGTGTGGCAGCCAGCCGTCCGGGCCGGGGCCGACTACCCTAGAGGGAGCGCTTTCAGCGCCCGCTTTACCTGAAGGAGTTCAACACCAGTGGCACCAAGTTCTGACTACACTGCCCGGCACCTGTCTGTGCTGGAGGGCCTGGAAGCCGTCCGCAAGCGCCCCGGCATGTACATCGGTTCCACCGACTCCCGCGGCCTCATGCACTGCCTCTGGGAGATCATCGACAACTCCGTGGATGAAGCGCTGGCAGGTTTCGGCCATGACATCAGGATCATCCTGCACGCGGACAACTCGGTGGAAATCCATGACGACGGCCGCGGCATCCCCATCGACAAGGAACCGAAGACCGGACTCACCGGCGTCGAGGTGGTGTTCACCAAGCTGCACGCTGGCGGCAAGTTCGGCGGCGGCTCCTACACGGCCTCGGGCGGCCTGCACGGTGTGGGCGCGTCGGTGGTCAACGCCCTCTCCTCACGGCTGGACGTGGAGGTGGACCGCGGGGGCAAGACCTACAAGATGTCCTTCCGCCGCGGCGAGCCTGGCCGGTTCCAGGACACGGGTTCCCGGGTTGACCCGGCCGCGCCCTTCACTCCGTTCGTGGAAGACTCTGTCCTTGACGTTGTGGGGAAAGCCAAGCGCGGCGTCACCGGCACCAGGATCCGGTACTGGGCGGACCGGCAGATCTTCACCCCGGACGCAAAGTTTTCGTACGACGAGCTGGTGGCCCGCGCCCGGCAAACGTCCTTCCTGGTTCCCGGGCTCAAGCTCACGGTCCGTGATGAGCGCAGGATCGCCGGAACCCCGGGGGAGGCCGGACCGCACGAGGAAGTGTTCCACCACGACGGCGGCATCTCCGAGTTCGTCGACTTCCTGGCGGCGGACCCCGCCGTCACCGACGTGTGGCGGCTCCACGGTGCGGGCAAGTTCAAGGAAACCGTCCCGGTCCTGGACGAGCGCGGGCACAGCCAGCTGGCCGAGGTGGAGCGGGACTGTGAAGTGGACGTTGCCCTGCGCTGGGGGATTGGCTATGACAGCACCGTCCGCAGCTTCGTGAACATCATCTCCACGCCCAAAGGCGGCACGCACCAGTCCGGCTTCGAGCAGGCCCTGGTGAAGACCTTCCGGAAGGCAGTGGAAAACAACGCCCGCAAGCTCAAGGCCGGCAACGACAAGATCGAGAAGGATGACATCTTCGCCGGCCTCACAGCCGTTCTGACGGTCCGGCTGGCGGAACCGCAGTTTGAGGGGCAGACCAAGGAAATCCTGGGCACGTCCGCGGTCCGCGCCATCGTTTCCAAGGTGGTGGAGCGCGAAATCAATGCCAGGCTCACCTCCTCGAACCGGAACGATAAAGCGCAGACGGCGCTGCTGCTTGAGAAGATCGTCAATGAGATGAAGTCGCGCATCTCGGCGCGCGTGCATAAGGAAACCCAGCGGCGCAAGAACGCGCTGGAAACGTCCTCGATGCCCACCAAGCTTGCCGACTGCCGGACGGACGACGTCGAACGTTCCGAACTCTTCATCGTGGAAGGGGACTCGGCGCTGGGAACGGCCAAGCTCGCCCGGTCCTCCGATTTCCAGGCCCTGCTGCCCATCCGCGGCAAGATCCTGAACGTCCAGAAAGCCTCCGTGGGGGACATGCTCTCCAACGCCGAGTGCGCCGCGCTGATCCAGGTGGTTGGCGCCGGTTCAGGCCGCAGCTTCGACATCAGCGCCGCACGCTACGGCAAGGTCATCCTGATGACCGACGCCGACGTGGACGGCGCGCACATCCGCACCCTCCTGCTGACCCTGTTCTTCCGCTACATGCGCCCCATGATCGACGAGGGCAGGGTGTTTGCGGCCGTGCCGCCGCTGCACCGGGTGGAGGTGATCAACGCCGGCCAGAAGGCCAACGAGATGATCTACACCTATTCGGAGGCTGAGCTGCATGTGCTGCTGGCGCGCCTTGCCAAGGAAGGCAAGCGGTACAAGGAGCCCATCCAGCGGTACAAGGGCCTGGGCGAAATGGACGCGGAACAGCTGGCTGAGACCACCATGGACCCGCGGCACCGGACCCTGCGCAAGGTGGGCATCGAGAACGCCAAGCAGGCGGAGGAGATTTTCGACCTGCTGATGGGTTCGGACGTCTCCCCGCGCAAGGACTTCATCATCGCGGGCGCCGCCAGCCTGGACCGGGAGCGCATCGACGCCTGACCCGGCGGTGCCTGCCGCGGCGCTCCCCGGGGGAGCGTCCGACGGCGGGATGTTCAGCCGAGCAGGCCAGGAACCACCAGCAGGGCCGTGGGGAGGGCCAGCAGGAGAACGCAACCGGTCAGCACCAGGCTGCGCACGGCGCCCGGCAGCTGGGGCTGCGGCGACAGCAGCCGGCTGACCCGCGAAGCGGTGGTCCGCGCTGAATCCGACGCCAGGACGCCATTTCCGGGGTCCAGCCCGGCCAGGGCCGCCGTGGAGGAAGCCGGAGCGAGCTCGGACCCGGTTCCCTGCGCCGAACCGCTGGCAACAATGGCAATGGCCTTGATCAGGGTGGCTTTGCTCTCGCTCTTGAGGGCGACGTCGTCCGCAAGCATCTCAATCAGGGAGTTGACGGACTCCTGGGCCAGCCGGGTGGTGGGGAGCCAGGGCAGGGCCTGCCGCCAGGCCGCAAAGGCCCACAGGAGCAGGTGGTGCCGCTGGCTGAGATGGGCGTTCTCGTGGATCAGGACGGCCCGCAGCTCGGCCGGCTCCAGGGCGGCCATCAATCCGTCCGACAATACGGTCACCGAACGGGCGCCGCCGGGCAGGCAATAGGCCACAGGGGAGTCGTGACTGATGACCAGCGTTGCGGCGTCCTGCCCTGAAGGGGAAGCCAGCAGGGCCAGCAGTTCCCGGTGGCGCCGGCGCTGCCGCTCAATCTTGTAGTACGTGAGCAGCAGGGTGAAGACCAGGTGGGCCGTGAGCAGCGCGGCCGCTGACAAAGCGAAGATGTGCCAGAATCCCAAGGCCGTGGTGGGGGCGTTGAACAACACCATCGCGGCCAGCGCCCGGAGCCCGGCGATCAGGTTGTCGCCGATCGGTTCCAGCCCGTAAACCAGCATGGCCCCGATCATGGAGAGCCCGCCGGCGAGGGCGATCGCCTGCCAGAGAAGCATGGCCGTGAACGGGGAGCGCGCGGGCCACTGTGCGCGCGACAGGAGGATGGGTACCGGCCAGGCCAGTATTACCGCCAGGACCGCCAGCAGGTACGAGGCCCAGAACATGGTTGGCTAGAGGTGGCCAAGCAGTTTGCGCAGTGTTTCGGCTTCACCTTCGGATACGGAGCCAATGAAGCGTGCCAGCACGGCTTCGCGGTCCGGAGCCGAGCCCAGGACTTCATGCATGAGCTCCGCGGTGTGCTCGGCACGGCTGGAGACGGCCTGGTAGCGGTGCGGCCGGGTGCCGCGTTCACGCTCCACCAGCCCCTTCTTTTCCAGCCGGGACAGCACCGTGAGCACGGTGGTGACGGCAAGTTCCTTGCCTTCGTGCGCGGAACCGCCCTGCCCTGCGGACGTGCGGGCCAGCTGGTCCCGCAGGGTGTTCGCCGTAGCAGCTTCCTGGCCCGCCCAGAGCAGATCCATTACTGCCCGTTCCAGTTCACCAAGACTAGCCATCGCACTCTTCCTTTGTTTCCCCGCACCGTGCGCCCTGCTGGCGCCGGTGACTGCACGCGGTTTCTTCAACTACACCTATAAATCTACCCCGAACCGGCGCTACTTTCTACGTTGGGTAGAACAGTGTGGCGTGGCGCACGGTTGGCTGTTGCAGCGCGAGGCACGGGTGTTTTACAGCGCTCCGGCGTTGTTCTACACTCGGTAGAAGTTAGAGTTCTACGAAACGTAGAAAAGTGCATCTGCTCACAGTAGGGACTGCCTTGGACGCCTTGGAAATCGCACGCTGGCAATTCGGTATCACCACGGTCTACCACTTCATGATGGTCCCGCTGACCATTGGCCTGGGCCTGGTAGTGGCCATCATCCAGACCGTCTGGCACCGCACCGGCAAGCCGGAGTACCTGCGCATGACCAAGTTCTGGGGCAAGCTGTTCCTCATCAACTTCATCATGGGCGTGGCCACCGGCATCGTGCAGGAATTCCAGTTCGGCATGGCCTGGAGCGAATACAGCCGCTTCGTCGGCGACGTCTTCGGAGCCCCGCTGGCCCTCGAAGCCCTCCTGGCCTTCTTCGTCGAGTCCACCTTCCTGGGACTGTGGATCTTCGGCTGGAAGCAGCTCAAGCCCGCCATCCACCTGGCCTGCCTGTGGATCGCCGTGGTTGGCTCCGTGTTCTCCGCCTACTTCATCATCGTGGCCAACAGTTGGATGCAGCACCCAGTGGGAGTGGAAATGGTGGACGGCCGGCCGGTCATGACCGACGCCTGGGCCGTCTTCACCAACAACACCGCGCTGGTGGCCGTGCCGCACACCCTCTTCGGCGCCCTGGCCGTGGCCGGCGGCTTCCTGCTCGGCATTGCCTGGTACCACCTCTGGCGCAGGCGGCGCGACGGCGTCGACACCGTGGGTGCCGGCGGCAAGGTCATCCCGGGGGAGTCCACAACCATCCCCGGCCGCGACCGCGCAGACCACACGGTCTGGATCCGGTCCCTGCGCATCGGCGCCGTGGTGGCCATGATCTCCTTCGCCGGCACCGCCCTCACCGGCGACCTCCAGGGCAAGCTCATGTTCGAACAGCAGCCCATGAAAATGGCGGCAGCGGAGGCGGCCTGCCACGACGGCACCGGCTTCTCCGTCCTGAGCATCGGCAACCTGGGCTCCCAGGACTGCGATGACATTGTGGCCCTGATCGAAGTGCCCGGCATCCTCTCCTACCTTGCCAAGGGTGACTTCACCACCGAGGTCAAGGGCGTCAACACCCTGCTCCCCGAGTACCAGGCAAACTACGGCACCCACCTGCCGGACAACCCCATCTACGGCGAACGTGCCGGCCAGGAAATCGACTACCTGCCGGTCATGGAAGTCACCTACTGGGGCTTCCGCATGATGATCGGCTTCGGCGGACTCGCGGCCCTGGCAGCCCTCGTGGCTCTGTGGCTCACCCGCAGCGGCACCGTGCCCTCGTCACCGTGGCTCATGCGGCTTGCGGTCCTGGGCATCATGGCCCCCTTCGGCGCGAACGCGGCCGGCTGGATCTTCACCGAGATGGGCCGCCAGCCGTTCGTGGTTGCCCCCAACCCTGATCCCAACGGCATCGACCAGGTGTTCATGTTCACCGCGGCAGCAGTCTCCCCAGGCGTCTCGGCCGGGGAACTGCTGGCGTCGCTCATCACCCTGACTGCTGTGTACGCCGTCCTGCTGGTGGTGGAGGTGAAGCTGCTGGTCAAGTACATCCGCGGCGGAGTGGTCTCCGCCATGCCGGAGCTCGCGCACGTCCCGGCGGACGAAAACGAGGACGCCACCCCGGGCCCCGGCGGACCGGGCAGCGCCAAACCCTCCGACGACGTCCTGGCCTTCGCCTACTAGCCGCAGCCGAACAGAACGCAGAGGAAACGAACTATGGAACTGCTGCCGACCATCTGGTTCATCGCCATCGCGGTGCTGTGGACCGGGTACCTCTTCCTCGAGGGCTTCGACCTGGGCGTGGGAATGCTGATGAAGGCCTTCGCCCGGAACAACACCGAACGCCGCGTGCTCCTGAACACCATCGGGCCGGTCTGGGACGGCAACGAGGTCTGGCTCCTCACGGCCGGCGGTGCCACGTTCGCCGCTTTCCCGCTCTGGTACGCCTCCCTGTTCTCCGCCCTCTACCTGCCGCTGCTGGTGGTCCTGGTGGCCCTGATCTTCCGTGCGGTGGCCTTCGAATACCGCGGCAAGGTGGACACTGACCGCTGGCGGGCCCGGTGGGACTGGGCCATCGCCCTGGGATCCTTCTTCGCTGCCTTCGGCGTCGGCGCCGCCCTGGCCCTGACCACCACCGGACTGCCCCTGAACGCGAACGGCGACCGTGAGGGCGGCCCCTTCGCCTGGTTCAGCGGCTACGCGGTCCTGGGCGGGCTGGCAGTAGTGGGCTTCTCACTGGTCCACGCCCTCGCGTTCCTTGCGCTGAAGACCGACGGCGAGGTCCGGTACCGTGCCCGGCAGTGGTTCATCCGGCTGCTGCCGGTCCTGCTCCTGCCCATCGCGGCCTGGGCGCTCAGCATCCAGTTCCTGGACGGAAAACCGTGGACCTGGGCAGCGGTCCTGCTCGCCGTCGCAGCCGCCGCCGCGGCCTGGCTGCTGGCCCGCTCCGGAGCCGAAGGCAAGGCGTTCCTGGCGCTCGGCGTGTTCCTGGTGCTCGGAACGGCATCCATCTTCGGCGCGGTGTTTCCCGTGGTCCTGCCGTCCACCCTGGACGGGGCCTTCGACCTCACCATTTCAAACGCCTCTTCATCGGACTACACTCTGGGCCTTATGAGCATCGTCGCCGCGTTCGGCCTGCCCCTGGTGATTGCCTACCAGGCCTGGACCTACTGGGTGTTCCGCCGCCGGGTCAGCGCCGCGTCCATCCCGGAGGCCCACAGCTTCCTGCCGGCAGTGGCCGCCAGGGCGTTCACCACGAAAGGCTGACGTGCGGCCAACGTTCCCCGCCGGTCCCGCCACCCGCTCCGCCCTCTACTGGCTCGGTCTCCTGGCAGCACTCAAGGCGCTGTCGCTGGTCCTGATCGGCCAGGCCGTGGCTTCCGCGCTGGCGGGGTTGGCCGCAGGGGAACCGCACTGGGCCGATCAGATGATCCCGGGGCTGGCCGGCGTGGTCCTGCGCTCCCTCACCGTGTGGGGACAGGCCGTTGCTGCCCGCCGGGCCGCCCTGGGCATCAAGGAGGAACTGCGGTCCGGGTTGCTCGAACGGGCACTGCGGAACGGTAGCCGGGGCACCGGTCCGGCGGATGGGGGCCTGGCTGTGCTGGCCACCCGGGGACTGGACGCGTTGGACAGCTACTACACCCAATTCCTTCCTGCCCTGGTGAACTGCGCCGCCATCCCGCTGCTGCTGGGCGCCCGGATCCTCTTTGCTGACTGGGTCAGCGCCGTGGTGATCGTCCTCACCGTGCCGCTGGTGCCGCTCTTCATGGTGCTGATCGGCCGCTACACCGAGGATAAGGTGCGTGAGGCGCAGTCCGCGCTGGCTCGGCTCTCGGCCCACATGCTGGAGCTGGCCAAGGGACTCCCGGTCCTGGTGGGACTGGGGCGCGCGTCCGCCCAGCGCAGGGCACTGGAGGAGATTTCCGAGGAGTACCGCTTCCGGACCATGCGCACCCTGCGGACGGCCTTCATGTCCGCCCTGGCCCTGGAACTGATCGCCACCATTTCCGTGGCCGTCGTGGCCGTGTTCATCGGCGTCCGGCTGGTGCACGGCGACATGCCGCTCGAGGCCGGGCTGCTGGCGCTGATCCTCGCCCCGGACTGCTACCTTCCGCTGCGCGAACTGGGTACCGCCCACCATGCCAGCGATGACGGCCGCGTGGCGCTCGCAGAGGTGGCGGCCGTTACCGAGGCACCTGAACCCCGGCCGCTTGCTGCCGTGCGGGCAGGACGGCCGGGCGCCCCCATTACAGCCTCCGCGCTGACTGTCACCTTCGGCGGAAGGTCCCGGGCCGCCGTCGGACCGCTCAGCTTCGAGGCGCCGCAGAGCCGGATCACCGCCCTGGACGGGCCCAGCGGCGCGGGAAAGAGCACCATCATGGGTGTCCTGGCCGGGACCATCGGCGACGGAGGCGGCACGTCCGTCACCGGTTCCGTCAAAGGCCTGGACCGTACCGTGGTGGCCTGGGTCCCGCAGCATCCTGTGATGGTGGCCGACACCGTTATGGACGAGGTGCTGCTCTACCTGTCCGCCCACGCCCGGAATTCGCGGGACCGGGCGCTGACAGTGGATGTTGCCAGGTCCTGCCTGGTGCAGGCCGCGGCGGGGCACCTGGCCGCTAAACACCCCGCTGAGCTGAGCCCAGGCGAACTGCGCAGGGTGGCCCTGGCCCGCGGGCTGGCCCGGATCGAGGCAGGAGCCGCGGTCCTGCTGCTCGATGAACCCACCGCGCACCTCGACGACGAGTCGGCACTGGCGGTGGAGGATGCCATCCGCAGGCTGCGGGGCCAGGTCACGGTGATCCTGGTGGCGCACAATGACCGTACCCGCGCCCTCGCGGACCACCTGGTCCCTGTAGGCGGCATAGTCCCGGACGTGCCGGCAGCAGGGGACCCGGGCCGGCAACCGCTGCCCGCTACCGCCGGTTCCGGCGGCGATGCCACCCTGATTGCACCCGCTGGATCACGTGGCGGACCGGCCGGACCCGGCCCCCGCGCCCGGGAAGTCAGTACAGGCGGGCAGCGGCGGACGCCCGTCCGGCTCCTGGCGGCACTGCTGGCGCCGGTACAGGGCAAGTTCGGCGGCGCGGCTGCGGTGGGCACGCTGGCGGCGGTCTTCGCCGTCGCCCTGTCCGGACTCTCCGGCTGGCTGATCATCCGGGCCAGCGAGCAGCCGCCCATCCTGTACCTGCTCTCAGCCATCGTGGGTGTCCGGTTCTTCGGCATCGGCCGTGCCGTGTTCCGGTACTGGGAGCGGCTGCTCCTGCACGACGCCGTGTTCGCGGCCCTCACCAGGCTCCGGGGCCGGCTGTGGGAGTCGCTGAGCCGCCGGGCACTGGCACTCCGCCGCCTGCTGCAGGGCGGCAACGTGCTGGGAACGGTGATTGACGACGTCGACACCATCCGTGACCTGCTTCCCCGCGTGGTCCTGCCGCCGGTTACCGCCGTGGCTGTGTCCGTGCTAGCGCTGGCCGCCACCTGGCTGCTGGTGCCGTCCGCGCTGCCTGCCGTCATCGCTGCCGCCCTTGCCAGCCTGGTGCTCGCCCCGGCGGTTGCCCTGTGGGGCGACCGGAAGTCGGCTACGGCGGAGCAGCTCCTGCGCTCCGGCGTGCTGCGCCGCATTTCAGCGGCACTGGACGCCCGCGCGGAACTCCATGCCAACGGCGTGGCACCCCTGGTCCTGGAGGACCTCCAACGGCAGGACGCCAACGCCACCGCGGCGTCCCGGCGATCCGCCTGGGCGGACGGGCTGGGCCACGCTGTCACGACGGCCGCCTGCTGTGCCGCTGCCCTCGCGGCCGCCTGGCTCGCCGCCCCGGCCGTGTTCGACGACCGGATCGCGCCGGCAACCGCGGCGGTGGTGGTCCTGCTCCTCCTGGCGCTGGTGGAACCCTACGCAGCCATGGCGACGGCGGTACGCCAGTTCCCGGCGCTGCGGACAGTCCTGCAGCGGGTGGAGGAATCCGGCGCGCTGGCAGCCCTGGACCCGACCGCGGACGACTCCGACGGGCTCCACGCGGTGCCGGCCCGCACCGGAAACCGTCCCGGCGTCGAACTGGACAACCTCGCCGCCGCATGGCCGGGCGGCAGGCCTGTATTCACGGGCGTCAATGCCGTTGCCGAACCGGGGCGCTGGCTCGCCGTGACAGGTCCCTCGGGGTCCGGGAAATCGACCCTGCTCTCGGTCCTGCTGGGATTCCTCCCTGCGGCGGCGGGCGAGGCACGCGTGACGGGCCGGGCCGCGTGGTGCCCCCAGGAGGCACACCTCTTCGACTCGACCATCCGCGGCAACCTGCTGCTGGGACGCCCCGCGGACCGCAGCGGGGCCGGCATGGAGGCGGAGATGGGCGCCGTCATCCGGGCCGTGGGCTTGACCAGCCTCATGGAGCGCCTGCCTGACGGCCTGGATACCCGGATCGGCCCGGGCGGCGCGTTCCTCAGCGGGGGAGAGCGCCAGCGCCTCGCCGTGGCGCGGACCCTGATGACGGGGGCGGAAGTGATCCTCCTGGACGAGCCCACGGCACACCTCGATGCCGGGTCCGCCCGCCACATGCTGGCAGACCTGCGGCACGGGCTGCGCGGCCGCACGGTGGTGCTGGTGACGCACAACCCGGCCGATATCCAGCCGGAAGATGCCCGGCTCGTCCTGCGCGCGGCGCCGGGCGACGAAGACGCCCTGGTGGCTTCCCGAAGGGGAGCAAACGCAGGAAACGCTTAGCCGTCCACGTCGTGGAGGTGATGGACGGCGTCGTGCAGGAAGTACTGGGCGAGCGTCAGGACGGTGAACTCGGAGCCGTTGCTGCGCAGCCCTTTCCTGCCCCACTCCGATTCCCGGACGCCGGCGAACGACTCGGCCACCTGCTTGCCCTCGGCCGCGAGTTCGGCACTGACCACCGCGGGGTCCGCGTTGGCGTAGTCCTTCTCGATGGCCGTCCGGTCCTGGTCCCAGTTCTCGAACCGGGCCTCGTCCGATTCGAGCATGAGGTTCAGCCGCTGGTCGAACAGGCTGAAGACGTCCCGGACGTGGCAGGCGTACTCCAGCGCCGACCAGGTGTGGTCATTCGGTCGCTCCGCCGCATCGGGCCGCCGCAGCACCGCCCGCCACCGAGGCAGCATGTTCGCAATGGTCCCGGGGACCGTTGACGGCGTGGCGGTGGAGGCGTCAAAGGCGCATTCCGGGCAGGGACGCGTCAGGACCCAGGTCCAGTCCTTTTCATCAGGAACGATAGGCATGGCAGCAGTCTAGGCGGGATCTGGCCATGCCATCGCAGGACCCACGGCTTCCACCGGCTGGGACAGCGGCACGCCCGAGCCGTCGCGCCGGCCGTGCTCCTGCGGCAGGGACCTGGCCACACCCGCCGCGGAGGACGCCTTTGCCGGGCCATGGCCGGCCCACGCGAGCAGCAGCGTGTCCTCGCCCTTCAGGAACCGGTGCGCCCGGACGCCGGCGGTAGCACGCCCCTTGGCAGGGTACTCCGAGAAACCCGTCACCTTGGCGGTGCCGGGAGCGGTGCCCGGCAGGGCGCCGTTGCTGCCGGCAATGGTGACCACGACGGCGGCCTCGTCCTTGGGCTGCACCGCACCGAAGAAGATCACGCGGTCGTCCGCCCCCAGCTTGACGCCGGTCATGCCGCCCGCCGTGCGGCCCTGGGGCCGGACGGCGGCCGCCGGGAATTTCAGCAGCTGCGCCTGGCTGGTGACGAACACCAGTTCGGCGTCGTCTGCCCCGGCGGGGGCCACGCCCACCACGACGTCCTTGTCCTTCAGGGCGATGACTTCCCAGTCCTCGCGGTTGAGCGGGTAGTCGGGCTGGACCCGCTTCACCACGCCCTGGGCGGTGCCGATGGCCAGGACCTCGTCCAGCGGGACAAACGCCACCAGGGTTTCACCCTTGACCAGGGTGAGGAAGTCCTTGGCCGGTACGCCGCCGGCGAGGTTGGGCAGTCCTGACATGGCCGGGAGGACAGGCATGTCCATCACCTGCAGGCGCAGCATCCGCCCCTGGGAGGTGACGGCCGCGATTTCCCCGCGGGCCGACGTTTTCACAACGGAGGTGAACACGTCGTGCTTGCTCCGCGGCCCCGCCTCGGCCAGCGGCTCCTGGTTGCTGGTGCGGCCTATCTGGCCTGAGGCGGTGAGGATGGCCCAGCAGGGATCGTCAGCGATCTCCAGGGCCAGCGGTGCGGGCTTGCCCTTCTTGCCGTTGGCGCCGGCCAGTTCGGCGGCGACGGTGGGGGACACGGCTTCCGATTCCAGCAGGACTGTGCGCCGCGGGGTGCCGTGCTGCTCGGCAATCTCGCCCAGTTCGTCGGACACCACACCGCGGAGCAGTTCCTCGGAGCCGAGGATGGCCTCCAGTTCCTCGATCTCGCGGCGCAGCTCCTCCTGCTCCTTCTCCAGCTCGATCCGTGAGTACTTGGTGAGCTGGCGGAGCCGCAGCTCCAGGATGTAGTTCGCCTGGACTTCGGAGAGGTCGTAGATGGACATCAGGCGGGCGCGGGCGGCGGCTGCCTCGTCCGAGGACCGGATGATCTGGATGACCTCATCGATGTCCACGATGGCGATGAGGAGGCCCTCCACCAGGTGCAGGCGGTCCTTCTTCTTGCCCAGCCGGAACACGGTCCGGCGCCGGACCACGTCAATCCGGTGGTTCACGTACACCCGCAGCAGGTCCACCAGGCCGAGCGTCTGCGGCTGGCCGTCCACCAGGGTGACGTTGTTGATGCCGAACGAGTCCTCCATCGGCGAGTACCGGTACAGCTGCTGCAGGACCGCGTTGGGGTTGAAGCCGTTCTTCAGCTCGATGACCAGGCGCAGGCCGTGCTTGCGGTCGGTAAGGTCCACGATGTCGCTGATGCCGGTCAGCTTCTTGGCGTTGACGGCGTCCTTGATCTTTTCGATCACCTTCTCCGGGCCCACCATGTAGGGGAGCTCGGTGACCACCAGTCCGGTCCGGCGCGCGGAGAGCTGTTCAACCTCGACCTTGGCGCGGGTCTTGAAGGAGCCGCGTCCGGTGGCGTAGGCGTCGCGGATGCCGTCCAGTCCAACAATCCGGCCACCGCTGGGCAGGTCCGGGCCCGGCACGAAGCGCATGATGTCATCCAGCGTGGCGTCCGGGTGGGCGATCAGGTGCCGGGCGGCGGAGATGACCTCCACCAGGTTGTGCGGTGCCATGTTGGTGGCCATGCCGACGGCGATGCCGGTGGCGCCGTTGACCAGCAGGTTGGGGAACGCCGCCGGCAGCACATCGGGCTGGGTCAGCTGGTTGTCGTAGTTGGGGACGAAGTCCACCACGTCTTCGTCGAGGTGGTCGGTGAGCGTGAGGGCGGCGGCAGCAAGCCTGGCCTCCGTATACCGCGGAGCCGCCGGGCCGTCGTCGAGCGAGCCGAAGTTGCCGTGCCCGTCGATCAGCGGCAGCCGGAGCGAGAAGTCCTGCGCCATGCGCACCATGGCGTCGTAGATGGCGGTATCGCCGTGCGGGTGCAGCTTGCCCATCACCTCGCCCACCACGCGGGCGCTCTTGACGTGGCCGCGGTCCGGGCGCAGGCCCATGTCGCTCATCATGTACAGGATGCGGCGCTGTACCGGCTTCAGCCCGTCTCGGGCATCCGGGAGCGCGCGGGAGTAGATGACGGAATAGGCGTACTCCAGGAAGGAACCCTCCATTTCGGAGGTCACATCGATATCCACGATGTTCTCCGTGTAGGGGGTGGTGTCCACGGGAGGGGCTGAACTTTGGCGGCGGGCCATGGGGTTGGTGAATCCTTCTGGGGGTTACTGTGCAGCTTTCCGGAGTGCTCCGGAAGTTTTTGGCTAGGCTAAGCCTATGGTGGATCAGCCCGGGGACGGCGAATATCCGGAACATTGGGAAGCCGATGTCGTCCTGCGCGACGGCGGAACAGCGCACCTGCGCCCCATCCATCCCTCGGATGCCGATGCGGTCCAGGCGTTCCATATGCGCCAGTCCCAGGATTCAATTTACATGCGGTTCTTCGCCTTCAAGGCCCGGCTGTCCAGCAAGGAGCTCAAACGCTTCACGGAGGTGAACTACAAGGACCGGGTGGCGTTCGTCATCACCAGCCGGGGGGAAATCATCGGAATCGGCCGCTACGACCGGCTGGATGATCCCGCGGAGGCGGAGGTTGCGTTCAACATCGCCGACGCGCACCAGGGCAGGGGACTGGGCTCCATCCTGCTGGAACACCTTGCCGCCGCCGCGCACGAAAACGGGATCCGCCGGTTTACTGCCGAGGTGCTCCCGGAGAACCGCAAGATGCTGATGGTCTTCTCCGACGCCGGCTATGACGTCAAACGGCATTTCGACGACGGCGTGGTCAGCCTTGAGTTCAACATCGACCCCACGGAGAAATCCCGGGCCGTCATGGAATCCCGCGAGCACCGCGCGGAGGCGAGGAGCGTCCGCGACCTCCTGACGCCGCCGTCCGTTGCCGTCATTGGTGCCAGCCGCAAATGGGGCACGGTGGGCTACCAGCTGCTCGAGCACATCATCGAAGGCAAGTACCCGGGGCCGGTCTACGCCATCAACCCCGAGGCCTTCGAACTGGCCGGCATGCTGTCCTATGGCAGCCTGTCCGAAGTCCCGGATCCGGTGCACCTGGCCGTCGTTGCGGTGCCCTACGAGGAAGTTCCGGGGGTTGTGGCCGACTGCGCTGCGGCGGGGGTGAAGGGCCTTGTGATTGCCTCGGCAGGTTTCGCGGACGACGGCGAACGCGGCCTCCAGCGGCAGCGGGACCTGGTGCGGCAGGCGCGGGCGAACGGGATGCGCGTCATCGGCCCGGCCTCGCTCGGGATCGTGAACACCCACCCGGACGTCTCGCTCAACGCGTCGATGGCGCCCACACTGGCCCTGCGCGGCAGCCTCGGCCTCTTCAGCCAGTCCGCCGCCATCGGCGTCTCGCTCTACGCCGCGTCCAGCCGGCGCCGGCTGGGCCTGTCCACGTTCATGTCCGCGGGAAACAGGGCGGACGTCTCCGGCAACGACATGATGCAGTACTGGGAGGACGACGCCGATACCTCCGCCGTCGGCCTCTACCTGGAATCCATCGGCAACCCGCGCAAGTTCTCGCGACTCGCCCGGCGGCTGGCCCGGACCAAACCGGTGATCGTGGCCAAATCGGACACCATGGGGCTGCGGCTTCCCCCGGGCCACGCCGTGCGCACAACCCAGGCGCCGGTGGGGGCACTGGATGCCATGCTGCGCCAGGCCGGCGTCATCCGGGTGGAGACCATCGAGCAGCTGGTGGACGTGGCGCAGGTTGTATCCGGCCAACCGCTTCCCGCCGGTCCGGGCATCGCCATCTTCAGCAACTCGCAGGCGCTGGGCAAAGTGGTGGCGGACAGCGCCACCGACCAGGGGCTCAGCGTCGCGCAGCTGGTGGCCGCGGTTGATCTCGACGCCGGACGGTCCGTTGCCCTGCCGGCCCTGCGCGCGGAGCTGCTGAAGGCGCTGGAATCGGATGCCGTGCACGCGGCCGTGGCTGCGCTCCTGCCCGCGCGGGGACTCACGGTGGACAGCATCGCCGAAGTGCTGGCCGAATGCTCGGCCGCCGCCGGGAAGCCCGTGGTGGCGGCGTTCACCGGCATCCTGGACCCCTCCGTCTACGTCGAGGGCATGGTGGGGTCGCTCGACCACACCGTCCCGTGCTACTCGAACCCCGGCGCCGCGGTGGCTGCGCTCGCGGCCGTGGTGCGGTATGCGGAGTGGGTATCGCGGGACCACGGACATTTCGTGGAACCCGCCGGCTGCGACCCGCAGCAGGCACGCGCCGAGATCGAGGTCCTCCTGCGGGATGTCCGCGGCGAGCAGCTCAAGCAGCTGGACCCCGCAGCGGCAGCGTCCTTGCTGGGCCACTACGGCATCCGGTTGCTCCCGTCCGTGGGCTTCGATACCCCGGAGCAGGCCGTCGAAGCGGCTGACGCACTGGGCTGGCCCGTCGCATTGAAAACCACCGCTCCCGCGCTGCGGCACCGGCTCGACCTGGGCGGAGTACGGCTCGACATCCAGGACCCGGAGTCTCTTCGCCAGAACGTCCTCCAGATGCGCCGGGCGCTCGCCGCCTACGGCGACCCGGCACTGGAGGTGCAGTCTATGGCGCCTGTGGGCCAGGCGTGCACGTTCAGGGCCATCGAGGACCCGCTGCTGGGTCCGGTGGTCTCATTCGGGCTGGCCGGTGACGCCACCAGCCTGCTCGACGACTGGGCGCACCGGGTGCCGCCCCTGTCCGCCGCCGACGTGCACGACTTCATCCGCGCGCCCCGGGCTGCCCGGAAGCTGTTCGCCTACCAGGGACTGCCGGCCGTCGACGTTGAAGCGCTGGAGGACCTGGCCGGCAGGCTGGCCTGGATGAAGGACAACCACCCCGAGATCGCACTGGTGGAATTCAATCCCGTGTTGTGCGGCACGTCGGGCGCCACCATCCTTGCCGCGGACGTCCGGATCGGCAACGCCGCCCAGCGGACGGACAGCGCACGCCGGGCCATGCTGGGCTGAGCCCGCGCGTGCGGGACCGGTGCGGTTCGCAATGTGTATGGCCGATCTGTGAAAATAGGGGTCATGAGCTCACAGCCTCCCGCGTCGGCGCCCGAAACGCCCGGCAATGACAACCAGGCCGTCCGCCACCACAGCTCACACAGCCACGGTGCCCAGGGCCAGAGCCTGGACGACGCCCTGCAGAAGGCCGGCTTCTACCCCCGCCTGGTGGCCGACGTCGTGGACGATGCCCTGGACGGACGCGACTGCGTAGCCCACCTGGTGCACCTGGAAACCCACTTCGACCGTGCCGAGGTCCGCCGCCACATCACCGTCCTGGTCCTGACCTCGGACATGCTGGTGATCACGCATGTCGACGACCAGCAGCTGGACGATGCCGGCGAGCAGATCGTCGCCCAGATCTCCACCGAATCGGTGCCTGTGGCGCAGATCCGCTCCGTGGTCCTCAGCTACATGTACTCCCAGCCGCAGAACTACAAGCCCTCCGACCCCGTCCGCGAACTCACGCTGTCCATCGCCTGGTCCGGCGGCCAGCGGCTGGACATGGGCCCTGCCAGCTGCGGGGATCCGCAGTGCGAAGCGGACCACGGCTACACCGGCACCATCGCCCAGGAGGACATTGTCCTGCGGATCAGTGCCGAGGCCGACGGCCTGCAGGCGGTGCAGGACGCCAAGCTCTTCGCCCGTGCCCTGCGCGCAGTGAATACCGGCTCCAGCGCCCCGGCACCCCATGTGCAGTCGCTCCCGCCACGCCCGCGCGCCGGTGTCTTCGGCACCCGGCTCAGCCGCGGCCACCAGCAGCGTTGATGCCCGAAGACCGACACCAGGCTGTCAGTACCCCTCTTGCCCCCGCAGGCCAGGCGCTGGACCTGCCTTCCGCCCCCGCCTACGGCCGGCGCTCGGTCGCCGAAGTCCTCACCAGCGCCGCGGCCAGCCTCGGCGTCGACGGCTTCACGAACACGCTCGGGCTGCCGTCGGCCCAGCGCGTCTGCGTGGTCCTGGCCGACGGCCTGGGGCGGAGCCTGCTGAAGCAGAAAACAGCGCACACCCCCTTCCTGCGGTCGGTGATCCAGGCCGGGCAGGGCGACGTTCCGGTGTGGCTCGATTCGGCTTTCCCCTCCACCACGGCCGCGGCACTGTCGAGCTTCGGGACGGGACTGCCGCCCGGCCAGCACGGCATGGTGGGCTACGACGTGCTCGATCCGAAGCAGGACAAGGTGGTCAACCTGTTGGGCAACTGGGATCCGGGTGTGGACCCCGAGTCCTGGCAGCCGTTCCCCACGGTGCTGGAGCGCGCCGCCGGCGAAGTGGACGTCACCACCATTAGCCTGCCGCAGTTCGGTGACTCTCCCATGACCCGCGCCGCCCTCCGCGGCGGCCGGTTCGTGTCCGGAACCACCTCCCACGCCCGCACGGCCGCAGCCGCCGAAGCAATGGCCGGCTCCGACCGGTCATTGATGTACTTCTACCTGAACGAGCTGGACAAGGCAGGGCACCGCTACGGCTGCGGCTCCGAGCAGTGGGAGCACCAGATCGAGGAACTGGACGCGACCGTGAAGCGGCTCAGTGTGTCCCTTCCGACCGGCACCACCATCCTCCTCACGGCCGATCACGGGATGCTGGACGTGCCGGAGCAGCACCGCATCGACTACTCCGCGGACCCCCAACTGGTGGACGGTGTCCGGCACACGGCGGGCGAGCCCCGAATGGTGCACCTGTACCTCGAAGAGGGCGCAGACCGGGACCGCCTGCTGGCAGCCTGGCGTGCCCGCTTCCGCGGCAGGATCTGGGCGTTCACCCGGGAGGATGCGCTGTCCGCCGGCCTCTTCGGCCCGGTGCGTCCCGCCGTCGAAGGCAGGATCGGCGACGTCATGATTGCCGCGCGGGACAGCCTGGCCCTGTACGACACGCGGCGCAGCCGCCCCGCCGCCATGGAGGTGGTGGGCCAGCACGGCTCGCTGACCAAGGCCGAACGCGAGGTGCCGCTGCTGTGTTTCACCGCCGGCGGCAAGGGCGTGCGCCGTGGCTGAGCTCGTCTTTTTCTCCGGCACCATGGACAGCGGCAAGTCCACCCTGGCATTGCAGATGGATCACAACCACCGCGCCAGGGGGCGGGGCGGGGTCCGGTTCAGCCGCAACGACCGCGCCGGTGAATCCCGCATCTCCAGCCGCCTCGGCCTCCAGACGGATGCGGTGGAAGTAGGGGACGGCACCGACTTCTGGGAGGAAGTCATGCGCCGGCGCACCCAGGGGCAGCGTGTGGACTACCTGATTTGCGACGAAGCGCAGTTCTACTCGCCGGAGCAGGTGGAACAGCTCGCCAAGGTGGTTGACGAGATCGACGTCGACGTTTTCGCCTTCGGCATTACGGCCGACTTCCGCACCCGCCTGTTTCCCGGCTCCCAGCGGCTCATCGAACTGGCGGACCGGGTGCAGGTGCTCCAGGTCGAGGCCTTGTGCTGGTGCGGCCGGCGCGCCACGCACAACGCCAGGACGGTCGACGGCGTCATGGTCACCGAGGGTGCCCAGGTGGTGGTGGGTGATGTTGACATGGCCATGGACCCGTCAGCCACTGTGGAAAGCGGTCATGTCCCGGTAGTGGGTTACGAGACGCTGTGCCGGCGGCACTACATGCGGCGCGTTACAGCCCATGGGGCCAACCTGATGGCCGAACAGGACCAGTTGCTGCCGTTCGACGTGGATGCCTGCCTGTGGCGTGGAACGGGTGGGGCAGGCGCTCCGGGGGCGGGGACTTCTGCCGGGGCCGGGGCTTAGCAGCGCCGGGCCGCCGGAGTCCGCGTGCGCCACCACAATTTCTCAGATTCTTTTTCACCGCTGGCCCTATGGGGGCATGTTTTGTCGGACCCCCTTGGCATGCTGGATTCATGGACGCCACAGCGGTGCAGGGCAATGGCAGGGACGCGATTCTCGCTGCCGTTGCGTCGGTGGCCGGATTCGCTGACGAGCTTGCCGACGTCGTTGCGGGTGCTTCGCCTGCCGCTTCCGCTGACTCACGTCTGGGCGATGGTGTTGATCCCTTGCGCCGGTTCGCTGATGACTGCCTGGATGGGCTGGCATTGATTAGCAGGATCGAGGCGGCCACCACGGCTGTGAAGGTGCGGTTGGTGGCCGGGCACGTGGAGGCTGCGGCTGCCTTGGCGGACCCGGACCCGAGCCCGCAATGGGTTACCGGGCAGCAGATGGCTGTGGTCGCCGAGGTCGCCTGCGTCCTGACCATCGGCGAACGCGCAGCAAGTTCATTGCTTGGTGCCGCGCACGCTTTGACCAGAAGCCTGCCTGCAGCGCTGGATGCGCTGCAGGCCGGGTCGGTGTCGTGGCAGAACGCCCAGGTCCTGGTAGATGAGGCCGCGGGCCTGGACGCCGCCGGCGCGGCGGCCCTCGAAGCGCACTTCCTCACGCCTGATGCGGCTGGCTCTGGTGCTCTGGGCACGGGGCCCGGGGGTGTGGCGGGGGAGTTGCCGCCGGCGAGGTTGCGGCGGAAGGTACGGTCCTGGCGGGAACGCCACCACCCGGAATCGATCGAAAGCCGGCATGCCCGGGGTGTGGCCCAGCGGCGGATGGAGTATTCTCCAGACCGCGACGGGATGGGCTGGATCTCGCTGTTCCTGCCCGCCGATCAGGCCAACGCGGCATGGAGCCGGACCAGGGCATTGGCCCGCGGCCTCCAGGGCCCGGACGAGCCCCGCACCCTTGCCCAACTGATGGCCGACATCGGCGCCGCGGCGCTGCTGAGCACCGGGAGGAGTGCGGCTACGGGCGCGGCCACAGGTACCGGCGCCGCGGCGCTGCTGAGCACCGGGAGCAGTGTTGCGCCTGGCGCCGGGGCCGCGGCCAGCCTGGCGGAGGTCCCGTCACCGGCGGCGCAGGTGCTGGTCACCGTGCCCGTGTTCTCCCTGCTTGGCCTCACTGACGAACCCGCCGTGCTGGATGGTCATGGCCCGGTTCCGGCGTCGATGGCCCGGCAACTGGTGGCCGAGGGGGCGGCGTCGTTCTATCGGGTGCTGGTGGACCCGTGGGACGGGGCGCCGCTGGAGATCGGGCGCAAGAACTACCGGATACCGGCTGCAATGCGGCGGTGGCTGCGGCTGCGGGACGGCAAGTGCCCGTTCCCCGGCTGCAGCAACGCCTCGCTCGACAACGAAGCCGACCACCTGCTCGCCTGGCATCACGGCGGGACCACCGGCCTCAGGAACCTGGGACAGCTCTGCCCAAAACATCACCGGATGAAACACGGCAGCGGCTGGGAACCCACCCCGGCAACAAAGAACGAACCACCGGGCTGGATCTCCCCGGCAGGCCGCACCTACAACAGCGAACCCCAGGACTGGGAACCACCACACCTGCCACCCGGGCTCCTGGCCGGGGAAGCCTTCCTGGGGGAACTGTCAGTGGAATGGAGCTATTTGGAAGAAGTGCTCGTGGAGAGCCTGTCTTAGTTAGGTCCTCAGTCGCCGCGGGTGCCGAAAACGATCTCGTCCCAGGACGGGACGCTGGAACGCTTGGGCCTCGACGGCTGTCGCTCAGGGGCTTCAGTTTCGGGCAGTTGGCCCGTGGCCGGTGTGGAGTCGTCGTGCCGCG
This sequence comes from Arthrobacter sp. Y3221087, assembly GCF_059089905.1. Lineage (NCBI taxonomy): Bacteria > Bacillati > Actinomycetota > Actinomycetes > Micrococcales > Micrococcaceae > Arthrobacter > Arthrobacter sp. Y3221087. The sequence continues at coordinate 39,866 of NZ_JBNHFE010000008.1, forward strand.
GTGCCCTGCGCCGGGGATTTCCGCCCAGCAATTCGTTCAGGCCGACATTAGGAGATGCAGCGGCCCCACTGGCTGCTGCAGGCTCCGAATCGTCCCCCGTTTGGTCGGTGCCGCTCTCGTCGGTACCGATTGGGGACGCTCCGGCCGAAGCAGTGCCCGAAGGACGGGTGGGGGACGCGACGATGGTGACTTCGCGAGTGTCTGTGCTGACGCCGTCGTGCAGCCGCAGGGCCTCCTCCACCGGATCGCGGTGCGGCGGGATGAGGCTGAGCCTGGACATCATGGAGGGACGGGCGTCGCGCCGGCGGATAAAGGAATCCCCCTTGGCGGCGGGTGCGTCATCCATATCGTCCTGCGGCCCGGTCTCCGGCTCCTCCGGTTCCGGGATGACCTCGGACGGACGGGGGTGGGCTGCCGGTACGCCATGGGTCAGCAGCAGCGCGAGGGCGTCGTCGGAATCCTCGTCCACGCCCAGGCGTTGTCCGCGGCGGGAGCGCAGCATGTCGAGCAGCCCGTCAGGGTCCTTGCCCGGACCTTGGGCAGGTCCGGCCTGGTTGCCGTGGCCGGAACGGACGTTCTCCGCATCGGCCTCGAAGTCGAAGGGCCTGTCCGAGACGGCTGAGAGCCGCCGCGCGGGAACGGGACCGTCAAGCGGCTCCAGTTCACTCAGCTGCTGCGCCCACCGGTTGGTGTTTTGCAGGGATTTCCGGACCGGGTTGAAGGTCCACAACGCCGGCGGTTCCTCGCCGATGCCGGCCGTACCGCCGGTCTGGGGTTCGAAGCTGGCCGAGACGGTCCAGGTCCCGTCCTGCCGGCGCCAGGAGTCCCACTCCACTGTTGAAGGATCGATTCCATGCGCGGACAGCCGGTGGGCCACCATATCGTCCAGGGTGGCCGGGCTGTCGCCGAACGCCGCCCGGTACACGTCGTGGCCGGGGGAGGGCGTGGCAACTTCCACCTTGCGGGCCTGCTGAGCCACGTACTCACGCTCCGCCAGGACCGGCCCCTCATAGCGCTCCACCTTGGCGAGCGGCAGCCCGGACAATTCCGCAACCTCGGCGGCCGTGGCACCGGCACGGATCCGCGCCTGGATGTCCCGGGGGGACATGGGGATGGCAGGCCGGTCGGCGGGCCGCTTTGCCGCTGATCTGCTTGCCGTCCTCAGGGCTTCATCGATCGGCAGCTGGAACATCTCGCCGCCGGCTCCGGTCAACAGGAGGTGAGTCCCGTCGTCGTGCACGCCCACAAGCCGTAGATCCTGCATCCAAATCCTCCACCCTGGCATTACTATCAATCGAAACTCTGCCACCCGGTGTACGTGTTTTGCCTCAAGGGGCCGGGCGTGCCGCGATTTTCCGCCGTATCAGGGACCGGGGGCCGCAACTGTCGATCAGGGCGCCGGCGGCAGAGGGGCCGGGAAGTTGTTGCCGCCGAGCGGCAGCCCTACCTGCGGGTCAGGGCTGCCGTGAGCCGGGCCGGGTGCCGGGTAGAGGTGAGCCAGTAGGGTGTGCTGTCCGCGGGGTCCGTGATGTCGATCTTCACCACGGGATCAATCCAGCCCCGTATGCAAAGGTAGGCAAGGCCATTGAGCCGCGTCCCGCGCTCTGCCGTTGCTTCCTCCCCGCGGAATTCCTGCACGTCACCCACGAACTTGCGCTCGATGGTGGCGCGGCCCACCGTCAGCGTGTCCCCGGTCACCAGGATGGTGGGAGTGGACAACAACAGGAGCACCGTGATGATGACAAAGAGCACCGCTGCCGCAGTAAAACCGGCGGCCGCGCTGATGGGGGCAAAAACCAGGATTCCGGCGCCCGAAACACCCGCCGCGATGATCCAGATCCACAGGTTGGGCCAAAGCTTTTCCGTGTAAATCACCGACGCGCCCGTGGACGAAGAATTGGGCACGGGCGAAGGGGAGCTTGATTCGGGCATACGCCAAGCTTTCCACCTTTGCCCCGCTATTTCATCTTGGCGCCGGGTGTCCTGGGCCCGCATTGGACCGGAGGTCATGCTGCCCCTGCCCGTGCCATCAGCGGGACGCCTAGGTTCGGCGCGGGCGCGGGGGTTAGAGTGAGTGATTGTGACTGATCATCCCGCCACACTCGACACGGCCCTTCACGAAGCACCCACAGCCCCGGGCGCGGACAACCCGGCACCCACCCTCCAGATCCAGCTGAAGATGCTGGACCCCGATTTGGCGGCCCCGTCCTACGCGCACCCGGGCGACGCCGGCGCAGACCTCCGGGCGCGGGAGGATGTAGTCCTGCAGCCGGGTGAGCGCAAGCTCGTTCCGACCGGAGTGGCCATCTCGCTTCCCTATGGCTTCGTGGCCCTGATCCATCCGCGCTCCGGTCTGGCCACCAAACACGGTCTCACTATCGTCAATTCTCCCGGCACGGTGGACGCGGGCTACCGCGGCGAAATTTCCGTCACCCTGCTCAACACCGACGCAAGCCAGCCCATCGAACTGCGGCGCGGCGATAGAATTGCCCAGATGGTCATCCAGCGCGTAGAGCACGCGCAGTTCGTCCCGGTCGCAGAATTGAGCGAATCCGTACGCGGCACCGGAGGGTTCGGGTCAACCGGCGGATTCACCCTTCCCTAACGCCGGTTTCGTGCCAGCGCAGGAGCCGGCGGCCGGAACAAGCACGACGGCGGGGCCTCCCCAGGCCGGACCGGAACTTCACAACTAAGGAGACACCCTGATGGTCTTTGGGCTCGGCAGGAAAGCCAAGAAGGAACAGGCGGCCGAACCGGACGAACCGCTGACGCTCGCGGACGCCGAAGCGGGCAGCACCGGACGCCGTGCCAGCGGCCCTTTCGATGCATCTGAAATCAGCAGCCGCGACGGTTACGTTGACCTCGGGGCGCTCCTGATCACGCCCAGCGAGGGCCTCCAGTTGCGTTTGGAAGTTGAGGAAGCCACCCAGCGGGTGGTGGCCGTCACCATGGACCTCAACGGTTCGAGCCTTCAGCTGCAGGCGTTTGCCGCGCCCAAGACCGAAGAGCTGTGGGAGGAAATCCGCGGCCAGATCGGCCAGTCAGTGGGCGCCCAGGGCGGCCAGGTCGAGGAGGTGCAGGGTGAGTTCGGGACGGAACTCGTCGCCAAGCTTCCCGCCGGCCTGCCCGACGGCAGCCAGGGCTACCGCGTGGCCCGCTTCATCGGCGTCGACGGTCCCCGCTGGTTCCTCCGCGGCGTCCTGGGCGGCGCCGCAGCACTGGACCGTGAGGCGGCCGGACCCCTCGAAGCCTTGTTCAAAAAGGTAGTGGTTGTCCGGGGCGACAGCCCCATGCCGCCCCGTGACCTCCTCCAGCTGCGCCTGCCGAAGGATGCCACTGCCACGCCCCCGCCTGCTGCTCCCGGCCTGCAGGAACCGGAGCGTGGCCCGGAAATCACCCAGATTGGCTGATTCCGTGCCGGATGGAGCATCCAGGGACGGTGGCCGCACCACCCCCCTCAGCCAGTTGCCCGTCAAGGGCCGGGTGCTCTGCCAGGGACGGATCGAGTCCATCACCTACGTCCCGGCGGACCGGAGCGCCGCTTTCAGCGCTATCGTCTCCGAGTCCGGGCCCGGCCGGCAGCGACCTGCAGCGGGGCGGCATCCCCGGCTGCGGGTGGTGTGGCTCGGACGCAGGCGGGTGCCCGGCATCGAAGCCGGCACCGAGCTCCGCCTCGAGGGAATGCTGTCCCGGAGCGAGGGCCTGCCCACCATGTTCAACCCCCGCTACGAGATATTGTCCCGTCAGGAGAACGAATGACCTCGCCCCAGCCCGACCCGTCCTCCGGAGGATCCCGTTCCGGGAACAACGGCCCGGAGCAGGAGCCGGGGACAGCGCAGGAGTCCTCGCCTGTGGCCGGCCTCGCCGCCGAATACGCGGCCAAGGCGGGACTGCACAGGACGCACGACGGCCGGGTGGATGTCCTGCGCAGTGCCGGTGGAGTCCAGGGCATCGCGGAAAGCATCATGCCGGGACTGGTGTTCCTGATTGCGTTCACCATCACGCAGGACCTTCCGCCGTCGCTGGTTGCCGCGCTAGGCACCGCTGCCGTGTTCACCGTGGTCCGCCTCATCCAGCGCCGGCCCCTGACCCAGGCACTCGCCGGCGTTGTCGGCGTTGGAATTTCCGCCTGGCTGGCCAACACCACCGGAAAGGCCGAGGACTTCTACCTCCCGGGGTTCTTCACCAACGCGGCGTACATCATCGCAATGGTGATCTCCATCCTGGTCAAGTGGCCGGTGGCCGGACTGCTGTTCGGGTTCATCCGGAACGAAGGCCTCGACTGGCGCAAGGACCCGGGCCGGCTCAAGGCCTACCGGCTGGGGACCTGGATCATCGTGGCGGTCCTGGCGCTCCGGCTTCTCGTCCAGGTGCCGCTGTACCTGATGGGCCCGGAAGGCCTTGCCGCACTTGCCACCACCCGCCTCCTGATGGGGGCCCCGCTGTACATCCTGGGCGTCTGGGTGGCCTGGCTGGTGACCCGTCCTGCCCCCGCAAAGGACCTGACGGGCGGGGAACCGGCGCCGAAAGCCTGACGGCTCCCACGGCCATTAGCCGTCGAAGCCGTCGTCCTCGAGGGCCTGCTGTTCCGCGCGGCCTGCCGGCACCCCTTCGTCCTGCTGCTCTTCCTCCATCGAGTCGGCCGCCTCGGGTGAAAGCAGGGCGCGCAGCTGGTCCTCGGCGGCAATGGTTGTCACGAAGAACAGCTCGTCGCCGCCGTCAATGACGTCGTCGCGGCTGGGCGTGATGGGGGCGTGGTCTCGCAGGATTGCCACCAGGGTGGCATCCTCCGGCCAGTCAATCTGCCCCACCGTCCGGCCGATCACGTGCGAATCGTGCGGCACGGTGAATTCGACCAGGGACGACACTCCGGTCTGGAGGGTCAGGAGCCGGACCAGGTCGCCGATTTCCACGGCCTCCTCCACCAGCGCTGTCATGAGCTGCGGCGTGTTGACGGCCACGTCCACGCCCCAGGAATCGTTGAACATCCAGTCGTTCTTCGGGTTGTTCACGCGGCCCACGGTGCGGCCGACGCCGAATTCGGTCTTGGCGAGCAGGGACACCACAAGGTTGACCTTGTCGTCGCCGGTGGCTGACACCACCACGTCCGCCTCTTCCACTTTGGCGCCCTGCAGTGTGCTCAGCTCGCAGGCGTCGCCCACCAGCCAGTGTGCGCCGCGCAGTCCGCTCCGGCCGATCACTTCCGGCTTCAGGTCGATCAACAAAATTTCGTGCTTGTGGGCCAGCAGTTCCCTGGCGATGGATGACCCGACGCTTCCCGCGCCGACAATAACGACTTTCACTGCAACTCCTTGGCGGGGGCTTTGGCCAGGATCTGGGCGACGTGCGCGCTGCGGTCCACCTGCAACATGGCGTGCACCGTGTCGCCGTCCTGGTAGGCGGTTCCTGCATCGGGGAGCATGCCCTCGCCGAAGCGCGTGAGGTATGCCACCCGGACGTCCGCCGCCTTTTCGATGCTGCTGATCCGGTGCCCGATCCAGCCGGTGTCCAGGTCCAGTTCAGCCAGGACCAGGCGTCCGGAGGGCTCCCGGAAATCACCCGCCAGGTGCTGTTCGGGGAGGATGCGCCGCAGGACCTGGTCTGCGCTCCAGCGCACCGCGGCCACGGTGGGGATGCCCAGCCGCTGGTAGATTTCCGCCCGCCCGGGGTCGTAGATGCGGGCCACGACGTGCGGGACGTGGAACGTTTCGCGGGCCACCCGGGTGGCCAGGATATTGGAGTTGTCGCCGCTGGACACGGCAGCGAATGCGTAGGCTTCGGCCACGCCGGCCTGCTTCAGGGTGTCGCGGTCAAAGCCGACACCGGTGACCTTGCGGCCGGTAAACCCCTGGCGGAGCCGGCGGAAGGCGCGGTCGTCCTGGTCGATGATGGCCACGGAATGGCCGGCGTCCTCCAGCGTATGAGCCAGCGTCGCCCCCACCCGGCCACATCCCATGATCACGAAATGCGCCACCGTATCTCCTCTGTAATCCTGTGCAGGTTGTGCAGCTAGAACTCTACCGCCAGCATCCGGCGTTGCCCCTGTCAAGGGGCCGTCATGACAACCCCAGGGAATCAGACTAGCTTTGTGGGGTGCTGACAATACTGAACGCCGTCAAACGCGTGCTGGTGGGCAGGCCGTTCCGGAACGACCGGCTTTCCCACACCCTGCTCCCAAAGAAGATTGCACTGCCGGTTTTCGCTTCCGACGCCCTGTCCTCCGTAGCCTACGCACCGGACGAAATCCTGCTGACGCTCGCCCTGGCCGGCGTCAGTGCGGTGGCCTTCTCCCCTTGGGTTGGGCTGGCCGTGATGGTGGTGCTCCTGACCGTGGTTGCCTCCTACCGGCAGAACGTCCACGCGTATCCTTCCGGAGGCGGGGACTACCAGATCGCCGGTGAAAACCTAGGGAAGAACGCGGGCATTACGGTGGCGTCTGCCCTGCTGGTGGACTATGTCCTGACTGTGGCCGTGTCAATGTCCTCCGCCGCGGCGTACCTGGCCACCGCCATCCCTTCACTGTATGGTCAGCAGGCGCTGATCGCCGCCGTCGGCATTGTCATCCTGGCACTGCTCAACCTGCGGGGTGTGAGCAAAGGCGGCACCCTTTTCGCATTACCCACCTACATCTTCATCGCATCAATTTTCGGCATGACGGCCGTGGGGATTTTCCAGGCGGCCACCGGCCAATTAGGGGAGGCGCCGTCAGCGGCCTTCACGATCGTGCCCGCAGCCGGTTTCGATGAAGGGCTGGTGGGGTTGGCCGGTGCCTTCCTGCTGCTTCGCGCGTTCTCCTCCGGCGCCGCAGCGCTCACCGGAATCGAAACGATCAGCAGCGGTGTACCCAGTTTCCGGCCGCCGAAGAGCAAGAACGCCGCTACCACCCTGCTTCTGCTGGGCGTCATCGGCGCCTCCATGCTGGCAGGCATCATCTACCTCGCCAATGCCACCAAGGTCCACGTCGTCCTGGACCCCGCCACCGAACTCCTGTTGAACGGCAGCCCGCTGCCGGAGGGTTACATCCAGAACCCTGTCATCAGCCAGATCGCCCAGACCATCTTTGGCCCCGGTTCCATCCTCTTCTACATTGTGGTCGCAGCGACCGGCGTCATCCTGGTGTTCGCCGCCAACACTGCGTTCAACGCGTTTCCCGTCCTTGGCTCAATCCTTGCCCAGGACGGCTACCTTCCGCGCCAGCTCCGGACCAGGGGCGACCGCCTGGCTTTCAGCAACGGTGTCGTGGCCCTGGCGGCTGGGGCTTTGGTGCTCATCCTGGCGTTCAATGCCGATGTCACCAAGCTCATCCAGCTTTATATCGTGGGTGTCTTCATCTCCTTCACCGCCAGCCAGCTGGGAATGGTCCGGCACTGGGGGCGGCAGCTGAAGGTAACGAGGAACAAGACAGTCCGACGGCGGATGGCCAAGTCCCGTGCGATCAACACCGTCGGCTTCGGCATGACCGCCACCGTCCTTGGCATTGTGCTGGTCACCAAATTTGAGCAGGGCGCCTGGCTTGCCCTGCTGGCCATGTTCATCCTGTACCTGATCATGTGGAGCATCAAAGCCCACTACGACAACGTCGCCCGGGAACTGGCGGTGGACGAGGACGCGTCCCCGCGGGCCCTGCCTACCAGGGTGCATGCCGTGCTCCTGGTCTCGCATGTGCGCAAGCCGGTCCTGCGGGCCCTGGCCTATGCACGGGCGTCACGGCCCTCCCGCCTTGACGCGATCACCGTGGACATCGATCCCGAGGAAACGGCCCAGACCGTCGCCGACTGGGAAAAACTCGAAATCCCCGTGCCGCTGACGGTGCTGGCCAGTCCCTACCGCGAAACCGTCACCCCGATCATGGAGTACATCAAGCAGATGCGGCTGGACTCCCCGCGCGACCTTATCGTGGTGTATATCCCCGAATATGTCGTGGGCAAGTGGTGGGAGCAGCTGGTGCACAACCAGACCGCACTGCGCATCAAGACCCGGCTGCACTTCGAACCCGGGGTCATGGTGGCCAGCGTTCCCTGGCAGCTCAAATCATCCGAAGAAGCAAAGAACCTCCAGGACGTCCAATGACCGCCAAAACCTCCATCACCCCTGCCGCTACGCCGGAGGCCGGCGGGCACAGCGGCGAAGAAGCCGTCCTCGACGTCGGACCGGTGGCCCACGGCGGGCACTGCGTTGCCCGCCACGAGGGACGGGTCATCTTTGTCCGGCACGCCATCCCCGGCGAAAAGGTCCGCGTGCGCCTGACGGACGCGGAGGACAAAGCCAAGTTCTGGCGGGCCGATGTCATCGAAGTGCTGGAAGCGTCACCTGACCGTGTGGAGCACTTCTGGCGCCCTGCGGATTCAGGCCGTGCCTGGCAGCAGGGCCGTCCGCCGGTGGGCGGTGCTGAGTTCGGGCACATCACCCTCCAGCGGCAGCGCACCCTCAAGGCCGCCGTGCTGGCCGAGCAGCTTCGCCGGCTGGCCGGCGTCGAACTTTCCCCGGCAGTGGAGCCGGTGGGTGCCGGCGCCGGCGATGGGGGAGCAGCGTCCGACGGCGGCACGGGCCTCGCGTGGCGGACGCGCGCCAGCTTTTCGGTCACCCCCGGCGGCAAGCTCGGGATGCATGCACACCGGTCTACGCACATTGTTCCAGTGCGGGACATGCCGCTGGCCACGGACGCCATCAACGCCCTGCAGCTCTGGAACCTGGACCTGCAGGGGATCGAACGGGTGGAGGTGGCCGCGCCGGCCAACGGGTCACGGCCGCTGGTGCTTCTCGCCCCGGCACCGGGGACGAAGGCAAAGCGGCTGGCCGCCGTGGCGGCCCAACTGCCCGCGGACGTGTCCGTCGCGTCCTTCGATCCGGTCACGGAGGACGTCACACAGCTCCGCGGCAGGACCTGGGTGCAGGAATCGGTGGCAGGCCACGACTACCGCGTCACAGGCGCGGGGTTCTGGCAGATCCACCGCGACGCGCCCGACACACTTGTGGGGGCTGTCACAGATTTCCTGCACGGCGGCGGGTTCCTTCATGCCGGTGCCGTGGTGGCTGACCTCTACGCCGGGGCGGGCCTGTTCACCGCCGTGCTGGCGGAGGCCGTGGGGGAGACCGGCTCAGTCCTGTCCGTGGAGGGCGCCCCTGGAACCAGCCGGGACGCCCGAAAGAACCTGCACGCCGCCCCGCAGGTGGAGATCATCCAAGGCCGCGTGGAACGGGTATTGCGCCAGAAGCCGCGGGACTTTGACGCCCTTATCCTGGACCCTCCCCGTGCCGGTGCCGGCAAGTCCGTGGTGGGTCAGCTCGTCGCGGCGGACCCGCGAGCCATTGCCTACGTGTCCTGCGACCCGGCGTCGTTCGCCCGTGACGTGGGTTACTTCCGCCAGTCCGGCTGGGACCTGGCCGGCCTGCGCGCGTTCGACCTCTACCCCCACACCCACCACCTTGAAACAGTGGCGCTGCTTGCTCCCCGCCCGTGATGCCGCCGCGGTTATCGACTACGATGGCCGTAGTAGTCCCACGTCGCGCCCGTATTCACGGCCGGCCGTGTGCAATTTTCGGGCCCGAAAGTAATTAGGGCGTCCTAACTAGCAGGCGGTCAACCGCGCGACAAAGATGAAACTGTTGCGAGAGGAGTCCTGCGATGAGCACTGTGGACAGCTTCGGTTCAAAAGGCAAACTTAATGTAGCCGGAACCGAGTATGAAATTTTCCGGTTGAACTCCGTTGAAGGTGCAGAAAACCTTCCGTTCAGCCTCAAGGTATTGCTTGAAAACCTGCTGAGGACCGAGGACGGCGCGAATATCACTGCCGATCACGTCCGCGCCTTGGCCGGCTGGGACCCGAATGCCCAGCCTGATACTGAAATCCAATTCACGCCGGCACGCGTGATCATGCAGGACTTCACCGGCGTTCCCTGCGTGGTTGACCTGGCGACGATGCGCGAAGCGGTCAAGGAACTGGGCGGCGACCCCAAGCGGGTCAACCCGCTGGCACCGGCCGAAATGGTCATCGACCACTCGGTCCAGATCGACGCCTTCGGCAACTCCGGTGCGCTGGAGCGCAACATGGAGATCGAATACCAGCGCAATGGTGAGCGCTACCAGTTCCTGCGCTGGGGCCAGACCGCGTTCGACGACTTCAAGGTGGTCCCGCCGGGAACCGGCATCGTGCACCAGGTCAACATCGAATACCTGGCCCGCACCGTCATGACCCGCGAAGTTGACGGCGCCCTCCGCGCCTACCCCGACACCTGCGTCGGAACCGACTCGCACACCACCATGGTCAACGGCCTGGGCGTGCTCGGCTGGGGCGTTGGCGGCATTGAAGCCGAGGCAGCCATGCTCGGCCAGCCCGTCTCCATGCTCATCCCGCGCGTCGTCGGCTTCAAGCTCAGCGGCAGCATCCCGGCCGGCGCCACCGCCACCGACGTGGTGCTCACCATTACCGAAATGCTGCGCAAGCACGGTGTTGTGGGCAAGTTCGTCGAGTTCTACGGTGAGGGCGTCGCCGCTGTGCCGCTGGCAAACCGCGCCACCATCGGCAACATGAGCCCGGAATTCGGTTCCACCGCCGCGATGTTCCCCATCGACGACGTCACCCTGGACTACCTGCGCCTCACCGGCCGCTCCGAGCAGAACGTTGCCCTCGTGGAGGCTTACTCCAAGGAGCAGGGCCTCTGGCACGATCCGTCCCGCGACATCAAGTTCTCCGAGTACCTGGAACTGGACCTCTCCACCGTTGTTCCGTCCATCGCAGGCCCCAAGCGCCCGCAGGACCGCATCGAGCTCACCGAGGCCAAGGACGAGTTCCGCCACGACCTCAAGAACTACGTTTCCCACGACGCCGATGCCGGCACCCTGGACGAGTCCCTTGAGGAAAGCTTCCCGGCCTCCGACGCCCCGTCCTTCACCGCCGGAGCGACCCACGTCTCCGACACCGACCGCGAACCGCCGAAGTACTCGGCAGCGCACGGCGGCGCCGGACGCATCTCCAGCCCGGTGCCGGTCAAGATGGCTGACGGACGCGAGTTCGAGCTGGACCACGGTGCTGTCACCATCGCCTCCATCACCTCCTGCACCAACACGTCCAACCCGTCCGTGATGCTCGCCGCCGCTGTGCTGGCACGCAACGCCGTCGAAAAGGGCCTGACCGCCAAGCCGTGGGTCAAGACCTCCGTCGCCCCCGGCTCCAAGGTGGTCACCGACTACTACGAGAAGTCCGGCCTGACCCCCTACCTGGAGAAGCTCGGCTTCTACATCGTGGGCTACGGCTGCGCTACCTGCATCGGCAACTCCGGCCCGCTGGAAGCCGAGATTTCCGAGGCTGTCCAGGCCAACGACCTCGCCGTCGCCGCGGTGCTCTCGGGCAACCGCAACTTCGAAGGCCGCATCAACCCGGACGTCAAGATGAACTACCTGGCCTCCCCGCCGCTGGTCATCGCCTACGCCCTGGCCGGTTCCATGGACTTCGACTTCGAAACCGATGCCCTGGGCCAGGACACCGACGGCAACGACGTCTTCCTGAAGGACATCTGGCCCAACCCGGTCGAGGTCCAGCAGGTCATCGACTCCTCGATCGACAAGGAAATGTTCGCCAAGGGCTACGAAGGCGTCTTCGACGGCGACGATCGCTGGAAGGCACTGGACACGCCGGCAGGCGACACCTTCGCCTGGGATCCGAACTCCACCTACGTCCGCAAGCCCCCGTACTTCGAGGGCATGCAGGCGCAGCCGGAGCCGGTCAAGGACATCACGGGCGCGCGCGTCCTGCTGAAGCTGGGCGACTCGGTCACCACCGACCACATCTCCCCGGCCGGTTCCTTCAAGTCCGACACCCCTGCCGGCCAGTACCTGCTGGCCAACGGCGTCGAGCGCAAGGACTTCAACTCCTACGGTTCCCGCCGCGGTAACCACGAGGTGATGATCCGCGGAACGTTCGCGAACATCCGCATCAAGAACCAGATCCTGGACGGTGTCGAAGGTGGCTACACCCGCGACTTCACCCAGGAAGGCGGCCCGCAGGCGTTCGTCTACGACGCAGCGCAGAACTACCAGGCAGCCGGCACCCCGCTGGTGGTCCTGGCCGGCAAGGAGTACGGTTCCGGCTCCTCCCGCGACTGGGCAGCAAAGGGTACCGCCCTGCTGGGCGTCAAGGCCGTCATCGCCGAAAGCTACGAGCGCATCCACCGCTCCAACCTCATCGGCATGGGTGTCCTGCCCCTGCAGTTCCCGGCCGGCGAGTCCGCCGCGTCGCTGGGCCTGACGGGCACGGAGACGTTCTCCGTTGAGGGCGTCACGGCCCTGAACGAAGGCACCACGCCCAAGACCCTCAAGGTCACGGCAACCGCCGAAGACGGTTCCGCCACCACGTTCGACGCCGTGCTGCGCATCGATACCCCGGGTGAAGCGGACTACTACCGCAACGGCGGCATCCTGCAGTACGTGCTGCGCCAGATTTCCGCGAACTAGCGGGAACTGCCCAGCAGGCAGCATCTCCCGAAGCCCCGGCCGGTCACGGACCAGCCGGGGCTTCGGCTGTGCAGGCGCGTCCGGTCCCGTGGACCAAGGCGTTAGAGTTAAACGGCACGTCTACCACCTGAAGGAGGGGTCATTGGGAATCTTGGACACCATCCGGAATCCGCAGGACCTGAACGAGTTGACCGAAGAACAGCTCAAGCAGCTGGCTTCGGAGGTCAGGGAATTCCTGATCACAAACGTTTCCCAGACGGGCGGTCACCTCGGGCCAAACCTTGGCGTGGTGGAGCTGACCCTCGCCGTGCACCGCATCTTCGACTCGCCGCGTGACAGCATTGTCTTTGACACCGGCCACCAGTCGTATGTCCACAAGCTGCTCACCGGACGCCAGGACTTCACCACCCTCCGCCAGGAAGGCGGACTGTCCGGCTACCCGTCCCGTGCCGAGTCCGAGCACGACATCGTGGAAAGCTCGCATGCTTCCTCCTCACTGTCCTGGGCGGACGGAATCTCCCGTGCCCGCCAGCTGACCGGGGAAGGCGACCGGCACGTCGTCGCCGTCGTCGGTGACGGGGCACTGACAGGTGGGATGGCTTGGGAGGCCATCAACAACATCGCCGCGGACAAGAAGCGCCGGGTGGTCATCGTCGTCAACGACAACGGCCGGTCATATGCCCCCACGGTGGGCGGATTCGCGGACTACCTGGCCTCGCTGCGGCCCACCATCGACTCGTTCCGCACCGCCCCCGCCTATGAGGTGGCGCTGGACTGGTGGAAGAAAAAGCTCCAGGACGGCGGCCCGGTGGGCCAGTTCACCTACAAGAGCCTGCATGCCATGAAGAAGGGCATCAAGGACTGGTGGGCTCCGCAGGGCATGTTCGAGGACCTCGGCATGAAGTACATCGGGCCCGTGGACGGCCACAACCTCCAGGCGATGGAGCATGCCCTCGCCACCGCCAAGCACTACAACGGCCCGGTCATCGTGCACGCCATGACGGAAAAGGGGCACGGTTACGCCCCAGCCCGCGCGCATGAGGCGGACCAGTTCCACGCCGTCGGCATCATCGACCCGGAAACCGGCGAACCCACCGGGAAAGCCGGCGCCAAGTCCTGGACCTCGGTCTTCGCCGACGAGATCGCCGCCATCGCCGACGAACGGCAGGACGTGGTGGGCATCACCGGAGCCATGCTCATCCCGGTAGGCCTGCACAAGTTCGCCGCCAAGCACCCGGACCGCGTCATCGACGTCGGCATCGCCGAGCAGCATGCCCTCACCTCCGCGGCGGGCATGGCCTTCGGCGGCCTGCACCCCGTGGTGGCTGTCTATGCCACCTTCCTCAACCGCGCTTTCGACCAGCTGCTCATGGACGTTGCCCTGCACAAGGCAGGGGTCACCATCGTCCTGGACCGCGCCGGCGTCACTGGTCCGGACGGCGCCAGCCACCACGGCATGTGGGACATGGCCATGGTCCAGGTGGTACCCGGACTCCACCTGGCTGCTCCCCGCGACGCCACACGGCTGCGGGAGGAACTCCGTGAGGCCATCGCCATCAGTGACGCTCCCAGCGTTGTCCGTTTCTCCAAGGGCTCTGTCGGGGCCGAGGTTGAAGCACTTGAACGGCTCAGCGACGGTGTGGACATCCTGGCCCGCCGTCCTTCGGGGTCCACGGAGAACGATGTGCTGATCGTCAGCGTCGGCGCCATGGCCGAGCTGGCCCTCGACGTGGCCAACAGGCTTGGCGCGCAGGGCATCAGCACCACGGTGGTGGATCCGCGCTGGGCCCTTCCCGTCCGCCGCTCCATCATCGCCCTTGCCTCCCACCATCGGCTGGTGGTCTGCATCGAGGACGGCGTACGCGCCGGCGGCGTGGGCTCGCGCATCCGCCAGGAGATGCGCGCGGCCGGGGTGGACACTGCCCTGAACGAGGTCGGCCTGCCGGTCGAGTTCCTGGACCACGGCAGCCGCAGCCAGGTCCTGGAGCGTGTGGGGCTCACTGCCCAGCAGATTACGCACGACGTCGTCGCGCAGGTTTTGGGGACGAAGGTCCCGTTCGCGCGCCCGCTGCCGGGGCAACAACACCCCACCACCGGCAGCCTTCCGATCCTGTGAGGGAAGAGGATGCGCTGAAAATTCCGGGCGCAACGGGGGAGTCCGGACCGGTCATGCACACCACTACAACGAGGGTCCCCAGCGGCCTCCAGCCCGGCCAGCTGGTGGTGTCCCGGAACCGGAAATGGAACGGCAAGGCCCACTGGGTGGTGCCGGGGCGCTACCTTGGCGAGGACCGGCACGGCTGGTGGATCTTCCAGGGCACCAACGAGTTCTGCTCGCGCCCGGGCGCCGCGTTCTACACCCGGTCCGACGCCGTCCTGCTGGTCCCGCGACAGGGGGACTGGGTTGCCACGTTCTACGACTCGGCCCATCCGAACGGGGTACGGGTTTACGTGGACCTGGCAGTAGGACACGAATGGACGGACATCCGGCCGGCCGTCACCGAGTTCCACGTCATCGACATGGACCTGGACGTCATCCGGACCGCGGACCGGGGCGTCTTCATCGACGACCAGGACGAGTTCGCCCACCACAGTATGTCCATGAACTACCCCGAACGGCTCATCGGAGACATCCAGGCCGCAGCGGACGAACTATACCGGGCCGTCAAGGCACAGCAGGCACCCTTTGACGGCACCGACGTCGAATGGTTCACGGAGGGACGCAAATGAGCGGGATTGTCAGGGTCTACAAGCGCGACGACGAGGGCGTCCTCCACTTCCGGGAGGCCTGGTTCGACGAGGAGTACAGCCAGTTCGTGATGAACTTCGGCGTGGTGGGGCACCAGAGCAAGACCGAAGAGACGGACGTCGCAGACGCCGCGGCCGCCGATGCGCTGCTGGACGCCTTCGCCGTGCAGTGCGCCGAGGACGGCTACGCGGAGATTCCGGACGAGGAGCAGTTCTGGGTGGTGGCGCAGTTTTCCCTGAAGACCAGGGAAGGCACCGAACGCGACCGGTTCCTGGAGGAGAAGGCGAAAGATGCCCTGGTCAGCCACCTCGCGTGGCGCGGCCTCGGCACCGTGGACCGGTCCGAATTCACTGACTTCAAGCTCAACATCTTCTGCCTCTGCCCGGACGCCAACAAGGCCGCCAACGCCATCAAGGTCTGCGCCCGCGGCGAGGACCTGGACTTCACCAAGCTCACCATCGCCGCGGCCCCGTTCAAGGAACCGGACAAGTTCAAAGTGAAGCACTCCGCTAAGTCCGCCACCACGTTCAGCCTTTAGGAGTTTCCTTGACCACCTACCGCCGCGTCGGAAAATCAGGGCTGACGGTCTCCACGGTCGGCCTGGGCTGCAACAACCTCGGCCGCGCCAACACCGCCACCGAATCGCAGGAAGCCACCGACGCCGTGGTCTCCGCTGCGCTCGACGCCGGGATCACCCTGTTCGACGTCGCCGACACCTACGGCCGGGAGCCGGGGCTCAGCGAGACAATGCTGGGCAAGGCCCTGGGCAGCCGCCGCGCCGACGTGGTGGTGGCCACCAAGTTCGGCATGGACATGAAGGGCGCCAACGGCCCCGACTTCGGAGCACGCGGCTCACGGCGCTACATCATCCAGGCGGTGGAGGCTTCGCTGCGGCGGCTCGGCACGGACTGGATCGACCTCTACCAGTTCCACACTCCGGACCCGCTGACCCCCATCGACGAGACACTGTCCGCCCTCGATGCGCTGGTCACCAGCGGCAAGGTCCGCTACCTCGGCCACTCCAACCGTGCCGGCTGGCAGATCGCGCAGGCCGAGTACGTGGCGCGGGAGCTGGGCGGCGCCCGTTTCATTTCCACCCAGAACCACTACAACCTCCTGGACCGGCGGGCGGAACTGGAAGTGACACCGGCTGCCGAGGAATTTGGCCTGGGGGTCCTGCCGTATTTCCCGCTGGCCAACGGCCTGCTTACCGGCAAGTACTCGCCCGGGCACGCCCCCGAAGGCTCCCGGCTCAGCCACACGCGGACCCACATGGTGCACGACGCCGACTGGGAGCAGCTCGGACGGTTCAGCCGCTTCGCCAAGGAACGCGGGCTCACCGAAATCGACGTCGCGTTCTCCTGGCTTGCCGCCCAGCCGTCGGTGGCCAGCGTCATCGCCGGCGCCACCCGGCCGGACCAGGTCCGGCAGAACGCCGCGGCTGCCGACTGGATCCCCACCGAAGCCGACCTGCAGGAACTGGACGGGATCTTCCCCGCAGTCCCCAAAGTGGCACTCTTCTAGGCCGCCATGCCCGCCTACCTCCTGGACGTCGATACCGGCATCGACGACGCACTGGCCGTTGCCTACCTCGCGGCCCTGCCGGACACGGAGTTCGTCTCGGTGACGGCAACACCCGGCAACGTCGATGCGGACCAGGTGGCGCGCAACACCCTCGCGCTCCTCGAATTGTGCGGCCGGCACGGGGTGGAAGTGGCCATCGGTGCGCGCAGGCCGCTGTCCATACCGCTGCTGACCACCCCTGAGACTCACGGACCCCAGGGCATCGGCCACGCCGTCCTGCCGGAACCGGAAGGGCGGGTGTCGCCGCGCCACGCCGTCGACCTCTGGATTGAACATGCCAAGGCACGGCCGGGGGAGTTGACGGCCCTGGTTACTGCACCGCTGACCAATTTTGCGCTGGCACTCCGCAAGGAGCCGGACCTGCCGGAGCTCCTGGCCGGTGTGGTGATCATGGGCGGCTGCTTCTACTACCAGGGCAACACCACGCCTACCGCGGAATGGAACACCCACGTGGACCCGCACGCGGCGAAGGAGGTCTACGCCGCTTACCGTGGGCGGGCCATGGAAAAGCTTCCCGTGGTGTGCTCGCTGGACACGACAGAACGCATCGAGATGCGGCCGGAGCATGTCCGGCGGCTGGCGGAAGCGGCAGGCGCCGCCGTCCCCGAACTGGTGCTCCCGGACCAGCCGGAAGGGCAGCGGAGCACCTCGGACAACGGGATCATCAGGCACCTGTCCGATGCGTTGCGGTTCTACTTCGAGTTCCATCGGCGTTACGACCAGGGCTACCTTGCCCACGTCCATGACTTCTTCGCCGCCGGCGTGGCGGCGGGAACGCTGGAGTACACGGCCCGGCCGGCTACCGTGGACGTTGAGGCGGAATCGCCGCTTTTCGCCGGAACAACGGTTGCCGACTTCCGCGGCCTGTGGGGCATCGAACCCAACGCCAGGATCGTCTCCGGCAACAACCCGGAGCAGGCCTTCCGCGAACTGGTATCCACCGTCGGCGGCCTCGCAGCCAGGCTGGGCTGAAATACTCCACCACCGGTAGAATGGTCCCCGGCCCGCCGGTTGATTCATCCGGCGCAGCTGCTGCCGAGGTGACATAGGCGGCGTCCCGCACGGCCCGGCATTTTCCGGGCCCTGAAGTGCCGCACCCCAGAAGGAACCCCATGTCATCGCCCTCCCTGACGTTGCCGTCTCCAGCTCCCGCTGCCGCCCGCAGGCGCCGGCTGCTGGAAATCCTCGGCGGCCTGGCCATCGCCGCCACCTACATCTACCTGGTGCTCAACCAGCCTGCCGACATCACCGGCGGCCCCGGCAGCGCAGCGGCCCTGGTCGCCCTGTCCGGCTTCCTGGCCGGGGCTGTCCTGCTGATCGTCGCCATCCTCCCCACACTTCCGGCCTCCACGGTGGTGCTGATCCCGGTGGCCCTGGTCCTGAACATCGTCCTCGGCCAGTTCGTGGGCAGCACCCTGGTCCCGTTCTACCTGGACGCGATCGGCACCGTCCTGATCGCCGTCCTGGCAGGACCGGCAGCCGGTGCCGCCACCGGCGCCCTCAGCAGCATCGTCTGGTCCTTCTTCAACCCCACAGTGCTTCCCTTCGCCGCCGGGGCCGCACTGATCGGCTGCCTCGCCGGGCTGGCCGCGCGGTACGGCCTGTTCCGCCGCTTCTACCTCGCGCCCGTTGCCGGCTTCGCCACCGGGATCATCGGTGGCGTAGTGTCCGCCCCGGTTGCGGCCTTCGTGTTCGGCGGCACCTCCGGGGTGGCCACGGGTGCGATCGTCAGCGCCTTCCGCTCGATGGGCGATACCCTCCTGGCCGCCATCACCAAGCAGGCACTCATTTCGGATCCCATGGACAAGGCCATCGTCTTTACCGTGGTGGCTGTGCTGGTCTACGCGCTGCCGCGCCGCGCCAGCCAGCAGTTCCCGTTTGTCCGCCGGCACCGCGTGCTGGCCGGCAAGGCTCCCGCGTCGGAAGCAACGCGGACCGAAGCGACGGTGCCGGGGCCGGGTCAGGCGTCCTAGGCATACCCGTGCGGATTCATCCGCTGAGCGGACTGGCAGCGGCCGGCAGCACAGCAGTGATCACGACGGCGGCGGCGAGCCTTCCGCTGTCCGTCGCCGTGTCCGCCGCTGCGCTGACGCTCTCGGTGGTGGCGGGCACCGCCCGCCGGATGCTGCCCGCTGCCGCCGCCGTGCTGCTGCCCTTGGGGTTGTCCCTGCTGATTGTGCACGGGCTGTCCTTTCCGGAGGGGCTGACGGTTCTCGCCCAGTGGGGTCCGGTCCGCGTCACGGCAGAGGGTCTGTCCTTCGCGCTCGAGCGGGCGGCCCAGCTGTCCGCGGTGGTCCTCGTCCTGCTGGCCTACTCCTGCAGCGTCAACGTCCCGGACCTGGTGGCGGCCCTGTCCGCGCGCGGCATCCGTGGCCGGTTCGGGTTCGTGCTCGCCTCCACCCTCACGTTGCTGCCGGCCATCGCTGCCCGCACCGGGCGGATCAGGCAGGCCCAGGAATCCCGCGGTCTGGTGATCCGGCGCGGGCTCCTGCACCGGGCAGCCGCCTTCCGCCTCCAGGCTGTCCCGCTGGTCCTGTCACTGGTGGAGGACGCCGGAACCCGGGCCGCTGCCCTGGAGGCCCGCGGCTTCAGCAGCACCGGGCCCCGCACCAGCTACCGGGTCGTGCCGGATTCGCTGCCGCAACGGGTCCTGCGCCTGGTGCTGGTGCTTGCCGCTGCGGCCGCGGTTGCCGTGCGCCTGTGGCACTACGCAGAGGGGAACTGACGTGCACCACCTTCTCCGCCCGGTGCTGGCAGCAGGCATCCGCAGCTTCGCCTACCACGGCGGCGGCGCACCGGTCCTTTCCAGCGTGGATCTGGAACTCGCCCCGGGAACACTCACCGCAGTCCTGGGCACTTCCGGCAGCGGCAAGACGACGCTTGGCAAACTTCTTGCCGGCTGGCTGTCCCCGGCTACGGGTGGCGTGCTGGCAGGATTCCTGGAACTGGCCGGGCAGCGGCTGGAGTTTGACGGGAGCGCCGCAGATCCGCGGATCGATCCGGCGCAGTGGGGCCGGCAGGCGGGGTTCGTCCCGCAGGATGCGTCTGCCATCCTGTCCACGGTCAAGGCAACGGTAGCGGAGGAACTCGCGTTCGGCCTGGAAAACGCCGGGATGGACCGGGAGGACATGCGGGCGGCGGTGGAACACACTGCTGGCCTGCTCGGGCTCACCGGACTGCTGGAACGGGATCCTGCCCGGCTCTCCGGCGGCCAGCTGCGGCGGCTGGCCATCGGCTGTGCCATCATCACCCGTCCGCCGGTGCTGGTCATGGACGAGCCGTTCGCCTCCCTCGACGCCCCGGGTGTCAGGGAAGTGGAGGTGCTGGTGCGCCGCCTGACCGCGGCCGGAACCGCCGTCGTCATCCTGAGCCAGGTGCTCGACGCCCCGCTGCTGGACGCCGCAACGTGGGTTGTCCTGGCGGAAGGGACAGTCAGCGCCAGCGGACCGCCCGCCCATTTCCAGGCGGGCGGTGCCCTGCCGGCGGGAATCCGGCGGCCGCACGAGGCCCCGCCGCGGGAAACCGCGATTTCCCGCCGCAGCGGCAGCACGGCCCCGGCCCTGGAACTTCGGAACGTGACCTTCGGCTACCGGAACGATGTAGAGCGCAGACGGGGCTTCAGGCGCAGGCCAGGCCAGGACTTTGCTGCCGGCAGCCTCCCGTCCCCGGTACTGCAGGGCATAGACCTGGCTGTCCACCCGGGTGAGGTGGTGGCCATTACGGGTCCCAACGGTGCGGGCAAGTCAACCCTCCTGCGGCACTTCAACGGCCTGCTCAGGCCGGGAAGCGGGTCAGTACTGGTTCGGGGCAACGACATTGCACCGCGACCCGTGGGCAGCATCGCGGCATCCGTTGGAATTCTCTTCCAGCAACCACGGGACCAGCTGTTCGAGCGGAGCGCCCTGCGCGAGGTCCGGTTCGGCCTGGACCGGCATGTCGGCCGGGCCGCGGCGGGGGAGCGGGCGGAGGCGGCGCTGGCCGCCGTCGGGCTGGAGGGCGAGGCGCAGGCGCATCCCGCGGAATTGCCCGCATCCGGCAAACGGCTGCTGGCCGTTGCCACGGCCCTCGCCCGCAGGCCGGCCGTCCTGGCGCTCGACGAACCAACGGTGGCGCTCGACGGCGCGGGCCTGGCGGTCCTCGACGCTGCCGTCCGGTCCGCAGCGGAGGAGGGCGCCGCCGTCGTGCTTGTCACGCATGACCTGGCATACGCGCGGCAAGTGGCGCACCGCATCCTGGCGCTCGACGGCGGCCGGCTGGCGGAAGCCTGACGTACCGCCTAAGCCGCTGCGGCCGGGCTTGATGCCACGCCCGGCGGCAGGAAGCGCCTGCCGTTGACCCGCTCCGATGCCCCCACGCGGTCCAGGTAGGGGGTGATGCCGCCGAGGAACAGGGGCCAGCCGGCGCCCAGGATCATGCAGAGGTCGATGTCTTCGGGGCCGGCCACCACGCCCTCGTCCAGCATCAGGCCGATCTCCTCGGCAAGGGCGTCCTGGGTGCGCCGCAGCACCTCTTCACCTGAGGACGGTGCGGTGCCGAAGGACATCAGTGCCATGGTGGACCCGGGGATGGCGCGGGTCCCGTCCGGAGCCGTTTCCCAGAGGCCCTTGACGCCGTTGTCGATGAGTTTCTGCAGGTTGGCGGAGACGGGGAAGCGGCTGCCGAAAGCAGCGTTCAGGGACTCCTGGACGTGCTGGGCCACCGGAAGTCCCACCATCGCGAGCAGCGTGAACGGGGTCATCGGCAGGCCCATCGGGCGCAGGGCGTTGTCAGCCACCTCCGCGGGCGTCCCTTCGTCGAAGGCCGCGGTCACTTCGCCCATCAGCCGGAGCAGGATCCGGTTGACCACGAAGGCGGCAGCATCCTTGACCAGCACTCCCGTTTTCTTGAGGGTCCTGGCGAGCTCGAACGCGGTGGCGAGGACCTCGTCCCCGGTCCGCGGGGCACGGACGATCTCCAGCAGCGGCATCACGGCCACCGGGTTGAAGAAGTGGAACCCCACCAGGCGCTCAGGATGCTGCAGGTCCTCGGCCATGGCGGTGACTGACAGCGAGGACGTGTTGGTGGCCAGGATGCAATCGGGCCGGACGATGCCCTCCAGCTCGGCGAACACCTGCTTCTTGACGCCCAGCTCCTCGAAGACGGCCTCGATGACGAAGTCGGCGTCGGCGAAGGCTTCCTTGGACACGGAACCGGTGACCAGCGCCTTGGTCCGTGCCGCGGCATCAGGGCTGATGCGCTCCTTTGCCAGCAGCTTGTCCACCTCGGCATGGACGTAGCCAACACCTTTGTCCACCCGGGCCTGGTCGATGTCCGTCATGACCACGGGGAGCTTGAGCTGGCGGGCGAAGAGCAGCGCCAGCTGGCTGGCCATCAGTCCGGCACCCACCACGCCCACCTTGGCGACCGGCCGGGCCAGGCTCCGGTCCGGGGCGCCGGCCGGGCGCTTGGAGCGCTTCTGGACGAGGTCGAGGAAAGCGTAGACCGTTGCCCGGAACTCATCCGTCTGCATCAGCTCCGCCAGGGTCTCGCATTCCAGCGCGGCGGATTCCGCCTGGCCCAGGGTGCGGTTGGCTTCGAGCAGGTCAAGGACCTTGCCCGGGGCGGGAGCCGCATCCGAGGTCTTTGCGGTGACGAACTGCCGGCCTGTCGCCACCGCGGCGACCCACCGGGCGGCGGTGTCGGGCGCGGAAGGGTCGACGGCGTTGGGGCGTTCCGGAACAACCTCCCCGGTGATGACTCCCGCAGCCCAGGCCAGGGACTGCTCCAGGAAGTTGTCCGGGCCGAAGAGGGCGTCCGCCATGCCAAGGTCGAAGGCCTGGGCGCCGGTCAGCGTCCGGTTGTTGCTGAGCGGGTTCTCGATCATGACCTGGACTGCGCGTTCCGGGCCGATCAGGCGGGGAAGGAGGTAGACGCCGCCCCAGCCCGGCACCAGCCCGAGGAACGCTTCCGGCAGCGCCAGCGCTCCGGCGCCCGCCGAGACCGTCCGGTACGTGGATTGCAGGGCCACCTCGAGGCCGCCGCCCAAGGCCGGGCCGTTGACGAACGCAAAGCTCGGAACCCCCAGGTTGGCAAGGGTCCGGAACACCTCATGGCCAAGCTGTGCCATCCACAGTCCGTGTTCGCGCTTCGCCAGGGATTTCACCGCCGAAAGGTCCGCGCCGGCAACGAAGTAGGAGGACTTGCCCGTGATGCCGACGCCGGCGATCTCCCCGTTCGCCACCCGTGTCCGCAGTCCCTCGAGCACGGTGCCGAGTTCCACCAGGGTGTTCGGTCCCAGGGTTGTGGGCTTGGAGGCGTCCAGCCCGTTGTCCAGGGTGATGAGGGCGAACGTGCCGGCCGCGCCGGGCAGGTCGACGTCCCGGACGGTGGAGTGGGTGACGGTCTCGTCGGGGAACAAGCTGGCGAAATCGGAAAAGTCTGCGGCGCTCATGACGGGGCTCCTTAGGACGGGGATGTATCCCAGATGTTACTCACCGGTAACTTCGCCCGCAAGGCCACCGTCCCGCCCTCATTCCCCGGTTGCTGCCACGGCGGCTTTGGGTTCCTTGGGCGGCAGCGGCTGCGGATTGAGGAAGGCGCCGGCAATCAGCGGCGCGGTGAGTTCCACCTGCCAGTCCCGTGCGCCCAGGGCTCGCAGCTCGGCAGCCACGGACGCCTCGCTGATGTGGGCGGGCGGCCGCCATGCCACCCGCCGGAGGAAATCAGGGGTCAGGAGGTTCTCCAGCGGCAGGTTCAACTGTTCGGCCTTTTCCTGCAGCAGGGGCCGGGCCGTGGCCAGCCGCGCGGCGGCATCCGGGTCGCGGTCCGCCCAGACGCGGGGCGGGGGCGGGGCGTTCGTCGCCAGGTGCAGCGGAGGCAGTTCCTCGAGGTCCCGGGCGGCGGCAATGCACCGCAGCCAGCGTGGAGCCTCCCGTTGTGCTGCCCTGCCATGGAATCCCTTGGTGCCCAGCAGTTGCGGCACGGTGGCGGGCATGGCCTTCGCGGCCGCCACCAGGGCGGAGTCGGGAATCAGCCGTCCCGGTGCCACGTCCCGTTTTTGTGCCAGGGAGTCGCGTTCCAGCCACAGCTCCCGGACGGCGGCGAGCTGGCGGCGGTCCCGGATCTGGTGCAGGCCGGAGGTCTTCCGCCAGGGATCAACCCGGGGCGGGGCCACGCCGGCAGCGAGGATGGCGGCAAACTCCTGCTCGGCGTACCCGAGCTTCCCGTCGGCTTCCAGCAGCTCCACCAGCTCTTCACGCAGCTCGCTGAGCACCTCGACGTCGAGGGCGGCGTAGCGGAGCCAGGGTTCCGGCAGGGGCCTGGTGGACCAGTCCGCTGCCGAATGTTCCTTGGCGAGGCTGAATCCCAGGAGCTGCTCGATGACCGCGGCCAGGCCAACCCGGGGCAGGCCCGCCAGGCGTGCGGCGAGTTCGGTATCGAAGAGCTTGTCCGGCCACATGCCCAGCTCCAGGAGGCAGGGCAGGTCCTGGGTGGCCGCGTGGAGGATCCATTCGACGCCGCGGAGGGCGTCATTGATGATGGTGAGGTTCTCGAAGGGTTCGGGATCGATCAGCCAGGTGCCGGCGCCTTCGCGGCGGATCTGGACCAGGAACGCCCGCTGCCCGTAACGGAAACCGGAAGCGCGTTCGGCGTCAACCCCCGCGGGGCCCGTGCCGGCAGCAATGGCGGCGGCGCACCGCTCCAGCCCGGCCTGGGTTTCGATAACCAGCGGTACGCCCTCCCGGGGTGCTGCCAGCTCGATGATTTCGGGGATGGGGCTGTCGAAGCCTTCCACCGTGATGTGGGGTGCGGTATCAGCAGCCGGGACGCCGGCCGTGGTGTTTTCCGGAATGTTAGGGGTCATGATGCCCTTAGTTTACCGGGCAGCCCCGGAAAGGCGGCCTGCCTGCACGCCGGCAGCGGTGCGCGCGCACTAGTTGCGGCGCCGATGCGGCAGGGGCGTCACGCCGTCGGGCAGCGGAGGCAGCCCGGCGAACGTGCACACCATGTCGGACCACGCTTCAAGGTGGGCAGTGACGTCGGAGGACGCCGGGGTCCACGACGCCCGGAGCTCGATGTCGATGGACCCCGGACGTTCAGCGAGGGTGCCGAAGCTTTCGGACAGGACCCGCGTGGCCGTGCCGCCCGCTGCCCGGTAGGGCGCCTTGTGGTTCTCCAGCGCTTCCACCAGCCAGGTCCAGGCCACCGTTCCGAGCATTTCGTCGTTGCCCATCTCTGGCTCCAGTTCGGCCCTGATGTAGGTCACGATCCGGAATTCGCCATCCCAGACGGCCGAGCCCTCGGGGTCGTGGAGCAGGATGAACCGCCCGGTTGCCAGCTCCGTTTCGGAGTCGTTCCCGGAACCCGCCGCGGCCGCCAGGGCCATGGCGGCGGGTCCGTGCAGGGGAGTGGCAGGAGTGGCGGCACCGGGCGCCATGACTTCTGCTCCCAGGGCGACGGCGAAGGGCGCAAGGCGCGCGGGCGCGGGAATTTCCGCGAGGCGGAGTTCCTTGCGGCACTGGGCTTTCCTGAGGGTTCCCAAGGCGTGGAGAAAATCCGGGGGAACCTGGTCAAGTGCGTTCACCTTGGCAGATTACGCAACAGGCCAAGGCAGAACGGGAAGGCTCGCCGTCACCGGAGGCCTAGGTGCCCTGCCCGCTCCGGTAATCGCGGAGTTCGTGGCGGATTGCGGCAGCGAAGGCATCAACATCCTCCTCGGTGGTGTCGAAGGAGCACATCCAGCGGACTTCCCCGGCGGCCTCGTTCCAGTCGTAGAACCGGAAGGACGTGCGGAGCCTGTCTGCCACGCCTGGGGGCAGCACGGCAAAGACGCCGTTGGATTCGGTTTTCTGGGTGGGCCGGACGCCGTCGATGGTGTCGACGGCGGCGCGCAGGCGGGCAGCCATGGCGTTGGCATGCGAGGCCGACCGCAGCCAGAGGCCGCCCTCGAGGAGGGCGATGAACTGGGCGGACAGGAACCGCATCTTGGAGGCCAGCTGCATGTTCATCTTGCGGAGGTAGACCAGCCCGTGGGCGGCCTCCGGGTTGAGTGCCACCACCACTTCGCCGAACAGCAGGCCGTTCTTGGTGCCCCCGAAGGAGAGGATGTCCACGCCGGCATCCCGGGTGAAGTCCCGCAGCGGAACCTGCAGGTGGGCGGCGGCGTTGGCCAGCCGGGCGCCGTCCATGTGCAGCTTCATGCCCCGCGCGTGGGCATGGTCCGCGATGGCGCGGACTTCCTCCGGGGTGTAGCAGGTGCCAAGCTCGGTGGTCTGGGTGATGGAGACGGCGAGCGGCTGGGCGCGGTGTTCGTCGCCCCAACCCCAGGCCTCGCGGTCGATCAGTTCGGGCGTCAGCTTGCCGTCCGGGGTGGGGACGTGCAGCAGCTTGATGCCGCCGATCCGCTCGGGGGCGCCGTTCTCGTCCATGTTGATGTGCGCGGTGGAGGCGCACACCACGGCGCCCCAGCGCGGCAGCAGCGACTGCAGGGCCAGGACATTGGCACCGGTCCCGTTGAAGACGGGAAAGCATTCGATGCCTGGCCCGAAGTGCTCCGCCATCAGTTCTTCCAGCCGTGCCGTGTAGTCATCCTCCCCGTAGGAGACCTGGTGCCCGCCGTTCGCGGCGGCGAGGGCCGCGAGGACCTCGGGGTGGGCGCCGGAGTAGTTGTCCGAGGCAAAGCCGCGCATGCCGGGATCGTGCAGCCGCGCCGCGTGCCCGATTTCTGCCGTTGTTGCTGTCATGCTTTTGCTCACGCTTTCAGTCTAGGTACAGTCACTGCGGCGGCTGGCCGGCCAGCCGGAGGCGCGTGCCGTTCAGTTCGTCCGCGGGCGCCTTGAAGAGCCGGACGACGGCGGCCGCCAGCTCCTCCACGTCCGTGGCCCCTGGGAAGGAGCGTTCCGGGTGGCTGCGCCGAAGGCCTTCGTCCACCAGGGCCTTCACCACCAGCACGACGGCGGCAGCCTGCCCGCCGTCCACCTTGCGGAAGCCGTCTGCCATCGCCATGGTCCAGGCTTCAGCGGCCGCCTTGGCTGCGACATAGCTGGCCACACCTGCCGTGGGCTGGTCAAGGGCCGTGGAGGAGACCATAACGAACCTGCCGTTGCCCGAGGCGGCGATGTCATCGAAGAACACGCGGGAGACATTGCGCAGTGTGGTGACTGCGCCCTGGTGCAGGAAGTCCCAGTCCTCGTCGGACTGGTCCGGGATGCCGGAGGCGCCACGCCAGCCGCCCACCAGGTGGATCACCGCGTCCACCGGCCCCGCGGCTGCGGAAACTTCCTCCCGCAGCCGCCGGACGTCGTTGAGCCTGGCAAGGTCGCACACCAGGGGGGTGACGCCGTCGCCCGCCTGCTGTGCCGCTGCCTCAATCCGGTGCCGGTCCGAGCCGACCGTGAAGACCCGGCAGCCGGCCTGGTGGAGCGCGCGGGCCACGGCCACGCCGGAGGCGCCGCTGCCGCCCGTGATCAGGACGTTCAGCGGTAGTTCGCCGTTCCGGGGGCTGCTCACAGTGCGGAGCTGCCGGTGATGCCGGCGGTGGATTCGATAACGGGGCGCATTTTCTTTTCCAATGCCTCGTAGAACATGGACAGCGGGAACTCGTCGTCCAGCACCTGGTCGGTGAGGCCCCGCGGCGGACCCGCGAGGGGCAGCGCCTCCGGTCCCTTGGCCCAGACTGACGCCGGATTCGGGGTGACGGTCGCGGAGATCAGCTTATAGGCGGCCAGCCAGTGCGCGGTCTTGGGCCGGTCGATGGAGCGCCAGTACAGGTCATCAATGGCGGTGCCGAGGGCAATGACGGCGTCAGCCACTTCATCCCAGTCGATGGTGAGCCGGGTGTCGGTCCAGTGGAGGACGTGGTGCTGGTGCAGCCACGCGAAAAGGAGCTGTCCGCCCAGGCCGTCGTAGTTGCGGACGCGGCTGCCAGTGATGGCGAAGCGGAAGATGCGGTCGAAGATGATGGCGTACTGCACCAGCTTCGCGTGCCGGCGTGCCTCCGGATCCGCGTTCTCGTCCTGCTCGATCCGCACGGACTCGCGGAAGGCGGTCAGGTCGCAGCGGAGCTCTTCCAGGGAGTACAGGAAGAACGGCATGCGCTGCTTGATCATGAACGGGTCGAAGGGCAGGTCGCCGCGCATGTGGGTGCGGTCGTGGATCAGGTCCCACATCACGAAGGTGGCCTCCGTGAGGTCCTGGTCGGCGAGCATGTCCGCGGCACCTTCGGGCAGGTCCAGGCAGGTGATCCCGGCGGCCGCCTTCAGGACGCGGCGGAAGCGGGCTGCTTCCCGGTCGGCGAAGATTGCGCCCCACGTGAAGGTGGGGGTTTCGCTGACGGCAACGGTTTCGGGGAAGAGGACGGCGGAGTTGGTGTCATAGCCGGCGGTGAAGTCCAGGAAGCGGATGGGGACGAACAGCTTGTTGGAGTAGTCTCCGCTTTCCAGGCCGGCGATGAATTCCGGCCAGATGACCTCGATGAGGACTGCTTCCACGAGGCGGCTGCTGCTGCCGTTCTGCGTGTACATGGGGAAGATGACCAGGTGCTGCAGGCCGTCGCGGCGCTGCTCCTGTGGTTGGAAGGCGAGCAGGGAGTTCAGGAAATCGGGCACACCGAACCCGCCGGCCTGCCACGCTGCGAAGTCACTGCAGGCAGCATCGAGGTATGCGGCGTCGTGCGGGAACGCGGGGGCCAGGGCCCGGACCGCGGCGATGATCTCGTCAACGGAAGCGGAAGCCGCGGCATGCGCTGCCGTGTCGGGGATTGAACCGTCCTGCGCCTGCAGGAGCTGGAGTGCCGCGGCCGCGGCCTTGAGCCGGAGCCAGTCCGGGTTAGTGGCGGAGATTCCGGTCACGGCGGTGGTCAGGACTTCGGTCATCGTCGGCTGCCTTTCTGGTTGCTTGCTGTCTATGGGGAGCGTAGCAAGCAACCAGAAGAACTAATCTGAAAAGCGGTCTACCCCAAGAAAAACTGTTGCTCGGGGCTGAACCGGAGGGCCCGAGCCCTCCTGGTGCTGGGGGATCAGGCCTCGGGGATTCCGCCGCTGACCTGCGGTTCTTCCCGCGGAACCAGCTTCAGGGAGACGGAATTGATGCAGTAGCGCTGGTCCGTGGGTGTGCCATAGCCTTCGCCCTCAAAGACGTGGCCAAGGTGGGAGTCGCAGGTTCCGCAGCGGACTTCCACGCGGTCCATGCCAAGGGTGCGGTCATGGATGTAGCGGACCTTCCCCTCAGCCAGCGGAGCCCAGAAGGACGGCCAGCCGCAATGGGAGTCGAACTTCTCGTTGCTGGTGAACAGTTCCGTCCCGCAGGCGCGGCACTGGTAGGTGCCCGCCGTGTGCGTGTCCCAGTACTCTCCGGTGAAGGGACGCTCGGTGCCGGCCTGCCGCAGGACGTAGAACTCCTCCGGAGTCAGTTCCTGCCGCCATTCGGCATCGCTTTTCCGGACGGTGCCGGTTCCGTCGGCGGTTTCCGTGGCGGACTCCTCGTGGGCGGTGTCCTGCACTGCGGCAGGGTCCGCGACGGCGTGGGTGGCCCGGTTACCGAAGATGCTGTTTCCGAAGATGTTCATACGTTTGTCAACGCTCAGGAGTCGCCGATAAATCCCGAGCCCGCATACAGGTGCAGCACGGGCACGCCCAGCCGGTCCTGCGCCTTGTTGGCCCAGTCCGTATGGAAGGTGTCGGCCACGGCATGGGGCCGGGTGATCACCACTGCCTGGGACGCGCCGGTCTCGCGGACTTTGGCCACCAGGCCGTCAACCGCTCCGCCCTCCACCACCTCACCTGAAACGCCGCTGCCCAGTCCTTCGAGGGCAGCGACGGAGGCCGCCAGTGTTTCCGCCGCGTGGGCCCGCTCGGTGCCCGGATCAGGTGCGCCCGCTGTCAGTTCCCGGAAAGCCTTGGCAATGTCCAGCAGGGAAAGGTTCTCGAGGAAATCCACCAGTAGGTGCCGCTCGGTGTTGGCGGGCACCAGGACAAGGAGGCGTGTCTCTGCTCCGTCCACAAGCCGTTCGATGTTCACGCGGTCGTCCGCGCCCAGGGGTTCTTCGGTCAGGATGACGATGGGTTCGCTCATGGCCTTAGCCTAGCCCTGCGCCCGGGGAGCCGCACCCGGTCACCGCCCGGCTCCCGGGTGCGTCCGCGGTCCAGGAATGCGGGCTACCGTCCGCGGGCGGTAAGAATAGTGCCATGGCTCTTTTCCAGCGCACCGGCCCGGTCCCCGTATCACCCGCCAGCGAATCCGGCGGCATGTCATCGCGGGCAAAGTGGGCCATCGGCGGCGCGATAGGCGGCGGGGCCCTGGCCGGACTCCTTGCCACCGGCTCGTCGGCCCTGGCGGTCTACTTCGCCCGGCGGGTCATCACCCCCTCCCGGCAGCGGACCGCGGACCAGGAGGTGCTGGCCGTGATCCGGGACGGCCAGAAACAGCAGGTGATCCTTGCCGCCACCGATGACACAACCGTGGACGGTGTGTATGGGTTCTTCTTCGACGGCGGCCAGGGGCACGCGCGGATCGGCCGGATCGTGTCTTATTCTCCGTCGGAGCGGACAGTGCTGCGCGAAGTCGAAGCCGTGTACGCCGGCGACCTTTCCACTGCACGCTGGGGCTGGTGGAGCGGGGCTGTCTACCCGGACCCGGCCGCCGTCGGGCTTCCAGCGGAGGACGTGGTGATCCCGGTGGACCGCGGCGAGGCGCCGGCGTGGCTGGTGCGTGCCGGTGGCACTGCCCGGACGTGGGCGGTGATGGTGCACGGCCGGGGCGCCAGCCGGCAGGAGGCGCTGCGTGCCGTGGGCCCGGCGCTGGAACTCGGCCTGACCAGCCTGCTGGTCTCCTATCGCAACGACGGGCTCGCGCCGTCGGCCGGTGACGGGCGGTATGGCCTGGGCTCCACGGAATGGCGGGACATTGAATCCGCCATTGAGTACGCGCTGGCCAACGGCGCCGAGGAAATCGTGCTGTTTGGCTGGTCGATGGGAGGTGCCATCTGCCTGCAGACCGCCGACCTGTCCCGGTACCGGCACCTGATCCGTGCCATGGTGCTCGATGCCCCGGTGATCGACTGGGTGAACGTCCTGGCGCACCATGCGCAAATCAACCGGATTCCGTCCCTGGTGGGCCGGTACGGGCAGCTGATGCTCGGGCATCCGCTGGGACGCCGGCTGACCGGGCTCGCCGCGCCCGTGGACCTGAAAGAGATGGATTGGGTGTCCCGCGCCGTGGAACTGAGGACCCCCACGCTGATCATCCACAGCGTTGACGACGAGTATGTGCCGTACAAGCCGTCCACGCTGCTGGCGGAACGGAATCCGGAGATGGTCACCTTCGAACCCTTCCACCAGGCCCGCCACACGAAGGAATGGAACGTGGACCCGGAACGCTGGGAGCGGCTCGTGAAAGCGTGGCTGCGGCAGCAGCTTGCGCCACGGCTCAATCCAGGTGCCCGGTAGCCCCGGTCCGGCAACTGTTTTGCCCCAAGCGGTCCTAGGCCAGGGAGCTGATGGGTGCCGTGGCGGCGTTGGTCAGGCGGACAAGGTCCGCCGGGGCGAGTTCGACATCCAGGCCCCGCTTACCCCCGGAAACGAGCAGGCTCTCGAGCGTGAGGGCGCTGGAGTCCAGCACAGTGGGGGAGGGCAGCCGCTGGCCAAGCGGGGAGATGCCGCCAAGGACATAACCGGTCCTCCGCTGGGCGGCAGCGGGATCAGCCATTGCCGCCTTCTTCGCCCCCATGGCGGCGGCAAAGGCCTTCAGGTCAAGGCTTCCGCTGACAGGCACGATCCCCACCGCCAGCTTTCCCTCCACCTCGACCATCAGCGTTTTGAACACGCGGGCCGGATCGATGCCCAGGACTTCCGCGGCTTCGGTCCCGTAGCTGGCCACCGCGGGATCGTGGGTATAGGGGTGCAGCACAAAGGGAACCCCGGCCGCGGTCAGTGCCGCTGTGGCCGGGGTTCCCTGGAAAGCGCTCTTGCGTGCCACCGGTACGCGGATCAGGCGCGGACGCCGCCGGCAGCGGCCACCTTGCGCTTGATCCTTCCCAGCATTGCCGTCATGCCGCGCATCCGCAGCGGCGTGATGGCCCTGGTGAGGCCGAGAAGTTCGGGCATGTCGTCGGGCACCGAGAGGATCTCTTGGGGCGACAGCCCGTCAAGCCCCTCATGCAGGACGCCGGCGAAACCGCGCGTGGTGGGAGCCTCGGCCGGGGCCTTGAAGTACAGGCGCACGGCAGGCGCCTGCCCGCCGTCGTTCTTCTCCGTCTCAATGGTAAGGAACAGCGGCGACTGGCACTCCACCACCTGCTCGAGGAGCTCGGGATGGTCGTTCAGCCGCTCCGGAAGCGGCGGCAGTCCCTCGGAGAATTCCAGCAGCAGCTGCAGCCTCTCGGGTTCGCTGAGGGCCTGGAAGTCGTCGACGATGGCCGCCAGGGCGGAGGGCAAGGCTTGAGTAGTCATCAGTCCAAGTTTACGCGGGACGGTGTCCGCGTCAGACTCCTGCCGGGACGGAAACGGAACCGCGCTCGGCGCCCTTGACGATCGGGACGCGGACAGCATTGCCCCATTCGGTCCATGAGCCGTCATAGTTGCGGACGGACTCGAAGCCCAGGAGGTACTTGAGGGCGAACCAGGTGTGGCTGGAGCGCTCGCCGATGCGGCAGTAGGCCACGACGTCGTCGCCCGCGGTGAGGCCGGCCTCGCCCAGGTAGATGGCCTCGAGTTCCTCGCGGCTGCGGTAGGTGCCGTCAGCTGCGGCGGCCCGTGCCCAGGGGACGGAGGCGGCAGTGGGGATGTGACCGCCGCGCAGGGCGCCTTCCTCCGGGTAGGCGGGCATGTGCGTGCGCTGGCCGGTGTACTCCTCGGGGGAGCGGACGTCGATCAGCGGCCCGGTGCCCAGGTGCGCCAGGACGTCTTCCTTGAATGCACGGATGGGGGCGTCGTCGCGCTCCACCACGGGGTAGTTGCCGGCGGCGGGTGCGGGCTTGTCCTTGGTCAGTTCCCGGCCTTCGGCAATCCACTTGTCCCGGCCGCCGTCGAGCAGCCGGACGTCCTGGTGGCCGAAAAGGGTGAAGACCCACAGGGCATAGGCGGCCCACCAGTTGGACTTGTCGCCGTAGATGACCACTGTTGTGTCCCGGGAAATGCCCTTCGACGCCGCGAGCTTGGCGAAGGCGGCTCCGTCCACGTAGTCGCGCGTCACCTCGTCGTTCAGGTCCGTGTGCCAGTCGATCTTCACGGCACCGGGAATGTGGCCTGTTTCGTGCAGGAGCACGTCCTCGTCGGACTCCACGACCACCAGGTCGCCGCTGGCCACGGCACCCTCTGCAAGGGCTGCAGCAAGCCATTCAGTGGAGACCAGGCGCTCGGGGTGGGCGTAGGCGGCGAACTTCTCGTTCTGCTCAACGGGGTAGGGCATTGGTGATGGCCTTTCATTAGAGACACGGGAGGACCGCTGGACCTGGAGTGGCACCGGCGTCGGGACCTGTTCCCACACTAGCCAGCGCCCAGCACGTTGTCCGTATTCCGTTAACAGGACGAAATGTTGCCTTCATCACTGCGCGCCGGCAGCAGGCCGGGGAACCGGGCGGGGCACCGCATTGCCGGTATCCTTTCTGGGGACCTCCTACCAGCAGAACGGACCACCTTGGTACAGATCGAACAGCTTGCCGCCCGCACCCCGGCAGTTTCGGTGGATGAACTCCTCCAGGGCTTCTATCCCTCGCCCCGGTTCGGCCAGGTGTCATTCGCCAGCTACCGTCCGGACCCCAAGCAGCCGAGCCAGGCCGCGGCAGTCCGGGCACTCCAGGGTTTCGCCGACGGCGTGGGCCCGGCCAACGGCGGCGGCGGCCTGTTCAAGAAGCTGTTCGGCAAGAAGGACGACTCCCGCGCCGGGATCTACCTGGACGGCGGCTTCGGCGTGGGCAAGACCCACCTGCTGGCCTCGCTGTGGCACGCGTCCCCCGGCCCCAAGGCCTTCGGCACGTTCGTTGAATACACCAACCTGGTGGGCGCCTTGTCCTTCCGGAAAACCGTGGACGCACTCAGCAGCTACAGGCTGGTCTGCATTGACGAGTTCGAACTGGACGATCCGGGCGACACCGTCCTGATGTCCCGGCTGATGCGGGAACTGGCCGATGCCGGCGTCAAACTCGCCGCAACGTCCAATACGCTGCCTGGTTCCCTGGGTGACGGGCGGTTCGCAGCGGTGGACTTCCAGCGTGAGATCCAGGTGTTGGCGGACCAGTTCGACGTCATCCGGATCGACGGCGAGGACTTCCGGCACCGCGGGCTGCCAGCCGCGCCGGCGCCCCTGAAGAACAGCGAACTCTCCTCGCACATGAAGGCGGAGTTCGACGGCAAGACGGTGGCCCAGGACGAATTCTCCACGCTGATCCACCACCTCGCGGGCGTGCACCCCAGCCGTTACCGGCAGCTGATCGACGGCATCGACGGCGTGGTGTGGCGCAACGTGGAAACCATCACCGAGCAGGCCGTGGCGCTGCGGTTCGTGGTCCTCGCCGACCGTCTCTACGACAAGGACGTCCCCATCCTTGCCAGCGGCGTCCCGTTCGACAAGCTCTTCACCGAGGAAATGATGACGGGCGGCTACCTGAAGAAGTACTTCCGTGCCGTATCGCGCCTCACCGCGCTGGCCCGCGAGGGCCAGAACCACGAACCCTCCTAGCGGCTAGCTTGCAGCCCGGGGGAGGCGGGGCTTCAGGACGGCCCCGACCAGCAGGCCGGCAGCCAGTGCCCAGAATGCCGAGCCGATGCCCAGGAAAGCCAGCCCGGACGCCGCAGCCAGGAAGGTGACGGACGGGGCAATCCTGTCCTCGGGATCGGCCAGTGCCGCGGAGACTGCGGCGGCCAGGGTCCCCAGCAGCGCCAGTCCGGCCACGGCTTCCAGCATCCCCCCGGGCGCGGCGTGGACCAGGGTTACGAGGGCCGCTGAGAATGCAGCCAGGACCAGATAGGCAAGGCCGGAAGTAACACCGGCAATCCACCGCCGGCTCCGGTCGTGGCCGGCCTCTTCACCCGCGGCAAGCGCGGCGCTCAGCGCGGCGAGGTTGATGGCATGGCCACCGAAGGACGCGCCGAGGGCAGTGCCCGCGCCTGTCACCAGCATGGCCGGCCGCCACGGTGTGTCGTACCCGAAGGAGCGCAGGACTGCCACCCCGGGCACATTCTGTGAAGCCATGGTCACCACGAACAGCGGCAGGGCTATGCCCACCATGGCCTGCAGGCTGAACGACGGGGTGGTCCAGACCAGCGTGGGCAGCAAAGTTGTTTGCGGGATGCCTGTCCCGCTGGCCGCCAGCGCAACGGCGATCACTCCGAGGGCAACCAGCAGGGCACCCGGCACTGCCCAGCGCGGCGCGAACCTCATCAGCAGCAGCCAGCAGATGATGACCGGACCCACCAGCAGGGGGACGGTGCCCAGGGCCTTGAACGGTGCGAGGCAAAGCTGCAGGAGCACGCCGGCGAGCATGGCCTGCGCCAGCGACGTCGGGATCCGTGCCATCAGCCGGCCCAGTGCCGGCACCAGGCCGGCCAGGGCTATCAGGACCCCCGTGGCAAGGAACGCGCCGACGGCGGCCGGCCACCCGCCGTCGGCCGCTCCGGATGTGGCAAGCAGCGCCGCCCCGGGCGTGGACCACGCCAGGGTGACCGGCACCTTGGAACGCCAGGCCAGCAGCACAACGCCGAGGCCCACGGCCAGCGTCAATGCCAGCAGGCCGGACGCTGCCTGGGCGGGGTCGGCACCCACGGCCTTCAGGCCGGCGAGGACAACGGCGAAGGATGAGGTGAAGCCCACCAGGGCGGTGACCATGCCCGCAACAATAGGCCGCGAATCCAGCCTCGATGGGGCGCCGGCCGATTGCAGTTTGAAGGGTGCAGGGGACTTCGCCATACCCGCAGGTTACCGGTGCCGGACGGCACGGCGGGAATCGGACTGCCTAAGCCCGATGCGGGATCCGGCCAGAGCGGGTTAAACGCCAAGGGCGCGGGTGCCGCCTCCCGGCGGGACCCGCGCCCCGTTGACGTACTAGGGCAAAGCCCTGGCCAAATCCTTTACGGTGTCCTGTCAGCCGGCGGAACCGGGTTGACGGGAGGGACCGGGGGAACCTGCCCGGCGGCAGGTGCCTGGCCCGGGGTTCCGTTCTTGTCAACGAGCTTGGAAGCGCCATTCTGGATCTTGTCGACGTGGCCCGAGTACTTGCCTCCGGTCTTGGTGTCGACGAAATCACCGGCCTTGCTGATGCCGTTCTTGATGGCCTGCTCGTTGCCACGGATGAGACCTTGAGCTTTGCCCTTTAGATCGCCAATGAGTCCCACGAGCACCTCCCTTCAATCGCGGAGCCAGGTCGCTCCTCGCGCATTCGATCCTAGACCTGCCGGAAAGGCCTGCCAAGGACATCGGGAGCTTTGGCCGTTCGCCGGCAGCGCAATCACGGGGGTGCAAGAGTTCCGGACAACAAAAAAGCAGCTCCGAAGAGCTGCTGCAAAGTGTGGGCGATACTGGGATCGAACCAGTGACCTCTTCCGTGTCAGGGAAGCGCGCTACCGCTGCGCCAATCGCCCGGAACCGGAAGACCGGCATATGGGTTGTGTAAAAGGTAAGAGAGCGGACGACGAGATTCGAACTCGCGACATCCACCTTGGCAAGGTGGTGCTCTACCAGCTGAGCTACGTCCGCATATGCGTTCCGGCCGAAACCGGACTGCGTTGTGGCAAGTGACCTTGCCGAGTGGGCGATACTGGGATCGAACCAGTGACCTCTTCCGTGTCAGGGAAGCGCGCTACCGCTGCGCCAATCGCCCATTGCACCGGATGGCATCCGGAAACCATGGTTTTCACCGAGGTGGGTACGGGATTCGAACCCGTGTATACGGCTTTGCAGGCCGCTGCCTCGCCTCTCGGCCAACCCACCGTGTAAGCGCTGATTCCGGGGAACCGTTGCTGTGACAGTGTCCTGCGAGCGGACGACGAGATTCGAACTCGCGACATCCACCTTGGCAAGGTGGTGCTCTACCAGCTGAGCTACGTCCGCATTTTGGAGGGTGATTCGCTGCCGTTCCCGGCATTTCCTCGCGTTCCAACGAGTAAAAACAATATAGGAGGTTCCGGGATTCTCCAAATCGGGGGTGCCGCAGCCGGCGCCGATGTGCCTGCTTCCCTGCAATGGCGCGGAAGTGGCGGAGTTACAGCTGTGTAATTCACGACGGCGGCGGGCCGGAGTTCTCCTATAGGGGGACCTTTCTGTGGTCTTCTTGAGTGCCATCCAGGGAATGTCGATGCCTGGGTGCCGCCGATTTTTGAAATGGCGGAAACGTGGGCTAGCATTCAAATGCATCAGGGCGATTGGCGCAGTGGTAGCGCGCTTCGTTCACACCGAAGAGGTCACTGGTTCGAACCCAGTATCGCCCACCAAAGATTGGTCCGTTTCCGCTCAATGAGCAGTGGAAGCGGACCTTTTTTGTGCCCGGACCATCGCCCGGAGACTTTGTCGGCCCCCTGTGAAAGAGTCTTTTCCATGACTGATCCGCTTCTTGCCCACGCCACGGAATACGGCCGGATGTACGCCCGGTCCACGTCGGAGCAGTTTTCCGTGCCGTCCATTACTACCGTCATCAGCCAGCAGCCGCATGGCATGGACGGGTGGTTCGGGTACATGGGGGCCAGCAGCCTGGCGAAAGATCCCCTGCTGGCGGACTGCCTGGGAAGCCCGGCCAAGATCAAGCAGGCAATAAACCGGGCGGCCAAGGCTGCCGAAACCTACCGGGATGAGGCAGCCCGGCGCGGGGACCGGGTGCATCACTATTGTGAGCAGGTGGCGCTCCGGGCACTCGGCCGCCCCCATGCCATGAAGGAAGCCCGGGAAGCCCTGGCGGCCAACGGTGAAGAAGCGTTCGCTGTCCGGTTCGACGAATGGTGGGAGCTCTTCCGGGTTGAACCAATCGCGCCGGAAATCACTGTGTGGAACAACTCCGTGGGGTACGCCGGAACGCTTGACCTTGTTGCCCGCATCAACGGCCGCGTCTGCCTGATCGACTACAAGACCAAGGGCACAACCCGTGACGGCACGGTCAAACCGCTGGATGACAAGGTGGTCATGCAGCTGGTGGCGGGCATGAAGGCGGAGGAAAGCCTGGTGGACCCGGTCGCGGGAACCTGGGAGCCCTGGAAGTACGGTGACAACCCCGTGCTGCTGGCAGTGGCCATCGGCGAAACCGAAGTCCGTCCCGTGCGTGCCAACCCGGAAGTCCTCAAGCACCACTGGTGGAAGTTCTGCGCACTGCGCCGGGTGTGGGAGTTGTCCGCGGACACAATCAGCGCCGGAACGGCGCTGCTCCCCATCGCCCCGCCGCCCCTGGTGCCTGCCCGGACGGGCTGACGCCGGTTACTGCACCTAAACTGTATTGGTCCCCTTTGCCGCAAACCGTGAGGAAAAACAGCGCATGGCTATCCTGAATATCCGCATCATCGGCGATCCCGTGCTCCGCACAGTCGCCGAGCCCGTGACGGAATTCGGACCCGAGCTTGCCAAACTTGTCGCCGACATGACCGAGACCATGGAGGACGTGGAGGGCGCAGGCCTCGCCGCGCCGCAGGTGGGCGTCAGCCAGCGTGTCTTCACGTACCGCATCGGCGGCGTGGAAGGACATATCGTCAACCCAGTGCTGGAAAACAGCACTGACTACCAGGAGGACGAGGTGGAAGGCTGCCTCTCCATTCCGGGCCTCGGCTTCCCCGTGCGCCGGTTCCGCGCAACCCGCGTGACCGGCGTGGACATGCAGGGCAACCCGGTGTCCGTTGATGCCGAAGGGATGCTGGCACGCTGCTTCCAGCACGAAAACGACCACCTGGACGGCATCCTCTACACCGACCGGCTTGAGGGGGAGGACCGGAAGGCGGCCCTGCGCTCCATCCGCAACGCCAATTACGACGCCGTCACGGAACGGACCACGGCCAAGCGCGCCAAGACTGTCAGGTCCAGTTTCGGCGGCTCAAGCTTTGGCGGCTCCAGCTTCGGACCCGGCGCCGCCGGCAGCGCCGGGTGAGGGTCCTTTTCGCGGGCACCCCCGCGGTCGCCGTCCCGTCCCTGAACGCCCTGGTGGAGGCCGGCTTCGACGTCGTTGCCGTGCTGACCCGCCCGGATGCCCCCATTGGGCGTAAACGCGTGCTCACGCCGTCGCCGGTTGCCGCCCGGGCGGCAGAACTGGGTATCGACGTGATCCGGGCGTCCCGGGTCGACGCCGAAGCAACGGCCAGGATCGCGGAAGCCGAACCGGACGTCGCGGCCATCGTCGCGTATGGCGGCCTTGTTCCGCCCGCTGCCCTCGGCATACCCCGGCACGGCTGGGTCAACCTGCATTTTTCCCTGCTGCCCGCCTGGCGCGGCGCAGCGCCCGTACAGCGCGCAGTGATGGCCGGGGACGATATCACCGGGGCTGTCACGTTCCAGCTCGAGGAAGGCCTGGATACCGGGCCTGTCTTCGGCACCCTCACCGAGAGGGTGGGGCCGGAGGACACCGCCGGAGAGCTGCTGGAGCGGCTCTCCCACAGCGGTGCGGTCCTCCTGGCGCAGACCCTTTCGGCCATCCAGGCAGGGAAGGCGTCCCCGGTCCGGCAGTCCGGCGACGTTTCCCTGGCACCGAAACTCACGCTCGAGGACGGGCACCTCAACTGGGGCCACCCTGCCCTCGCCATCTCCCGGCAGGCCCGCGGTGTCACCCCGGAACCCGGCGCCTGGACACTCCTGGACGGACAGCGCGTGAAACTGGAACCCGTCCGGCTTCGGTCCGACGTGGACGGGCTGGCGCCCGGCGCCGTGTCCCTGCACGGCAAGAGTGTCCTGGTGGGCACGGGGTCGCATGCCGTTGAACTGACCCGGATCCAGCCCGCCGGGAAAAAGATGATGTCCGCTGCTGATTGGGCACGCGGCCTGGCTTCACTGGAAGGCGTGGTATTCGAATGAGCGGTTCCGGCGGGAATCAGGGAGGACCCGGAAAAGCGGGAGGCAGGGGCAACGCCGGCGGGCCGGGCGGCAACTCCGGCCAGGGCGGTCCGAGGGGCGGCCGCGGCCAAGGTGGCCCCCGGGACAACAGCCGGCGGAACGCCCAGGGCCGTGAGCGCAACCGCGGACCGCAGCGGAACTTCACCGAAAGCGCTCCGTCCCAGCGCACCCGGCGGGCGGATCCGGCGCGGCTGGTGGCCTTCGAGGTCCTGCGCGCTGTCGCGGCCGAGGACGCGTACGCAAACCTGGTGCTGCCGGCACGGATCCGGCACCACGGGCTGGACAAGCGTGACGCCGGCTTCGCCACGGAGCTCAGTTACGGCGCCCTCCGGGGCCAGGGAACTTACGACGCCATCCTGGCGCGGTGCGTGGACCGGCCGCTGGACCAGCTGGACCCCGCCGTCCTCGACGCCCTGCGCATCGGCACGCACCAGCTGCTCGCCATGCGGGTTCCCGCCCACGCCGCCTTGGA
This sequence comes from Arthrobacter sp. Y3221087, assembly GCF_059089905.1. Lineage (NCBI taxonomy): Bacteria > Bacillati > Actinomycetota > Actinomycetes > Micrococcales > Micrococcaceae > Arthrobacter > Arthrobacter sp. Y3221087. The sequence continues at coordinate 80,108 of NZ_JBNHFE010000008.1, forward strand.
CCAGACCGTGGGGCTCGCCAGGGCCGTGATCGGGGCAGGACCATCGGCCTTGATCAATGCCGTGCTCCGCAAAGTCGCGGCCCGCAGTCTGGACGAATGGCTGGACCTCCTGGTGGAGGGCGAAACCGACCAGACCCGGATCGCCGCGCTGCGGCACGCCCACCCTGAATGGATCGTCCGCGCCATGCGCCAGTCCCTTGTGGCGCACGGCCGTCCGGCGGCTGAAATCAACGAGCTCCTGGAAGCGGACAACGCCGCCCCGGTGGTCAACCTCGTGGCCCTGCCCGGGCTGGGAAGCCTGGACGAGGCACTGGAGAGCGGCGCCGCCCCCGGCGAACTGGTGGAGGGGTCCGCCCTGTCCAGCGGCGGGGACCTGGGCCGGCTCTCCTCGGTCCGCAACGGTACCACCCGCGTCCAGGACGTGGGCTCGCAGCTCGTGGCCCGGGCCATGGCGGCAGCGGACCTCGGGCCGGGCGGCGCCGGTACCGGCGAGGCGTGGCTGGACCTCTGCGCAGGCCCCGGCGGGAAGGCCGCCCTGCTGGGCGCGCTTGCCCGGGAGCGCGGCGCCACGCTGCTGGCCAACGAGCCGGCCCCGCACCGTGCCAAGCTCGTCAGCCAGGCACTGTCCGCAGTACCGGGGGACATGTGGCAAGTCCGCACCGGCGACGGCCGCGAGGTCGGTGCCGAGCAGCCGGAGTCCTACCACCGGGTCCTGGTGGACGTTCCCTGCAGCGGTCTCGGCGCGCTCCGGCGCCGGCCCGAGTCCCGCTGGCGCCGGTCCCCGAAGGACCTGACCGATCTCGCACCCCTGCAGCGTGAACTGCTTGCCTCGGCACTGGCTGCCGTCCGGCCAGGGGGAGTGGTGGCCTACGTGACGTGCTCGCCGCATCCGGCCGAGACCAAGGCCGTGGTGGCCGATGCCCTCCGCAAGCGGGACGACCTTGAGCTCCTCGACGCCGGGGCTGCCCTCAACGCCGTCAGCCTGACCGGAAACCTGGGTGCAGGCCACGAATCCACGGCGCAGCTTTGGCCGCACATCCACAGCACCGACGCCATGTTCCTGGCCCTCATCCGCAAGAAGGCCTGACCCGGCGCAGTCGAAGCGTGGCTGCCGCGCAGGCCAGCCCTGCCCGATGACCGACCCCTCCACCAGAACCAGTGAAAGGCATCCCCGTGACGCAATGCTGCATCAACCCGAGCATCCTCTCCGCCGACTTCGTCAACCTTGAGGCTGAACTGCAGCGCATCAGCAATGCCGACGCCGTGCACGTGGACGTGATGGACAACCACTTCGTGCCCAACCTGACCATCGGGCTTCCCGTGGTGCAGCGCATCCAGGCCGTGAGCCCGGTGCCGCTGGATGCCCACCTGATGATCGCCGATGCCGACCGCTGGGCTCCCGGTTTCGCCGACGCCGGCCTGGCCTCGGTCACTTTCCACGCCGAGGCGTCGATCGCCCCGGTGAAGCTTGCCCGCGAACTCCGCAGCAGGGGCTCCAAAGCGGGGATGGCCCTGCGGCCCGCCACTCCGGTTGAGCCCTACCTGGACATGCTGCCCGAACTGGACATGCTGCTGATCATGACCGTGGAGCCCGGCTTCGGCGGCCAGGCTTTCCTGGACATCACCCTCCCCAAGATCCGCCGGGCCAGGGCAGCCATCGACGGTTCGGGAGTGGGAGTGGCCATCCAGGTGGATGGCGGGATCACCGAGGAAACCATCACACGTGCAGCGGAAGCAGGGGCCAACGTCTTCGTGGCCGGCTCCGCCGTCTACGGTGCCGACGAGCCCGCCGCCGCCATCGACAGGCTGCGGGAAGAAGGCGCGCGGACGTTACGCGCGGCGACGGAATAACAGGGCACCCCCTCCTGTTGTGGCACAATAACAAAACACATACGTGCTCCGGGGTCGGTGTAAGTCCGAACCGGCGGTGACAGTCCGCGACCCGCGAGCCGGTGCTTCTCCCAGGAGAAGGCCCGGCGGACGGTTGAACCGGTGAAATTCCGGTACCGACAGTTAAAGTCTGGATGAGAGAAGCACGTACAGCTGTATCTGCAGGGCCGTCCGGCCCCGCAGCGTTCTGCTGTCGTATACCCCCGGAGCCATCGCGGTTCGAGAGGGAAGGAACGACGCAGGAATGAACCCCATGCGATGGCTCTTTGATGATGCCGAAACTGCTGCTGCCTCCGCAGCCGCCACCACCACCGGTTTAGCGGTTTCCACATGACCGTCAGCAACCCGCCGTCCAGCCGGACCATTGCCTCCAGCCGGACCATTGCCTCCAGCCAGGCAGGGGCCGGCCGCATGGCAGGACACCCGGACCTCCGGCCGGCCAGTGGGACCGTCACTGCTTTCAGCCCCGCCGAGACCTCGGCCATGGAGGCTGCGCTCGAAGCAGCCCTGCAGGGACCACGCGGGGCCAACCCGCTGGTGGGCGCCGTCGTCGTTGGTCCTGACGGGATCCCACTGGTCACCGGATACCACCGCGGCGCCGGAACGGCCCACGCCGAAGCCGACGCGATCGCGCAGGCGAAGGCGTCCGGGCTGGACCTGGCCGGCTGCACCATGGTGGTCACCCTGGAGCCCTGCGACCACGTGGGCCGCACCGGCCCCTGCACGGAGGCGATCATCGCCGCCGGCATCACGGACGTGGTGTACGCCGTGGATGATCCGCACGACCCCGCTGCCGGCGGGGCAGCCACGCTGCGCAACGCGGGCGTGCGCGTCCGCAGCGGCCTCGGGGCCGAGGAATCACTGGACCTGAACCGGCAATGGTTCGAGGCAGTGGCCGCAAAACGCCCCTTCGTGACGCTCCATATCGCGCAGACCCTCGACGGCCGCATCGCCGCCGAGGACGGCACCAGCCAGTGGATCTCCAGCCCCGAATCCCTGGCCGACAACCACGCGATCCGCGGCCGGATCGATGCCATCCTGGTGGGCACCCAGACGGTGCTCGTGGACAACCCGCGGCTGACTGCCCGGGACCGCCAGGGGGTGGCGGCCTCGAAGCAGCCCGTCCGCGCCGTGATGGGGCTCCGGGAGATTCCGGCGGACGCCGCCATCCGCGGGGAGGACGGTCTCGCCGTCCACCTGCCCACCCGGGACGCCGGCGATGCGCTGTCCCTGCTCTATGGCACCGGTGCCCGGCACGTCATGGTGGAAGGCGGCTCCCGCATCCTCAGCGCCTTCCTCACCGCAGGACTCGTCGACGAACTCGTCGTCTACCTGGCGCCCACGCTGCTGGGCTCGGGAACGCCCGCCCTCAACGGCCTGGGCATCACCAGCCTTCCCGATGCCCAGCAGTGGGAATGGGACCCGTCCGACGGCGGCGCCGTGCGCACGCTGGGCCGGGACCTTCGACTTCACCTACGACCGCAACGTTCTGTTGCCCTCGATCCACAACCGTCCCGCCACAGCGCGGAGCAAGCCCAGGGAGGCCACTGATGTTTACCGGAATTATTGCCGAACAAGGGCACGTGCTGTCCGTTGACCGGGATGGCGACACCAGCGCCACCATCCGGCTCCACGCACCCGGCACCACCGAGGGCCTTGCCCTGGGCGGCTCGATCGCAGTCAATGGCGTCTGCCTCACGGCCACCGAAATCGACGGCAAGGAGTTCAGCGTGGACGTCATGGGGGAGACCCTGGTCCGCAGCACCACCGGCGAGCTGGCCCCCGGCGACTCCGTTAACCTCGAACGCTGCGTCCCGGCCGGCGGCCGGCTGGACGGCCACGTTGTCCAGGGACATGTGGACGGCGTGGGTGTGCTTTTGGAGCGGGAACCGCTCGGCAACTGGGAACGGCTGCGGTTCGGCGTGCCGGCGAACCTCGCCCGCTACATCGCGGAGAAGGGCTCCATTGCCACCGACGGCGTATCCCTCACCGTCACGGCCGTTAGTGCTGCCGGGGAAGCGGAGCCGTGGTTCGAAGTGGGCCTCATCCCCACCACCCTCGCCGAAACCGGTCTGGGTGCCAAGCGGACCGGCAGCCGCGTCAACCTGGAAGTGGACGTGCTGGCCAAATACACCGAGCGCCTGCTGGCATTCCGCGATTCCTCGGCACCCGCCGGTGGTGCACTGTGAACGCCGCTGTCCGGCTGAAGCCGGAAACAGGGCAGCCCGGGGCTGTGGCACCGGAAACCGCCCGCGGAGCCGCAGCAGGACAGGAGCATGTCCTGGATTCCATCGAGACCGCCGTCCGTGCCATCGCGGCCGGAAAACCTGTCCTCGTGGTGGACAACGAGGACAGGGAAAACGAAGGCGACATCATCTTCGCGGCCCAGCACGCCACGCCGGCCCTGATGGGCTGGACCATCCGGTACAGCTCCGGCGTTATTTGCGTCCCGCTCTCGGGCGAGCGGGCCGACGCCCTGGCACTGCCTCCGATGGTGACGGTCAACGAGGATGCCAAAGGCACCGCCTACACTGTCTCGTGCGACGCCGCCGTTGGCGTCAGCACGGGAATTTCCGCCACCGACCGCGCCCTCACCGCCCGGGTCCTGGCCGACCCGCAGGCCGGACCGTCCTCAGTGACCCGGCCGGGGCATATTTTTCCGCTCCGGGCAGTTGACGGAGGTGTGCGGGAACGCCCCGGCCACACAGAGGCCGCAGTGGACCTGTGCCGCCTCGCAGGCCTGGAGCCAGTGGGCGTCATCGCGGAAGCGGTGTATGACGACGGTGAGATGATGCGCCTGGACGGTCTTCGGACGTTCGCGGCGGAGCATAGCTGCCCCCTGATCTCCATCGAAGATCTGGTGGGTTACCTTGCAACCAGGGCGGGGGATGCTCCGGGGCACGGCGTACGGCCTGCACCGGCCGGGGAGAAGGAGAAACGATGACGGCATCTGCAGCCAGCAATGGCAACCACCAGGACGGCCACCACCAGGACAGCCACCACCAGGACAGCCACCACCAGGACGGCCACCACAGCGGGCGGACCGGCAGCGGGGTGGTGCCCCATCCGGTCAGCGGCGGCCCCATCGTGCAACTGCCCACCGCCTTCGGCGACTTCGTGGCGCAGGCCTGGACAGACATGGTCACCGGTGTTGAACACCTGGCCGTCAGTTCCCCCAATCCGCCCCGTGACGGCAAGGCCCCGCTGGTCAGGCTGCACTCCGAATGCCTCACCGGCGACGTGTTCGGCTCCTACCGCTGCGACTGCGGCGAGCAGCTGGCGTACGCCCTGGAGCTGATCCAGGATCAGGGCGGAACCCTGCTGTACCTCCGCGGCCAGGAGGGCCGCGGCATCGGCCTGGCGAACAAGATCAAAGCCTACGCACTGCAGGAGGCCGGGTTCGACACGGTCGAAGCCAACGAGCAGCTGGGACTGCCCGTGGACGCCCGGTCCTACAACGCCGCCGCCCAGGTCCTCGCCGAAATGGGCCTGCACGAAGTCCGCCTGCTCAGCAACAACCCGGACAAGCAGAACCGGCTCGCCCGGGCAGGCGTGAAGGTGGTGGAAATGGTTCCCACCGAAGTTCCTTCCCGTGACCAGAACATCCGCTACCTGCAGACCAAGAAAGACCGGATGGAGCACCGCCTCCTCCTGGACACCCACGTGGCACCCGTGCCCGTCACCACCCCGAACACCCTCATCCACGAACAAGACTGAACGGAAACAACGTACCTATGAGCGGACACGGCGCCCCCGACATCGACCTCACCACCCTCAGCCCGGCCGAAACCTCCCAGCTGCGGCTGGCCATCGTGGCAGCCAGCTGGCACACCCAGATCATGGACGGACTCCTCGACGGGGCCCTGCGCGCCGCCAAGGACGCCGGCATCAGCGAGCCCACCGTCCTGCGCGTCCCGGGCAGCTTCGAACTTCCCGTTGCCGCCGCCCGGCTGGCGCCGCACTTCGACGCCGTGGTGGCGCTCGGCGTCGTCATCCGCGGCGGCACCCCGCACTTCGACTACGTCTGCCAGGCGGCGACGTCGGGACTCACCGACGTCAGCGTGAACACCGGCGTGCCGGTAGGCTTCGGCGTCCTCACCTGTGACACCGAACAGCAGGGCCTGGACCGCGCCGGCCTGCCGGGCTCCAAGGAAGACAAGGGCCATGAGGCCGTCACCGCGGCGCTGGCCACCGCCGTCGTCCTCAAGCAGTACAAGAACTAACTCGCCGCATGCTGGCGGGCGCGTGTGTGTGTTCCCTCACATCGCGCCCGTCATGCTACGGCCCGGGAAGCGCCCTCCCGCCCGCAGCAAGTAGGCTGGAGGGTGTGAAGAATTTCGAGACGCTGTTCGCTGAGCTCAGCGAGAAGGCAGCCACCCGCCCGGAAGGCTCCCGCACCGTCGCTGAGTTGGAGTCCGGAGTTCACGGCATCGGCAAGAAAGTCGTTGAGGAAGCAGCCGAAGTATGGATGGCCGCCGAATATGAATCCGACGAAGCCGCAGCCGAGGAAATCTCCCAGCTGCTGTACCACCTGCAGGTCCTGATGCTCGCCAAAGGCCTGACCCTGGAAGACGTCTACAAGCATCTGTAGCCACCGGCCCGGCGCGCTTCCCGCCGCCGTGCCCGCTGTGGCCTGCACTGCCTGAACACCCAGACCTTCCAATCCAGAAAGACATTTTCCATGCTGCGAGTAGCCGTCCCCAACAAGGGGTCCCTGTCCGAAGCCGCCTCCGCCATGCTGTCCGAAGCCGGATACCGCCAGCGCCGCGACACCCGCGAACTGGTCATGGTGGACCCGGACAATGACATCGAATTCTTCTTCCTGCGTCCCCGCGACATCGCGGTCTACGTGGGCCAGGGAACGCTCGACGTCGGCATCACCGGCCGGGACCTGCTGCTGGACGCCGAGGTGGAAGCCGAAGAACTCCTTCCCCTGGGATTTGCTGCGTCCACGTTCCGCTTCGCCGGTCCGGTGGGCGATTTTTCGGCCGCCGAGGAACTCGAGGGCAAGCGCCTGGCCACCAGCTATGACGGACTCCTCCGCGGCTACCTGGCCGAACGCGGCATCAACGCCAAGGTGGTCCGGCTGGACGGCGCCGTGGAATCCTCCGTCCGGCTGGGCGTGGCCGACGCCATCGCCGACGTCGTGGAGACCGGCAACACCCTGAAGGCCGCCGGAATGGAAATCTTCGGCGAACCCATCCTCAAGTCCGAGGCCGTCCTGATCCGCCGCACCGGTGAAGGCGGCGCCGCCAACGGCACCGCCCGGGAAATCGACGTCCTCATCCGCCGCCTCCAGGGCGTCCTGGTGGCGCGGCAGTACGTCCTCATGGATTACGACATCCGCAAGGAACTCATGGAGAAGGCCGCCGCGCTGACCCCCGGCCTGGAGTCGCCCACCGTGTCCCCGCTGCGGGATTCGGACTGGGTTGCCGTCCGGTCCATGGTGCCCAAAAAGGAAACCAACCGGATCATGGATGAGCTGTACGACCTCGGCGCCCGGGCCATCCTGGTCAGCAGCATCCACGCCTGCCGCATCTGAGCCCTTTAATCCCAGCAACAGCGCAGCAGGACCACCAAAGATTTCCAGGAGTTTCCCATGGCAGTAGCAGTACGAGTCATTCCCTGCCTTGACGTGGACGCCGGGCGCGTCGTCAAAGGTGTCAACTTCGAGGGCCTCCGCGACGCCGGTGACCCCGTGGAGCTGGCGCACCGTTACGACAATGCCGGTGCTGACGAACTGACGTTCCTTGACGTCACCGCCTCATCCGGCAACCGCGAAACCACCTTCGACGTGGTGCGCCGCACCGCCGAGGAAGTGTTCATCCCGCTGTGCGTGGGCGGCGGCGTCCGCGGCGTGGCTGAAGTGGACAAGCTGCTGCGCTACGGCGCGGACAAGGCTGCCATCAACACCGCGGCCGTGGCCCGTCCGGACGTGATCGATGAAATCACCCGGCACTTCGGCTCCCAGGTCCTCGTCCTGTCCGTGGACGCCCGGCGCACCCGCCCGGGGTCAGAGCCCACGCCGTCGGGCTTCGAAGTGACCACCCACGGCGGCCGCACCGGCACGGGCATCGATGCCATTGAATGGGCCAAGGAAGCAGCCGACCGTGGCGTGGGGGAGATCCTGCTCAACTCCATCGACGCCGACGGCACCAAGGACGGTTTCGACCTGGAGATGATCCGCGCTGTCCGGGCCGCCGTGAAGGTTCCTCTGATCGCCTCCGGCGGGGCAGGCGAGCCGGCACATTTCCCGCCGGCAGTTGCCGCGGGCGCCGATGCCGTACTGGCTGCCTCGATCTTCCACTGGGGCCCGAACGACATGATGCACCAGGTCAAGGACGCCATCAGGGCGGCCGGCTTCGAAGTCCGCTGACCGGATGCTGCCGGTTACAGCCCCACTTCGGCTGACTGGAGAAGCGCGACGGCGTCCGGCTGGCCCTCGAACGTAACCAGGGCGTGGCGCGTGCGGCCGTGGGCGTGCATCAGCAGTTCCCCCGGGTCACCGACGATGGCCACGGAAACCGGAGCACGCCTGGCGACGTGCCGGGGGCCCGACGGGCGCACCAGGACGATGCCGAGGTCCACGCCGCGGTAAAGGATGGCGGCACGCTTGACCAGTTCATGCCAAAGGGCGTCCGAGTAGGCCTCGTCCAGGGCCCTGGGGGCCCAGCGGTCAACGGCGCGGCGGACATCCTCCGTGTGCACGAAGTATTCGATGAGGTTGGAGCTTTCGTCCAGGGCCTTGATGTTCATCGGCGAGAATGCCGGCGGGCCCGCGCGGAACGTGTTCACCAGTCCGGCGTAGTCCTCGGGAGCGGTCAGCTTGGCAGCGAGCCTTGCCGTGGCCTGGTCCGAGGCTTTGGCCAGGCGCTTGATGATCAGGCCCAGCCCCACGGCAGCTTTCCGCTCACGCAGGTAAAGGTGCGCGGCGAGATCCCTGGTACGCCAGCCCCTGCATAGCGTGGGCGCATCAGGACCGGCCGCAAGCAGGGTCTCGGCCAGGACTTCTCGGGACGGTTCGACGAAATGCATCACTTGGAAAACTAGCACGACAGCCGCGAAGTTGGGCAGCTTCCCGGGCGCTGCTGGCGTGCCGTTGTTCACATCCGGAACGGCTCCACCGAAGGCACTAGACTTGATCTGATGTCTGAGCAGCCCGCCCCCGTCCAAGCCTCCGGTTCCGCCGTGCCCGGAAGCCCCGCCGCCGCTGAAACAGGCCCGCTCCCCGCGGAGCTGGCAGCCGCCCTGAAGCGGGACAGCGCAGGCCTGGTGGCCGCCGTGGTGCAGCAGTACGACACCAACGAGGTCCTGATGCTCGGCTGGATGGACGACGAAGCCCTCCACCGCACCATGACCACGGGCCGTGTCACCTTCTACTCGCGCTCCCGCCAGGAGTACTGGCGCAAGGGGGACACGTCCGGGCACGTCCAGTGGGTGAAATCCGTCGCCATGGATTGCGACGGCGACGCACTGCTGGTGCGCGTGGACCAGGTGGGTGCCGCCTGCCACACCGGCACCCGCACCTGCTTCGACGGCAGGGAACTGAACGTCACCACGGCCCAGGCGGTCTGAACCGCACCGGCGGCCCTACCGGCGCCCGCAAGACAGCGGCAGCCACGGCCCGCTGCAGGAATATTTAGGCGTCCGGCGCTGCCGGCCCTCACGAGAACAGGCGGAAACCATAGCCATGCAGGACCTTGGAACCATCAGCCCGAGCCTGGAGGAGTTCCGGGAACTCGCCGGCCACAGCCGCGTTATCCCCGTCCGGCTCAAGGTGCTTGCCGACGCTGAGACCCCCATCGGCCTGTACCGCAAGCTGGCCCAGGGCCAGCCCGGGACATTCCTCATGGAGTCAGCGGCGGTGGGCGGCGCCTGGTCCCGCTATTCGTTCATCGGCGCAAGGTCTCGCGCCACGCTGACCACCAAGGACGGCAACGCGCACTGGCTGGGCGAGCCCCCGGCCGGAGTGCCGGTGGACGGCAGCCCGGTGGACGCCATCCGCGACACCATCGAAGCCCTGCGCACTGACCGCTTCGAGGGGCTCCCGCCGTTCACCTCCGGCCTGGTGGGGTTCCTGGGCTGGGAAACCGTCCGGCACTGGGAGCGGCTGGTCAGCCCTCCCGAGGATGACCTGCACCTGCCCGAAATGGCCTTGAACCTGGTCACCGATATGGCGGTCCACGACAACGTGGACGGCACGGTGCTGCTGATCGCCAACGCCATCAATTTCGACAACAGCTCCGAACGCGTTGACGAGGCCTGGCATGACGCCGTGGCCCGGGTCAAGGCCCTCCTGGCAAAGGTCAGCAGCCCCGTGGCGCAGCCCGTGTCGGTCCTGGCTCCGGCTGCCCTGGACTTTGCCTCCAGCGTCCAGGAGCGCTGGGACGAGAACGAATACCTGGCCGCCCTGGACCGGGGCAAGGAAGCAATCGTTGACGGCGAGGTCTTCCAGGTGGTCATCTCCCGCCGGTTCGAGATGGAGTGCAAGGCCTCCGCGCTGGACGTTTACCGGGTGCTGCGCAACACCAACCCCAGCCCCTACATGTACATCTTCAGCCTGGCGGACGCCGACGGCCGGGAGTACTCCATCGTGGGCTCGTCACCCGAGGCCCTGGTCACCGTCACGGGTGGGGAGGTCATCACGCACCCAATCGCCGGCTCGCGTCCCCGCGGGAAGACCGTGGAGGCGGACAAGGTCCTCGCCGAGGAACTGCTGGCCGACCAGAAGGAACGCGCCGAGCACCTGATGCTCGTTGACCTGTCCCGGAACGACCTCTCCAAGGTTTGTGTTGCCGGAACGGTGGACGTCACGCAGTTCATGGAGGTGGAGCGCTTCAGCCACATCATGCACCTGGTGTCCACGGTGGTGGGCCAGCTGTCGCCACAGGCCAAGGCCTATGACGTCCTCAAGGCGACTTTCCCTGCCGGCACGCTGTCCGGTGCCCCGAAACCCCGGGCGCTGCGCCTGCTCGATGAACTGGAGCCCCATCGCCGCGGCATCTACGGCGGCGTGGTGGGCTACCTCGATTTCGCTGGTGACATGGACATGGCCATCGCCATCCGTTCGGCGCTGCTCCGCGACGGCCGTGCCTACGTCCAGGCCGGCGGCGGCATTGTGGCCGACTCGGTGAACCCCACCGAGGCGCTCGAAACCGTGAACAAGGCCGCGGCACCGCTTCGTGCAGTCCACACCGCCGGCTCCCTGCAGAACATCTCTGCGGAGTCGCTTCCCGGCGGGACCGACGCCTGATGCCCCAGCAGGGAACGGTGCCCGGGCAGGCCGGTAGCGAAAAGAGGGCTGCCCCCGCCTGGGCACGGAAGTCAACGCTGGTGCTCCTCATCGCCGTCCTGGCGCTGGCGGTTTTCGGCACCACCACCCAGACCTGGATGTCCGTCACCCTGGATCCCAACCAGGTGGGCCAGGCAGGTGCCGGGCAGGAACCGCTCACGGTCCAGGGCAGTGATGCCGCCACCACAGTGACGGCGCTGGCCTTGGTGGCGCTGGCCGGGGGACTGGCAGCAGCGATCGCGGGCAGGATCGCCCGGTGGGTCATCACCGCCATCATCGTCCTTGCCTCGGCAGGCATCATCGCCGCGGCTGCTACCGTACTCGCGGACCCCCTTGCGGCAGCACAGGGCTCCATCGCAGCCGCAACAGGCGTGAGCGGCAGCCAGGCGCAGGTGGACTTGACCGCCTTCCCCACCCTCGCCGTCGCCGCCGGCTGCCTGCTGGCACTGGCCGCCCTGCTCATCATTCCCGCAGGCCGGCACTGGAAGACGCGGACCAAATATGACGCGCCGGGGGCGGCGGGCAGCGCCCCTGCGGCGGGCCCGGTGGACGAGATCGACAGCTGGGACCGGCTCTCCCGCGGAGACGATCCCACCTGACCCGGCCGAGCCCCGCAGCCGGTGAGGGGTCGGGCAGCCGCCGATAAACGGTCACGGCCCAAAAAATGGCAGAATGTAAGCAGTATTCATCCTGAGGAGATTTTCCATGAGCAAAGCACCTGCGTCCGTTTCCAAGTCCGGCACCCGCACGGTAGCCCCCGGCGCCATCGACCACAGCCAGGAACTCGGCCACGGCAACAGCCCGGCAGCCTGGACCTGTGTCATCACCATGCTGGTGGGCGCGCTCATCGCATCGATCGCGTTCGTCATCGCCAGCACCCCCATCTTCATCGCCGGGGCCGGCGTGATGGTGGTCGGCCTCATCCTCGGTTACGTCATGCGCAAGGCCGGCTACGGAGTCGAAGGCAGCAAGCTGAAGAACTCCGGCCACTGATGGCAACTGTTCTCGACGACATCAATGCCGGTGTCCGGGAGGACATGGAGGCCAGGAAGCGCCTCGTTTCGCTGGCTGAACTAAAGGACCTGGCCCAATCCGTTGCGCCTGCCCGGGATGCCTGGGCCGCCCTGGGCGGTCCGTCACGGGACCGCAAAGAGCTCAAGGTCATTGCGGAAATCAAACGGCGCAGCCCCTCCAAGGGCCACCTTGCCAGCATCGGCGATCCCGCGTCCCTCGCCCGGCAGTATGCCGACGGCGGGGCTTCCGTCATCAGCGTCCTCACCGAGCAGCGCCGCTTCAACGGGTCCCTGGCGGACCTCGATGCCGTCCGTGCCGCCGTCGACGTCCCCCTGCTGCGCAAGGACTTCACGCTGGACGAGTACCAGATCTGGGAAGCCCGCGCCCACGGCGCGGACCTCGTCCTGCTTATTGTCGCGGCACTTTCCGACGCCCAGCTCAACGACTTCAGCGCCCTCAGCGCCGAGCTCGGCATGAACGTGCTGGTGGAAACGCACACCGAAGAGGAAATCGACCGCGCCGCCGCGGCCAACGCCCGCGTCATCGGCGTCAACGTGCGGAACCTGAAGACCCTCGACGTCGACCGTTCCCTGTTCGCATCGCTCGCCGGACGCATTCCGTCCGGGGCGCTGGTAGTGGCGGAATCGGGCGTCCGGGACGCCGACGATGTCACGCACTACGCCGCCAGCGGCGCCAACGCGGTGCTGGTGGGGGAGGCGCTGGTAAGCCACTCCACCCCGCGGGAGCGGATCGCGGAGTTCACGGCCGCTGGCGCGGCCGCCATCGCCGCCCGCGGCTGACCTGCTGCGCTGTCCTCCTCGCGGCTGCACGGCCGTGGACGAACGGCAGCGATGCCCGGCACTCATCCCGGCCCCGGCCGGACCAAACTTTTGACCGATCAACTTCGAACAGGACGGGACTGATGGCCGACGTACCCTCAGGAAACGCTGACAACAAGGCCGCGGACGCATTCCTGGCGGAAGGCTCCCTCCGGCACGCCCCGGGGCCGTACTTCGGCAGCTACGGCGGACGCTGGATGCCCGAGTCCCTGATCGCGGCCCTGGACGAACTCGAGGAGACCTTCGACAAGGCGAAGAACGATCCCGAATTCCGGGCGCAGATCGCGGACCTGAACAAGAACTACTCGGGCCGCCCCTCGCTGCTGACCGAAGCCAAGCGGTTCTCCGATCACGCCGGGGGCGTGCGGGTGTTCCTCAAGCGCGAGGACCTCAACCACACCGGATCGCACAAGATCAACAACGTGCTGGGCCAGGCCCTGCTCGCCAAGCGCATGGGCAAGACCCGCGTCATCGCCGAAACCGGCGCCGGCCAGCATGGCGTGGCCAGCGCAACGGCCGCCGCCCTGATGGGGCTGGAGTGCGTAGTCTACATGGGCGCCGAGGACTGCCGCCGCCAGGCGCTGAACGTGGCCCGGATGGAACTGCTGGGGGCCACCGTTATTCCCGTCACCAGCGGCTCACAGACCCTCAAGGACGCCATCAACGAGGCCCTGCGCGACTGGGTGGCGAACGTGCACAACACCCACTACCTGCTGGGCACCGCTGCGGGAGCCCACCCGTTCCCCGCCATGGTCCGCTACTTCCACGAGGTCATCGGCGAAGAGGCGCGCGCGCAGATCCTGGAGCAGGAAGGGCGCCTCCCGGACGCGGTGTGTGCCTGCATCGGCGGCGGATCCAACGCCATCGGCATTTTCCACGGTTTCCTCGATGACCCCTCGGTCAAGATCTACGGCTTCGAAGCCGGCGGCGACGGCGTGGACACCGGACGCCACGCCGCCACCATCACGCTGGGCAAGCCCGGCGTCCTCCATGGCGCCCGCTCCTACCTCATGCAGGACGACGACGGCCAGACCATCGAGTCGCACTCCATCTCCGCGGGCCTCGACTACCCGGGTGTGGGGCCGGAGCACTCCTACCTCGCCGACATCGGGCGGGTGAACTACGAGCCCATCACGGACAGCGAGGCCATGGAGGCCTTCCGGCTCCTCTGCCGCACGGAGGGCATTATCCCGGCCATCGAGTCCTCGCACGCCCTGGCCGGGGCCATCAAGGTGGGCCAGCGCCTCGCCGCTGGGGACGCCGCTGCCGCACGGGACAAGATCGTGATCGTGAACCTGTCCGGCCGTGGCGACAAGGACGTGGCTACCGCCGCCGAGTGGTTCAACCTGTTGGACAAGGATTCCGCGGAATCGGAAATCGGCAAAGAGGGAGAGCAGTTGTGAGCAGCGCGCAGATGACGGGCAAGGCACAGACGACCAGCAAGTCGGCGGCGGCCATCGACAAGGCCCGCGCCGAAGGCCGTGCAGCGCTCGTCGGCTACCTGCCTGCCGGCTACCCCACAGTGGAGGAAAGCATCGCCGCGGGCATCGCCCTCGCGGAGAACGGTGCCGACCTGATCGAAGTCGGCATCCCGTACTCCGATCCCGTAATGGACGGCCAGGTCATCCAGGCCGCCACCACGCAGGCGCTGGCCAACGGCTTCTCCGTCCGGCAGGTCTTCGACGTGGTCGCCGGCATCACCAGCAAGACCGACGCCGCCGTCCTGGTGATGACGTACTGGAACCCCGTGGTCCGGATGGGCGTGGACGAATTCTCCCGCCGCCTGGCCGAAGCCGGGGGAGCCGGGCTCATCACGCCCGACCTCATCCCGGACGAGGCCGACGAATGGATGGCCGCCTCGGACAAGTACGGGCTGGACCGCGTGTTCCTCGTTGCGCCGTCGTCCACTGCCGAGCGCATGCAGCGGACCGTCGACGCCAGCCGCGGCTTCGTCTACGCCGTCTCCATCATGGGCGTCACCGGCGCCCGTTCCTCGGTGAGCACCGCCGCCCGGAACGTCGTGGCCGCGGCGCACGCCGCCGGGGCGGAGCGCGTCTGCGTAGGCCTGGGCGTCTCCAACGCCGACCAGGTCCGCGAAATAGCCGCCTACGCCGAGGGCGTCATTGTAGGCACCGCACTGGTGTCAGCACTGGGTACCGGCGGCGTGGACGCCGTCGGCTCCCTTGCCAGGGAGCTCAGCTCCGGACTTGCCAGGGAAGAAGCCTAACCAATGCAGAGCCTCCTCCAGGCAGCAGCCCTGGTACCCGCCAGCATTCCCAGCCCGGACTGGTCCGGATTCGACATCCCCCTGCCGTGGGGGACGCTGCGCATCCACGCCTACGCCCTCTGCATCCTGGCGGGCATCGTGGCGGGTCTCTGGCTGACCTCTGTCCGCTGGGCCAAGCGCGGCGCGCCTGAGGGAAGCGTATGGGACATCGTGGTCTGGGCCATTCCGTTTGGCATCATCGGCGGCCGCCTGTACCACGTGTTCTCGTCGCCCGACGCCTACTTCGGTCCCGGCTTCGACGGCACCGGCGACCTTTCCCTCATCCCGCAGATCCAGCGCGGCGGCCTGGGAATCTGGGGTGCCGTGGTGCTCGGCGTCCTGGGCGCGTGGATCGGCTGCCGCCGTGCAGGCGTCAGGCTCCCCGCCTTCATGGACGCCGCCGCGCCGGGCCTGCTGCTGGCCCAGGCCATTGGCCGTTGGGGCAACTGGTTCAACCAGGAACTCTTCGGCGGGCCCACCACGGTGCCGTGGGGCCTGGAGATCGACGCTGACAACGCGAACTTCCCCGCGGGTGTTCCCGCCGGGACCCTGTTCCACCCGACGTTCCTGTATGAATCGCTCTGGAACCTTGCCGGCGTCGCGCTCCTGCTCGTCCTGGACCGAAGGTTCAACTTCCGCCGCGGCCGGCTGTTCTGGCTGTACGCCATGTACTACACCCTGGGACGGGTGTGGATTGAGGCCATGCGGATCGACGACGCGGAGCAGATCTCGCTCTTCGGCCTCACCACCCGGCTCAATGTCTGGACCAGTATTTTCGTCTTTGTGACTGCGCTGGTGGTCTTCATCCTGCTGGGCAGGAAGGGCCGCCCGGAGCCCGACACGGTCTATCTTCCGGGGCGGGAACCGGCGGAACCGGCCGTCACCGCCGACGCTGGGGCCACTGAAGACGGGGTCCGTCATACGGACCCGGTTGTCTCAGATAGTGAAGCGCGTGATAATCTCCCTGATAACCAAAACGGTTCCAGGCCCGATTCCGCCCCCACGGAAGAGGCCACGGCGGCACCCTCCGGCGCAAAGCCCGGGACGGATGCCACGGCTTCCGGACACTCCGGCAGCACAGCCACAGGATCCGCATCGGAGGCCGGCACCAGCAAGTAAGCGCCGGCCACACGAGGGCAGCAGAGCCACCGCTCGGAGCTCCCGGAACCACAATGTCGTGGCATGGGGCCCCACCCGCGCAGCATAGAGCTGCTGCCGGCTGGAGCCTTGGGCAGGGGCCTCTGTAACCGTTAGTTCAGCAGGCCGGGCTGACCTACAATTTCCATGTAGTAACACTTTGTTGTGCCCATCATCTGGGGCCTGACGAGTGGGGCCAACGGTGTCCCTTCCATACGCACGATCAGGAGGAAGGACGTCTTCCATGACCCAAACTCTGCACACTCCCAGCTGGTCCGAACCGGATCAGCCCGAGGCTGCCTTGTCGCCGTTCAAGCGCTTCGCAGCCCTGCCGGAGGCCGCCGGACTCTACAACCCCGAGCAGGAGAAGGACGCCTGCGGCCTTGCGATCATCGCAACGCTCCGCGGCGAACCCGGGTACGACATCGTTGACGCCGCACTCACCGCCCTGCGCAACCTCGAGCACCGTGGTGCCGTGGGCGCCGATGAAGGCACCGGTGACGGCGCCGGCCTCCTGATGCAGATCCCGGACGAGTTCTTCCGGGCGGTCACCGAGTTCGAACTTCCCGCTCCCGGCCAGTACGTGGCCGGCACGGCGTTCCTGCCTGCTGAACAGCGGGAAGCCGATGCCGCGAAAGCCGGCATCGAGGGCCTCGCCGCAGACGAGGGCCTGAAGGTCCTCGGCTGGCGCGAAGTGCCCGTCGTCGCCGACTTGGTGGGCGCGATGGCCCGCGCCTGCATGCCCTACTTCTCCCAGCCCTTCCTCGCGTCCGCCACGGGCGAGGAACTGGACCGCAACGAACTCGATGCCCGCGCCTGGCGTATCCGCAAGCGCGCCCAGAACAAGTTCGGCGTCTACTTCCCGTCGCTGTCCTCGCGCACCATCGTGTACAAGGGCATGCTCACCACCGCCCAGCTGGAGCCGTTCTACCCGGACCTCTCGGACAAGCGCTTCAAGACCAAGCTGGCTATTGTCCACTCGCGCTTCTCCACCAACACGTTCCCGTCCTGGCCGCTGGCGCAGCCCTTCCGTACCATCGCCCACAACGGCGAGATCAACACGGTCAAGGGTAACCGCAACTGGATGCGCGCACGGCAGTCCCAGCTGGCCAACCCGCTGCTCGGCGACGCGCCCGAAGAGCTGTACCCCATCTGCACGCCCGGCGCCTCCGACTCCGCCTCCTTCGACGAGGTGGCGGAACTCCTGTGGCTCTCCGGCCGCCCCATCACGCACGCGATCATGATGATGATCCCGGAGGCATGGGAAAACCACGCCACCATGGATCCGGCCCGCCGCGCGTTCTACGAGTACCACTCGCTGCTGATGGAGCCGTGGGACGGCCCCGCCGCCGTGTCCTTCACCGACGGCAACCTCGTGGGCGCAACCCTGGACCGCAACGGCCTGCGCCCCGGCCGCTTCTGGATCACCGAAGACGGCCTGATCGTCTTCGCGTCCGAAGTGGGCGTCATCGACGTCGAACCCTCCAAGGTGGTCAAGAAGGGCCGCGTCTCGCCCGGCAAGATGTTCCTGGTGGACACCGACGCCGGCCGCATCATCGATGATGAAGAGGTCAAGGCAGAGGTTGCCGCTGCCAACCCGTGGGCGGATTGGGTCAAGGACAACCTGATCGACCTGAACGACCTTCCCGAGCGCGAGCACGTGGTCCACACCGCCGCGTCCGTGAACATCCGCCAGCGCACCTTCGGCTACACCACCGAGGAACTGAAGATCCTGCTGGGCCCGATGGCCCGCACCGGTGCCGAGCCGCTGGGCGCCATGGGCTCCGACACCCCGGTTGCCGTGCTGTCCAAGCGCCCCCGGCTGCTCTTCGACTACTTCGTGCAGTCCTTCGCGCAGGTCACCAACCCGCCGCTGGACGCCATCCGCGAAGAGTTGGTCACCTCCCTGACGTGCGCCATCGGCCCCACCGGCAACCTGCTGGATACCAAGCAGGTCCGCCAGCCGCAGGTCCAGCTGCCGTTCCCCGTGATCAACAACGACCAGCTGGCCAAGATCGCCAACATCGAGGACGCCGACGGCAACCGCGTGGCCATGAGGGTGCGCGGCCTGTACCGCCCGGAGGGCGGCGAGAACGCCCTGCGTTCCCGGCTTACCGAGATCTGCGAGCAGGTTTCCGGCGCCATCAACCGCG
The DNA here is from genome assembly GCF_059089905.1 of Arthrobacter sp. Y3221087. Taxonomy (NCBI): domain Bacteria; kingdom Bacillati; phylum Actinomycetota; class Actinomycetes; order Micrococcales; family Micrococcaceae; genus Arthrobacter; species Arthrobacter sp. Y3221087. The sequence continues at coordinate 98,699 of NZ_JBNHFE010000008.1, forward strand.
GCGTGCAGTACATCGTGCTCTCGGACCGTGACTCCAACGCGCAGTGGGCACCCATCCCGTCCCTGCTCCTGGTCAGCGCCGTGCACCACCACCTGCTCCGCAGCGCCAACCGCACCAAGACCGCCCTGGTGGTCGAGGCGGGCGACGTGCGCGAAACGCACCACGTGGCCGTGCTCATCGGCTACGGCGCGTCCGCCGTGAACCCTTACCTGGCCATGGAATCCGTGGAGCAGCTGATCGCTGCCGGAGACGTCACCGGCGTCACCCCGCAGGACGGCGTCTACAACCTGATCAAGGGCCTCGGCAAGGGCGTCCTGAAGATCATGTCCAAGATGGGCATCTCCACCGTGGCGTCCTACACCGGCGCCCAGACGTTCGAAGCACTTGGCCTCGGCCAGGAGCTGGTGGACGAATTCTTCGCCGGCACCCACTCCCAGCTGGGCGGCGTGGGCCTGGACGTCATCGCCGCCGAGGTCTCGGCACGCCACCAGATGGCGTACCCCGAGGGCGGCATCGAGCAGCCCCACCGCCCCCTGTTGGGCGGCGGCGAGTACCAGTGGCGCCGTGACGGCGAACCGCACCTGTTCAACCCGGAGACGGTCTTCCGGCTGCAGCACGCCACCCGCGAACGCCGCTACGACATCTTCAAGGCGTACACCAAGGGCGTGGACGACCAGTCCAGCAACCTGATGACGCTGCGGGGCCTGCTCAAGTTCAAGAACGAGCGCCCGGCGGTTCCGCTCGAGGAAGTGGAGCCCGTCTCCAGCATCGTCAAGCGGTTCTCCACCGGCGCGATGAGCTACGGCTCCATCTCGCAGGAGGCCCACGAAACGCTGGCCATCGCCATGAACCGGCTGGGCGGCAAGTCCAACACCGGTGAGGGCGGCGAGGACGTGGACCGCCTGATGGACCCGGAGCGCCGCTCCGCCGTCAAGCAGATCGCCTCCGGCCGCTTCGGCGTGACCAGCCTCTACCTGACCAACGCCGACGACATCCAGATCAAGATGGCCCAGGGCGCCAAGCCCGGCGAAGGCGGCCAGCTGATGGCGCAGAAGGTCTACCCCTGGGTGGCCCGCACCCGCCACTCGACCCCCGGCGTCGGCCTCATTTCCCCGCCGCCTCACCACGACATCTACTCCATCGAGGACCTGGCGCAGCTCATCTACGACGCCAAGCGCGCCAACCCCTCGGCCCGCGTCCACGTGAAGCTGGTGTCGGAAGTCGGGATCGGCACGGTGGCATCCGGCGTGACCAAGGCGAAGGCCGACGTCGTGCTTGTCTCCGGCCACGACGGCGGAACCGGCGCCTCGCCGCTGAACTCGCTCAAGCACGCCGGTGTCCCGTGGGAGCTCGGCCTCGCCGAGACGCAGCAGACCCTGATGCTCAACGGCCTGCGCGACCGCGTGGTGGTGCAGGTTGACGGCCAGCTGAAGACCGGCCGCGACGTTGTGATCGCAGCCCTGCTGGGCGGCGAGGAGTTCGGCTTCGCCACCGCCCCGCTGGTGGTGGAAGGCTGCATCATGATGCGCGTCTGCCACCTGGACACCTGCCCGGTGGGCGTTGCAACCCAAAACCCGGAGCTCCGCGCCCGGTTCACCGGCAAGCCCGAGTTCGTGGTCAACTTCTTCGAGTTCCTGGCCGAGGAAGTCCGCGAGATCCTGGCCGAGCTGGGCTTCCGCAGCCTGGAAGAGGCCATCGGCCACGCGGAGGTCCTGGACACCCGCGACGCGATCGACCACTGGAAGGCCGACGGCCTGGACCTGGACCCGATCCTGCACGGGCTCGAGTTCGACGACGACGCTCCGCTGCGCAACATGACCGGCCAGAACCACGAGCTGGACAAGCACTTCGACCAGCGGCTGATCACCATGTCCACTGAGGCCCTGACGGACCGCAGCCCGGTGAAGATCACCGTGGACGTCATCAACACAGACCGCTCCGTAGGCACCATGCTCGGTCACGTGGTCACCAGGACCTTTGGTACCGACGTGCTCGCCACGGACACTATCGACGTCACGCTGAACGGCACTGCCGGCCAGTCGCTGGGCGCGTTCCTGCCCGCAGGCATCACCCTGCGGCTGTACGGCGACTCGAACGACTACGTGGGCAAGGGCCTCTCCGGCGGCCGGATCATCGTCCGCCCGGACCGCACCAATGTGTTCAAGGCGGAGACCAATGTCATCGCCGGCAACGTGATCGGTTACGGCGCCACCAGCGGCGAGATGTTCCTGCGCGGCCAGGTGGGCGAACGCTTCCTGGTCCGCAACTCCGGTGCCACCGCCGTCGTCGAAGGCATTGGCGATCACGGCTGCGAGTACATGACCGGCGGCCAGACCCTGATCATCGGCCGCACCGGCCGCAACTTCGGCGCCGGCATGTCCGGTGGCACCGCGTACGTCCTGGACCTGGATACCGCCAAGGTCAACAAGGACGCCCTGCAGTCCGGCGAACTCCAGCTCCGCGAGCTGGATGCCGAGGACCGCGACATTGTGCACGGCCTGCTGGTCAAGCACGTTGAAGAAACTGACTCCCAGCTGGCTGCGCGCCTCCTCGAGAACTTCGACGACACCGCCGCCCGCATCACCAAGGTGCTGCCGCGCGACTACGCGGCCGTGCTGCAAACCCGTCTCGACGCCATCGAAGAGGGCCTTGACCCCGACGGCGAAGAAGTATGGTCTCGAATCCTGGAGGTGACCGGTGGCTGATCCACGCGGATTTCTGAAAGTACGCCAGCGTGAAACCCAGCCGCGCCGTCCCGTTCCTGTCCGCATCATGGACTGGAAGGAAGTCTACGAAGCGCAGGAAAAGGGCACCCTGAAGGCCCAGGCCGGCCGCTGCATGGACTGCGGCGTCCCGTTCTGTCACCAGGGCTGCCCGCTGGGCAACCTGATTCCCGAGTGGAACGACCTCATGTGGCGGGACAAGGGCGAGGAAGCGATCGAGCGGCTGCATGCCACGAACAACTTCCCCGAATTCACCGGCCGGCTCTGCCCCGCCCCCTGTGAGGCGTCCTGCGTGCTGGGGATCAACCAGCCTGCAGTCACCATCAAGCAGGTTGAGGTGTCCATCATCGACGAAGCGTGGGACAACAACTGGGTCCACCCGCTGCCGCCGGCGCGCCTCACCGGCAAGACGGTCGCCGTCGTAGGCTCCGGCCCTGCCGGCCTGGCCGTGGCCCAGCAGCTCACCCGCGTGGGCCACACCGTTGCCGTCTACGAACGCGATGACAAGATCGGCGGCCTGCTCCGCTATGGCATCCCGGACTTCAAGATGGAAAAGGAGCAGGTGGACCGCCGCGTCGAGCAGATGAAGGCGGAAGGCACCCGCTTCCGGACCGGCGTCGCCGTCGGCACCGACGTGACGTGGGAGCAGCTGCGGCGCCGCTACGACGCCGTCGTGGTGTGCACCGGCGCCACCGTTCCGCGCGACCTGCCCATCCCGGGCCGGGACCTGGACGGCATCCACTTCGCCATGGACTACCTGGTGCCGGCCAACCGCGCCGTGGCGGGGGAGACCATCGAAAACCAGATCCACGCCCAGGGCAAGCACGTGGTGATCCTCGGCGGCGGCGACACCGGCGCCGACTGCCTCGGCACCGCGCACCGGCACGGTGCTGCGTCCGTGACCACGCTGGCCATCGGCAAGCAGCCGCCGGCCGAGCGCGCCGCGCACCAGCCCTGGCCGACGTTCCCCACCCTGTTCGAGGTGGCCAGCGCCCACGAGGAAGGCGGTGAGCGCACATACCTCGCCTCCACCGTCGAGTTCGTGGGCGAGGACGGCAAGCTGACCGGCGTCAAGGTCGCGGAGACGGAATTCGTTGACGGCAAGCGCCTGCCTAAGGCCGGCACGGAACGCATCATCCCCGCGGACCTGGTGTTCCTGTCGCTGGGCTTCACCGGCGCCGAGCCGGCGGGCATCACCGAACAGGTGAAGGCCGAATTCGACGGCCGCGGCAACGTGGCACGCGACGGCTACTACATGACCAACACCGAGGGCGTTTTCGTGGCCGGCGACGCCGGGCGCGGACAGTCCCTCATCGTGTGGGCCATCGCCGAAGGCCGCGCAGCGGCTGCCGCCGTGGACAAGTACCTGATGGGAAGCACCATCCTTCCCGCTCCCGTCGCGCCGACGGACCGCGCCATCGCCGTCCTCTAGCGCTGCACCTGCGGGCAGAAGTTCACCCCCGCGACAACTTAACCAATGCAAGTGACCAATAGGGTAGGTATATGAGACGCGCAAAAATTGTGGCTACTTTCGGCCCGGCGATTGCCAGCTATGAAAACACCCTCGCGGTGCTGGAAGCAGGTGTTGACGTCGCCCGGATGAACATGAGCCACGGCGACTACACCGTGCATGACAACACCTACGAAAACGTCCGCAAGGCGGCAGCGGACCTGGGCAAGGCCGTGGCCATCATGGCCGACCTCCAGGGTCCCAAGATCCGCCTAGGCCGTTTCGTCGACGGCCCGCACGCCCTCGCCGTCGGTGACACCTTCACCATCACCACCGAGGATGTTCCCGGCACCAAGGACATCTGCTCCACCACGCTGAAGAGCCTCACCGAGGACGTCAACGTGGGCGACGCACTGCTGATCGACGACGGCAAGGTGGCCCTGCGCGCCGTAGCTGTCGACGACGTCAAGGTGGTCGCCGAGGTGACCGTGGGCGGCATGGTGTCCAACAACAAGGGCATCAACCTGCCCGGCGTGGCCGTGAACGTGCCGGCGCTGAGCGAAAAGGATGAGGACGACCTGCGCTGGGCGATGCGCCGCGGCGTGGACCTGGTGGCCCTGTCCTTCGTCCGTGACGCCTCGGACATCACGCGGGTGCACGAGATCATGGACGAGGAAGGACGACGTGTGCCGGTCATCGCCAAGATCGAAAAGCCGCAGGCTGTTGACCAGCTGCCGGAAATCATTGACGCGTTCGACGCGATCATGGTTGCCCGTGGCGACCTGGGCGTGGAGCTTCCTTTGGAGGAAGTGCCGATCGTGCAGAAGCGCGCCATTGAGCTGGCACGCCGCTGGGCCAAGCCCGTCATTGTGGCCACCCAGGTCCTGGAGTCCATGATCGACAACCCGCGCCCCACCCGTGCGGAGGCCTCCGACTGCGCCAACGCCGTGCTGGATGGTGCCGACGCCGTCATGCTGTCCGGTGAGACCAGCGTGGGCAAGTACCCGATCGACACGGTCAAGACCATGGCCCGGATCATCGAGTCCACCGAGGTCCACGGCCTGGAGCGCGTCCCCCCGCTGGGGACCAAGCCCAAGACCCGTGGCGGCGCCATCACCCGTGCCGCCGTCGAAATCGCCGACCAGCTGGACGCAAAGTACATCTGTGCGTTCACACAGTCCGGCGACTCGGCCCGCCGCCTGTCCCGCCTGCGCCCGATCAAGCCGGTGTTCGCGTTCACCCCGGTGGAGCAGGTCTGGAACCAGCTGGCGCTGACCTGGGGAATCCAGCCGGTCCTGGTACAGATGGTGGACCACACGGATGCCATGACCGCGCAAGTTGACCGCAGCCTCGAGGAAATGGGCCTGGTGCAGGACGGTGACTTGGTGGTCATCGCCGCCGGTTCCCCTCCCGGAAAGGCCGGTTCCACCAACTCGCTGAAGGTCCACAAGGTGGGCGACCTTGCCGACTCCACCCGCGCGGGGGACGTCATCAGCAACAAGGAAAAGCTCGGCCCCTGGCCGGAAAGGAAGAAGAAGGCTTAGCCTTTCTGACAACGAAAAGGACCCCTGCCGGATGGCAGGGGTCCTTTTCGTTGGGCTGCGGGGTGGTGTCGGGTGGCAGGAACCCGGCAGGCCGCCGTCGTGCGTTACCTGCCGTGACGCCGAGGTTAGTTGACCTGGTTGATGATGGTCTCGGCGACTTCGCGCATGCTCAGGCGGCGGTCCATGGAGGTCTTCTGGATCCAGCGGAACGCTTCGGGCTCGGTGAGGCCCATCTTGGTGGTGAGGAGGCTCTTGGCGCGCTCCACGAGCTTGCGGGTGGCGAACTGCTCCTGCAGGTCCGAAACCTCGCTTTCGAGGGCCTTGATTTCCTCGTGCCGGGAGAGGGCGATCTCCAGGGCCGGAATGAGGTCCGCCGGGGTGAAGGGCTTCACAACGTAGGCCATGGCGCCGGCGTCGCGGGCCCGCTCCACGAGTTCCTTTTGGCTGAAGGCGGTCAGAAGTACCACGGGGGCGATCCGGGCCTTCACGATCTTCTCTGCTGCGGAGATGCCGTCCATCACGGGCATCTTGACGTCCATCAGGACCAGGTCCGGCTTGAGTTCCTCAGCGAGCTGGACGGCCTTCTCGCCGTTGTCCGCCTCACCCACGACGTCGTAACCTTCGCCGCGCAGGATCTCGATGATGTCGAGGCGGATGAGGGTCTCATCCTCGGCAACAATGACGCGGCGCGCCGGCTGGGACGTGGGCTTGGACTCCGTCTGTTCAGTCACGGGATCTCCTTGAAAAGGTACGGCGGGACATCACTATCTTAGGTGCCACCGCGGCTGTACTTGGCTTGCATGGTCATCCGCGGCGTCGGCGGCGCGATTCTGGAATTCAGCCTATCTGCATGTAGAGTAATTCCGCGTACGTGAAGCGATCGCGTTGCTCACAGTCAGCTGTGGGCGTACCTTGTTGCTCAACGTATTCCGCGCCCGAGTGGCGGAATTGGCAGACGCGCCGCACTCAAAATGCGGTATCGAAAGGTGTGTGGGTTCGAGTCCCACCTCGGGCACAGTGTTTCCGCAGGTCAGGGGCTTTTTTACTTCTGCATGTTGACAAATCTTGACATCTCAAAATCCAAGGTGTCGGAGCGGTTCCACGTTGATGTCCTGGGTAGCCGCGAGGCTATGCTGTGGTTTCCCGACCGGGCCGCGTGGCCGCTTCTGACCGCTTGAGCGGCAACTGATGCTTTCGGCCAGCTGCTCATAATCGCAGGGTCGGGTCGGGGCCTCAAGCGTTACTTTGGGTCTAGGAACTTTTTCTACGTTCGTCGGGTAAAGGGAAACCCAGCCTTATTCTGACTGCCCCGGGGCTCCTACCTGACGTCAGGTTGGGGTGTGCCTCATCTTGGAGCCGGGAAGGGGAAAGCCCTCGACCGGAGCGGGTCGAGGGCTTTCCTCATGTGCAGTGTTGCGGAGGAGATGGAGGTCTACGGCTTGGAACCGTTCGCCTGGGTCCCGCCGTGTGGAGTCTCGAAGAGCAGGTGCTCTCCTTCCAGCACTTCGGGGTCTGCCGGTGCGACGGTGGCACGCGGGCCCTTGCTGCCGGTTTCGGGGAGCGTGAAGTAGACGATGAGGGAGAGGGTGACAATGGCGATCATGTAGTACGCAACGAACATGGGCTGTCCGGCGCCGACGAATGCAGCGGCGATAAGTGGTGCGGTGCCACCGAAGACGGCGATGACGATCTGGTGCGCGAAACCGATGCCTGCTACCCGGACTGAGGCCGGGAACAGCTCGGCCTGGATTGTCGGGTAAACGGCCTGCCAAATACCGAGAACTACCCACCCGGATGCCGAAACCAGAACGTATACCCAGAAGCCTGGCTGGTTCAGCAGCAGAAGCAGTGGGTAGAAGAGCACGATCATGCCGATGGCACCGATGATGGGGAAGATCTTGCGGCGGCCGAGGCGGTCCGAAAGGTATCCACAGACCGGCACGATGACCACGAGCAAGGCCAGCCCGATAACGCTCCCGGCCAGGGTGGAGGACAGGTCCCGGCCGGTGGTCAGCTTGGCATAGGTGGGGAGAAACGTGGCCCAGGTGTAGTAGGCCACGGCCGGGGCAGAGAGCGCCGCTGCCTGGAGCAGAGCCTTCGGGTGTTCGCGAAGCAGGTCCTTCAGCCGCGCCCAGGCGGACTTTTGATCGACGAGGGCAGCTGCCTCAAACTCCGGGGTCTCATCCGAGCGAGCCCGCAGGATGAGACCGGCGACGCCGAGGACGCCGCCCACAACGAAGGGGATACGCCAACCCCAGGCTGCGAGTTCGGCGGGAGCAAAGGATGATGTCACGATCGCGGCCGAACCGGTCGCGGCGAGGGTCGCGAGGCCGCTTGCCATGTTGGAGAACGAGCCGAACAGGCCCCTCCGGTTCGCGGGAGCGTGTTCGACCATGAACGCGATGGCGCTCTGCTGCTCGGTGCCGGCCGAGATTCCCTGGAGGATGCGTGCAACCAGAAAGAGAACAGGTGCTGCGTAGCCGATCGTCGCGAATGAAGGGGTGAGACCGATGATCAGAGAGCCGAGCGCCATCCCGGAGATGGACAGCGTCAGGATGAGCCGGCGGCCGTAGCGGTCGGCCAGCGGCGAAATGATGATTCCGCTGAGCGGGCGTACAACGAAACCGACCGCGTAGGTGAGCAGCGCTGCGACAAGGGACGCGAACGGGTTCTCGCTTGGGAATATCTGTCCCGCGAACACCGCTGCCAGCAGCCCGTAGATGTACCAGTCGTACCACTCGACAAAGTGGCCGATCGTGCCTGCCACCATGTTGACGGAGCGCCGGGGCGGCTCCGGCACTTCCGGAAATTCAGAAGGGCCCGAGCTGTTGAGCGCATCTTTTGAGGTCTTCATTGAACTCTCCATACTTTCACGTTTGCTGAGGAGGGGTTAGGGATCGAACCGGAGGCAATCGGTCCTCCGGCTTTTCACCGGAACTAATAAGATCGGTTGCTGAGATCGGTTGCAGAGATCGGTTGCAACAACACTAAGCGCGACAAAAGCGGCTTGTCAACGTCTTTTCGTGAGCCGCGTCGCAGGTTCTGGCGTTGCCGCCTCCGGGGGAGGGCCACCGCTTTGTGCACTGGAGGCAGACGTGCTGCCTCAGTCGGATTTGGGGCGGTGTGGCCCATTTCTGCTGCAAGCTGTAAGGGCGGCCCGCGTAGAACTGGCCGAAATGAGCTGCTCTGGCGGTTGAGCCGTCACCCCTCTGCCGGAAGGGGTGTCTCGTTGTTGAAGTCCAGGTACTGCACGCCGGACCATGCGCATTCCAAACTCCCGTAGACGGACCAGTACTCATCCCAGTGGGAAAGTTTCCACTGGTCTCGTTCCAGGCCGCGGCGGGTTAGCCGGTCCCGTAGAAGGTCTTGGGGGACCCTCACCCGCACCACCGTTGTCTTAGAAGGTGGCCAATGGAACTTTTCTGCCGCGCGCGTCAGAAAATCCGGTTCGTCGAAGTAGGCTCCGAAAGGGGCGTCGAGTACGACGGAGCGGCCCAGGCGAAGGTTGGCACCGGCGATGTCCATGAGTGTTTCGTACTCGAGGGGAAGCAGGTTGTCGCGGTAGTAGTCGTTGGATTCCCGGTCGGTGGGGTCGTGTCCAGTTGCCTTCAGCGCGAACTCGACGAAGCGTCCGCATACGCGGTCCTTGTCCAGGTATGCCGCGTTGTGTTCTTTTGCTGTTTTCTGCGCGACCGTCGTTTTCCCTGAGCCGGCCGGGCCAATAACAATAAAGACGCTGGGGATCGTCATCGTCGGGCCTCTGCCACTGCTGACAGGAACTCCTCGGCGGCTTTGGTGACGCGGCTAAAGTCGCCGTCCGGCTGCCATGCTTTTGTCACGTAGCTGCCGACGCCGACACCTGCTACGCCCGCCGCGAACCATTCGCCTACGTTCTGCACGGTCACGCCGCCTGCCGGCATGATCGGCAGATGCGCAAGCGGGGCGAGCACAGACTTGGCGTAGGGGATGCCGCCGGCCTCGGTGGGGAAGAGCTTGAGGATGTCAGCGCCCGCCTCGGCGGAGTTAACAAGCTCAGTGGGTGTGTAGGCCCCGCTGATGGTGGGTATCTGGTACCGGTTCGCTGTCCGGATCATTGCCGGATTCAGCTGGGGACTGACCAGGAATTCAGCCCCGGCGCGGATGCACTCGTAGGCTGAGTGCTCGTCCAGCACTGTTCCGGCGCCGATCGCTACTCCATTGGCCCCATGCCTGGCGGAGAGTCGGCGGATTACATCGACGGCGCCCGGGATCGACAGTGTGATTTCAAGGGCGCGGAAGCCTCCGGCGATGGCAGCTTCCGCAACGCGTTCTGCCACGTCGGCGTTGTCGAGGCGGACGATGAGGACGGCACCGGATTCGTCGATGGTCTGCAGGGTGCGAAGTTTCTTGTACATGTGTGCCTTTCTTGGGGCCAAGGCGTGTTGATGCTCGTTGTTGCCTGGGCCACTGTTGAAGTGTCGTTGACAAACTTTCCCACCATCCATACTGTTATTGCAACCGATCTCAGCAACCGATCTCATACAAGGGGGTATCGCGGTTGACCAACGTACGCACAATCATTCTTGGTGCTTCCCATTGGCACACTCCGCTCTACGCAAACGCCATCGCTGAAGTGCACCAGGTCGTCGGCGTCAGTGACGACGACGTGTCCCTCGTGCAGGGGTTGGCTGAGGGCTGGGGGGCTCCGGTGGAAGCTGACTGGCGGAATCTGGTTGACCTCCCCGATATTGGGCTGGCCTACGTTTTTGGCCCGCACGATGGCATGGCGGAGAAGTGTCTTGCCCTGATCGAACGGGGGATTCCGTTCGTGGTGGAAAAGCCGCTGGGAACGTCCCTTGCCGAACTATCTGCGGTGCGCAAAGCCGCCGAGGCAGCCGGTGTCCCTGCCACTGTCCCGCTGATCCAGCGGGGCGGCCCCACCGACCGGTGGCTCGCCAAGGCCGGCCGGCCGACATATCAGCGGATCTCATTTATTGCCGGACCGCCGTCCCGCTATCTCGATAACGGCAACGCGTGGATGCTGGACCCGGCCAAGGCGGGCGGAGGGTGCCTGGCGAACCTGGGTCCCCACTTCGTGGACCTGTTCCTGCAGGGCTGTGACGCAACCACGGTTCGTGTGCAGTCCCGGCTTTCGTCAACGTTGCACGGCGGAGACGTGGAGGACCACGCCAGTCTCATCCTCACTACGCCGGAGGGACGCGAAGCCATCGTGGAGGTCGGATACGCATTCCCTGGCTCCCCGCTGAAGCGTTACTGCAGCTACACCTCGGCTGGTGAGGCAGGATACGCCTCCGTTAACTCTGATGGTTCTGCTACCTTCACCGCAGCCGATGGCACCACGGAGTCCGCCAGGATCGACGTGGACAGCGACCCTCTTTACGATCCGTTCGTGCGGCGGGTCGCCCAGACGCTGGAAGATGGATTCCAGGGCTTGCCGACGCTGGCCCAGCTCGAAGACGTCATGCGCCCCATTTGGCAGGCCTATGACGACCAGCACGGAGGAAGAGAACATGCCTGATCTGAGTATCGACGTAGTCGCGAAAGCCGCCGGTGTCCACCGGTCCACGGTCTCCCGGGCATTCTCCCGCCCGGAAGCGGTGAAAAGTGAAACCCGCGAGCACATCCTCCGGGTCGCCGAGGGGCTGGGCTACACGATGAGTCCACTCGCCCAGGCGCTTCGACGAAAAACCAGCACCTTCATCCCGCTGATCGTCCCTGACATCACCAACCCGTTCTTTGCAGAACTTGCCAAGACGATGACGCAGGCGGCGGACGAGCGCGGCTACCAGCTGCTGCTCTGCGTCACCAATGGGGACCCTGCCAAAACTGAGGGATACTTCATCGCCATGCAGGCCATGTATGCCCCCTTCGGGATCGTCGCGCCCTCCACGAAGGTCGATACCGGGGCGCTGAAACGCTTCGACTTCGGCCACAAGGTGGTCGTGATCGACCGGGTGGAAGGGGACGATGCGGTCCCAACGGTCACCGTCGACAGCCGCCGCGGAATCATGCTCGCGCTGGACCACCTGCATTCACTGGGGCACACTTCGATCGGCTATGTTTCCGGCATCGCCGGAACGCACACCGCCCAGGACCGGATGGACGCGTATCTGGAGCTGTCCGCCGAGAGCGGCAGCGCACCTGTGGTGCTGGACAGCGGGTCGGATCTGGATGCGGGCACGCGTGGGGCCGAGCATTTCCTCGAGATGGAGAAGCCGCCGACCGCCATCATCGCGGCCAATGACATGGTGGCATTTGCGGTAATCTCGGCCCTCGGCCGAAGCGGCGTGCGTGTACCGGAGGACGTGTCGGTCATCGGTTTCGACGGTCTGGCTTTGGGGGCCCGTTTCAACCCTCCCCTGACGACCATCCGGCAACCCATCGCCGACATGGGACACATCGCCATCGAACTGGCTGAAAAGCAGAACATCGACGGCTCCGTGGACCACATCGTCCTCGAACCTGAACTTCTGGTCCGTGGCTCCACCTCGGGACCGCGCACATGACCGCGCGAATGAATGGCGCCCCGGCAGAAACACTGCGGCGGCTGCCGGGGCTCCAGCACACGGACCACGTCGGCCTGACCGTCCCCAACCTCGAGGAAGGTATCCGGTTCTTCGTCGACGTGCTCGGGGCCGAGGAACTGTACCACTCCGAGCGGGGTCCCGACGAAGAATTCATGCCCACAAACTTCGACGTCCCGGCAGATGCGAAACTCACGCTCGCCATGCTGCGCCTGCCCCCGAACCTCAATATTGAACTCTTCGAGTGGAGCAGCGCTGAGCGGCGCGAAACCCCTCCGCGGCATAGCGATGCCGGCGGACACCACCTGTGCTTCGTCGTGGACGACGTCGATGAAGCGATCGCCGTGCTCCAGGAAACACCTGGGGTACGGGTGCTCGGTGAGCGCAAAGAAGTCGCCGGCGACAGCCCGCGCGTAGCCGGCAACCGCTGGACCTACTTCCTTACCCCCTGGGGCCTGCTGATGGAGATCGTCGACCGGTCCCGCGTCGCAGCCCCACCGCGGCTGGTCGGTCCTGCGGACTGGACAGCGGCTCCAAACACTTCCAGAAAGGACAACCCATGATACGGCTTGCAGGTCACACACTCGGAACCCCAGACCACACGGTTCCCCAAGCACTGGCGCTCTTCAAAGCCGCCGGCCTCGACGCCGCGGAGGTCATCTACCAGGACGACTACCTGTCAGGGTTGCCTCTGGGAGACCGGCGCGCCGCGATGGAGGCACTGAAGGCTTCCGACAGCGAAGGCGTGCCGATCGTAGGCCTTACGCCATACACCACAGCCATCAACTCCCTCGATGACGAGGAGTGGCGCGGCGCGGTCGATGAATTCCGCGGCGCCATTGAAACCGCCCACATGGTCGGGGCTGACCGGGTCCGTGTCTACGCCGGATCCTGGCACGCCGGAGACTCCGACCACGCCCCGCGGTGGGCAAAGCTCGTGGATGCGCTGCAAACCCTTGCACCTGAAGCTGAACAGGCAGGCGTACGGCTGTGCGTTGAGAACCACTTCGGCACCATGACCCAGTCCGCAGCCGAAACCGCAGCCCTGGTCCGCGAAGTCGCGCACCCGGCCGTCCGCGTTCTGTACGATCAGGCGAACCTCACGTTCACCCACGACGAAAAGTTCGAACAGGCCATGGCTGTTCAAGGCGACCTGATCGGTCACGTGCACGTGAAGGATCTTGTGTTCACCGACCCCAACGCAGCCTTCCGCGCGACGGAAACAGCGCGTGTCAACGCTTCAGAGCGGGCCGTACGGTCCCGGGTCGTTGGAAGCGGAGTCGTTCCCTGGCCCCAAATCCTCGCCGCGTTGCTGCAGCACGGCTACGATGACGTGCTGAGCATCGAACTTGAGTACCGCTGGCACCGGCAGGACCTCCCCGCACCCGAGGACGGATTCAGGGAATCAGTCGACGTGCTGCGCGCGATGCTTTCTGATCTCGCTGAAGTGAGGAACGCCCGATGAGTACCAACCGGCTCCGTGTCGGCGTCGTCGGCGCGGGCAACATCGCTACCATTGCCCAATTGCCCACGCTCGTCCAACGCGATGATGTTGAGCTCGCTGCCTTGGTGTCCCGCCGTGAGGATCCGGGCAGCCTGGTCCGACGCTGGGGCTTCGGCTCCGCATACAAGTCCGTCGAGGACATGCTGGATTCACAGGACCTGGACGCAGTCTTCGTCCTAACGCCCCGCTCCGAACACGCCCACGCGGTCCAACTGTGCCTGAACCGCGACGTCGATGTGTTCTGCGAAAAGCCTCTGGCCCCGGCCACCGAGGAGGCAGAACGTTTGGCGGACCTGGCCGATGAGCGCGGCCGCATTCTGATGGTCGACTTCAACCGCCGCTATGCCCCCGTTTACACCGCCGGCCGTGAGCTGTTTGGCACGAAAGGCGCTACCTTCTGCGTGGCCCAGAAGAACCGCCCCGGATCGGAATACCGCGCAACGTTCGAGAACGCCATCCACATGGTCGATCTGCTCCGCTGGTACTGCGGTGGCGAACCTGTGGACGTGGCGGCACACGCAGCCGGTGACGACCCGTGGGAGGAAGACGGCGTCGCGGCCATGATCCGCTTCAGCACCGGCAACACCGGAGTGCTCATGGCAGCCCGGACAGCCGGTGCCTGGAGCGAAAAACTCGATGCCTACGGCGACGGCAAGACCGTGGAAGTCAGGGCCCCGGAAACCGTCTCGACCACTGTCCAGGGAGTCACCACATCACGCGAGCTCAGCGCCGAGGCGTACGGCTGGGCAACGGCCACCGACACGCTCGGATTCTCCGCCGCCGTCCACCATTTCCTGGACCGGGTCGCCGACAGGGCGCAGCCACTGACCTCCGGCCGGGAAGCTGTCCATACCCAAAGGCTGCTCGACCGGATCCTCGCCGCCTCGGGACTGCCCACAGAAGAACAAGCAGGCCGGGAATGGGCCAGCCACGCCACGAGCGGCAACAGCTAGGCAGCACGGGCACGTGCGCCATTCTGGACCGGGGTCGGCAGCGAATCCTGGCTTCAACAGTGCGGCAGCAGGTCAGGGCGCGGAGCGGCGCTCACTGAAGCAGCCGCGCCCGGAGCGGGGACACCCTTTGAAACACCTCAAGTAAGGAGCTGGAAAGATGAAACGAGCAGCCCACCAGCCAGTCGCTGGGCAGCAACGGACAAGCGGAGTTATCAGATGAGCCTTAAAGACCAAGTCGTTCTGGTGACCGGATCAAGCGGCGGAATCGGCGATGCAGTCGTCGACGCTCTCACAGCCGAAGGGGCCATCGTCATAGGTGCCGACCGCGGCGCGAAGGAGGGCCAGGAACTGGCCGGCTTCTTCCCGCTCGACATCACCTCCGAAGAACAATGCGCCACAGTCGTCCGTGAAATCACAACCAGGTACGGGCGCATCGACGCGCTCGTCCATGCAGCTGGAGTCCTGGGTGCCACGCCGGACATCATGAAAACAACGACCGAAGAATTCGACTCCATCATGCGGATCAACGGTTCCGGCACGTTCTCCATGGTCCGGGAAACCGCACAATCAATGATTGGGACCGGAACTGCCGGTGCCATCGTGATCCTCTCCTCCGTTGCAGCCAAAGAAGCCCGCCTCAACTACTTGCCCTACAACGCAAGCAAACTCGCAGTACTCCACATCATGTGGTCCTTCGCCGAGCTGCTCGGCCCCAACGGCATCTCGGTCAACGCCATCGCGCCCGGCCCAGTAAACACTCCCATGTGGGCACAATTCGCGAAGGACTCGGGCCCGGATGCAGCCGCCAACCGGGCCAAGCGCGCCGCGCAACTTCCCATGCGCCGGTTCGCCGAACCAGACGAAGTCGCCCGCGCCATCCTTTTCCTTGCCGACCCCGACAACCGCTACATCACCGGCGTATCCCTCGATGTGGCAGGCGGAGCACACCTGGGAATGGGAACCTGATCCAGGAACCCACCAAACGGCTCGGACGAACGTCAAGACATGAATTCTGTCAGGCTGGGGTGTACTCCAGCTGGCCACCGGGACAGCGGTACCCTCCGGGCTAATCGGTCTAAAGCCCTGAAGCATCCTCACCTTGGGCCAGCCGAGCATGATGCCCGAACAACTGCAGCGGATCCGGCCTGTCGTCGGATCCGCTGTCGGCAATGACGGTTTCAGGAACCTTCCTAGTGTTCGTGACGTCCGTTATCGCATTGCCGGGTCCGTCGCCTCTTCGAGTGAAACAGACAGCACCTCCTCGAGCTCGCTCGTTGTGGGTGGGTTAGCTCCGTGCCTCGTCACGGTGATTGCGGCTGCGGCGGCCGCCGTCCTGCCAACCCTTTCAAGATGTACCGGATCGAATTTCTCTGTTGGATTCTCTAAGAGGCTGGCGATGAGTGAGGACATGTAGGAGTCGCCGGCGCCTACGGTGTCTACTGCCTTGACATGCGGCGCGGCAATGTGGACGTGAGATGAGTTTGTGTAGAGGTCTGAGCCCTCTGCTCCTGCCGTCACGGCTACCACTTCCACTCCGAGGCTCAGTATCCGGGCGGCCACTTCAGGTGTTGAAAGCCCCGGGTACAGCCAGCCGCCGTCTTCGTCGCTGAGCTTCACCAGTGTTGCGAAGTGCGCCGTTTCCTCGAAGGTCTGCAGTGCCTGGTGATGGTTGCCGTATTGGGCTGAGCCGGAGCTGCCCAGTGAGGCCATGGCGGTGGAGGTCCGGCTCAGGCGGACAGCGCCCGGCAGCAGCTGGACCCCGGCAGAAGCGAGGTGCTGGCGGATTGCTTCGCCCCGCTGGTCACCGCCAAGGATCGTCAGCAGCCCGGTGTTGGCCCCGAGGCGGCCGAGGCCGAAGGCAACGTTCAGGCTGGATCCGCCCGCAAACTCTATGAGTCCGGCCGCGGTGCTGATCACATCGATCAGGGATTCCCCGATGACGACAACGTCCGGGTTCGGACGCTGGTAAGCAGGGGTGAGGGTCATGGCCGTCCTGCCAACGCACCCTGCCGGCCGTTGCCCGCGGTGCTTGCTGGCGGCCGTTGGATCGTGAACAGCTGCCGGGAGGAAGCGTTGCTAACGGTCAGTGTCACCGGTGCGTCCACGATGGGCAGGGGGACCGCCATGATTCCCTGCCGGCCCGAAATCTCCAGCACGCCGGCGTCGATGATGACCCGCACGGCGCTTTCGGCATCGGCTGGGAAGAATGCGTTAGTGAAGTCCGGGTTGCCGGTTGCAGTCACTTCGAGGCCCTCCCCGTCGTGGCGGAGGGTTGCCAGCGGACCGGCCGGGGTGGCGAGGCTGATGACCGTCCCCGCGCTGACGGTGCAGCGCAGGTCCGCGCCGTTGCTGAGCTCTGTCTCCAAGGGGTTGCCGATCATCTGCTCCAGCTGGACAGGCTGGGAGTAGTCGGCGAGGTCGGTGTGCGGTGTGGCCACCAGGGTGTCACCGTCGAGGGTCAGGGTGTGGGGGATGCTCAGTGCGCTGGCCCATTGTCCTTCGGGGCTGATCACGCCGCGGACCCAGAAGATCAGCGACGGGGCGCCGTCTTTGTCCCTGAAGAAGGAGGGGGCGTAGTAGCTTTTGCCGTAGCTGAGCTGGCCCCAGGATCGGGCGCTGAACTTACCGTCGGCGTAAGTGCCCACGCCGTAGGCGACGTAGTGCAGCACGTCGTCTTCCCAGATGGAGGTGACCAGGACGTGGGAGCCGTCGATTCGAACAGCTGGGGGCACTCCCACATGGTGCCGGTCCAGACGGGGTCTGTTTCGGTTCCGCTGCGCTGGGCGGCGATGCCGTCCAGCGTCCACTCGGAAAGGTCGAGGGAGCTGTAGGAGACCGCGGCGGCGGTGCCGCCTTCCAGCCCGGCGCCCGCGAACATGCGCCACTGTTCGCCGTCGCGGAAGACGAACGGGTCCCGGTAGGCGATGATGTTCAGGTCCGGCGCAGTCATCAGTTTTTGGCCTTTGGTCCAGGTGTTCCAGGAGGGGTCGTCCGGGGTGGCTGCCCGGACGGTGCCGATGCCGATGTCAGGCTCGGTCACTGAGGTGTAGTACATGGTGGCCGCACCGTCGGCGCCGATGGCGATGGAACCGGACCACACGCCGTCGTCCCCGTCGCCTGGGGCGACCGCGATGCCCTGCTCGGTCCAGGCGATCATGTCCGGGGAGGTCGCGTGGCCCCAGTGGCAGTTGGAGGCCCACGTAGTGCGGCCGGGGACGTACTGGTAGAAGAGGTGATACTGGCCGTCCTTCCAGGTCACACCGAGGGGATCGTTGATCCATCCTTCGCCGGCGGTGAAGTGGAAGGCGGGCCGGGGTTCGTGCGCGTTCATGCTGGTCCTTTTGTGCTGGCGTATCGACGGGTTTGGGTTACTGGGCCGAGTTAGGGGATCGGGACGCTGTTGGCGGCCAGGAACCGCTGACGGACTTCGCGTGCCTGCGCCGCGTTGGCTTTCTCCCACTCGTCGATTTCTGCCCTGCGTTCGTTTCGGACGGCGTCGCGTGCCTGCGTGAATTTCTTCATCCGCTCTGCCGAGGCGTCCCGCGCTGCCTTTTGGGCGGGTGTGAGGATGGGCAGCGGAAGTTCTTCGACCTGGTCACGGGGGCGTAGCGGCAGGCGCTCTTCCACGGCGTCGATGTCCAGGATGGGGGAGGGGAGGCTTTGGTACCAGTAGGCGGTGGAGGACCAGTCGTCGGAGAGGTGGTTGGCGTGGCCGTGCTCGAAGGTGACCTTGATGCGCTTCTGGAACCGGATGGGATCGGTCATGTGGAAGCGGTAGCTGTGGTGGAAACCGGGCACGTTCTCTTCGTGGACCATGGTGCCGTTCATGAGGAAGGCGTTGTGCTGCATTCCCCAGGCGTGGCCGAAGTAGTCCTCCATGCCGGTGCCGTGGAGGCTGGGCGGCCAGGTGTCGTCGTCGATGAAGATCATGTCATCGCCCTCGCCCCACCAGGAGCCCTGGAAGTGGCGGACGGCGAGGTTGCAGCCCACGTAGTGGCCCTGGCCCTCGGTCTCCAGCACGACGTAGTTGTCTTCGCCGGTGAGGTTGGGGATGGCCACCTCGATGCTGTTGGTTTGCAGGTCAGGGCCCCAGCCGGCGTTGGGCTTTTGCCGGCGCCAGTGGGCGTGGAAGTACGCGGTGTCTTCGGAGAGGGGCTCGGTGTAAAGCTCGTAGTCGATGTAGAAGTACTGCAGGTAGGGGATGTCGTTTTGGTTTTCGATGACGATCCGGGCCCGGGAGTTGAAGGGCATTTCGAAGTAGCTGTTGAAGGCCGCGCTGCCGCCGAAGGTGTTCAGTTCCGGTTCCTTGGCGGAGACCGAGAGCGGCAGGGAGTCGTATGAGCCGGAGAGGGAGTTCATCAGGCCGAAGAAGTCGCCCAGGGGTGCGATGACGCTGGGGGTTTCCTGGTCATCCCAGTACATTTTGAGGACGATTTTGCGGTAGTAGTCCGGGTCCACGACCTCCCAGCTGACGCCCAGTGCGTTATGGATCTCGAGCATGGGCACGCCGACCAGTTCGGGGGAGATCTGTCCCGGGCCTGGCTGGATGCGGCAGGACTGGGTCATCCAGATGTGGGTGATGGCGCCGGGGCCTTCGATGTCCGCCAGGACCCGTTCCTCGCCGGGCATGATGATCCAGTTGTCGCGGTTGCGGCCGGTCTGGTCCCAGCTGGAGGCGCGGGCGGTGCGGGCGGTGGAGAGCGTGGTCAGGCTTGAGAGCAGGCCGGAGCGCGGCGATGTTGCCATAGTGGATGTACCTTTCAAAAGAGTTGAGGGTTTAGCCCTTGACGGCTGACTGGGTGAGGCTGGCAATGATCCAGCGCTGTGCCACAAGGAAGACGATCAGGGCCGGGGCGATGGCGATGGTGGTTGCTGCCATCACCTGGGCCACGTTGCCGGCGCCGTAGGGGCCGAGCATCAGGACCAGGCCCAGCGGGAGGGTGGCGGTGTCGGTGCTGTTGAGGAAGATGGACGGGGCGAAGTAGGCATTCCAGCTGCCCAGGAAGGTGATGACCCCGAGTGTGCTGACGGCGTTTTTGGCCAGTGGCAGCGCGATCAGCCGGTAGGTCTGCCAGGCAGTTGCCCCGTCCATGCGGGCGGCGTCGATGATTTCCTGCGGCAGGCCCAGGAAGAACTGCCGCAGCAGGAATACTCCCAGGGCGCCGGTGATGCCGGGCAGGATCAGGCTGAGCGGGTTGTCCAGCAGGCCGAAGGTCCGCATCAGGAGGAACAACGGGATGATGGTCACCTGCGCCGGCACCATCAGCGAGGACAGCAGGCCGACGAAAATCGAGTTGCGGCCCGGGAAGTCCAGTTTGGCGAAGGCGTAACCGGCCATGGGAGCTGTGAGGATCATGCCGATGCTGACCGCGATGGCAATGACGGCGCTGTTGAACATGTTCCGCACGATGGGCACGGGCCCGCTGACGGCCGCGGCGTAGTTGGACCAGTCCCACTCGGTGGGCAGCCACTGGGGCGGCAGATCGTAGGCCTGGCTGGCGTCCCGGAGCGAGGTGGTGAACATCCACAGGAAGGGGGCGATCATCCCGATGGCTCCGAGGATCAGCAACGCCACGGAAATGGTTTTCCCGACGCTGGGGAGGGGCCGCCGTCGCACTTGTGTTCCTGCGTTGAGCCTTCCGGCCTTTGGCCGGGACAGGACAGTGTTGGAGTTACTCATTGTTCACCCACGACTTCCTAAGGCGGAACTGCACCATGGTCACCAGCATGATGATCAGGAACAGGGTCACCGCGATGGCTGAGGCGTAGCCCATGTCGAACTTGTTGAAGGCCACTTCGGCGATGTACATCACGACGCTGCGGCTGGCATCGCCGGGGCCGCCCCTGGTGAGCACGATGATTGATTCGTAGATCTGGAACGCGCCGATGATGGTGATGGTGATGTTGAAGAACGTGGCCTGGCTGATCATCGGCAGGACGATCCGGCGGAAGATCTGCCACTCGTTGGCGCCGTCCATCCGGGCGGCCTCAACCATGTCCTTTGGGACTTCCTGCAGGGCCGCGACGAAGATCAGCATCGCGAAGCCGACGTTCCGCCAGGTGTCCACGATGATCACGGAAACCTTGGAGAACTCCGAGCTGTTGAGCCAGTCGATCCGTTCTCCGCCCAGTGCGGTGAGGTAGTAGTTCAGGATGCCGGTGTCCTTCTGGAACAGTGCCTGCCAGATGATGGAGACGTACACCAGCGCCACCAGGTACGGGAAGAAGTAGGCGGAGCGGAACACGTAGGTCAGTGCCCGGGGGAGCCGCTGGTTGATCAGCACCGCGAACAGGAGCGCGAACCCGTTGATAAGGACCACGGCTGCCCCGACGTACAGGACGGTGTTGCCGTAGGTGGTGGCCAGGCGTTCGTCCCGGAACATCCGGGCGTAGTTGTCGAAACCGATGAACTTCGGTGCGGTGAGGATGTTGTACTTGGTCAGGCTCAGGTACAGGGCCGCGATGAGCGGGCCGAGGACGAACACCAGGAAGCCGATGATCGTGGGTGCTGTGAACATGTAGGCGGTGAGCGCTTCCCGGCGGCGGGCGGCGCTTTGGCGGCCGTGCCGCCCCCCGTGACCGGGAGGGGCCACGGGCGGCAGCGCGGTTTTGGTGGCAGTCAAGGTCACTGCTGCAACGCCTCCTCAACATCCTTCTGGGCCTTCTGAAGGGAAGATCCGATGTCCTGGCCGGACATGATCTCGTCCATTGCCCGCATGAAGGCAGGATCCAGCACGTTGTAGGCGCCGGGGGCTGCTACCGGCTTGGCGTAGGAAAGGGAGTTGTAGAACTCTTCAGCGTGCTCGGGGGAGGCCAGGAATTCCGGTGATGAAGCGGCGGTCTTAGTGGACGGAACGGCGGCGCCGGCGTCGGCCCACTGCTTCTGGGTCTGCTGGTCCGTGAGCATCTTGATGAACTCCCAGGACAGTTCCTTGTTCTTCGAGGCCTTGGAAACGGCGAACGCGCCGGCGCCGAAAACGGTGGACTTCGTGGCCTGCTGCGGCCAGGGCAGGATGTCGTAGTCGGCGAAGCCGGCCTTTTCGAAACCGCCGGTGACGAAGTGCCCGGCACCGGTCATGGCCGCCTTGCCGGCGGGAAACAGCTGGTAGGGGTCCGAGCCCTTCGGCTGCGGCGCCACACCATGCTCCGTCACGAGGTCCCGCACCCAGCCCACGGTTTCCTTGACCTTTTCGTCGGTCAGTTGGGCGGTCTTGAGGTCCTCGCTCATCATGGACGTGCCATTGGAGTAAAGCCACGGGGTGATGCCGAAGGAGTAGTACGGCATGGCGAACCCGTACACCTTGTCCGCCCCGGAACCGGTGGTCAGCTTCTTGGAGATCTCCAGAAACTCGTCCCAGGTCCAGTCATCGCTGGGCCGCTCGATGCCCGCCGCCTCGAACATCTTGGTGTTGTAGTAGATCACCATGGTGTTGAACGTGTTGGGCATCAAGTAGGTCGAGCCGCTCTTGCTGAACCCCTCGAGCAGTTTCGGATCGATGTCATCGTGCAGGGTCTTGGCCTCAGGATCGTTCTCCAGGAAGCCGTCCAGGGGAGCGAAAAGCTCATTGGTCAGGCCCAGTTCCACACCCTCGGTGGCGATGTTGATGACGTCCGGCGCCTGCCCGGCGGCTGCCTGGGTCACAAGCTTGTTGACGTATTCGGTCCAGGTGGTGATGGGGGTGAAGTTGTTGTTCACGGTGACGTTCGGGTACTTCTCCTTGAAGCGCTCGGCCACACTGTCGTACACGGCTTTGTCTCCTGGATCGCCCCAGTTGGAGACGGAGATGGTGGCGGTGACGTCCTTGGCAGGGGCGGAGTAGGGACCCTCCGCTGCAGGTGTTGCCGGGTCCGTGGAGCTGCCGCAGGCGGTCAGGGCCAGCAGGGCGGCAGTTGCTGCCGCGGCGAGGGTGGTGCGGACTGTTTTTCTCATGTGATGCTCCTTTGCATGCTGCGCCCGGGATAGGTGCGCTGATGGGATGCGATGGCTGGTTGTTTAGCTGATGGGATGCGATGGCTGGTTGTTTAGGGCGAAGCTGCTGGTGGAGCGGCGGAATTCGATCTCGGACTCGAGCCGAAGGATTTTGGTTGGAGCGGAAGGTCTCTCCAGACGTCGCAGAAGCAGACTCACGGCACTCTCGCCGAGCTGGAAAGCCGGTTGCCGGACCGTAGTGATCTGGGGTTGAAACAGGTCCGAGTACGTAAACCCGTCAAAGGTTGCGAACGCCATCGTTTCGGGCACCCGCAGGCCTTCGTGCTGCACCGCCCGCAAGGCACCCGCCGCCAGCAGCGTGCTGCAGGCGAGGATCGCCGTCGGCCGTTTCCGTTTCGGACCACCGGAGGTGCGGAGCGCTGCCCGTACACTGTCAAAGGTGGCCGCCGCAGTGACGGTTCCTTCGCACAGCATGGTGGTTGGCACCTCGAAACCTTGCTCCTCCATGGCGGCGCGGAAACCGTCATAACGTTCGCGGAGGGACGAGACCCGCAGGTCCCCTGCGACCAGGAGGATGCGTTCATGGCCCTGGGCGGTGAGGTGTTCAACCAGGGCCGCCATGGCGGAGGTGTTGTTGACGCCTACCTGGTCCACGTCCAGGTCCGCGAGCCGGTCCAAAAGGACCAGCGGCTTTTTGTCCCCACGGATGCGCTCCAGCAAGTCGGCGGCCGAACCGGCAGCCCGGGCAATGATGAGTCCATCAACCCGGCGGTCCAGGAGTGCCTCCACTGCCGCGCGTTCCCTGGCGGGATCTTCCGCCGAGTTGGCCAGCAGCAGGGACAGGCCGTTCTGTGCGGCGGCTTCTTCCACCCCGTGCACCATGTCCGCGAAGGCCGGCTCCCCGGCGTCCGAAACCACCAGGCCGATGGAGTCAGTCCTGGCCCGGCGCATGGAGCGGGCCAGAACATCGCGCCGATACCCGGTGGCCTGCACCGCGCTCATGACCCGCTCTTTAGTTTCCGGTTCCACGTGCCGCGTCTCGTTCAGGACATGCGAGACAGTGGACGTCGAAACGCCTGCAAGTGATGCGACATCGACGATGGTTGCCACTGCGACTCCTTGTAGCGAAACGATTGCGCGAACGTTTCGATAGTAGAGACAAACGTTTCGATGTGCAATGGGTCACAAGAAAAGATTCTTCTTATTTCTTCGGACACAGGGGAGGGGAAAACAGGGATGACTGTCTGGGGTCGCCTATGGCCTTTGGATAACAGAGCCGATGGACCCAGGCCAGGGGAGCTAGGAGCGTGGTCCTGCAGAGGAGGAGGCGCGGTATTCGATGGTGGGTGCCAGTCTTACGGTAGACGGCTCGACCGACTTATCGGCGATTCTCTTGGCCAGTAGCTGCGCTGCTGTTGCGCCTACCTGGAAGGCGGGCTGGCGGACGGTGGTGAGCTGGGGCTCAAACAGGTCTGCGTAGGCGAAGCCGTCGAACGTGGCGAAGGCGATGTCTTCCGGCATCCGCAAGGCCCGCTGCTGGATGTGTCGAAGTGCCGCCGCGGCCAGCACAGTACTGCAGGCTATGACGGCGGTAGGGGGCTGCGCTGCATCCAACGCCTTCGAGATGCCGGTGTCGGTTTCTTCAGGCTCCCCGGCAATAACGGCCAGCTGGTCCGCTACCGGGATGCCCGCCCTCACCATCGCCTCCTGGAAGGCCTCGTGCCGTTCCCGGAGAGTGGCAACCCTCGTATCCCCGGCAATCAACAGAATCCGCTGGTGTCCCTGCGATACCAAGTGCTCCACCAGCTCCTTGATCGGGTCCCGGTTTTCCACCCCTACCTGGTCATACGGGTCATCGGAAAGCCGGTCCATCAGCACCAGCGGAGTGTCTTGGTCAGCGAATTCACGCAAGGCGTCCGGCCCAGAGCCGGCGGCACGGGCCAGGATGAGGCCGTCCACCCTGCGCTCCAGGAGGGCCTGGACGGCGCGTGCCTCACGTTCCGGATCCTCGGCTGAATTGGCCAGCAGCAGGGTAATCCCCTGGCTGGCGGCAGTTTCTTCCACCCCACGGATCATTTCCGCGAAGGCAGGCTCCCCGCCGTCGGAAACGATAAGTCCGATGCTGTCCGTCCGGGACCGGCGCATAGCCCGAGCCAGGGCATCCTGCCGGTAGGAGGTCTCCTCGATGGCCTTCAGTACCCTTTCGCGCGTCTCATCATTGACATGCCGGGTGCCATTGAGGACGTGTGAGACCGTCGAGATCGACACGCCCGCAAGCTTGGCCACTTTTACCATCGTCGTCATCGTCGGCGCCGCCTTGGGGAATCGTTTACGCGAACGTTTCGCATAGCCTTCGCCAGTTTACAGACGGGGACCTTCGCACACGCGAAAGCCCCGTCCTTCTGCCGGAACAAAACGAACGGGGCTTCCAGGCTAGTGGGCCGTGCGCATCACCACATCGCGTTGTTTAGCGGTGTGACGGTCAGGCTTTCAAGCCGGGCAGTTCCTCCCTCCGAAAACAGCGAAATGGACTGTGCACCAAGGGCGGGGAACACCTGATCGGTAAGGGTCGTCAAGCCATCCTGGGCGAACACTTCCACCGATGCCCTGTCCACATAGACTCGCAGCCGGAGCTGCCGTGCACTAAATGGACCGGGGCGTCATCAACGGAAGCGAAGGCTGGATGAAAGCTGTCATTGCCGGAGTTAGTTCTATCGATGTATGCGCGTCGGTTGGAAGGCGTGTAGCCGATCTTTGTCGCCTCCGACCCGTTCCCTAAGACCTTCAGGCCGAAGGCCGACGCTGTGCCGGGGGAGAACTCCGCGTCAATCTGCACCACATCACCGGCGACCGGCAAATTGATAGTGCGGGGCTGAATGTCCTGAGCCGGAGCGCTGTAGGCGCCGGCCGTGTTCTTGAGGGTGTCCACCTGTGTCACTGCCTGCTGGCGGAGACGGGGTCCGCTCGGAGTCTCTGTGAGGACAACTTCCCTGGGCAACGCCATGGTTCCGCGCCACGTGGAAGTGGGCGTTTCCTGGCCATAATCCCAGTTGTTCATCCAGCCCAGCATCACCCGCTTGCCGTCTGGAGTGTGGTTGAAGGACACGGTGGCGTAGTAGTCCTTCCCCCAGTCCAGCCAGTCGTGTTCCTCCATGCGCGGGAGGGCTTCCCTGTCGGAAAGAACGAACTCGTCCGCCAGAATGTGGCCCCATCCGCCGCGGTTGTTGTCCACGACCCGGATGCTGGCTTGGCTGCCACGGAACTCCTTCACGTCCCATGCGGTCCAGTCCAGAAGTTCCGAGTCCGTGCCTGTGATTGTTCGTACCGTTTGGCCGTTGATCACCAGATTTACTGTGGTTTCGGTGCTCCGGGGTTTCGCAGGGACTGAACCCAACACCATGTTGTCCAGAGTCAGGTGTCCCCATGGTCCTGTGGCATTGTTACGATTCGGATGCGGGCGATCTGACCGAAGTACTGGGAAACGTCCCAGTTTTTCCAGTTAAGGTCTCCGGAGTTGGTACCCGTGGCGGTGCGCACAGGAACGCCGCCCACCAGAAGCTCGGCCTGGAGCTGGCCATCCGTGCGGTTTCCGCCGCCCAGGAGGAACCGATGTTGGTGTCGGTGAGATAGAACTCAGGAGACGTGATCGTACCAATGTTGTCGTCGGCTTTGGCGCCACCTTCAAAAGTGTTGATCCGCTTTCCAATGGCATATTCGCCACCCGCCGTCGATAGGTTGCGGGCTGGCTCGAAGTCCCCGGAGAGCTGCCATCCGGCGTCGCTCAATGTACCTGGATAGTCAAAGCCGTCAAACAGCAAATAGCCTAGCGGGGCCACGTTCCCGGACTGCTCGCCGGGACGCTGTGGGTGACGTCCTCCACCCACCAGGAAGTTCAGATAGTCAGATTGCACGGTGAAAGACGGTGATTCAAGTGTGCCCACCGGCGCGTCTCCGCCAAGGAAGCTGTTGATCAGGCCTGCTCCGATGTGACCGGTCACGGTGTTCTGTCCCGGAACGGTTCCGGATACTGGCGCTGTGCCCCAGGGGCCGGACGGGTTGGCGGGGTCATTGTGAGGGGTCCAGCCGCCGTAGGTCCCGTTGTTAAAGCTCCCGACGGCGGTCCCCGCAGGCAACGCATCCACAGGATCCGTCGTTTCTGAAGTGAAAGTCCTTCCATCAAAGTGCCCAACAAAGTATTGGCCACCGCTGCCCCCGGCAACTGAGCCGGGATTAAGGTTCACCACCAGGACCCACTTGATGTTGGCAGAGTTGCCGTCCACGGCGAGCGGAAACAGGTCAGGGCACTCCCAAATGCCGTCCTTAGCGCTTTGAACCCTTGGCGAACTCGGTGTCGACCAGGTCGTCGGCGGCGTCAAAGAACGACTGCAGTTCGGTCCGTGTGAACGCCCGACGGCGTGCCGGCACGGCCTCGTCCGTCGTATGCCGGTGAGAGTTTCACTCGAAGACCACCTGCACGGGTATGTCGGCGAAGACCCGTTCGCAGAACGACGCCCAGCCGTAGCGTCCGTCCGTCAGATAGGAGCAGAATGCCCTGATAGCTCCGGAATTAGCCCTCAGGGTTGACAGCGCCAGACCCTTCTCCGAGGTGCGCCGGTCCGCCAGGAACTCGTCCACGTGATGCGCCGACCACGTCCACGGGTACTCGTTGGCGTGCTCCTGGAACCGCTGGACCGTGCCGCACGAGCTCTTGATGTATGACGTTGACAGGCCACGTGCCAGCATTTGTGCACGCCAGCCATCCAGCATTGCCTCGAAAACGCGATCCTCGGCACGCAGCAGCCGACATTTGCGTTGCTCAGAAAGGCCGGAATCCGCCCAGGTTCGATGCTCACCGCTCAAACTGTACGCAAAATCTCTCATCTAATGAGAGATTACGACGCTAGTCCGCACCGTGGCGCGCGGCCACTCGTTCACGCTGATCGGCGTCGAGATGTCCCGACATCCGCCTGACGTGCGTAAACATTCAAAAGCAAGTGAGACCAGTTCTGTCATCTACTTCTACTCGTCCCAGTCAAACGCCGATAATGGACCTCCCGTCAACCTACTTGCGGAGGTATTCGCGGAGTCCGGGTATGGCGAAGTCCACTTTGCCATAGCCTGCGGATTCGATTAGGCCCGCAGCGATGAGCCTGTTCCGGTACTTGGAAATGACGTTGGGCTTGGCTTTCAGGATGGCGCCGATCTGACCGGCCGCAGAGGGGCCATCCTGGGTGGCCATTGCGTCGAGAAACTCGCGGTCCCTGTCCGAGATGTCTGACAGTGCTGACTCGACGACCACTAAGGTGTTCCGTCGTTGGGCGGCAGCGATTCCACGCTCAACGCTCGTCTCGTCCAGTTTCCATCCTGCCTTGTCCGCTTCGAGCCAGAGGTAGTAGCCCACGAGTTGGATCAGGAAGGGATACCCTTCCGTCACTTCAGCGGCTTGATTGATGAGGTCGGGGGAGATGCTGATGTCTCCCTGGCTGAAGAGGTCCCTGTACGATGCGGTGACTTCCGCGATTGCTGCTTCGTGGAGGTTGATCCTGTCGGCCCGCCGTAGGAAGGTGGCAACGCCTTCATTGAGGAGATCGGAGACAGCTGATGGCAGGCCGGCGAAGATCAGGCCGATGGGCAGCCCGTCGCGGATGAAGTGCTGGACGTCAGCGGCCAGTTGAGCGATTTCCGCCCTGTCGACGGCATGGATCTCATCGACGGTGATAACGAGTCCAGTGCCTTTCGCATCCAGCAGGCGCAACAATTCGTCCCCGGTCCGGCGCCAGTCAACGGACCGTTCCGGGGGAAGTTGGGTGGTCAGTCCGAAACCTGCTGCCGAAAAAGCGGTGATCTTCCGCGATGGAGGCCCGTCCCCGAGTTCGTCGAGGAGCCGGAGCATGTCGTCGCCGACCCCGGCGAGGAAACCTGGAGTGGCCGTCCGAGAGATCACGGCCCACCCATGATTCCGGGCGATGCCTTCGGCTTCGCTCAACATAACCGTCTTGCCGATGCCCCTGGATCCAGTGATGATGGTCAAGAGCCCTGGTGCCCCGGAACCCTGCTGGAGGCCATATTCGAACTCGTCCAGCAGCCCGGCCCGTCCGACCAGTTCGGGAGGTGTGGCTCCGGCCGTGGGTTTAAAGGGGTTTTGCACGGCACCCTCCCTCGGTGAAAGTAGGTGAAACTGGTGAAAGTGGTGAAACTCCGGCCACGATAGGCCAGTATCTCCACCAGAAGCAAGTTGGCGCGAAGTTGGCCCAGGAACTCGCGCTCCGCTGCCTTTTAGACCAAATTGCGATCATCCACGACATGTCGTGACTGGGTCGGGGCGTCGGAACACAGTGGGAGCTTCGCCGGCAGTCCAAGTCCTCCCTTGTCAGGCGGTTTTGACGTCAGGTTTGGGTGTAAGGCAAGGCCATGTCAGTCGATTTTGCTGATGCTGTGTACTTCGGTATCGAAGAGTTTGCGTTCGCCCAGCTCCACGAACATCCACAGCTTGCCTTGCTCCGGGGCGGAGATGTCGACGACGCCCTGCCATTGCTGGCCCGTTCGTTTGTCTTTTGCCTCGGCTTTCTCTCCTTGGTGGAGCATCAACAGGAGCTCGAGTTCATCCCGTCCATCTGGGTAGGCGCCCCAATCGAGTGCGTCCTGATTCGAGCTGTTGTTATCAGCGACGAGATGCTCGTCCCGATGGCGGCGGTGGTGTCTGCTCATGCTCATTATCCGCAGGGTCTCAACCGATGGCCCCGGGGGTGGTCGCCGAAGTAACACTTTCGGCATGGTTTGGGGACGAATGGGCAGCGACAATTGCGGAGTGTTCGGCGAGGACACCTGTCTGGTGGCGGATCTTCAGGCGGTACAGCAGGGTCCCGCCTACAGCGACGGCGCCCACGAAGAGCACCCCGCCCCACTGCAGGTACCACTCAAAGGGCGGCACGGAGTTGTAGATCTCCGGCCGCGGCCAGATCAGGTTCAGCGTCATGGCGCCGCCCCAGAGGACCGCGAGGATATTCACGGGGAGACCCCACTTGCCGA
>NZ_JBNHFE010000009.1:0-104734 GCF_059089905.1 Arthrobacter sp. Y3221087
GAAAATTGGAATCCTCACCAGCGGTGGCGACTGCCCCGGATTGAACGCGGTGATCCGCGGCGCCGTGCTGAAAGGCATCGCCATCCACGGCCACGAGCTCGTCGGGTTCCTCGACGGCTGGCGCGGCGTGGTGGAGGGCGACATCATGGAGATCCCCCGCACCATGGTCCGTGGCATTGCCAAGCAGGGCGGCACCATCCTCGGCACCTCCCGCACCAACCCGTTCGAGAACGGCGGCGGCCCCGAGGTCATCAAGGCCCACATGGACCGGCTGGGAATCGACGCCATCATCGCCATCGGCGGTGAGGGAACCCTGGCCGCCGCCAAGCGCCTCACCGACGCCGGCCTCAAGATCGTCGGCGTCCCCAAGACGGTGGACAACGACCTTGACGCCACCGACTACACCTTCGGTTTCGACACCGCCGTGCAAATCGCCACCGAAGCCATCGACCGGCTCCGCACCACCGGCGAATCCCACCACCGGTGCATGATCGCCGAAGTCATGGGCCGGCACGTGGGGTGGATCGCGCTGCATGCCGGCATGGCCGCCGGTGCCCACGCCATCCTCATCCCGGAGCAGAAGGTCAGCATCGAACAGATTACCCAGTGGGTGAAGGAAGCCCACGCCCGCGGACGCGCACCCCTGGTGGTGGTGGCCGAAGGCTTCGTTCCGGAGCACATGGAAACCCCGCACTCCGAACGCGGCCTGGACACCTTCGGCCGTCCCCGCCTGGGCGGCATCGCCGACCAGCTGGCCCCGGAGCTTGAAGCCCGGACCGGCATCGAAACCCGCGCCACCATCCTCGGCCACATCCAGCGCGGCGGCGTCCCCTCCGCCTTCGACCGGGTCCTGGCCACCCGGCTCGGCATGGCCGCCATCGACTCCGTGGTGGAAGGCTTCTGGGGCACCATGGTGGCCCTGAAGGGAACGGACATCGAGCACGTAGGCTTCCAGGACGCCCTGGGCCAGCTCAAGACCGTGCCGCAGAAGCGCTACGACGAAGCCTCAGCCCTGTTCGGCTAAGGCAAGGACTGGGAAGAGAACCAGTGAGCGCCCACCCGCTCCTGGGAGGGGGTGGCTGGGGTGAGCAGCATGGTTATAGTGTCAATGCGCTCATCAGCGTCCTGTCCCTCCACCAATGCCACGGCTTCGCTGCGCGTTGACACCACCGGGACCGAACCGAGGAGCGTGGCCTGCCCGCCGGCGTCCTCAATGTTGTTTCATCGTCGTCCGCTTCGGGGGTTTCCGGACCGCTGCTGAAGGACTCCCGCCTGCGGAAGGTCTCGTTCACAGGGTCCACCCCGGTCGGCAAACGCCTGATGGCCGACGCCGCCCAGAACGTCCTGCGCACCTCGATGGAACTCGGCGGGAACGCACCCTTCATCGTCTTCGAGGACGCCGACCTCGATGCCGCGGTCGAAGGGGCCATGGCGGCGAAGATGCGGAACATGGGCGAAGCCTGCACCGCCGCCAACCGCTTCCTCGTCCACGAAACCGTTGCCGCCGAGTTCACCCGGAAGTTCGCTGCCGCGATGGGCGCCCTGGCTACGGGACGGGGCACCGATCCTGCCAGCCGGGTTGGTCCGCTCATCGACGCCGGCGCCCGCGAGGATGTCCACGCTTTGGTGCGTGCCGCCGTCGACGCCGGAGCCGTTGCTGTCACCGGTGGGGCGCCCGTGGACGGGCCAGGCTACTTCTACCAGCCCACCGTCCTGGCCAACGTCCCCAACAACGCAGCGATCCTCGGCCAGGAAATCTTCGGCCCCGTCGCCCCCGTCACCACCTTCACCACCGAGCAAGAAGCCATCAACCTCGCCAACGCCTCCGAATACGGCCTCGCGTCCTACCTCTACAGCCGCGACTTCAACCGATTGTTAAGGGTGGCCGAGCAAATTGAGTTCGGCATGGTCGGGTTCAACGCAGGCGTCATCTCCAACGCCGCCGCACCCTTCGGCGGCGTCAAACAATCCGGACTCGGCCGCGAAGGCGGCACCGAAGGCATCGCCGAATACACCACCACCCAATACATCGGCATCGCAGACCCCTACGCCGGCTGACCCGCACCGCATGCCCTAGGGATTCTGGCGATCCCAGGGGCATGCGGGCAGGATGGATGGCGCAGCACCTGGACATTCCGCCGAACTTTACGGCGAGCTGATCACAACCAGCACCCGTGTGATCACCTGGAATGTGTGGGGCCTGTACGGCCCCTGGCAGGAGCGTGAAGCGGCGATAACTTCCACGCTGCTGGAGGCAAAGCCGGATCTTCTTGTGCTGACGGAGTCCTGGGCGAAGGGTGACGACAGCCAGTCCGCGAGGCTGGCCGGACCTCTGCGGCTGCCGTACCACGCCTTTAGCGGGGTTCCGGCTCAGGAGGACGAGTCAGCGCTCTCGGGCGTTGCCGTCTTGTCCAGATGGCCGGTTGCCGATGCTGCCGGCTTCAGCTTTGGTGCGTTGCGGGTGCAGTACGTCCAGGTGGACGGCCCGCGTGGACCGCTCCACGTGTACGGAGTGGTGATGAACGCCTGGTCGCTGGACCAGAGCCAGGCACGGCAGGATGCGGTCCGCGGACTGATCACCCACCTGCACGCGGCACAGGATGAGCGGACTCCCCTGGTTGTCTGCGGAGACTTTAACGCCGACCCCGACAGCGACGAAATGCGCCTCATGACGGGCCGAGCGGCAGCACCGGTTCCTGGTTTGTCCTTCTACGATGCCTGGGAAGTGGCGGCACCGGGCATAACAGGCAGCACGTGGTCCAATACCAATCCATGGGCAGCCCAGCTCTTGTGGCCGGACCGGCGGATCGACTATATCTTCACCGCCGCACCACGGAGGGGTGGAGCCGGACATCCGAGGGCAGCAGCCCTGCTGGGCACCATCCCGATGGCTGGCACCTATCCGTCGGACCACTACGGGCTGGAGGCTGATATCCGTTACTAAAAAGGTCCTGCTGGACTTCACTGACTCGCGCTGAGCGCCGAAGTTACATCCGGAGGAGTATTACCAATGCCGGAAGGCTGCTTGCGCAGCCTGCCGGCACGGTCATTAGGCAATGGGCTGGGTGCTTGCGGCGTGTATTCTCGCCGTCTCGGTTCCCAGCCCGGCGAGGTAGTTGAACAAAGCGTTGATACCAAACGTCCAGGGCTCCATGTCCTCAGTCTTTTGGGTTTGGTTGATCAGCGCCCCAAGCTGGGGGCTGCTGATGGTGACTATATCCCCGTGTTTGTGGGTGAAGCCCATCCCTTCTATGCCGCGGTCTTGCGTCGGCGCGAAGAGTGTTCCGGTGAAGAGGACGAAGCCGTCAGGGTATTGGTGATGCTTGCCTCGAGCCGCTTTGACCAACTCTTCGAAGGGGCGGCTGATGTGGGCCAAGCTATTGCGGCCCTCCAACCGGTACCCATCCTGTCCCTCTACCGTGAGGGTAATTTCTTCTTCCCGGAGGGATTCCAGCGTGAAGTCCTGGTGAAAGAGCCGGATCAACGGACCGATCGCACAGGAAGCGTTGTTGTCCTTGGCCATGCCCAGCAGGAGCGCGCTGCGGCCCTCCACGTCCCGGAGATTGACGTCGTTTCCAAGCGTTGCACCTCGAACTTTCCCGGCAGAGTCGACGATGAGCACGAGCTCAGGCTCGGGGTTGTTCCAGGAGGAAAAGCTGGGGATGCCCACACCGGAACCAAATCCCATTGATGCCAGGACGGGGGCTTTGGTGAACACCTCGGGATCGGGGCCGAGTCCGACCTCAAGGTACTGCGACCACATGCCCTGCCCCGTCAAGACGTTTTTGACCTCTTGCGCCTCTTCAGATCCCGGCCGTAGCGAGTCCAGGCTTCCGCCCAAGGCGTCCGCTACAGTCTTTCGGACTTCTACCGCGCGGTTGAAGTCACCGCCACAACGCTCTTCGATAACACGCTCGATCATGCTCTCGACGAACGTCACGCCACAGGCCTTGATCACCTGAAGGTCAATCGGGGCCAGCAGATGAGGTCTGCTGCGGTCCCCTTCCAAGGAGGCTTCTATGAGTTCCGGGAGGACCCATTTGGGAGCGTCAGGCCTGGGGAGAAGGAATCCCAGCGGGTTCTCGTGATTCACCAGCTCGGCAACAGTGCGGATCTCGGGAGTCAGATCGAAAACCTCGTCACCGCGGACAGAGACCACTCGGGGACCTTCGGAGATGGGATCCCAGACGCGCCCAATAAGAACGGCTTCCTCCCAGTCAGCCGGAAGGATCTGCCGTGACGCCTCGTTGATCATTTGATGTCCTTACCTTTAGCGGTTGGTTCCCAGAATCCGTCTACCCTTCGTCGGACGCCCCATGGATTGCTGTCTTGCAGCGGCGCTGGAAGTTGCTGGGCCGGGAAGGAGTCGTAGGCGACGGGACGCATGAAGCGACCAATCGCTGCTGTTCCGACGGAGGTAGTGGTGGCGGTGGTGGCCGGATAGGGGCCGCCGTGGTGCTGGGCGTACGAGACAGTTACCCCCGTTGGCCACGCGTTCCAGAGCAACCGCCCGGCCCGCTCCCGCAACTCCACCAACAGTTCAGTGACGTCTTCGTCGGGCTCTGCCTGCACGGTGGCGGTGAGTTGCCCATCCAAGAGCCGGGCCAAGCCCGCCAAGTCAGTGCCCTGTTGGTAGCCGATCACCAGCGTGGCAGGCCCGAACATCTCCTGCTCCAGGATTCCCGGGCGCTGGTGGACGTCCTCAGCAGTGGTAAGCAGCACCGTCGGCCGGGGAGCCAGCGACTCGTCCCCGGGCACCAGGACCTGGACGCCGGGCGTTGCACGTACTGAGTTCAGGGCCTTGTCGAAACCTTCCCGCAGCTTCGGGCTCAAGAGGGGGCTTGACGGTTTCGAGGCCAGTTCCTGGTGCAGAAACCCAGCGAGCTCTTGGATGTCGTTCACCGGGGCGAACAGCAGCCCGGGCTTTGTGCAGAACTGGCCCATGCCCAAGGTGAAGGATGCCGCGTAGCCGGCGAGGATTTCGTTCTGTCTGGCACTCCATGCCTGCTCGGTGACGAAGACAGGGTTGATGCTCCCCAATTCCCCAAAGAATGGAATGGGAACTGGGCGGCGCGAGGCCCGGTCAAAGAGGGCCCTCCCACCGGCCGTTGACCCCGTGAAGCCGATGGCCTTCACCATCGGGTGATCAACCAATAGTTCCCCTGCCTGCCGGCCAGCGATCGTCGAGAAAAGCCCGTGGGGCGCGCCTGCCCCTTGAAGGGCATCCTGGACAATGGCGCCGGTCCGCACAGCCAGGTTCAGGTGGCCCTCATGGATTTTGTGCACCACCGCACAGCCGGCCGCGAGGGCTGACGCGCTGTCTCCGCCCATGACGCTGAAGGCAAAGGGGAAGTTAGAGGCGCCGAAAACACCGACGACGCCGAGCGGCACAGAGTAGCGCCGTATGTCCGGCCTGGGACCCATCCCCCAGCCAGGATCGGCATGGTCAATGGTTGCGTCCAGGTGTTCCCCGTGCATTATTTCCGCTATGAAAAGCCGGACCTGAAACACGGATCGCTTCAGCTCAAAGCGGAGCCGGCCTTCCTCCAGGTGAGTTTCGTGGCGCCCAAGGAAGACCAGTTCATCCGCGTGGGTCTCCAGTGCAGCCGCGATAGCCTCCAACCAGCGGGCCCGAACTCCCGGCTCAACATCTCTCGCCTGCTTAAACGCCCGGTGAGCGGCAACGATCTGCTGATCTGTCGCCTCAGGTGATGTCATCATCGTTGGTTCCTTCCGGGGCAACGGCCCCAAATTCACTGCCGCCTTGCTGATTTCCAATGGCTTGAGCCCTCCGGACAGGGGCGCAGGGACGTGCGCCGGCGCCCCTTCGGGTCACTTTCGGTCAGAGGGCGGGCGTGCGTTCGAGGTTGAAGTAGGAGCGGGCATCCGGCGGCCGAATGTCAGCAACTGCGTCGTTGAAGATCCGCATCGGATGCGGCGTGTACGGATGCTCAGCAATCGCGTCGAAGTCGAGTTCGATACCCAGTCCGACGCCGTCAGGAATGAGAATGTCACCCTCCTCGGTCAACTGGAGGCGCTCGTTGGAGATCTCGCTTCGCCACGGTACGTCCGAGGCCATGATTTCCAGGTATCGGAAGTTGGGCAGCATCGCGCCCAGCTGGAGTGTTGCCGCGGTACTGAGGGGTCCGCTCGGGTTGTGGGGTGCGAACGGGATGTAGTGGGCTGCGGCGAGCGTGGAGATGAATGACAGCTCCAGCAGGCCCCCCGCATGGGTGACGTCCGGCTGTATGTAGTCAACTGCATTCCGTGCCAGGGCGGGGACGAAAGTGTTCCGTCCGAACCAGCGCTCCCCTGCTGCAATAGGGACTGGCGATTTGGAGCGTATCTCCAGGAGGGAATCGATACCATCCGGCGGGCATGGCTCTTCGAAGAACACTGGTTGGAACTGCTCGATTTCGCGGGCAACGCGGATGGCTGTGGGCACGTCGAAGCGGCCGTGTCCTTCGATAAACAGCTCAATGTCGTCGCCTACTGCCTCACGGACAGCGGCGACGGGCTCGAGCATTCGCCGCAGATCCCGCGGTTCGAGGGTGAGGTCAGCGGCTTCGAAAGGGTCCCACTTGAGTCCGCGGAAGCCTTGGGCAACTGTCTGTAGGGCGGCGTCCGCGAAGTCCTCCGGTGTTTTGGCTCCTGAGAACCAGCCGTTGGCGTAGGCGCGGACCCTGTCGCGGACCTGGCCGCCGAGCATGCGGTGGACCGGGACGTCCAACGCGCGGGCGGAAACGTCCCACATTGCCATTTCGAGGGCGCTGAGAGCGGTCATGGTCACGGGCCCGCCGCGCCAGTAGGCGTCGCGATTGAGCTCGTAGATGTTGTGGGCGATCCGAGTGGGATCCTTGCCCCGTACCGCGTCGGCGAGGACGGCGACGGCGCCGCGCACGGCGTGCTCCTGGCCTTCGAGGGTTGCCTCTGCGACCCCGGTGAGTCCCGAATCGGTGTGCAGGCGGACGAAGATGAGGTTCGTCCGGTAGAAGTCGACCACAACTGTGTCGAGATTGGTGATTTTCATAGGTGGAATGTCATCCCTTAACAGCGCCAGCGGTCATACCGCTGACGACATAGCGTTGTGCGAACAGGTAGAAGGCGACGGCCGGAAGCGTAAACAGCAGACCGACGGCCATGATGCTTTGGATTGAGGTGTCCTGCTCGCCGATGAAGCCAGCCACACCAACCGAAGCTGGCTGGAGCGATTTGTCGAACACAAACGTCACTGCGAAGACGTACTCATTCCAGGCGCTGAAGAAAGCGATGACCGCGGCGGCCGCGATGGCTGGCGCGATCAGCGGCAGGATGATGCGGGCGAGGACGGTGGGCGGGCGGCTGCCGTCAACACGGGCCGCCTCGTCCAGGTCCCGGGGAACGCCGTCGATGGCGCCCTTGAGGATCAGTGCGACAACGGGAAGGGTGAAAGCTGTGTCGGCCAGGATCAGCCCGTGCAGCGAATTCAGCAGGTCGAACCGCCGGAAGATGGCGAACAGCGGCACAACCAGCAGGGCTTCAGGGAGCATC
The DNA here is from genome assembly GCF_059089905.1 of Arthrobacter sp. Y3221087. NCBI lineage: Bacteria > Bacillati > Actinomycetota > Actinomycetes > Micrococcales > Micrococcaceae > Arthrobacter > Arthrobacter sp. Y3221087. Next base: position 7,531 of record NZ_JBNHFE010000009.1, read on the forward strand.
TGCGTGAACAGCAGCGCCAGGCCAACCGCAGCCTTGCCCCGAAAGGTGAATCTCGACAGGGCGTAGCCCAGCGGGATCCCCAGTCCGATGGACAGAACAGTTGTCCCCGCCGCAACGATGAAGCTGTTGAGCAGCCAGCCGACGACCTGGCCGTCCGCGAGTGCGTCTGCGAAGACGAACCGGGAGAAGTCGGGAAGCAAGTTTATTGAAGATGATCCGAAAAGCACGTCGTCAGGCGCCAGAGCGGTCACAAACATCCAGTAGATGGGAAAAACTGAAATCCCGAGGACGAAGAGAACGGCGAGGGTACGGGCTGTCACCCCGAAGCGTATGCGGCCCATCATGCCTCCTTGGCGGCCGCACGGGCGACCAGTTGACTGCCGACGATGACGATCAGGGAGATGACAATGCCCACCATGCCAATGGCTGCTGCCGTCCCCAGCTGCTTGGACTCGAACGCCTGAGAGTAGAGGTCGATCACGAGGGTGCGTGTGGAGCCCAGCGGTCCGCCCCGGGTCATCAGCCAGATCAGCTCGAAGCGACGCAGTGACCAGATGGTCATGAGTACCGCGACTAAGCCGACCGTCGGTTTCAGGACCTGCCAGGTCACCACACGGAAGGTCATCCAGCGCCCGGCGCCATCCACCTGGGCTGCCTCCACCAGCTCCTGCGGAACTCCTTGCAGGGCCGAGAGGAGCACAACCGCCACGAACGGCACCAGCTGCCAGATAGTGGTGACGAGGATCGCCGCGAGGGCCAGCTGCGGGTTGTCAAGGATGCCGTTCGGACCCGGGTCGATTCCTATTCCCCGCAGCAGGCGTGTCAGGATACCGAACTGCGGGTTGAACATCCATGTCGCGATAAGGGCAACTGCAATGCCAGGCGCGGCCCAGGGAACGGTAACCAGCGAGCGGGCCATAACACGGCCGGGGAACCGCCCGTTCAGCAGCAGGGCAACGAGCAGGCCAAGGCCCACTGCGCCGACGACGCATGCTGTGACGTAGATCAGCGTTGTGAGAAGGGTCTGGCGGAAAGCAGGATCTGCCAGGACGGATTGGTAGTTCACCAACCCGACCCAGACGTTGTTGTTCGGGTTGAGCAGGGTCGTCCTCGTAAAGCTGAGCCAGACTTCCTGCAGGAGCGGGACCAGTTGAAAGACGACGATGTAGAGAATGGCGGGGGCCAGAAAAAGGTACGGCGTCCAGGGGCTGCCGACCGCGCTCCTGCGGCGGCGTTTACTCCCTCTGCGATTGGTGTCCGGGGCCGGCCCTCCGGTCGGTCCCGGGGACCGCACCAGAAGGCGCGGTCCCCTGCTTGGTTCAGTCATCGCCCGACCAGCTCCTCCGCCTGCTTCTGGGCCTTCTGCATCGCAGTCGCCATGTCCTGCTGGCCCTGAAGTGCGGCCAGCACCTCGCTCACCACGATGTGACGGATGTCGGCTGTCTGCGGACCGAAGCCGTTCACGATCTGGGGAACTCCAGAATCGGTCAACTCATCCAGTGCCGGAAGGAACGGGTACTTCTCCAGGCTCTCAGCGCTGCGCACTGTCGGAGTCGCAACGCTGCTGGCGCCCAGTACTTCCTGCAGCTTGACCTGCTGGGCGGGTTCGAGCAGCCAGTTGATGAAGTTCAAGCCGGCATCCTTGTGCTTGCTGTTGGCGTTGATAGTAATCGGAGCCAGCAACGCGCCCTGCTTCTTCTCCGGGAAAGGAATGCGTGCCACGCTGAAGTTGAGGTTCGCGTTGGCGGATTTGGTGGCAGTGACATAACCGCCGTTGTTCAGTTCCATTCCAACCTTGCCGTTGGCGAACATCTTGCGGAACGTCGCGGCGTCGGCACCCTTCGGGATGACATTTGCGTCGTAGAGCTGCTGGTATGCCTTCAAGCCCTCAATCACCTCGGGCGAGTCAATTGTGAGCTTCTCGCCGTCGGACCAGTCACCGCCGAAGCCCAGAACATAGTTGAAGATGTCCTGCCAAACGCCGGCTTCCTCCGCCTGGGTTTGGCGGAAGGCAAGACCGTAAACATCTCCCTTGGTCGTATCCTTTGCCGTCTGGAGGAACTCCTCGAACGTCTTGGGCGCTTCGGGGATGAGGTCCTCGTTGTAGAACATGCCGTAATTCGAGTTCTCGAAGACGACGCCGTAGCGGTGATCATCAACCGTAAGGTACTTGTCCGGGCCAGGGATGAGGTTCAATTTTTCCGCGTCGATCTGGTCGTCGAGCGGTTCGAGCAGGCCTGAGGACGCCGCTGTCGAGAACTCGGGCATGTCGAAGCGGACGACGTCCGGCCCTTCGCCTCCGCCCATCTGGGTCAGCACGGTCTGCCCGAAGCTCGGGAACGGGATCGATGCGGGCTCAACCTTGACGACGTCCTGGCTGGCGTTGTACTCGTCCATAAGCTTCTGCAGGCCTGGACCGCGGCCAGGGTCACCAAGTGTCGACGCCGCGAAAGTAATTGTCGCCGGCTGCGGATTGGCCGACGAACCCTCCGGCGAGGGCGAACAGGCGGAAAGGACGAGAGCTCCCGCGGCCACAACAGCCAGAGCGGAGATGCTTTCGAGCGGCGGGATGGGCGTAGAGACATTGCTACTCCTTCGTAGGTGGCGGGGTGATCTGCCCCACATCTGGCTATATATTACTAATAATAGGTATAAAGGCAATAGTGGCCCCGAAGCAAGGTAAAGTAGCCCGTATGGCCAGCCTGCACTCCGAGATCGTCGACTTGCTTGGACTCCGCATCGTGCGCGGTGACTACCCGCCGGGGGCGCGCATCGATGTGGACTCCCTTGAACCTGAGCTTGGTGTTAGCAAGACCGCCATCAGGGAGGCCCTGCGCACCATCCGGGAAAAAGGACTGATCGACTCCTGGCCCAAACGCGGCACGATCGTGAACGACCGCGCAGCCTGGAAGCTGCTCGATGGCGACGTGATCATGTGGCGGCGCTCGGCGCGCCGGGACGATGACCGGCTTCTTGCCGAGCTGTCCCAGCTGCGGGATGTTATTGAACCGGCCGCCGCCAGGCTGGCTGCGCAGTACCGAAAACCGGAGGACATCGAGGCGCTCAGGCGCTCGTTCGCTGAGTTCGAGACCGCGGGGCAGGACATCGAAAGGCTCGCCGCCGCGGACCAAGATTTCCACATTCACCTGCTGCGGGCGACACATAACGAGCTGATGATGCGCCTGGACGTGGTCATCGTCCACGCCCTCAACGCCCGTAACCGGATTCAACACCACCCTGGCGCGGCCTGGCTCGATCCCGTGCCAGACCATAGGAGCGTGCTGGAAGCTGTCGAAGCCGGCGACCCAGAGGCAGCAGAGGCAGCCATGAGATACGCGATTCGAGAATCCGATCAGGACCTGACCAGCGGAGAACCGGCGTTTACCGAGCGCGCAGCTCTCCCCGGCGTCAGTGCCCGGAGAACGCCCGCCGGGTAGGACTGGACTGCAATGGGAAGCCTTTCGTCAGCGGCCCACCACGCGCAGCCTGTTCCTCCCACGCCAAGGGCCTTGCGCCAAAAGACAAGAGCGGAGCCGGGACGGTAAACCACACTGGGGGTAACCCGCTACGCCGCCCGGCTGGCGTCCTTGCCTACTCGAAGTGGAGTATCCCTTGGAAAGCTACGATGCGCTCCTCGCGTCCATCACGCCCACGTCCGGTCCCAGCCGGAGCATCCAGAACCCCGCCACGGGCGAAGCCGTGGGCGAGGCCCCCATCCATGACCTCGGGTTCCTGGAGCAGGCCGTCGCCACCGCAGTCGAGACACAGCCGGCATGGGCGGCGCTGGGCCACGAGGCAAGGTCCGCCGCACTCCTGAAAGCAGCCGACGCCGTCGAACGCTCCGCCGAGGAACTCGCCCAGCTGCTCTCCCGCGAGCAGGGCAAACCCCTCAACGGCCCCAACGCCCGCTTCGAAGTCGGCGCTTGCGTTGCCTGGCTCCGCGCCACCGCCGGCCTGCCGCTGGAACCGGAAACGATCGTGGACGACGGCGAGACCCGCGCCGAACTGCACTACAAGCCCATCGGTGTCGTCGCGGCCATCGGCCCCTGGAACTGGCCCATGATGATCGCCATCTGGCAGATCGCCCCTGCCCTGCGCATGGGCAATACCGTGGTGGTCAAGCCCTCCGGCAACACCCCGCTCTCCGTCCTGGCCCTGGTCAAAGTCCTCAACGAGGAACTCCCCGAAGGAATCCTCTCCGTGGTCTCCTGCGGCCGCGAAGTCGGCGCCCGGCTGACCGACCACCCCGCCATCGGCAAGATCATGTTCACCGGCTCCACCGCCGCCGGCCGCGCCATCATCAAATCCTCCGCGGACACCGTCAAGCGCCTCACCCTGGAGCTCGGGGGCAACGACGCCGGCATCGTCCTGCCCGACGCCGACCCCAAGGCCATCGCCGAGGACATCTTCTGGGGCGCGTTCCTCAACACCGGGCAGACCTGCGCCGCGCTCAAGCGCCTCTACGTCCATGACGACATCTACGACGCCGTCTGCGAAGAAATCACCACCGTCGCCAAGGCCATGCCCATGGGCAACGGCCTGGATGAGACCAACGTCCTGGGCCCGCTGCAGAACAAGGCCCAGTACGACGTCGTCGCGAACCTTGTGGAGGCAGCCAAGGCTTCCGGAGCACGCGTCCTCCTGGGCGGCAACCCGGATCCCAACCAGCCCGGCTACTTCTACCCCACCACCCTGGTGGCGGACATCGACAACGACAACCCGCTCGTGGCCGAGGAACAGTTCGGCCCCGCCCTCCCGATCATCCGCTACAGCACCATTGATGAAGCAGTGGAAAAGGCCAACGCCCTCGACGTCGGCCTCGGTGCCTCGGTCTGGTCCTCAGACCTTAATGCTGCCCGCGAGGTGGCCACCCGGATCCAGGCCGGCACCGTGTGGATCAACCGGCATGGCGCGGTGGACCCCCGCATCCCCTTCGGCGGCGCCAAGCAGTCCGGCTACGGCCTCGAATTCGGCGTCGAAGGCCTCAAGCACCTCGGCGTACCCCAGGTCATCAACGGCTAGGAAGCGTTGGAGACGGGAGCCCCGCATCCCTGCTGCTGTGCGGGGCTCCCGGGCTTTTCGGTGCTGCCGCTACCCCATGGCCGGGGCGGTGGAGGTGCGGCCGGCCAACTGCCGCCGGGCCCAGCGGGCCAGCTTCTTGCCCTTGCCCTTCCACCAGTTGTCCTCGTCCTTGTCATGGTGCAGCCGGAAGATGATGGCCACCAGCACGAACATGCCCATGACCACATCCACCCAGGACGCCACCACCAGGGCGATCAGCACGGTGAGGCCGTTGGCGATGATGGACGGGACGGCCAGGGTCCGAAACACGGTGCTGGCGACGTACCGCCGATGCGACCGCGGAACCGACAGGGCGCGCACCATGTCGAAGCACACGCACACCACCACGATGGTCTGCCCGATGGCCAGCAGGACCTGGCCGGGAACCGAGCCGCTGAACGCGGCCACCGACTCCATCCCCGGGCTCACGGCCGGGCCTTAAGCTGAGAACCAGACATCAAAAACCCCCCAAAAACTTAGGAACCACTGCTGATCCAGCGGTGGTTCCATTGAAGTTTCCGGGGGCGGACGGGGCACGAGTAGTGGGTACTCGAATTTCGGCCCGGGCCTGCAGCGGAGTACTTATCTACTGTCCGATGGCGCGCGGCCGCCACAGCACCACGGCCTGCGACCTGGGACGGGGGCGCTGGCCGCGTGCCAGGGTCACCACGTCCCCGGCCGCTCCGGCGGCGAAAATGCGGGAGTCGAACGGCTGCGGCCGGCGGCCCAGTTCCTCAGTCAATTCAGAGACCCGCCGCTGCAGGGCGGCTACCTGGTTTTCGAGCTCCAGGATGCGCTTGATCCCCTCCAGCGAAACGCCTTCCTGGGACAGCCGCTGCACCTCCCGCAGCATGTTGACGTCCCGCTGCGAGTATCGGCGGGACTTCCCCGGCGCGCGGCTGGGCTTGACGATGCCCAGCCGGTCGTACTGCCGCAGGGTCTGCGGGTGCATGTCCGCCAGCTCGGCCGCCACCGAAATCACGAAGATGGGCTGGTCCGCATTGATGTCCACCGAACACCTCCGCTGCTACAGCCGGGCCTTGGCGGCCAGGCCCTCGCGGACGTCCGCACCGGCTGTGGCGTCGGCAAAGGCCTTGACCGCGGCTTCGGCTTCCTTATTCAGGTTCTTCGGTACCGCGACATCGATGGTCACCAGCAGGTCGCCGGTCACCTTCGAGGTCTTCACGCCTTTGCCCTTCACCCGCAGGGTACGGCCCGACGGCGTCCCGGCCGGAACACGGACCCGCACCTTGTCGCCGTCGATGGTGGGCACCTCGATGTCGGCGCCCAGCGCGGCTTCCGGGAAGGTGACGGGGACGTGGATCCGCAGGTTGTCGCCGTCGCGCGTATAAAACGGGTGCGGCTGGACCGAGACGGACACCACCAGGTCGCCGTTGCCGGCGGCGCCGGGCTGGCCCTTGCCGCGCACGCGCACCTTCTGGCCGTCCTTGATACCGGCCGGAACCCGGACGTCGATGACTTCACCGCTGGGTTCGCGCAGGCCAATGGTAGTGCCGCGGATGGAACCGGCGAAGGAAATGCTGGTGGAGGCGGTACGGTCCGCGCCCTTCTGCGGGGTCCGCTGGAAGCCGGTCTGGCCGAAGCCGCCACCAAAGAGGTCGGCAAACTCGGGCGGAATGCCACCGGCGGAGGGGTTGAACCCGCCCGCATGCCGTCCCGTGTTGCCGGTGAAGAGGCCGCCGAACAGGTCCTCAAACCCGCCGTTGCCCGCGCCGGCGCTGCCGGGAGCAAACCGGGCACCGCCACCCATGGCACGGATGGCGTCATACTGCTGGCGTTCCTCGGGATCGGAAAGCACCGAGTACGCCTCGGAGATGTCCTTGAACTTCTTCTCGGAAGCGGTGTTCCCCGAGTTGGTATCAGGGTGGTGCTCTCGGGCCAGCTTCCGGTAAGCCTTCTTGATATCGGCGTCGGAAGCGTCCTTGGCAACACCAAGGATCTTATAAAAGTCCTTGTCCACCCAATCCTGGCTAGCCAATGGCGTTTCCTTTCAAAAGTTATGGGTCGGTGGTTGAGCCTGTCGAAACCAGGTTCCGGCAAGCTCAACCACCGAAGGTAATGCTACGCAGGGACCGCTACGATGACCTGGGCTGCGCGGAGGACGCGTTCTCCTGACTTGTAGCCGGAGCGGAGCACCTGGCTGACGGTGTCAACCTCGATGTCCTCGCCGGGCTGCTGGATCAGGGCCTCGTGGATCGTGGGATCAAACTCCACGCCGGTCTCGTCGATGCGCGTCAGGCCGTAGGTCTTCAGCGCGTTTTCCAGCTTGGTGGCGATCGCGGCGAAGGGCCCGTCGGTCAGGTCGCCGTGCTGCCGCGCGGCGTCGACGTCGTCCAGGACCGGAAGCAGGGAGTTCAGGACGCCGATGACGGCCATTTCCCCTGCCACGGCGCGGTCGCGTTCCACGCGCTTGCGGTAGTTGACGTACTCGGCCTGCAGGCGGAGGAGGTCGTTCTTCAGTTCGACCGCCTCGGCGTTGCCGGCTGAGCCTGCCGAAACCCCCTGGGCCACGGATTCCTCGGCGGGCACCTCAATGCCGTTGAGGATTTCCTCGGCCTGGGCAAGTGCGTCGCCGTCGGAATCCTGGGCGCCGGCTTCGGGGGCGGACTGGCTGCCCTCGGGGTGCCGTGCCTGGCCGGTCACCGGGTCAACCTTGCGGTTGTCCCGGATGACCGGTTCGGAGGCGCCGCCCTGCTGGCCCGCGGATGAGTTGTGCTCTTCCTCGTTACCGTGGTGCGGCATGGTTTACTTCTTCGCTTCGTCTTCGTCGATGATCTCGGCGTCGACGATGTCCTCGTCGGCCTTGGACCCTTCCGGACCTGCTGCTCCTTCAGCACCTGCGGCACCGGTGGCGCCGTCGGGTGAACCGGCCTGGGAGTAGATGGCCTCGCCGAGCTTGGTCTGGGAAGCCTGCAGCTTCTCGAACGCAGCCTTCACAGCGGCATCGTCGGTGCCTTCGAGGGCCTTCTTGAGGTCGTCGACGTCGGTCTGGACCTCGGTCTTGACCTCTTCCGGCAGCTTGTCCGCGTTGTCGGCGATGAGCTTGTCCACGGAGTAGGCGAGCTGCTCGGCCGTGTTGCGGGTGTCGGTGGCCTCGCGGCGGGCCTTGTCCTCGGCTGCGTGCTCCTCGGCGTCACGGACCATGCGGTCGATGTCTTCCTTGGAGAGCGCGGTGCCGCCGGTGATGGTCATGGACTGTTCCTTGCCGGTGCCCTTGTCCTTCGCGGAGACGTGGACGATGCCGTTCGCGTCGATGTCGAAGGTCACCTCGATCTGCGGGATGCCGCGCGGTGCCGGGGCGATGCCGGTCAGTTCGAAGGTGCCCAGCGGCTTGTTGTCGCGGGTGAACTCACGTTCGCCCTGGAAGACCTGGATGGCTACGGACGGCTGGTTGTCGTCTGCCGTGGTGAAGGTCTCGGACCGCTTGGTGGGGATGGCGGTGTTGCGTTCGATCAGGTGCGTCATCACGCCACCCTTGGTTTCGATGCCGAGGGACAGCGGGGTGACGTCGATCAGGAGGACGTCCTTGCGCTCACCCTTCAACACACCGGCCTGCAGGGCTGCACCAACGGCCACGACCTCGTCCGGGTTGACACCCTTGTTTGGTTCCTTGCCGCCCGCCAGTTCCTTGACCAGTTCGTAGACAGCCGGCATACGGGTGGAGCCACCGACCAGCACGATGTGGTTGATGTCGGTCAGCTTGATGCCGGCTTCCTTGATGACGTCGTGGAACGGCTTCTTGGTGCGCTCCAGCAGGTCCTTGGTGAGGTCCTGGAACTTGGCGCGGGTCAGCTGCTCATCCAGGTGGACCGGGCCGTCGGGGGTTACGGACAGGTACTGGAGGGAGACGTTGGTGCTGGTGGAGGAGGACAGTTCCTTCTTGGCCTGCTCGGCAGCTTCGCGGAGGCGCTGCAGGGCGATCTTGTCCTTGGAGAGGTCGATGCCCTTGACCTTGAGCTGGTTCAGCAGGTAGTCAACCACGCGCTGGTCCCAGTCGTCGCCGCCGAGGCGGTTGTCACCGGCGGTGGCGCGGACCTGGATGGTGGAGAAGTTGTCTTCGTCCTTGCCGACTTCCAGCAGGGAGACGTCAAACGTACCGCCACCGAGGTCGAAGACCAGGATGAGTTCGTCTTCCTTGCCCTTGTCCAGGCCGTAGGCGAGGGCCGCGGCGGTGGGCTCGTTGACGATGCGCAGGACGTTGAGGCCCGCGATTTCGCCGGCTTCCTTCGTGGCCTGGCGCTCGGCGTCGTTGAAGTAGGCGGGAACGGTGATCACAGCGTCGGTGACCTTTTCGCCCAGGTAGGACTCGGCGTCGTTCTTCAGCTTCATGAGGATACGCGCGGAGATTTCCTGCGGCGTGTACTTCTTCTCATCGATCGCCTTGGTCCAGTCGGTGCCCATGTGGCGCTTGACCGACGAGATGGTGCGTTCGATGTTGTTGACCGCCTGGCGCTTTGCGATTTCGCCAACCAGGACTTCGCCGGACTTGGAGAATGCAACCACGGACGGCGTGGTGCGGCCACCCTCGGCGTTGGCAATAACGGTGGGCTCGCCACCTTCGAGAACGGAGACGACGGAGTTGGTGGTTCCGAGGTCGATACCTACTGCACGTGACATTGTGTTGCTTCCTTCTTTCCTTGGAAACTTGCTGGCGCCCGCTAATTGAGCGTTCTGCACTCAACCTTACTCAGGGCTCCCATGATGTCAAGCAGAGTTGAGTCGACTACGCTCAACTTTGCCTACTCAAGGAAAAGGGCAGCAACGAGTTCCCCGCGGCTCGCGACACCCACCTTGCCGAAAATGTGCCGCAGGTGTTCCTGTGCGGTGTAGGGCGAAATGCCCAGAATGTGGGCCATCCGCTGGGTGGCATGCCCTCGCACAACAAGCTCCGCGACCTGCAGCTCACGCGGGGTCAGTCCGAAAATCGCCGCGGTCAGAGGGGCCAGGCGCACATGATCAGCCGGTCCGATGATGACGCCTGCAGAACCGGGCTGCGCCAGCTCCGCCTCGACCCCGTACAGGGCAGCCCATTGCCCGTTGGCCAGCCGGAGATGGAGCGGCCCCGCCGGGCTGCCCCCGGCCAGCGTCGCGAACGAGACGGCGTGAATGGGCAGCGGCAGGCCGCCCGCAGACGCGGGACCGTCAGGAAACAGTGCCAGCCATTCCCGCGCAGTTGCGCTCACGGCAATCGGAAGGCCTGCCGGGTCAACGATCACCAGCCCGGGCGAGCCGGGGCTCGGCGCGGCGGAGGTGGGACCGGCGAGCAGTCCCCGCCTGACCCCCTCTGCCAGCAAGGGCGCAACCGAACGCATGAAGTGCCGGTCTGACTCGTCAAAGGCAGGCATGGCCGCCGGCCTGTTAAGACGCACCGTCGCCCAGACCTGGCCGGCATCGTCCCGCAGGGCCACCACCATCTCCTGCTCAAGATCGTGGTCCCGCATGTAGTCGCGGTAAATGGCACTGCGCCAGGGGTTCCCGCCGGTAACTTCGGCGAGGGTCTGGACGCCGGCGGGGTTCCGCGCAACCTCAACCGACTTGTTCACATCGTCGTCGAGGTATTCCCAGCGCATCTGGGCGGCACCGTCCAGCGTGCAGTCGGGCCCGTACACACCGTTGATCAAAAGCGAGCGGGGGTCCAGGGAGTACCAGGTGGGCGTCGCCGCTGCGCCTGCCGCCGAGGGCACCGCCTGCGCAACGAGCGGTCCGGCAGCGGCGCAGAAGGCCGCGGCGTGGAGGGCGGCATCAACCAGTTCACCCAGGTCGCGCCTTACCCTGCCCGCCGCCCGTTGGTCCATCTTCCCGCCTCAATCCGCCAGAAGCCCCAATAACAGAATCCTGTTATCGACGGAAGCCGTCAATGCCCGCACCATGGCTGCCATGGATGAATTCACTGGTTATGGCCAGGGGCTTGCGAAGACCTTCATCACCACTGTGGGAAGCCGTGATCCTGGCGGCTGGGCCGCAATGTTCACAGAGGACGCGACGTATAGAACACCAGATCTCCCGGACGCCCTCCATGGCCGGCCGGCTTTGAAGGCGATGGCGGAGACACTCTTCACCGCCTTCCCTGACATGGTGTTCGTGGTGCGGTCGGTAACAGAGCAAGGCAACGTGGTGGTCCTGGAAGGCGCAACCAAAGGCACCTTCACCGGGCCGATGCAAACGGCTGCGGGAGAAGTGCCACCGACCGGAAAGTCCTACGAGGCACCCTTCGCTGCCGTGTGCGAACTATCCGACACCGGGCTCATCAAGGCCTGCCGCGAGTATTACGACACGGCGGCTTTCGCCACCCAACTCGGGCTGGCCGGCTGACCCTGGCGCTGCCGAAGCGGCTACCGCTCGGCGTCCGGATCGCCGTGCAGCGGACCGCGCTCGTCAGTGGTGGACATGACCTGCCCGTCCGTCAGGCCTTCACGGACGGCATCCTCGTTCCGGAAGTCCTCGGCAAGGTTTTCGGCGTCGCCCTCCCCGTACTGGCCGCCTTCACCTTCCAGCCCCGGCTCTGTGCTGCCGCGGCGGGGGTGCTCATCAAATGCTGCTTCGTGGCTTTCGGTCATGGCGGAACCTCTCCTTCGAGTCCGCGTCCGTGCGGGCGCACTGGCAGTCTATCGAGCAGCACAGCCAGCCAACAGGGCGCCAAGCGCAGCCCCACGCCCCTCGAAACGTCTGCTGCCGCCACCGTGGACGGTGGCGGCAGCAGAATTGAGGCTCAGCGGCTGGCGACATCTGCGACCTCCGGCTCGACGCCGGGTTCGCGGTCACGCTGCACAGCCGGGTCGCCGCCCGGCCGAGAGAGCTGGCCGGGCCACCAGATCCTGGGGCCGATGTCGTAAGCCAGCGCCGGTACCAGCAGCGAGCGCACCAGCACCGTATCCAGCAGGACGCCGAACGCCACGATAAAGGCCAGCTGCACCAGGAACATGATGGGAATGACGCCCAGCGCCGCGAACGTTGCCGCGAGCACCACGCCCGCGGACGTGATCACGCCGCCGGTCACGCCCAGGCCGCGGAGGATGCCGGGGCGGGTGCCGTGCTTCAGGGACTCCTCCCGGACCCGGCTCATCAGGAAGATGTTGTAGTCCACGCCCAGGGCAACCAGGAACACGAAGCCGAACAGCGGCACGGTGGCGTCGGCACCCGGGAAGCCCAGGATGTTGTTGAAGACCAGCGCGGACACGCCCATGGCCGCCGCGTAGGAGAGCACCACGGAGAGCACCAGCAGGACCGGCGCGAGCACGGACCTCAGCAGCAGCATCAGGATAAAGAGGATCACCACCAGGACCACCGGGATGATGATCACCAGGTCACGCTGGGCTGTGGTGTTGGTGTCCAGCGCGGTGGCGGTGACGCCGCCCACCAGGGCACCGGGGTCCACCGCCTTGACGTCCACTCGGAGGGCCTTGACGGCTTCTTCGGCCTCGAGGGAGTCCGCTGCGGAGCTCAGCGTGGCGTTGATCAGCACCTTGCCCTCGCGGACGTCGGGCTCCCGGGGAGCCCCGGGGGCGCCGGTGATCGGTACGCTGCCTTCAGCCAGCAGGTAGGCCTCCCCCACGCCGTCGGCCGCTTTCACCGCGTCCAGCACTTCCTGTGCCTTGCCTTCGTCCGCAACCACGACGGCGGGGCTGCCGCTGCCCGCGTCGAAGTGGCGGGCCAGCGCGTCCTGGCCGTCCACCGCATTGGAGGCGGTGAGGATGACGTCCGTCTGCGGGACGCCGTTGGCCTTGAGCTGGAGGACGCCGGCGGAGGCTGCGGCCAGCAGCAGGACGGACGCGATCCAGACGGTCCGAGGACGCCGCTGCACCAGTGCGCCGGTTGCCCGCCACAACCCCTTCTGGCCTTCCAGCCCCGTGACAAGCTCGGGCTCGCGCTCGCCCGCGGGGGCGGGCTTGGGACGGAACGGCCAGAAAGCGGCACGGCCCAGGAGCGCCATCAGGGCGGGCAGCAGCGTGAGTGCGGCGAACAGCGAGCAGATGATGCCTGCCGCTGCGACCGGCCCCAGCGCCTTGTTGGAGTTGAGGTCTGAGAAGAGCAGGCAGAGCAGGGCGATGATGACCGTGGCGCCGGACGCCAGGATGGGCTCAAACGAGGTCCGCCAGGCCGTCAGCGCCGCGGACGTCCGGTTGGCCGTGTGCGTCAGGGCCTCACGGAAGCGCGCCACGTAGAGCAGGGCGTAGTCGGTGGCCGCGCCAATCACCAGGATGGAGAGGATCCCCTGGCTCTGGCCGTTCAGCTGGATCCAGCCCGCCTTGGCCATGCCGAAGACCAGCAGGATAGCGGCACACAGCGCGAACACCGAGGTCAGGAGCACCATGAAGGGCAGGAGCAGCGAGCGGTACACCACCAGCAGGATGACGAACACTGCGGCCAGCGCCACCAGCAGGAGGATGCCGTCAATCCCGGCGAAAGCGGCCACCAGGTCGGCCGCGAGGCCGGCGGGCCCGGTCACGAACGTCCGCATCCCGTCGGGCGCAGCTTCAGCCACAACGTCCCGAAGTTCCTGCACGGCCTCCTGCACTTCCACCTCGGACTCGCTGATGGGCGCAATGAACTGGACCGCCTTGCCGTCCTCCGACGGAATGGGCCCAATCACCGCGCTGCCCAGCTTCAGCCCTTCCAGGTCCGCCCGGAGCGCGGCCACTTCCCCGAGCTGCGCCGATGTGAAGGCCTCGTCGCTTTCGATGACGATGATGCCCGGCAACTCGTCCGAGTCCCGGAACTTGGCCTGCCAGTCCTGGGCGGCAGTGGCCTCCGCACTTGCCGGAAGGAAGGACGCCTGGTCATTGGAGGACACTTCCCCCAGGCGCCCGAAGGTGGGGCCGCCCACGCCGGCGAGCACCAGCCACGTGAGCACCAGGATGACGGGGACCAGCCAGCGCAGCCAGAACGGCACGCGCTCCCTGCTTTCGGTTTTGTGCTTCATGATGCCTTCCGGACGTACGGGACACGAGCAGCAGTTCCAGAGTAGACTATCTCCAGGGTGGAGATAAGTGATCATCGAGGTTTTTCCTGGCGATTGCGATGAAGGCACGGAAGGCAGGGCTGAAGTAATATCCGTCAGTACGGCCGGGCAGACCCGGCGGTACTGCCCACCAGAAGGATGAGGAGGCGGCCATGGCAGCAAGCGGGCCCACGGACACGCCGCACCCTCCGGCAGCCCCCGGGCAGAATGGCGGCCCGCACCCCCTCGTCCGGCTCCTGCAGGAATTCACCTTGGAGGCCAACCGGTACGTGGACACAGCCGGCGGCAGGAAGGACATGCACCGAACGGACCTGAATGCCCTGGCCGTGATCATGCGCCACACGGCCAAGGGGAATCCGGTGACACCGGGACTCCTCCGCAAGGAGCTGCACCTCAGCTCCCCCGCCACCACGGCGCTGATTGACAGGCTGTACAGCTCCGGCCACGTGGTCCGCGAGCGCAACAGTTCCGACCGCCGGCAGGTGCAGCTGAAGATGACACCCAAGGCCTTCCAGGAGGGCGGCGCCATTTTCGCGCCCCTTTCGCGTCGAATGGGCAGTGCCATGGCGGAGTTCTCGGAGGAGGAGCTGGAAACCGTCTCGCGGTTCATGACCGCAATGGTGGAAGCCACTGTGGCGGCGCGCGAAGAATCCTCGGCGGATTAGGCCGGCGAAATCCTTCCGCGCCGAGGCGTGAGGGGTAGCGTTTGGTTATGAGTGCCCAGCAGCCCGAAGAAGACGTCTACACGCACGGCCACCACGAATCGGTGGTCCGCGCCCACGCCGCCAGGACCGCCGAGAATTCCGCCGCCTTTGTCCTCCCCCACCTGACCCCCGGCTCGGACCTGCTCGACGTCGGCTGCGGACCGGGCACCATCACCTGTGATTTCGCGGCCCTCGTTTCGCCCGGAAAGGTCACCGGCCTGGACCGCTCACCGGACATCATCGCGCAGGCCCAGGCGCTCGCCGTCGAACGCCAGGTGCCCAACGTGGAATTCGTGGCCGGCAACATCTACGACCTCGAGTTCGAGGACGAGACGTTCGACGTCGTCCATGCCCACCAGGTACTGCAGCACCTCACCGACCCCGTGGAGGCCCTCCGGGAAATGCGCCGCGTGGCCAAGCCGGGCGGCATCGTCGCCGTGCGCGACGCCGATTTCCACGGCATGAGCTGGTATCCCGCCATTCCTGAACTGGACGAGTGGATGGAGCTGTACCAGCGCATCGCGCGCCGCAACGGGGCAGAGCCCGACGCCGGGCGGCGCCTGGTCAGCTGGGCGCAGTCGGCGGGGTTCACGGACGTGGCCCCCTCCAGCAGCAACTGGCTGTACGCCACCGGACAGCAACGCCGCTGGCAGGCCCGCGTCTGGGGCGAGCGGGTACTGCACTCAGCCTTCGCCGAACAGGCGCTGGAGTACGGCTTCGCCAATCCCGCGGACCTGGCACGGATCTCCGCCGGCTGGCACCGCTGGGGCTCGACCGACGACGGCTGGTTCCTGATCCCCAACGGCGAGGTCATCGCCCGGGCGTAGGCCTACGTTGTCCATCCAGGCGTATCCAGTAGCCACCCTCTGGCGCCCCCGTCACCGACCCTCTGCCGCGTAGGATTGACAGGTGCAATTTTCCCTTTGGCTGGCCCTGGCCGGCGCCGGCGCCCTGATCAGCTTCACCCCCGGCGCCGGAGCCATCAACACCATGAGCAACTCGTTGAACGCCGGCTTCCGGCGGTCCATCTGGGGAATTCTCGGGCAGCAGGCGGCACTGGTGGTGCACGTGGTGATCGTGGCACTCGGCGTCGGCGTGCTGGTTGCCAGCTCGCCGGTGGCCTTCAATGTGATCCGCTACGCGGGCGCCGCCTACCTCATCTACCTGGGCGTCCGCCAGTTCCTCAGCAAACCGAGCCCTGAAAAGGAGCAAACGGCGGCGCTGCGGAACGAGCCCTCCTTCTCGATCTTCCGGCGCGGGTTCTGGGTCAACCTGCTGAACCCGAAGGCCATCGTCTTCTTCCTCGCCTTCACTCCCCAGTTCATCCGGCCCGAACAGCCCTTGTGGACGCAGTACGCCGTGCTGACCGCCACCATCGTCGCGATCGACATCCTGGTGATGTGGTTCTTCTTCGCCGCGGCAGCCAGGTCTTTCCAGCGCTTCACCCAGACTCCCCGGGGACAGCTGGTGCTCAGCAAGGTGTTCGGCGTGCTGTTTGTGGCCGTCGGGATCCTCCTTGCCCTGATTCACTGATTCCCGGGCGTCACATACTCAGGCGTCGCGGAGCACCCAACCTCACTACATACCCCTTCAGGGGGTTCGTCATGCATCTTTACAAACCCGTCAATTTTTATGAACCACCCGCTAGCCATGAGGCCGGAAAGCGCGCATGCTTAGCATCATGAACTCAGCGTCGAGCCCATACCGCGTCATCGCCGTCTGCACCGGCAACATCTGCCGCTCACCCATGGCGGAACTTATGCTGAGGGCCGCGTTTGAGCGCGAAGGACTGGACGGGTTGGTGGCGGTGGACTCGGCGGGCACCACGGGCTATGAGGCCGGGCGCCCCATTGACCCGCGGGCCGCACGGAGGCTCGCAGCCACGCAGTTGGCGTCCGAGCTGCACATCGCCCGGGAGTGGCTCCCGGAATGGTTCCGCGAACGGGACCTCATCCTGGCGCTCGATATCGACCACTACGCCTGGCTGAGCGAGGCGGCGCCGGACCAGGAGTCGTTGGGCAAGATCCGCATGCTCCGAAGCTTCGATCCCGCAATGGCCGGCAAAGACCTGCTGGACCAGGGGATCGAGGACCCCTGGTACGGCGGGCATGCGGACTTCGATGCGGTCTGGCACCAGATCCAGGCCGCCCTTCCGGGGATCGTGGAGCACGTCAAGGCGGCCGTCTCCTCGGACGCGCAGCTGCAACGGCAGGGAAGCTAACGCCCACCCGGCCATTCTTGCAATTGAGAACCGTTCTCAATTAGGCTCTTCGCCATGCGCCTTATTGTTGTGAGTTCCCTTGACGCCCTCTGCCGCCGGGTAGCCTGCGGGGGCCTGGCAGCTGAACATCCCGGGAGCCTCGTGGTCTTCCACGACCTGCTGGAGAACGGACTGGTCATCCGGAGGGTATTTGATGCCGCAGGTCCCGTCGAATACGAGGAAACCATGCTCGAACACGGCTGCCTCAGCTGCGCGGTACGCCTTGACCTCGTGCCCGCGATCAACCGCCTGGCGGCATCAGCACAAGGCCCGATCATCATCGGCCTTCCGCCTGCGGTTCCTGCATCGGTGGCAGTCACGGCACTCAACCGCGGGCTCAGCCGGCCGGCGACAGTTTCCTCGGCCATCCTTGCCCTCGCGCCGGACGCCCTGGAGGACCACATCTGGGATTCGCATACCCTGTTCGAGTCCGGATTCACCCCCATGGCAGACGACGAGCGGACGCCCGGCGAATTCCTGCTGGGCGAACTGGCATTCGCGGATACCATCCTGGTGGCGGAGCCCGAAATCGTTCCGGCGGATCCCGCAGGCCGGGAGCGCGGCCTGCACCTGCTGCGGGAACTCGCACCATATGCGCACCTTGCACACAATGCGGCAAACGTCCGCCCAGGTGGGCATCACTTTCCAAAAGCCGCCTCCCGGACGGCAGCGGGAACCATTCAGGTCCGCCGCTCTTCCGGTCCTGCTACGGCATCGCCCTTTGTTACCGTGGGCCAGCGCATGGAGCGGCCCCTGCATCCCGGGCGGTTCCGCCAGGTCCTGGGCATGCTGGCCGAGGGCTGCTGCGTCCTGCAGGGCCAGTTGTGGGTTGCGTCCGCACCCGAGTGCCGCATCGCCATCCAGGGCATTGGCCCCTGCCACCCCATCGGCCACCACCCCACCCCAAGGAGGACACCATGAAAGTACGGAATTCACTGCGGGCGCTGAAGAAAATCCCCGGCGCGCAGATCGTTAGGCGCCGCGGCAGGACTTTCGTGATTAACAAGAAGGACCCGCGGATGAAAGCCCGGCAAGGATAAAGGTACGCTCTACTTCATGAGCCCAGCCCCCGTCATCATCGCCATCGACGGGCGCTCGGGCGCTGGGAAGACCACTCTCGCCGTCGAACTGGCTGCCCGCCTGCGCGCCCACCACAAGGTCTCGCTGTTCCATCTCGAGGACATCTACCCGGGCTGGAACGGCCTGGCCGCCGGCGTGGAGCGGTACGTCGCCACCGTCCTCACCCC
This sequence comes from Arthrobacter sp. Y3221087, assembly GCF_059089905.1. NCBI lineage: Bacteria > Bacillati > Actinomycetota > Actinomycetes > Micrococcales > Micrococcaceae > Arthrobacter > Arthrobacter sp. Y3221087. Next base: position 25,783 of record NZ_JBNHFE010000009.1, read on the forward strand.
CTTGCACAGGGGTGAGGCGGCAACGTGGGTGGCCTGGGACTGGGAAAACCATTACGACGGCGAGCCCCGGGTCACCCTCCCCGCCGAGATCGTCATCGTCGAGGGCGTGGGCGCCGCCGCGGCAGGTGCCCGGCCGCTCCTGGACGCCGTGATCTGGGCTGAATCCCCTGACGACGTCCGCCGCACCAGGGCCCTGGACCGCGACGGCGCAACCTATGAACCCTATTGGGACCAGTGGGCAGCGCAGGAAGACGAATGGCTGGCCGGAGATGACGTCCCGGCGCGTGCCGACGTACGCGTCCAGAACCTGGCGGACGGCTCCGCCGTCGTTGACCTCCTGCGGCTCCTCCCCTACCTTCCGGCGCTGGCTCCCGTCCTGGCACCCGAACTGTCCGCCCGCCGCGGGCTCCGCCTTCGGTCGGAACGGCTGCAAGAGCGTCCTGATACCGCGGCGCTGTTCCGTTCCCTCTACGGCGGCTCACCCAATGCGGTCTGGCTGGACTCCTCCAACGCCGGAACGGCAGCCTCAGCGGGCAGCGGTGCGGCGGGCACGGACGAGGTGTCCGCGCGAACCGCCGCGGAGCGCAGCCGTTTCAGCATCATGGCGGACGACGGCGGCACGTTCGGGCAGTCGGTAAGCCACCGGTCCGGTGAAAGCCTGATCAGCGCCGGTTCCGCAACCGCCAGGGTCACCGGCCACTTCTTCCGCTGGCTGGACACGGTGTGGGGCCGCCGCGCGGTCCGCGCGCCGGAGGGCTACCCCGGCCAGTTCACGCTGGGCTGGCTGGGCTGCCTGGGCTACGAGCTCAAGCGTGAAACAGGCGGCGCCGACCTGCCCGCCGCCACCCCGGACGCCGCCCTGATCTTTGCCGGCCGCGCCGTGGTGCTGGACCACGCCGAAGGCACCGCCTGGCTCCTGGCCCTCGAGGCACCGGACGCGGAGGACTGGCTGGCGGCTGCTGCCGCCGCAGTTCACCAGGCCGCGGTTCACCAGACCGCCGCCCCGGAACCCGGCGGCAGCACCGCCGTCGTACTTCCCGAGGCCCCCGCCTTCCGCAGCCGGGACACCGGCGAGGCCTACCGGAAGAAGATCGCAGCCGCGCAGCACGAGATTGCCGAAGGCAACACCTACGAGGTGTGCCTGACCACCACGCTCGAGGCACGGGTTCCAGCCGATGCCCTGGACCCGTGGCGCATCTACCTTGCGCTCCGCGGCCGGAATCCTGCACCCTTCGCAAGCTTCCTCCGGCTGGACGGGGTGACGGTGGCAAGCACCTCGCCGGAGCGGTTCCTGAAAATTGCGTCCGACGGCGGCATGCGCGCCGAACCGATCAAGGGAACCCGCCGCCGGGCTGCCGATGAGCAGGAGGACGCACGGCTGCGGACGGACCTCGCCACCTCGCTGAAGGACCGGGCGGAGAACATCATGATCGTGGACCTGCTGCGGAACGACCTCAGCCACTTTGCGGTCCCCGGCTCCGTCACGGTCAGCAGGCTGTGCGCCATCGAAAGCTACGCCACCGTGCACCAGATGGTCAGCACCATTGACGCCCGCCTGCTGCCCGGCTCCTCGCGGGCGGAGGCAGTTGCCGCCTGCTTCCCCGCTGGATCGATGACCGGGGCGCCCAAGATCAGCACCATGGCCATCCTCGACCGGCTGGAGGAAGGCCCGCGCGGACTGTATTCCGGCGCCATCGGCTACTTCTCGCTGAACGGCGCCACGGATCTCGCCGTCGCCATCCGCACCCTGGTGATCAATGCCCGGGGTGACGGAACGGCGGAGCTCACGCTCGGCGTCGGCGGCGCCATCACCGCCGATTCCGTACCGGACGAGGAGTACGAGGAGATCCGGACCAAGGCGTATGGGGTCCTGTCCACGCTGGGCGCGGAGTTCCCGGAGGACTGAAGGCGGCTGCTCGGCGGGCGGCCCGCGCCGGGCAGACCCGCCCTGGCCGGGCCGGCTAACCCCGCCGGGCAGGCCTGTCGAACTTCCAGCCCTCGGCTTTGAGTTCCGGGATCACCTGGTCAACCGCTTCCACCGTCTGGGTCCTGTCGCCACTGCCGTCGTGCAGGAGCACCACGCCGCCGGGCCGGACCCCTTCGCGGATCCGGCGGACCAGTTCGGGCGTTCCCGGCGGCTCCCAGTCCCCAACGGTCAATTGCCAGCCGAGAGGCTGCATTCCCAGTTCTGCTGCCACTTGGGGCGTCTGTCCCCAGCTCCCGTAAGGGGCACGGAAGTAATCGATTTTTGCGCCCGGGACGGCCTCACGGATCACGGCGCTGGTTTCCAACAGGTCAGCCTTGATGGCCTCCGGGCCCCACGTGGCCATGTTGTCGTGGTGCATGGTGTGGTTGCACAGAAGATGGCCGGCAGCAGCGATCTGCCGCGCTACCTCGGGGTACTGCTTCACATGGTCGCCCCACAGGCAGAACGTTGCCTTGACATGGTGCTTCTCCAGCACGGCCAGCAGCTTGGGGGTGCTGATGGGGTCGGGACCGTCATCGAAGGTCAGGCTAAGGTACTTGCCGTCATGTCGGGTCGAATCGACAATCGCCGGGGTTGCCTGGTCCGCCTGCGCCGGCGTTGCTGCGGCCAGGCTTGCCGGAATGGAGCCACCTACTGCCAGGACTGCGGCGGCGAGGGGCAACGCGGCCTTGCGCAGGGAAATGAGGCGGCGAGTCGGGAGGGGCATGTTTTTCCTTCCTGTCGTCATGACCGCCCCAGGCACAGTGCCGGCCGCACTAGAAGGCCGGACAACAGCGGTGTCTGCGGAACAAGGCAGCATTGACAGCCGGTGGGTCATGGAAAACTTCCGGTAATTTCCGGAACTCGCTCAGCGTAGGCTTCCGCCCTGAATGCCGTCAAGGGTTTTTCGGAATGTTGCCGGCTGTTTCAAAGCGGCCGATACATGAAGAGGGATTCAGCGGTTGGCGGCTGGAGCCGTACTTTCCCGCACCACCAGCCGGGTGGCAAGTTCCACCCGGGGGCTTTCCACGCCTTCGCCCTGCAGGATCCGGAGGACGGTGCGGGCAGCCAGCTTGCCCATCTCGGCCAGCGGCTGCCGGACGGTGGTGAGGGGCGGCGACGCCCAGCGGGCTTCCGGCAGATCGTCGAACCCCACAATACTGATGTCCTCGGGTACCCGCAGGCCCTTCTTCCGCACCGCTTCATAGACGCCAAGGGCCATCTGGTCGCTGGCTGCGAAGACGGCGGACGGCGGCTCAGCCAGCTCAAGCAACCGGCAGCCGGCACGGAACCCGGACTGGTAGTCAAAGTCCCCCTCCATGACGAGCCCGGGATCAAACGAAACTCCTGCCGCGTCCAGGCCGGCCCGGTAGCCGTCCAGCCGCGCCCTGCTGCACCAGAGGCCAGGGGCCCCCGCCACGAAGCCGATCCGACGGTGGCCCAGTCCTGTCAGGTGTTCCGTGGCGCCCACAGCACCGGTCCAGTTGGTGGCACCGATGGTGGGCACGTCCAGGTCAGGGACACCGGCCGGATCCACCACCACTGCCGGGACGTGGAGGCGCTGCAGCTCGGCGCGAAGGAACGAATCAAGGTCCGTGGTAACCAGGATGGCACCGTCACTGGCCCTGGCGCTGACATTGTCCAGCCATTGACGGGTGGATGTTGGATTGCTCTGGCGGTGGATGGCGGATACGACGGTCGAGGCGCCAGCTTCGTTGGCGGCTTCCTCCACGCCGCGGATAATCTCCACGGCCCACGGGCTGTCCAGGTCATTGAACACCAGGTCGATGAGGCCGGACCGGACTTCTGGGCGGACGCCCCGTCGCTGGTACCCATACTCCCTCAGCAGCGTTTCCACGCGTTCCCGGGTCTGCGGTGCAACATCGCTGCGGCCGTTGAGCACCCTGGAGACAGTGGGCACCGATACTCCCGCTTCGGCAGCAATTGCCGAAATGGTGACTGTCCGGCGGGGGCTCTCCTGCACGCATTCCTCCTGGTCCGCTGCAAGTATAGGCCCTCGCGCGGCAGGCCGGGCGTCACAAGTTTTCGAGAAACCCTTGACGCGCTCTCCGGAATGTTCCTAACCTACAACAACTAACTTCCGGAAAGTTCCGGAAGTTAGTTCATCGGCCTTATGTGGTCCGACTGACTCTGTACCTCAAAGGAGAGCTCTTTAATGAAGGTTGCCCAACTAGTCGCCGCCGCAGCGCTGGCGTCGACGTTTGTCCTTCCCACGGCACTGCCCGCAACGGCCGGCCAGAACGACCAGCCGCAGGCACCGGGCATTGCCAAGCAGGACACCCTGCGCTGGGCTGCGCCCAAGGGCGTCCGGATCGGAACAGCCGTTGCCGGCGGCGGCCACCACGAAACCATGCCCTACCCCAACCCCTTCACTTCCGACGCACAGTACCGGGAAGTCCTCGCTGCCGAGTTCAGCTCTGTCTCGCCTGAGAACCAGGCCAAGTGGGAGTTCATCCACCCTCAGAAGGACCAGTACCGGTTCGCCGAGATGGACGCCATTGTTGAATTCGCCCAGCAGCACGGACAGGTGGTCCGCGGCCACACCCTGTTCTGGCACAGCCAGAACCCCGCATGGCTGGAGCAGGGCAACTTCAGCAAGGAGGAACTGCGCTCCATCCTGAAGGACCACATCACCACCGTCGTGAGCCGCTACGCAGGCAAGATCCAGCAATGGGACGTTGCCAACGAAATCTTCAATGAAAACGGCACCCTGCGCACCACCGACAACATCTGGATCCGGGAACTCGGTCCGGAGATCATCGCCGACGCGTTCCGCTGGGCCCATGCGGCGGACCCGAACGCGAAGCTCTTCTTCAATGACTACGGCGTGGAGAGCATCAACGCCAAGAGCACGGCCTATGTGGACCTCATTTCGAAGCTCCAGGCCCAGGGCGTCAAGGTGGACGGCTTCGCTGTCCAGGGCCACCTGAGCACCCAGTACGGCTTCCCGGGTGACCTGCAGGCGAACCTTCAGCGCTTCGATGACCTCGGCCTGGAAACGGCTGTCACTGAGATCGACGTCCGCATGAACATTGCCGCCGGGGCAACCCCCACGGCGGAGCAACTCGCCAAGCAGGCCAGCTACTACAAGCGTGCGTTGGAAGCCTGCCTGAACGTTGAGGACTGCAACTCCTTCACCATCTGGGGCTTCAATGACAAGTACTCCTGGGTGCCCGTCTTCTTCAGCGGCCAGGGCGAGGCAACAGTGATGTGGGAGGACTACACCCGCAAGCCGTCGTACTACGCACTGCAGTCCACCCTTCTGCAGGCAAACCCAGGCGGAGAACAGCGCTCAAACCACCACCCCGCGTACCGGCAGTAACCACTGCCACCTGCAGTGCTGACAAGGCCCAGTGCTGACAAAGCGCAGGCCTGACAAAACGGCCCGGAACCATCAGGTTCCGGGCCGCTTTTTCTGTGGCGGCTAACCCTCCAGGGCGTGGATGCGATAGGTAAGCGTGTGCGACTGGCCCGGATCCAGGATGACCAGATCGCTGCCGGAATTGAAGGCATCTGGAGGGCAGCTCATCGGCTCCACCGCCAGCCCCTTCCGGCCGCGCAGCTCTCCTGAATAGAGCTGGACCCAGGGGGCTTGTGCTCCCGTAGATTGAACCACCGCCGACAGCTGGAGGCCGGGGTTGCGCAGGATGACGTGCCACTCCCCCTCCGGCAGAGCGGTGAAGGCATGGTCCAGGGACTGCGAACCGATGCGGCGGGCAGCCGAGAAATCGAAGTCAGTGCCCTTCGCGTCAGCAAGGCCGGCGGGCCGGAGTAGCTCGTCCGTCAGGAGCACTTTGCCAGCCCGGAATTCCAACTCGCACTTGGCGATGTCCTCGTCGCCAACAGTGACATAAGGGTGTGAGCCGCAACCGTAGGGCGCCGGCGATGTCCCGCGGTTGACCGCGTTGAGCTCGATGCGCAGTCCGGCAATTGGGTCCAGCGCGTAGGAAGCCGTTAGCGCGAGGGGAAAGGGATACCCGGGTTCGCCGTGCAGCAGGTAAGTGAGCGTCACCTCGGCCTGGGAGCGCTGCTCCACACGCCATTCGCTCCACAGGGCAAGCCCATGGAGTGCACTGCCGGTGGCTGCCTCATTGACGGGTAGCTGGTAATGCTGCCCGCGGAAGGTGTAGGCGCCGCCGCTGACCCGGTTCGGCCACGGCATGAGGGTCTTCCCGGCGAAGGCGGGAGGAAGTTCCTCAGGAGGAAAGGGCAGGACCAGGTCCGTGCCGCGGAAAGAAAGCTGCTGAAGCCCTGCTCCAACAGTGGTGACCGCTGCGGTGTAGTCGCCCGCCTCGAGCGTGACGAACTCACCGTTGGTGTTGACGATGGATGACATGAGGTTCCTTTCCGGGAACACCGCCAGGGTCAGTCCTGGCCCGGTGGCGCCGTGCTTTGGCGGACAACAAGCGATGTTGCAAGGTCGAGGCGCAGGTTGTTGGGCCGTTCACCTTCCCGCAGGCGCAGGACCATCCGGGCGGCCTCTTCGGCCATCTCGATCAGGGGTTGGTGCACAGTGGTGAGGGCAGGGCTGGACCAGCGTGCCACCTGGAGGTCGTCGTATCCCACAATTGACAATTCGCCGGGAACAGCCAGGCCAAGCTGGCGTGCGGCGTCCAGAACGCCCAGGGCCTGCAGGTCGCTGCCAGCGAAGATGGCGGTGGGCCGCTGCTCCATCTGCAGCAGCTCAAGGGCATGGCTTCGGCCGCCGTCCACGTGGAAATCGCCGTACCGGATGATGGTCCGGTCGATGGGAATGCCCGCAGTGTTCAAGGCGGAGCTGTAGCCATCGATCCGGGCCAGGGAGCACATCATGTCCCCAGGACCGGAGATGGCGGCAATGCGGGTATGGCCAAGTTCAATAAGGTGGCGGGTGGCCATCATGCCCCCGGCCCAGTTGGCCGACCCCACCGAAGGCACATCGGGGGCAGGGTCGCCTGCCGGGTCGATGATCACGAACGGGATGGAGCGCGCGTCCAGCTGCTGCCGGTACTCCTGTGGCAAATCGGAAAAGACCAGGACCACGCCGGCCGGCCGGCGTGCCATCACGCCTTCAACCCAGTCAACTCCGGGCGCATGCCTCGTGCCGCTCTCGGTGAGGATCACGCTCATGCCATTCGCTTTTGCGACGTTTTCGACCCCGCGGATGATTTCCAGCGCCCATGCACTCTCGAGCTCATGAAAGACCAGCTCCAGGAGGAGGGACTTCGATGCGGTGGTCTTCCGCCGCTTGTAGCCGTGCTCCTCGAGGAGCTCCTCAACTTTCGAACGTGTTTTACGAGAGACGTCGGAACGTCCGTTCAGAACCTTCGAAATAGTGGACAGTGATACACCCGCCTCCTCGGCCAGCTGGGCGAGGGTAACGCGCGTGTCGGGAGATGCAGGGCTGGACATGAGCACCAGCATAGCGGCAGTTTGCCTTATGAGGGGCCACAAAAGTTTCGTGCCTTGCACTGTCGATGTAACGCAACTTACACTTGCAGGCATCACATAACTTTCGATCAAAGCATCGAAACTTTCGAGAGGCGTTCGAAGATGAACAAGCACGGATGGGTCGCCCGCAGTCTTGCCGGCGGTGCGGCTCTTGCCCTTGGCCTGACGATGGCCGGCTGCTCGGGAGGGTCCGGCTCGTCGAGCCGGCCCGAGAACGAGATCCACGTCGCCATGTACGGCGACGCAGGTAACACAGTTGAACAAAAAATGATCGACGCCTTTAACGCCACCTCCGAGGTGAAGGTTGTCCTCGACAAAATCCCTGGTGCCGAGTACCAGTCGAAGCTGCAGACCATCATGGATACGCCGACCGCCCCGGATATCTTCTTCAACTGGGGCGGCGGCAGCATCAAGAGTTTCGTGGATGCCGACCTCGTGCTCCCCCTTGACGATTTCATCAAGGAAGATCCGCAGTTGAAGGACGCCTTCCTGCCGTCCGTGTTTGACACTGCCGTTATTGACGGAAAGTCCTACGGCATCCCGATGCGCGGCACGCAACCGGTCATGCTCTTCAACAACTCCAAGGTCCTCGCTGACGCTGGCATCACTGCCCCGCCGGCAACCTGGGAAGAGCTGCTCGAGGACGTGAAGATCCTCAAGGACAAGGGCATCACCCCCATCGCGCTGGGTGCCGGCGACCGGTGGCCTACGCTGATGTGGTTTGAGTACCTTTACGACCGGGTTGCCGGAGATGGCCTCTTCAAGAAGGCCCTCGAAGGGGACACCAGCGTCTGGGAATCTGAAGACAGCCGCAAAGCCCTCGGCATGCTTCGGGAACTCGTAGATGCAGGAGCCTTCGGCACCAACTTCGACTCGGTGAAGTTCACCGACGGCGGGTCCCCCGCCCTGCTTGCCAGCGGCAAGGCGGGCTTTGAACTGATGGGCTCCTGGGAGTACTCCACCCAGCAGAGCAACGACGCGCAGTTCGCCGCGGAGGTCCTCGGTTACAGCGAGTTCCCGAAGATCGAAGGCGGAAAAGGTGACGAGAACAACCTCGTGGGTAACACCAACAACTTCTACTCGATCCACAAGAACACCCGCTACCCGGAAGCCGCCCGCGATTTCCTGAAGCTCATGTACTCGGACCAGTTCGTGCAGGAGCAGGTAGGAATCGGTAACCTCCCCACCACCTCGAACACGGAGAAATTCCTCGACAAGGCGGCGGATCCCGAATACGCAAAATACCAGTTCAACCTGGTCAAGGAAGCGCCGTCGTTCCAGCTTTCCTGGGACCAGGCGTACCCGCCGGAAGCAACTGTCACCATCCTCACCGCCGTCTCCCAGTTCTTCAGCGGACAGATTGACGAAGACGGCTTCATCAAGGCCATGCAGAGCCTCTAGGAAAAATCATGACCACGACGCTTGCAAACCGCGGGCGCCCGGCACGCGCGGGCGGCCCCGAAGAGGGCCGTCCCGCGCGCCGGGGCGGCTCCTCGTCGAGCCGCCCCGGCTTTGTCTGGGCCCTTCCTGCCACCATATTCTTCGGACTTTTCGCGCTGGTCCCGCTTGTCGCGGTGGCAGTGTTGTCCTTCACCACGTGGAGAGGCCTCGGCGACCCCAAGTTCGTAGGCTTCAAAAACTGGGAATCCCTCTTCCAGGACCCGGTCATGCTCCAGAGCCTCTGGCTCAGCCTGCTGTTCATTGTGCTTGGCATCGTGACCCAGACACCTCTGAGCATCCTGCTGGGAGTCTGGGCGGCGGGCACACAGAAAAACCGCGCCATCCTGAGCGCCATCTACTTCGTTCCGCTGCTGCTGTCCTCGGCCGCGATCTCCGTCCTGTGGCGTGCCCTTCTTGACCCCAACTTCGGTATTCCCGGCCAGATGTCCTGGCTGTTCGGAGACGGAAATATCCTGGGCAGCCAAACGGGTGCCATCGCGGTGCTGATCTTCGTGGGCATGTGGCAGTTCACGCCGTTCCACACGCTCATCTACCAGGGCGCAGCGAAGCAGATTCCGCATGTCCTCTACCAGGCCGCATCAATTGACGGCGCAGGCACAGTCAGGCAGTTCTTCAGCATCACCCTGCCGCAACTGAAAAACAGCATCATCACGTCCGTGATCCTGATGGTGGTGGGTGGCCTGACCACTTTTGAGACGGTCCTCATCCTGACCAACGGCGGACCGGGCACCAGCACCACTATCACCGCTTTCCACATGTACCAGGAGGCGTTCCGCCGGTTCGATTTCGGCGCCGGCAGCGCCATCGCCCTCGTACTCGTCATCATCTCCACGGCAATTTCCTTCGCCGTGGTCCGCGTTTCCGGATACGACAAGATGCGCAGTTCCCTGGAGGGGCTCTAAATGAAAACGCGTCCGAATTACCTTGCCGGCATCGGAGCCTTCATCTGGCTGGCCATCGTAGCGGTGCCGTTGTATGTCATGCTGTCTGCAACATTCCAGACGCGTGCAGAATTCGGCGACAATGGTCCGCTGTCCCTGCCGACCAGCTTCACGCTGCAGAACTATGTGGATGCCATCACCAGCGGGTTCGGCCGGTACTTCTTCAACACTGTCATCGTTACGGCCGGCGTCGTCGGCCTGGTCCTGCTCCTGGTACCCCCGCTGAGCTATGCGATCGTCCGGAGCCAGAGCCGTGCCGCCTCGGTCATTTTCCGCGTGTTCCTGCTGGGACTGGCGATTCCCGCCCAGGCCGTCATCGTTCCGGTGTTCTACCTGATCAACACCGTGGGCCTCTACGACAACCTGCTGGGCGTCATCCTTCCGACGGCGGCCTTCGCCCTTCCGATCTGCACGATCATCCTCAGCGGAACCATGCGGGACATTACTCCCGAGCTCTACGAGGCAATGGCCATGGACGGCGCCACCCCCGCACGTTCCTTCCTTCGCCTGGTACTGCCGCTGTCCAAGGGCGGACTGTCCACCATCGCGGTGTTCTCGGCACTCCAGGCATGGAACGGGTTCCTTTTCCCGCTGATCCTTACGCAGTCCGAATCAACCCGGGTGGTCACCCTTGGCCTGTTCAACTTCCAGACGCAGTTCGGCATCAACATCCCGGGGCTCCTGGCCGCCGTGACCCTCTCCATGGTGCCGGTACTGCTCGCCTACCTCTTCGCGCGCCGCGCGCTTGTCCAGGGCCTCATGGGCGCTGGCGGAAAGTAATCATGACGGAAACCAAAACCCACAGCGCGCCTTGGCGCGACACCACGGCCCCACCGCAAGAGCGCGCCGACAGCCTCATCGCAGCCATGACCCTTCGGGAAAAGACCGCCCAGCTCTTCGGGGTGTGGGTGGGCGCCTCCACTGAAGGCGGCGAAGTGGCACCCCACCAAAATGAGATGAATCCTCCCGTCGACCTGGACGAAATCCTGCCGAACGGCCTTGGACAGCTCACCAGGCCGTTCGGCACAGCACCAGTGGACCCTGCCCTGGGCGCCTTGTCGCTCCAGCGGACCCAGCAGCGTATCGCCGGTGCCAACCGGTTCGGCATTCCTGCGCTGGTCCACGAAGAATGCCTCGCCGGCTTCGCCACCTGGCAGGCCACCGCCTATCCGGTCCCCCTTGCCTGGGGTGCGACCTTCAACCCGGAGATCATCCGTACCATGGGCGCCGCGATCGGCGCTGACATGCGCTCCGTAGGCGTGCACCAGGGCCTCGCCCCCGTCCTGGACGTCGTACGTGACGCCCGCTGGGGCCGGGTGGAGGAAACCATCGGCGAGGACCCCTATCTCATCGGAACCCTGGCCACCGCCTACATCCAGGGCCTGGAGAGCAGCGGCGTCATCGCCACCCTCAAGCACTTCGTGGGCTATTCGGCGTCCAAGGCCGGCCGGAACCTCGCACCTGTTTCCGTTGGCGCCCGGGAGCAGGCGGACGTCCTGCTGCCGCCCTTCGAGATGGCCATCCGCGAGTCGGGCGTCCGCTCGGTCATGCACGCCTACACGGACACGGATGGCGTGCCCACCGCCGCCGATGCCTCCCTGCTCACCGGGCTCCTCCGCGATACCTGGGGCTTCAGCGGCACGGTAGTGGCCGACTACTTCGGGGTGGCCTTCCTCAAGAACCTCCACGGCGTCGCCGGATCCCTCGGTGAAGCCGCGGCCGCCGCGCTGGCGGCGGGCGTCGACGTCGAACTTCCCACCGTGCACGCTTTCGGCGAGCACCTCATTGCGGAGATAGAGGCCGGGCGCCTCCCCGCGAGCATGGTGGACCGTGCCCTGCACCGGGTCCTCGTGCAGAAAATTGAACTGGGCCTGCTTGATGAGGACTGGTCGGCGGTTCCGCCTGCCCTGGCGAACGCCGACCTGCATGATACCGCCGGGCTGGAAGGCAGCATCACGCTGGATACCGAGGCCAACCGGAAGCTCGCCGCCCTGATTGCCGAGCAGTCGATCGTCCTGGCCAGCAACAACGGCATCCTGCCGCTTGCGCACCCCGGCCGCATCGCCGTCGTCGGACCGAATGCGGACAACACGCAGGCGTTCCTTGGCTGCTACTCCTTCCCGGCGCACGTCGGCGGCCAGCATCCGGACGTCCCGCTTGGCATCGAACTGCCTACCGTGGCGCAGGCCCTGCGGGCCGAATTCCCGGACAGCACCGTTACCGTGGCAGCGGGCTGCTCGGTTGACGGCTCCTCCACCGAAGGGTTTGACGACGCCGTTGCTGCCGCCACCAACGCTGACGTCGTCATCGCCGTCCTCGGCGACCGCGCCGGACTGTTCGGCCGGGGAACCAGTGGCGAAGGCTGCGACGCGGAATCGCTGGTGCTCCCGGGCGTCCAGCAGCAACTGCTGGACCGGCTGATCGGAACCGGCGTTCCGGTAGTTGTCGTACTCCTCACCGGCCGCCCCTATGCCGTTGGCTCCGCCGTCGAGAATGCCGCAGCAATCGTCCAAGCGTTCTTCCCCGGCGAAGAAGGCGGCCCCGCCGTGGCAAAGGTCCTCAGCGGCCGGGTCAACCCAAGCGGGCGGCTCCCTGTCAGCATCCCCGCCCGGCCCGGGGCACAGCCCTCCACATACCTGGCATCCAAGCTGGCCCGGGCCAGCAGCGTCTCCAATATCGATCCGGCAGCGGCCTACCCGTTCGGCCATGGCCTCAGCTACACCACTTTCGAGTGGAGTACGTTAACCGTGGACGGACCCACCGCAGTGCCGGTGGACGGCGAAGCCAAGGCGAGTATCACCGTCACCAACACCGGGGACAGGGCCGGAACAGAACTTGTCCAGCTGTACCTGTCTGACCCGGTGGCTTCAGTTGTCCGCCCGGAGCAGCGGCTCGTGGGCTATGCCCGCGTACCCCTGGAACCCGGAGCTTCCGCCCGCGTAGCCTTCACAGTCCCGGCCGACGTCGCGTCTTTCACCGGCCGGGACGGCCGGCGAATCGTCGAGCCCGGTGATCTTGAGCTCGGCTTCGGCGCCTCAAGCGGGGATATCCGCCTACAGGCAACAGTCGCCCTCACCGGCGAAACACGCACCGTGGACCATACCCGCCGGCTGCACTGCGACGTCCAGGTTAAGCCGGGCAGCTGATGTACGGCCGGGGTTTCCTGCCCGGGCGCCCCGGCCGTACACCTCACCTTGCAGCACAGGACCCAACAGCCCTCGAGCGAAAGGAAACCACATGGGCAACGTCCCGCATCTCCTGACGATTTCTGCCACTACCCGCTCCGAGGCGGACGAAAAGCTCAATGCTTCGGTCCGGCGGCTCCGCGACCTTGCCATGGAATACCCCCGCATGGGGATCCTCGTGACAAAACGGGGCGCGGGGCACTTCACGGTTGAACTCACCGACCAGGTGCCCTATGGGCAGACATGGGAATCCGAGAACCACCTGGACACCGCCGGCTGAACCGCCCGAGCCATGCGGCAATCCCACACCATCAAAGCTTCCAACGAGTTAGGTTTGCCGCGTGACGGAGATCCCGCAATCCCCAAACGCCAGCCCCCGGCCGCCGCGCAGCTTCAAATACGTCCTGATGCTGGGAGCCCTGGCAGCGCTTCCCGCAGTCACGACGGACATGTACCTGCCGTCCTTGCCAGCCGTCGTTGACAATCTGGAAACCACCCAGGCCGCTGCCCAGCTGAAGTTGTCCGGAACCCTCCTCGGCGGCGGCATAGGGCAACTTGTCATCGGCCCGTTCTCGGACCGGTTCGGACGGCGGTTGCCCGTGGTCATCGGCATCTCCATGCATATTGTGATTTCTTTGCTGTGCTCCATCACGCCCAACATCGAGACACTCACCGGGCTGCGCGTCCTGCAAGGCTTCTTCAACGCCGCGGCCGCCGTGGTGGCCATCGCCGTCATCCGTGACCGGTTTGTAGGCTCAGCCGCCGCCCGCCTGCTCTCCCGCCTGATGCTGGTCATCGGCGTCGCTCCCCTTTTTGCCCCCACTGTGGGCCAGGCCGTCGCCGGGATCTGGCACTGGCGTGCCGTCTTCTACGTACTGGCGCTCATCGGCGTCGTCCTGGTGGCCATCGTGTTGAAGTTCATGCCCGAAACTCTGCCGGACGGCAGCCGCAGCCCTGGCCACCCCCGGCATGTTGCCGGCGCCTACTGGTCACTCCTGCGCGACAGACACTTTATGGCCCTGGCCGTCATACCGGGGCTCGGCCTGGCCCTGATCATGAGCTACGTGGTGGGTTCCCCCTTCGTTTTCCAAAATAAGTACGGCTTCACAGAGCAGCAGTTCGCCCTCGCCTTCGCGCTCAACGGTGCTGCGCTTGTCCTCTCGGCTCAGCTGAATGCCATGCTGGTCCGGAAGTTCCCGCCCGTGCGCCTCCTGCGCACTGCCGTTCTTGTCCAACTGCTCCTTGCAATGATCCTCCTGGCCACGGTGGCCACGGGCGCGGGTGGAGCAGGGGGCCTTATGGCAGGGCTTTGGCTTGTATTGGGTGCACAGGGAATGATCCCCGCGAATGCCTCCGTGCTCGCCTTGCACAACTACGGGCATATGGCCGGGACCGCGGCCGCCGTTATCGGGGCCCTGCAGTCGGGCGTCGCCGGGCTTGTCAGTCCCCTGGTGGGACTGCTGGGTGGAAACGCGCTGTCAATGGTGGGCGTCATGATCGGCAGCTGTGTTGTGACAGTGCTTGTGCTTGCCGCCGGAACCCCTGCCTACCGCAGGGGCGGATGGCCGGACCACGCGGACCGCCCGGATGACCAGCGGGTCCCGGCGGAGGACTAGCACAACATGCCCGGGCCCTTACTGCACCGTCGCGGTCAGCCGGGCAACGTTGTCCACGTAGCGCGCTGCGAAGGGACGGTTGCGCCACACGGGGAGCTTGAGCTCGTGCGAAATGTCCCGGTAGGTGTCCTCCACCGCCCGCATCTTGGTGACGATGTCCTCGCCGAGCAGCATCACTGACACCTCGAGGTTCAGCGAGAAAGACCGCATGTCCATGTTGCTGGAGCCCAGGACAGCCACTTCGTCGTCGATGGTGAAGTGCTTGGCGTGGAGTACGAACGGGGCCTTGTAGAGGTAAATCCGGACGCCGGCCTCCAACAGTGCCTCGTAGTAGGACTGCTGGGCGTGGTGGACCAGGAACTGGTCACCCTTCTCGGAGACGAAGAGTTCCACGTCCACGCCCCGCTGAGCTGCAGTGGTGATGGCGTATAGCAGCGAGTCGTCCGGCACGAAGTAGGGGCTGCAGATGGAGATTCGGTGCTGTGCGGAATAGATGAGCGTGTTGAACAGGCGCAGGTTATTCTCGGTGATAAAGCCGGGGCCGCTGGGCACCACCTGTGCGGTGACGTTGCCCGGATGGGGGTTCGCGGGGAGCTGCAGCTGATGCTCCAGCGACTCGTCGGTTTCACTCAGCCAGTCCGTGGCGAAGACAACGTTCAGGGTGGTGACAATGGGGCCGCGCAGGCACGCCATCAGTTCCACCCATTCCCTTCCGGCCTTCCGGTGGCGGGGGTTGTTGTAGGAGGGCTCGATCAGGTTCTGGGAGCCGGTGAACGCGATTTCGCCGTCAATCACCATGATCTTTCGGTGGTTCCGGAGGTCCGGCCGGCGCCACTGGCCGTGGATGGGCATGAGCGGGAGCATCCGCTTCCATTGGATCTTGCCCGCCCTGAGGCGCTTGAGGAGTTTCTTGTAGCCCTGGACGCGGAGGGTGCCGATGTGGTCGAAAAGCACGCGCACTTCCACGCCCCGTTCGGCCGCCTCCTCCAGGGCGGTGAACAGGTCGTCGGTGATGTGGTCCGTGCTCATGATGTAAAACTCTGCGTTGACGAACTTTTTCGCCTTCCGCACTGCTTCCGTCATGTTGAGGATGGAGTCCGGGTATCCGGGGATGAGGTCAACCAAGTTGCCGTCCACCATGGGCAGGGATCCCAGGCGGCGGTTGAGTTCCGCGGCGGAGGTGACCCATTCCGGGCCCGGGTAATGGCTTTCGACGTCGGCAAGGGACGAGATACCGGCACGTACCCTCTCATTGACCTCCTGCTGCTGCTCCCGGCGGCGTTTTGACAACTGGAAGTTGCCGAACAGCAGGAACAGGATGATGCCCACAAACGGGACAAAGAAGATGCCCAGCAGCCACGCCATCGCAGTGGTGGGCCTCCGGTTTCCCGGGATGATCCCAACGGCGAGCACCCTGATGACCAGGTCGGCGACGCCGAGCACCACCACCACCCACATCGGTGCGGTGCCGGCAAGCGAAAATGGCCACAACAACGGAAAAACCCCCGGGCTCACGGGCTCCCGGCGGACGGATTCCGGCCGGGGCACTCAGCCCAGCTTATCGGCGCGGCGCCGCACTAAGCTGGAGCCATGACGTCACCTGCTTCCGTGGTTCTTGTTTTCCTTGATCCTGCTTCCCCGGACGGCCGGCTGGCCGACGCGTCCCAGCCGCAGCTGCTGGTCACGGACCAGGGTGCCACCCGCGGTGACGGGGCGTTCGAGACCATGCTCGCCGTCGGCGGCAACGTCCGGAAAATCCAGGCGCACCTGGACCGCCTGGACGGTTCCGGGGAAGCCTTGGACCTCGCGATCCCCGGGCAGGACCAGTGGCGCCGCGCCATTGCCGCCGCCATTGCCGAACACCGTTCCCAGCACCCTCCTGTTTCGGACGGGGATGATGAACTGGTGGTCAAGCTGGTGGTGACCCGCGGGGCTGAGGGCGCCGCTGCCCCCACCGCGTGGGTCCAGGTTTCCCCAGTGGGAGCGGCCGCCCGCCGCCAGCGTGAGACCGGAATCGATGTCATCCTCCTTGACCGCGGCTATGACAGTGATGCCGCAGAGCGCGCCCCGTGGCTGCTCCTCGGCGCCAAGACCCTCTCCTACGCCGTCAACATGGCGGCGCTCCGCCACGCCCACAAGCAGGGCGCCGACGACGTCATTTTCATCTCCTCCGATGGCCGGGTCCTGGAGGGTCCCACGTCCACGGTGCTCCTTGCCCACGTGGACAAGTCCGACGACGGCACAACAGTCAAGCGCCTCGTCACACCGCAGCTGGACAGCGGAATCCTGGCCGGGACCTCCCAGGGAGCGCTGTTCACGGCCGCCAGGGAAGCAGGCTGGGAACTGGGGTACGGGCCGCTGGTGCCGCAGGACCTGCTGGACGCCGACGCCGTGTGGCTGATCTCCAGTGTGCGCCTGCTCGCGCCCGTCAACCGGATTGACGGGCAGGAGATCGGAACGCCGTCGCTCCAGAAGGAGCTGACCGCTGAGCTGAGTGAACTTTTCGCCGGCATTCAGTAAAGTGCCGTTCCCCCGGCCGGCCGGCCCGTAGGGTGTGGTTCATGGATTCACGCGCGCCGCAGCCAGATGACAACCTGACCTTCGACGAGTGCTGGGAACTCCTGGCCGATGACACGCTGGGCCGCCTTGCCCTGGTGGTGGACGGCCATCCGGAGATCTTCCCAATCAACTACGTGGTTCACCGGCGCAGCATCGCTTTCCGCACTTCCGGGGTGACCAAATTGTGGGGGGCCGTCCAGGAGCGCCCGGCCGCCCTGGAAATCGACGGCTACGAACCGCACACGGAGGAAGCCTGGAGCGTGGTGCTGCGCGGGGACACCGAAATCATGGAAGACCAGGCGGAAAAGGACGCCGTGGACGCGTTAGGGCTGGAGCCTTGGCAGCCCGGAGAGAAGAGCCACTACATCCGGATCTCCCCGCGGGCCCTGACCGGCCGCCGCTTCAGGGTGGCCCGTCCGGACATCTGGAACACCCGACTGCAGGACCGGCGGCGGGCCTCGTTCGAATAGTCCGGTTCGCTAGGCCAGGCGGCATTGAAAGCGGTGTTCCGGCGAGATAATCAAGACGCTTGCCGGATGTGTAGTCTACGCGTAGAGTCTACACTGTAGATGGGCTTCCATCCCGCGTGGGTCCTCCTTTCTTGAAGGACCCAGTTCCACTCCATTGCCCCGTGCACGGCATGTGAGGTCTGTTGCTGTAGCCGAACGGCAGCGCCACCGCACTTAGCGAAGGGAAGCCGTCATGGCACATTCGCAGTTCGACATCTTTCTCCGTGAAGCTACCTACCTCGACCAAACCTCCGAACACAGCCTGGACCGTGACCGCCTGTACGGGCTTTACACCAGCTGGTGCTTCATCAATCAGCAGGCACTCAGTCCGGAGGACAGCTTCTGGGCTGCCATGCGCGACAGGATCAGCCCAGACCGCACCGGCCTCCAAATGAAGGGCCCCGCGGCCACCGACTACATCATGGCCAGTTACCCGGGCCTGGTCTAGGACAACCAGGCCCAGGACACAACGGCGGCGTGAACCAAGGGCAAGGGCCCGCGGTTCCCGCCGCTTTTTTATGTCGCGAACAGCCGCCGGTGCCCGGTGCCGGCTCCTAAGTAGGAATGATCCGGAAAAGGAACTTCGTCCGGACCATTACCCACAGCAGCCCCAGCACCGCGGCGTAGGCAGCCGTGTTCAGCAGGACGTTCTCCTGCTGCAGGGCCGGGATGTTCGCCACCACGGCAATCAGCACCACGTGCATGATGAACACGTACAGCGTCGCGCGGCCCAGCGGAATCAGGAACCAGCCCACAGCCCGCTGCACCGGCTTCCAGTACGCGGTGAGGAATGCGTAGGCAGCGACCACCAGGACCAGGACGTTGAGGAGCCGGCCGGGTGCCAGGTAGGTCCGTGCAAAGAGGGCGTCGTAGACCGTCCGGTACAGGGTGTCCGGGACGATGGCCAGCCGGACGTCGAAGCCGTTGGCAAGATAGGGGTTCCCCCAGGACAGGAAAGCCAGCAGGAAGGCAAGCGCCGTGCAGGCGGCCACCACCCATGTCCGCGCCGAAAGCCAGGCGACAATACTGCGCCGGTGGAATCCGGCCACCAGGCCGAGCACGAACAGCACCTGCCACACGAGCAGCGGGAACGAGTCCTCGAACTGCGACGGCAGGAGCCGGAAGCGCGTGGCGGCGCCGACGGCGTAGACCGCCAGGGTGCCGGCCAGCACCCACACGGCCTTGCCCCGGTTGAGGGCAGCAAGAATAAAGGGGCTGGCCAGCAGCAGCACCACGTACAGCCCCATCACGTTGAACTGCCACGGACCGAACTGCAGCAGCAGGATGGCGGGGAGAACCTGGGCCGGCACCGGGAACTGGAAGAGTTGCTCCATTCCTGCATACAGGTCGTAGGTCCGGCCGGCGCCGTCGTGCCCTGCCCCGCCGGTCCCCTGGTCCACGAAGGTGGTTAACGCGTCGATACGGAAAACCGGCAGCAGGGAAGCCAGGAAGACGCCCACGAGGACTATCAGTGCAGTCAGGTAGAGCTTGCCGGCGCGTCGGGACGTCAGGTCCACGACGGTTCCAAAATCGTCTTTCACCCGGGGCCCGTAGACCATCCCCACCACCAGACCGGAGAAGAGGACAAACAGTTCGGCACCCGAAACGAAGCCCACCGCCTCCTGGGTCAGGAGCTGGAACAGGGACGTCATGCCCAGGTGGTTGACCACGACAAACACGATGGCCAGTCCGCGCAGCAGGTCCACGCGCGAATCCCTGCCGGACGGGTCCGTGTAACCCCAAGCTGTTGCGGCGTGAACGCGCCGCGGAATCTGCCAGAGGGCCACCAGGAGGATGACGAGCGCGGCCCCTACTGTCCAGGCGGCAGCCCCGGCCAGCGTGTTGGCCCGGACATAGTCGCTGCCGCCGGTGGACACTTCCGTGACGGGACCGGTCACCAAGGGCGAGGCCTCCAGCCGGTCCAGCGCCGCCCGGGCGATCTCCGGGCTGCCGGTCAGGAGCCAGTCGATGCTGGCCACGCCGGTGTCCCTGGTGCTGGTGCGCTCGTCCCAGACCACCGCGGCCGTCCTGCCAAACTCTGCCGACGTGGCAGTGCCCACCACCTGGTCCCACCAGCCGGTCTTGATCTCAGCCTCGGACGCGCCGCCGGACGCGGGGCTGTAGAAGGCGGCGGTCTGCAGCAGGAACGGCTTGGCCCGCTCCTCGGCATAGGTGGCGTAGAAGTTTTCGCCGCCCGAGGCCGTCAGCATGTCCTCCAGCTCACCGGCGCGCGGAACGGTATTGACTGCGGCGCCACCGGCGGTGTCGTCATGGAAAGCCGTCAGGCCAACCCAGTCCACGGCATCATCACCGGGATAGTACGGTTCGTAGGCGCTGTCAGACCCGTCCCAGGCACCGTCGCCGTTGGTATCGAGCAAGGCGAAACCGTCGCTTCCGCGGGCCGGCGCGTTCCGGTTCCGGTCAAAGGGGTAGTCCTTGCCCAGGTACGGCTCCCAGACCATAACCGTCCGGCCGTCGTCGGAATCCTCAAATGCCGCGGAGACAGCCTGGAACGCCTTCCGGTATTCGGCGGGCTGCTGGCCCCACTCCACCCAGGAGGCGTTCATGTCCGGGGCAAACCGCACCAGCACCTCCCCCTGGAACTGCGCGGTAAGCCGTCTGATTTCACCGGCGAATGACTCGGCAACCGTGGCGTCTATCTGGTCCAGCGGCACCGTGGGCTTGACCGTGAGCATGGCGTGGGCGCCCTGGAGCGAGGACTGTTCAAGGAATCCCCTGATGTCGTTCTGCTCGGAGGAGCGGTAGGGAAAAGCGATGTCGTGTCCATAGACAGCCGGTGACGCTCCCAGCCGCTCGGCAAACCCTGCAGCGGTGTCCTCGCCCCATTCCAGGACGACGCCGAGCAGCGGCTTGCCCGCATCCGGTGCGGGTTCGGCTGCCCGGGCCGCCCCCGCCGGCAGGACCGCAGCCACACAGGCAACAGCAAGCACGGCAAGGAACGCCCAGGCCACGCGAAGACGGCGGGCCAGGGCCGGACGGGTGCGGCGGCAGGGCACGGCTGTTCGCATGTTCAAGGGGACCCCCAGTGCTGATCTTTCATGGCGGGGCGCTGCCCCCAAGAACTGTATCGGGCCGTCCCGCCGGGATGGGAAAGAAAGGCCCGCCCGCCTGCGGTGATACCGCCGTCGGCCGTTCACCGGTGACGGCACCGCGCCGCCGCCTTCGGCAGCGTTTCCGCTTCAGTTACGCAACATGACGACGACGGCGATGCGGCAGCCGGTGCCAGATGTTACGTTTTTGGGGAGTAATGAGTACCGGCGCCAAGCCCTGACTGGCCGGTCGGCAACCCTCCTTCCGCGGCGGGGTGCCTCAGGTGAATACTCGGCATATCGACCGATTCGAGCTGCAAGCGTGAGAGAAGGAGATCCGTCGTGTCCGACGCCCCCGAAGAAAAGTTGTCCTACCGCCTCATCAGCGGCCCGGACAACCGTGAATTCTGTGAGCGGATCTCAACCGCACTCGCCGAAGGCTACGTCCTGCACGGAAGCCCGGCGGCAGCCTTCAACGGCACCAGCGTCATCGTGGCCCAGGCCGTGGTCCTGCCGGCCGCCATCGCATCGGCGGACGCCGCCGTCGCCACCGCTGTTGACGACCTGGAAGCAGCCAACGAGGACCTCGAGTTCGACGGCGAGGGCCACGCATGAGCTACGCAGGAGACCTGACGCCGGAGGAAGCCTGGGCCAAGCTTGAGCAGGGCGCCATCCTGGTGGACGTGCGCACCGAGGGCGAATGGGCGCACATCGGCATTCCGGACACCAAGGCCACGGACAACGATCCACTGTTCATCCAGTGGACATTCCCCGGCGGCATTCCCAACCCGGATTTCCTGAAGGACCTGAGCCAGCAGGCGCCGGAGGATTCCAACACGGAGCTGGTGTTCATCTGCCGCTCCGGCCAGCGCTCCATCTCCGCCGCCATCGCCGCGACGCAGGCCGGCTTCACCTCCTACAACGTCCTGGAGGGGTTCGAAGGCGACCCGGACCGCTACGGCGAACGGACCGTCAATGGCTGGAAGAACCGCGGCCTGCCGACCAACCTGGGAAAGAACTAAGTGACCTTCAATAACGACGCCGCCGGCTGGAGCCCCGACACCCAGGCCGTCCGCGGCGGGCTGGACCGCACCAACTTCCAGGAAACGTCCGAAGCGGTATTCCTGAACTCGGGTTTCGTCTACGAATCCGCCGCTGCTGCGGAACGCGCCTTCACCGGCGAGGATGAGCGCTTCGTCTACTCCCGGTACGGCAACCCCTCCGTGGCGACCTTCCAGGAGCGGCTCCGGCTGCTCGAAGGAACGGAGGCGTGCTTTGCCACCGCGTCCGGCATGTCCGCAGTCTTCACCGCCCTGGGCGCCCTGCTCGCTGCCGGGGACCGCGTGGTGGCCGCCCGTTCGCTCTTTGGTTCCTGCTTCGTCATCCTCAATGAAATCCTGCCGCGGTGGGGCGTGGAGACCGTCTTTGTGGACGGTCCGGACCTGGAGCAGTGGCGCGCCGCCCTGTCCCAGCCCACCACCGCCGTCTTCTTCGAGTCCCCGTCCAACCCGATGCAGGAGATCGTGGACATCGCCGCGGTCAGCGAACTCGCGCACGCTGCCGGGGCCACCGTCGTCGTCGACAACGTCTTTGCCACTCCCCTGCTCCAACGCTGCGGCCAGCTGGGCGCGGACGTCATCGTCTACTCCGGCACCAAGCACATTGACGGCCAGGGCCGGGTGATGGGCGGTGCCATCCTGGGCACCAAGGAGTACATCGAGGGTCCGGTCAAGCAGCTGATGCGCCACACCGGCCCGTCGCTGTCGCCGTTCAACGCGTGGGTGTTGACCAAGGGCCTGGAGACCATGGCGCTGCGTGTCAACCACTCCTCCGCCACCGCCCTCCGGCTCGCCGAATGGCTGGAGCAGCAGCCTGCCGTGAGCTGGGTGAAGTACCCGCTGCTGAAGTCGCACCCGCAGTACGAACTTGCCGCCAGGCAGATGCGCGCCGGCGGCACGGTGCTCACCCTGGAGCTCGCTCCGTCCGGCGGCCGCTCGGGCAAGGAAGCCGCTTTCGCGCTGCTGGACGGGCTGCGGATCATCGATATCTCCAACAACCTGGGCGATTCGAAATCCCTGATCACGCACCCCGCCACCACCACGCACCGTGCGATGGGGCCGGAGGGACGGGCTGCCATCGGCCTCAGCGACGGCGTGGTGCGCCTGTCCGTTGGGCTCGAGGACGCCGACGACCTGATCCGCGACCTCGAACAGGCCCTGAAGCAGATCTAGCTTTCTCCCGGCGAGGCATTGTCCGGCTGGAGCTCCAGCCGGACGTCCACGCTATCGCCCGCCTTGATGCGCGCCTTTTCCCGTACAGCTTTCTTGACGGGAAGCAGGTACGAGCCCATTTTGCTGTCCGGAAAGATGGACGTCAGCCAGCGGTGGCCGCTAATTTCCACCGCGACCTTGACCGAGCCGAAGGCCTTGTTGCTCGCCTCACTTTGCTCTGCAATGTCGTCCGCCACCTCCGGCGGCAGGGTGAGGAAGTGCCAGCCGGCTTCGCCGGGATAGAGCCAAAGCTCGGCATGAAAAGAGTACGACGGCGCCACGCGCCGAGTATGGCACGTGGCCTTCCTTAGCGCCACGGTTACCAACGGGCTAGGCCTGCCGCACCCGCAGCAGGTCTGGAACGGCATCGACTTCCGAGAGGTCCAAGTCGCCGCGCATGGTGACGTTCACCGCATGCCGCACCACGGCGCCGAAGCCCATGTCCTTGGTCGATGGCCCAGACAGCAACCGGTCACGGACCCGGCGCTGCTCGGCTGCCCCTGTGCCGCGGGCGATGATCGCTTCCACGCCTTGCCGCGCCAGGTCGAGCTCACCCTGTTCCTCCAGCACCGGCGCGAGGTACTCCACCAGGGAGCGCACTACCTCGGGCGCGGGGGCCGGCCGGAAGCTTCCAAAGTCCAGCAGCTCCCCACCGAGGCCCCCGCTGCTGGCCTGCCAGGAAGCCATCCTCAGCAGGACAGTCGGGACCGGTACAGGTTCCACGCCTTCCCGCCACTCCCGGCCGGCGGTCTCCACTAGGGCACGGACCAGGACCGCGAGGAGGGCCGCATCCTCGGCCCGCAGGCAGACGTCGGCCACCCGCACCTCCACGGTGGGATGGTTGCGGGACAGCCGGGCGTCGAAATAGATCATCCCTTCGTCCAGCATCACGCCCGTGTCCAGCAGCCTGGTGACCAGCCGGCGGTAGGCGGCGTAGGTGCCGTAGATGCCCGCCGGCCCCGCCGTCGGCCAGCGGTTCCACGCCTGGGTCCGGTAGCTTTCAAAACCGGTCTCCAGCCCGTTCCAGAACGGCGAGTTGGCGCTGAGCGCCGTCAGCACGGCCAGTTTGTCGCGGATGCGGTCAAGCACCGCCACGCCTTCTTCGGGTGATTCCACAAAGGTGTGGACATGGAAGCCGCACGTCAGCTGCTCCTGGGCGGTCAGCCCGAAGCGTTCCAGCATCCTGGCGTAGCGCGGATCAGGAGTGGTGTGGCTGTTCAGGCCCAGCGGCGAGGTGGCCAGCGCGGCGACGCGGGCGTTGTGTTTCTTCGCGGCCTGGTCTGCGAGCAACCGTCCGGCCCTGATCTGGTCCAACAGGCTTCCGGAGTCAAGGCAGGGCCGGGTCTGGGTCTCAATCTGCTCAAGCTTCAGTTCGGCACTCAGGCCCGTCTCGTCGTCGTCATAGACCGTTTTGTCCTCGGTCTCAAGCGCACGCGGATCCTGGGCGGAATCGTCGGCAGCCACCCGGCGGCCGGACAGAAGCGCGTCGGCCAGCGCCAGCGGCTCCCCGGTCTCCGGATCAACAATCAGCAGCTCTTCCTCCACGCCGAATGTACGCATATTGACATTCTGCGGCAGCGGGAACGTATTTGAAGCGGCCCTGCCGTTCATGACGAAGCATTAATGCTCAATCCTGGAAGTACTCCACCTTGGCGCCGATGGTGTTCAGCCGCTCCGCCAGGTCCTCATACCCGCGCTCGATGACGTAGATGTTCCGCAGTTCGGACACCCCGCGGGCCGCGAGCATGGCCAGCAGCAGGCACGCTGCCGGCCGCAGTGCCGGCGGGCACCCGACTTCGGCCGCGCGCCACTTGGTGGGCCCGTTGACATAGATGCGGTGCGGATCCAACAGCTGCACCTGGGCCCCCAGCCGGTTCAGCTCCGTCAGGTAGATGGCACGGTTTTCGTAGACCCAGTCGTGGATCATGGTCTGGCCTGTCGCATTGGCTGCTATCACGGCGAAGAACGGCAGATTGTCGATGTTGAGGCCGGGGAACGGCATGGGGTGGATTTTGTCTTCGGGTGCATGCAGCTCCGACGGCTTGGTGGTGACGTCCACCAGGCGGGTCCGGCCGTTGCGCGCCATGTACTCGCCTGAAATTTCCAGTTGCTGCCCCATCTGGCCCAGCGTGGCAAGCTCAATCTCCATGAACTCGATGGGCACGCGGCGGACTGTGACCTCGGAATTTGTGACGATGCCGGCGGTGATGAGGCTCATGGCCTCAATGGGGTCCTCCGAGGGGAAGTACTCGATGTCCGCATTGATAACGGGCTTGCCCGTGATGCTGAGGGTAGTGGTTCCCACGCCGTCGATGGTCACGCCAAGCATCTGCAGGTAGAAGCAGAGGTCCTGGACCATGTAGTTGGGGCTGGCGTTGCGGATGACCGTGGTTCCCTCGCGGTGCGCGGCGGCCATGATGGCATTTTCGGTGACGGTATCGCCGCGCTCGGTGAGGACGAAGGAACGGTCCTGGGCATCCGCCGGCGGCGCCTGGATGGCGTAGAAGCCCGCCGTGGCCTCCACCGAAAGCCCGAACTGGCGCAGGGCCTGCATGTGCGGCTCAACCGTGCGGGTCCCCAGATCGCAACCCCCGGCATACGGAAGCCGGTATTCCTCCGTCTCATCCAGCAGCGGACCCAGCAGCATGATGACGCTGCGGGTCCGGCGCGCGGCATCCACGTCCATGGCCTCAAGGTCCAGGACGGCCGGCCGGCGGAGCCGCAGGTCGGTATCGTTCAGCCACGTGCACTCCACACCGATGCTGGTTAGGACCTCCACGATCCGGTTGACTTCCTCAATCCGGGCCAGGCGGCGGAGCACGGTGGTGCCGCGGTTGATCAGGCTGGCGCAGAGCAGGGCGACGCCGGCGTTCTTGCTGCTGTTGACGTCGACGGCGCCGGAGAGGGTCCGCCCGCCCTCCACGCGCAGGTGCGTCATCTGCGGCTTGCCCACGTTGACGATGCTCCGGTCGAAGATGCTTTCCAGGCGCTGGATCATCTTCAGGCTCAGGTTTTGCTTTCCCTGCTCCATCCGGGCCACTGCGCTCTGGCTGGTTCCCAGCTCGGCAGCCAGCTGGCCCTGGGTCCAGCCCTTCTCGGTCCGGGCATCCCTCAGCATGGCGGCAACGTGCTCAGTGGTTTCCTGCGTCATGCCAGAAATATATCATAAATGAGTTATTCGGCGTCATCACAGCCGCGTAACGCCCCTCCCAGGCCAAACCCTACCCGCTTTATGCGATAGAAACCTTGATGGAAACAACCTCCATTCTTGAGCATCAGCTGCTTGTTCCGTCGGCACCCCGGCGGGAGACTGGAAGTAACGTTCCTTCCCCGGCATCAAGGAAAGGCGCAATGCTCCGGCACCATGCCCGCCCGTTCCCGTTCAGGCTTGCCTGGCTGCTGGCGGCAGCCGTCCTGCTGGCCGTAGCGGGTCCTGCTTCCGCGGCGCCCTCCCCGGGCGAGGGCGGCCAGTCCCTGCTCGGCAACGACGTGTCATGGCCGCAGTGCAACAAGGATCTGCCTAAGGGGCAGGCTTTCGGGATCGTCGGCGTCAACAACGGGTTGGCGAACACCACCAACCCCTGCCTGGACGAACAACTTGAGTGGGCAGCCGCTTCCCCCGGCCTGCCTGGCCAGCCAGCGGTGTCGCTGTATGTCAATACCGCGAACCCGGGAAGCTCCGGCTCCTGGTGGCCGGACAGCGACGAATACCCCATCGGGCGGCAGGTCCACAACCCCTACGGCCCCTGCAGGGAGGGCGACTACGGCAAGGCCTGCGCCTACATGTACGGCTGGGCGAAGGCCTACGACGACGCCTACATCCGGGGAATCACTAATCCCGCCGACTATGTCTGGTGGCTCGACGTGGAGACCGAAAACAGCTGGTCCGGCGACAAGGACGCCAACCGCGCCGTCCTGGAGGGCATGACGGACTTCTTCCACAGCATCAACGTCAAGGGAGTGGGCATCTACTCCACGTCCCTGCAGTGGGGCCGGATCGTTGGCAACGTCAGCAACACCAGCAACCTGTACCGATTGCCGAGCTGGCTGGCCGGCGCCCGCAGCGCGTACCGGGCGGCCGGCGCGTGCCTAAACGCACCGCTGACGGGTGGGGGTACCGTGGTCCTGACCCAGTTCGTGGCGCGGGGCTTCGACTACAACCATGCCTGCACGCCGGAACCCTAGCTTCCCAGCCACACCATGTTCCAGGTGCCGGCAGACACGGCCGCCACCACTGCGAGTCCTGCCATGAGCAGGCCGCCCGCCAGCACCCACGCATCCAGCGCACTGTAGGTTGAGGCGCGGGCCCAGGTTCGGGTCCCGCCGCCAAATCCACGCGCTTCCATGGTGACTGCCAGCCTCGACGCCCGCCGGATGGCCTGAACCAGGAGGCCGAAGCTTTGCCCCAGGGTGGCTTTCGCCCGCTGCAGTACGTTGCCGCGCGACCCCACGCCGCGCGCGCGGCGTGCCATGCCAATGGTTTGCCACTCCTCCGCCAGCAGGCCCACCAGGCGCATGGCGGCCAGGGTGCCCAGCACGAACCGGTGCGGCAGGCGGGCCTTCTGGGCCAGCGCGTCCGCGAGATCGGTGGGATCGGTGCAGCTCATCAGCAGCACCGCCGGCAGCGCAATCGCGAGCCCGCGGAGCATGAACCCGAGCCCCGTCTCCAGGGACCCTTCGCTCATGGTCCAGATGCCGACGTCGATCAGCGTCCTTCCGCTGTCCGGCGCGAGGATTGAGGTGCTCCAGCCGCCCACGGCGGCGGCGAGGATCAGCGGCCACCCGCGCTGCCAGAGCAGCGCGAGCGTGAGCCCGGCAAGCGGGAACAGCAGGACCTCGAATGCCAGCGCCACCGAAGCGGACACCCAGTCGATGGAAAGCGCCAGGACCACGGTGATCAGGAGGACGGCGGCCAGCTTGCTGAGCGGATTGGCGCGGGTCAGCAGGGCGTTGTTGCCGCGCAGGTGCAGTTCCTGCCTCACAGGGCTACCTTTTCCGCCGCGGCCAACTTCAGCTCGGTTCCGCCCAGGGCGGCGGTGAACTCGGCGTCGTGGGTCACGGACACCACGGCGGTGCCGGAGTCCAGGAGCTCGGAGAGGAAGGACGCCAGCTCAGCCCAGGTGTTGGCGTCCTGGCCGAATGTGGGCTCATCCAGGACCAGGACCTGCGGGCTGGCCGCCAGGACGGTTGCCACCGAGAGCCGCCGCTTCTCCCCGCCCGAGAGGGTGTAGGGATTGGCATCCACCAGGGGCGTGAGCCTCAGCCGCTCCAGCAGCTCGTCAACGCGGTCCTCGCCGTGGCCCAGATGGTGCGGGCCAAACAGCAGCTCATCATGCACCCTGCCGGTGACAAACTGGTGTTCCGGCTCCTGGAACACCGTGCCTATCCGCTCGATCAGTTGCTCGGCCCTCCACCTGAAGGGGTCGATTCCCGCGCCCCGGCTGAGGCGGGTTGTTGCCGAGATCTTGCCCGCAACCGGCTCCAGCAGCCCCGCGAGGGTCAGTGCAAAGGTGGACTTACCGGCACCGTTGGGCCCGGTGATGGCAAGCGCCTGCCCGGCCCGTACCTGCGCGGTGATGTCCTCCTGCACCGGAAGCGGCTGGATTTTCCGGAATCCGCTGCGGCGCGGGCGTTCCCGGGAGACAGCCACTTTCTCCGCGGCCAGCATCAGGTCTCCCGCGCCCGGACAGGTGGCGTCTGTGCGGGGACGGGTGGCCGGCACGTAGCCGGGCACCCACACCCCTGCGGCGGCCAGCATGGTGCGGGCCTCGTCCAGGACCCGGTCCGGCGGACCTTCCAGGAGGACGCCAGAATCGGCGGCTGAGCCTGGTTGCAGGACCACGATCCGGTCCACCAGGTCCTTCCACACCGACACCCGGTGCTCCACCACCACCAGCGTGGCACCGGTCTTGTCCAGGCAGCGAGCCACGGCGTCCCGGACCTCCAGCACCCCGGCCGGATCGAGGTTGGCGGTGGGTTCGTCCAGCAGGATCAGCCCGGGCCGCATCGCCAGGATGCCTGCCAGCGCAAGCCGCTGTTTCTGCCCGCCGGACAGCGCCGACGTCGGATGGTCCAGCGGCAGGTGGGACAGCCCGACGTCGGCGAGCGCCTCGTGCACTCGGGTCCAGATGGCGTCGCGGGGGACGGCGAGGTTCTCCGCGCCGAACGCGACGTCGTCCCCGACCCTGGAGAGGACCACCTGGGTTTCGGGGTCCTGCTGCATCAGTCCGGCCCGTCCGCGCTGCCCCCGGGGGGACCCGCCGTCGACGAGCAGTGAACCTGACTCGTCGGAGTCGCCGGCCTCGCCGTCGTCGTTCACATCGCCCAGGACCCCGGCGAGGGCGTGCAGCAGCGTGGACTTGCCGGCGCCCGAGGGTCCGAGCAGCAGGACGCGCTCCCCCGGTGAGATGTCCAGGTCAAGGGCGTGGACGGCGGGCTTGGCACGCCCTGCATGCCGCCAGCCCCAGCCACGCGCCGTGACTGCGGCCGGCCGCACCGCCCCGGCCGTGCCGTGGTGGGTAGGTGCCTGCATCAGGAGAAGACAGGCTCCGTTGCTGCCTTGCGGGAAGCGAAGGAGCTCAGGACCCCGGTCCTGGCCAGGCCGCGGGTGGCGATCCAGGACAGGGCACCGGCGATGATCGCGCCGGAGATGGCGGTGAAGATGATGTAGGCCAGCTTGTCACCGCCGGAGTACGCGATGTTCCAGCCCCACGGCGCGAAGGAATCGTTCAGGCCGCAGAACAGGCCCGCGGCAGCACCGGCCAGCAGCGACACCGGCAGGTTGAACTTCTTGTAGACGAAAATCGCGAAGATGATTTCGGCGCCCAGGCCCTGGACGAAGCCGGAGAACAGCACGGACGCGCCGTACTGTGAGCCCATCAGGAGCTCACCGGTGGCTGCCACGGTCTCGCAGAACAGCGCAGCGCCGGGCTTGCGGATGATCAGCATGCCCAGCACTGCCGGGATCATCCAGCCGCCGGCGATCAGGCCGGTGAGGGGCGGGTAGACGGCGTTCATCGGGCCGGATACCGCGGCCGCGCCCTGGGACCAGGCCCAGAAAATCACGCCGCCGGCGATAGCGATCAGGGCCGCCACCACGATGTCCACGACGCGCCAGGACTTGCTGGTGGTCTTCTTGATTGCTGCAGTGCTCATGAAAAAAATCCTCCTGGGAAACAGGAGGGGAAAGCACGGCAGACGGCACTTCGCCGCTGCCGGACTTCGAGAACTCGACTCCCTTGCGCCGGTACTAACCGGATCAGGTTCGAGGGTCTGCGGCTGTCCGCACTCTCAGCGCCCACCTGCGGTTCCCGGCCATGCGGGCCCGACGGCGGCGCTCCCCTGTCGTTATGTGTTGCTTGCTTGAATAATGCATTGGATTGCCCTGTTGGGCGTGGTCCAGTTTACACCGGGACAGGGGTAGATTGTGGGCCATGACTGCCAATCCGCCGCATGTGACTGAGTTCGATCCAGACTCCGATTCCGCCCAGCCGGAGGGATCCCTGCAGGTCCTCATCGGCCGCGTCGAGGGTGAAATCCATGAACTCCAGTTTCCGGGCTTCTCCATGGATGATGCGCTCAACCTTGGCCTCCTCCTGGTGGAGCTGGGCAAGGAGCGCGGCCTGCCCATCGCTATCGACATCACCAAGGGCGAACAGGTCCTCTTCCATGTGGCATTGCCGGGCGCCACGCCGGACAACGAACACTGGATCCGCGCGAAGCAACGGACAGCCGCACGGTACGAAGTGCCTTCCCTGCTGGTGGGGCTGCGCGGGCGGCTGCGCGGAGGCAGGATCGAGGACGAGGGCTGGTTCGACCAGACCCGCTACGCGGCACATGGCGGGTCTTTCCCTGTCTATGTGACGGGCGTGGGAGCGGTGGCCACCGTCACCGTGTCCGGGCTGCCGCAGGTGCAGGACCACGACCTGGTGGTGGAGGCCATGCGTGAGGTGTTGCGGTCGACCGGGGCTGACGGGGCACCATGACCGGCACTCCCGCTGACAATCCCGTCCGGGCGGCGGTGGACAAGGCCGAAGACGAGATGATCTTCATCGGCCCGGACCATCCCTACTATCCCCTGCTGGCCGAGCTGGTGTCCGCCGTCGGCAAGGCCTGGCAGCAGGGGTATGAGCAGGGCCGCAGCGGCGGGCACCACCCGAACCCCTACACTTGGACCGGGCTGGCCTGACGGGTTTCCAGCTGCCGGCGGGGAAACAAAGCCTGCTTAGCTTTTATTAGTAATCATGCTTACTATGTTGTTTCCACCGCGTACGAGGAGTCCAGGACATGGCAGTCAGCACCCGCCCACCGGGCGTCCGAACCGCGCTGCAGTGGTCCACGCTGGCTGTTGCCGGCATCTTCCTGTTCGCCGGCATCCTTGGATTCGTTCCGGGTATCACCAGCAACTACGGCTCCCTCGACTTTGCCGGCCCCGGTTCAGAGGCCCTTTTGCTGGGTACGTTCCAAGTGTCCGTCCTCCACAATCTTGTCCACCTCCTCTTCGGCGCCGCCGGAGTGTTCATGGCACGCACCCACCGGCAGGCCCGGAACTTCCTTATATACGGCGGCGTCATCTACTTGGTCCTCTGGCTGTACGGACTGCTCATCGGGGACGACACCCCCGCGAACTTCATCCCGGAAAACTATGCGGACAACTGGCTGCACCTCATTTTGGGGCTGGCCATGATCACGCTTGCGGTCCTCCTCTCCCCGCGGACCACGCCGGCGGACAGCCGGAAATCCTGACCACACCCACCGGCCGCCAGCGCAGACGGCACGGTCACAACCCGAGACCTAGGAGCAACCCATGCGAATCCCGGAACCCCGAGGCCCCATCAGCAGCACGCTGTTCAACGTACTTGCAGGCGCGCCTGGAGGCTCCGTCGAATCATTGGCCGGGCTGCGGGAGCTCGCCTCGAACCGGCTGGCCGAAACCGTGGACATCATCGGCGACGACGATGCCCAGCTGGCCCTTTTCTGCCTGTACGAGCTGCACTACTCCGGGCTGGACGGCGTCACGGACCACTGGGAATGGGATGCCGGGCTGATCCAGGTCCGGCAGATCCTGGAAAAGCCGTTCGAAGCGGCCCTTCGGGCGGCGGCCGCCGAGGCTGCCGGAGAGCTGGAACTTCCGGGGGAGCTCACCAGCGACGCGGTGGCGGATGTGCTGTTCGGCTTGGCCGGCAGGGACACCGGCCCCAGCGTCTCCCGCTATGTGGCCAAGAAGGCCAGCCTGGACCAGCTCAAGGAGTTCCTGATCCACAAGTCCGTGTACCAGCTGAAGGAGGCGGATCCGCACACCTGGGCGATCCCCCGCCTCAGCGGCCGGGCGAAGGCTGCCTTGGTGGAAATCCAGGCCGACGAGTACGGCGGCGGCCGCCCGGACCGAATGCACAGTGCCCTTTTCGCCCGCACCATGCGGGGCCTGGGGATGGACGACTCCTACGGCGCGTACGTTGACGCCGTCCCGGCGGTTTCCCTGGCGGCCGTCAACCTGATGTCCCTGTGCGGGCTGAACCGGCGGCTCCGCGGCGCCATCACCGGACACCTGGCCATCTACGAGATGACGTCTTCGCAGCCCAACCGCTTCTATGGCAACGGCTTCCGCCGGCACGGCTTCGATGCCAGCGTCACCCACTACTTCGACGAACATGTGGAAGCCGATGCGGTCCACGAGCAGATCGCGGGCCGCGACCTTGCCGGCGGGCTGGTGGAAGCCGAGCCGGAGCTGCTGGACGACGTCCTGTTTGGGGCAACGGCAGTCATGGCCATCGACAGCAGGCTGTCCGCCCACCTTCTTGACTCCTGGGAAGGCGGCCGCTCCTCGCTCAGGGCGGCAGTTCCGGCGGCAGCGTGACCTCCCCGGCCAGCGGAGGATCCGCCGCACGGCTCCCCGCGGAGTACATCCTTCCCCTGCGCTGGACAGATGACACCGGACTCGCCGACCTGGTGGACTACCTGCAGCGCCTGGTGGCCTGGATCCCGGTCACGGTGGTGGACGGCTCCGGCCCGGACCTGTTTGCGCGCCACCGGGAGCAGTTTCCGCCGCAGGTGCGCCACATCCGCCCTGCGGGCTGGACGGAGTCGGGCAGCGGCACGCCGCAGGGCAACGGGAAGGTCGCGGGCGTCGTGACAGGCGTGTGCGAAGCCAGGGCGGAACTGCTGGTGCTGGCCGACGACGACGTCCGATACACGCGCGGGTCCCTCGCCGCCGTCGTTGACCACCTCGGGTCGGCGGACGTGGTGCGGCCGCAGAACTACTTTGACCCGCTGCCCTGGCATGCCTTGTGGGACACTTCCCGGTCACTCATCAACCGGGCATGGGCCGCGGACTTTCCCGGAACATTGGGGCTGCGCCGCAGTGCCCTCCTGGCCACGGACGGCTATGAGCCCGTCCTGTTCGAAAACCTGGAGCTGATCCGCACGGTCGAGGCCGCCGGCGGACGGGAGCGGATCGTTCCGGGCCTTTACATCGCCCGAAGGCCGCCCAAAGCCAGGCACTTCCTCAAGCAGCGCCTCCGCCAGGCCTACGACGATTTTGCTCAGCCCCGGCGCCTGGCCGCGGAACTCGCCCTGCTTCCGGCCATCATCGGGGCAGCCGCCCTCCCCCGGCGGGCACGCACCGCGGCGCTTGCGGGACTGGCGGCCGCGGCGGTGGCCACAGCCGAGACCGGACGCCGGCGCCACGGCGGTACGGCCGTGTTTCCCTTGCCCGCGGTGTGCTTCGCGCCGCTGTGGGCGACGGAGCGGGCCGTTAGCATCTGGGGCGCCCTCGCGCTCCGGCTGATGGGAGGCGTCCCCTATGCGGGTGCCAGGATCCGCACGGCCGCCCATTCGAAAGCCGTTCTCCAGCGCAGGCATCACGGGAAGCTGCAGGCCTTCCGGCAACAAGCGACGGCACCAAACCTGAAGGAGCAGCAATGAACCAGGACCAGCCCGATAGCTCCATCGTGGTATGCCCGGATGGGCCACTCATCGTCCGGGGGGATTTCGAGATCGTCACGCCCTCAGGCGAGCCGGTCCCGCGCGAACGGAAAACGGTGGCCCTGTGCCGGTGCGGGGCTTCGGCGATCAAGCCGTACTGCGACGGCACCCACAAGATGATCAAGTTCCGGACTGAGCCACGTGATTGACTCCTAGGCTGTGCAACACAAGGATGGGTTCTTGGAAAGCGTTTTCTGATTCTCGAGGAGCGTGAGCGCTTGCACCGCCAGCAGGCCGTCATAGACCGTAAAGCACTGGTGCGCCGCCACAATGTGGAGCAGCGCACCCTCGATCCCCGCAGCCCCGTTTCCGTAGGCAACGGGGAATTCTGCTTCACTATGGACCTGACTGGCCTGCAGTCCCTGCCCGCCCGGTATCCGGTAGCCGCACGGGACGGGCTGCCGTCCGGCACCCTGCTGGGGACGCAGTCACAATGGGGCTGGCATTCCATTCCGCCTGTGCAGGACTACACGCTGGCCGGTTCAACGGCCCTTTACGATTCACCCCGCGGCCCCGTGCGGTACGTGGACATGGTGGGCGGAATCGTGGACGGGCGGGACACCGGCGCGTCGGAGAGCGAGGCCTGGTTGCGGGCCAACCCGCACCGGCTGGACCTCGGGCGGATCGCCTTCATCCTGCCGGAGCGCGACGATCCGGGGCTGGCAGCGGATGACATCGCCGATGCCAGGCAGATCCTTGACCTCTGGACCGGCACGGCTGCCAGCAACTTCACGCTACGCGGCCGTCCGGTGACGGTGGGCACCGCCTGCCACCCCGGCAGGGATGAGCTCGGCTTCCGGATTGAGTCCGCCGCCCTGCAGCACGGCCTGGCCGTCTCGCTGGCCTTTCCGTACGGTTCCGGGGCCTGGCACGATGCCGCCGACTGGTCCTGCCCCGACGCCCACACCACACGGCTGGCGGAGCTGCCGGCCGACGGCGGCGGCCGGCAGTGGATCATCACCCGGAACCTGGACGGGTCCGCCTACCGGGTGCACGTCATAGGCAGCGGCCTGGAACTGGAGCAGACCAGCCCGCACACCGTCCTGATCCGGGCAGCGGAGGGACAGGAAGTCCTGGATTTCAGCGTCCACTTCATGAGCACCGGCACGGGTAACTGCCTGCCCCGCGGCGCCGGAGGCATCCGGGGCACCAGCCACGGGGAGGAGGCACCACCTGGTTCCGGGGCCGGCACCGCCGTCATCCAGGCCTCCCGCACGGCGTGGCCGGAATTCTGGAAGTCCGGCGCCGCCGTCGAACTTTCCGCGCCCGGCGATCCGCGCGCGGCGGAGATCGAACGCCGGGTGGTCCTCTCCCAGTACCTCACCGCCATCAACTGCTCCGGCTCCCTACCGCCGCAGGAAACAGGACTGGTCTGCAACTCCTGGCGCGGACGCTTCCACCTCGAGATGCACTGGTGGCACGCCGCCCACTTCGCAGCCTGGAACCGGACGCGGCTCCTGCTGCCCGCGCTGCGCTGGTACGCCTCCGTCCTAAAGCCCGCCCGGCAGACGGCGAAGGCCCAGGGGTTCGACGGCGTCCGCTGGCCCAAGCAGGTGGGGCCGGACGGGCGCGAGAGCCCCAGCCCCATCGGCACCTTCCTCATCTGGCAGCAGCCGCATCCCATCTACCTCGCGGAACTGGCCTACCGGGCAGAGCCATCGCGGGACCTGCTGGAGGAGTTCGCGGAAATTGTGTTCGACAGCGCCGAGTTCATGGCCGGCTTCGCGCATCCTACCGCCCGTGGCTACGGGCTGGGCCCGCCACTGGTTCCTGCCCAGGAGAGCTACGAATCCACCAGGACCACTGCCAGCAACCCCACGTTCGAGCTCGCCTACTGGCAGTGGGCCCTGCGCATAGCCAACATGTGGCGGAAGCGGCTGGGGCTGCCGCCCCGGGAGAAGTGGGCGGCCGTGGCCGACGGGATGGCCAGCCCCACAGTGGTGGACGGTGTGTACGCGGCCATCGGCGTGGAGCCGTACACCATCCGTACCGACCACCCCTCCATGCTCTGCGCGCTGGGTGTGCTGCCGCAGACGGACATCATCGATCCCGCCATCATGCGCAAAACCCTGGCCAGTGTCCTGGCCGACTGGGACTGGGACAGCACCTGGGGCTGGGACTATCCGGTGATGGCCATGACCGCCGCCAGGCTGGAGGACCCGGAGACCGCCGTCGACGCCCTCCTGCTGGACGCTGCGAAGAACGTGGTGCTGCCCAACGGCCACAACCGGCAGACGGAGTCGCTGCCGCTGTACCTGCCGGGCAACGGCGGGCTGCTGTCGGCCGTTGCGTTGATGGCTGCGGGCTGGGACGGGGGCCCGGCCCGGGATGCGCCCGGTTTTCCGCCGCACTGGACCGTCAGCTGGGAAGGCCTGGTCCGGGCGCCCTGACGTTAGGCTGTCGCCCGGACGTTAGGCTAGGGGAAGTCCTGATTTCACGACGCTAGGAGGCACCGAATGAACTTCTTCATCAAGCTGCTGGGCACGGGCATCAGCCTGCTGGCCGGATTCGCCGGAACCAAGGCAGTGGACGTGATCTGGGAAAAGGCCACCGGCCGGAAACCGCCCAAGGGCGAGAAGGACGATGTCCCCACCACCCTCCGCACCGCGCTCACATTCGCCCTCGTGTCCGCATCGGTGAGTGCCGTGATCCAGGTGCTGACCAACCGCGGCACCCAGCGGGCCATCACCCGGTTCGCGAAGAGCCAGGACGTCGTCTAGCCTCCGGGGCTAGCGCTCAGGGCCGTCGCCGGAGCCGTCCTCGCGGGCGGCCTTGGCGGCGGCTTTTTGCACCACAGCCTCCAGCTCGTCCGAGGTGAGCAGCTCGCGGTGGAGGTGCTTGGTCCGGTAGCCTGCGCGGCCCACCATGTGCGCCGAGACGGGCACGGTGAGGAGCTGGAAGATCCAGGCCACCAGCAGCACCGGCCACACCCACCAGGTCCGCAGCTGCAGCCCGATGGACGCCAGCAGCAGGAAGAGTCCCAGCACCTGCGGCTTGGTGGCGGCATGCATGCGGCTCAGCAGGTCCGGAAAGCGCAGCAGTCCAATGGCGGCGCCGAGGGACATCACGGCGCCCACCACCATGAAGACGGCGGACAGCAGGTTTATCCAGCCGTCAGCGCTTGCAAGGTCGAAATTCCACGTATCAGGGCTCATTCGGTTGCTCCCTCCGGTCGGCCACGAACCGGGCCACCGTCACGGACCCGATGAAGCCAATGACGGAGGTGGCCACCACCAGCATCAGGTTGTTCAGGTGCCGGTTCACTGCCATGTCAACGCACAACGCCCCAGCCAGGATGGCAAGCAGCACGTCGGCGGCGAGGACGCGGTCCAGCAGCGAAGGCCCGCGTCCTATGCGGATGATGGCCCCGGCGGCGGCGAGGGAGAAGATGATGGCCGTGACGGCCAGGACTGCCTGCATCATCCGGCCGCCTCCATCCGGACAGCTTCCAGTTCTTCGCGCGTGCCCATGATCCGGATCAGTCCGGCCTCAATGGACCTCACTTCTTGGCGCAGGTTTTCCAGGTCCTCCGGGGTGCTGATGTTGATGGCGTGCAGGTAGAGGGTGGACGTGGAACGGTCCACCTCCACCACCAGGGAACCGGGAATCAGGGATATGACGTGCCCGGTGGCGGTGACCAGCAGGTCCTGGTGGCTGCGCAACGTCACCGCGACGACGGCGTTGGTCACCTTGGGTCCCCGCACAATGGCCAGGTGCAGGATCTGGGCACTCGCCACCACAACCTTGGCCAGGAACATCAGGGCGAACGGGACGGCGTAGAGGATGTTGAAGCGGCCGCTGAGCTCCACCGGCGGAAGGTAGAACAACCGGGCGACGGCGACTGCCAGCAGCGCCCCGAACAGCAGGTTGCCGGGGCTGAAGTCCTGCCACAGGGCACCCCAGACGATCACCAGCCACACCAGGAGCGGCAGTTCCTGGCGCAGTGAGATGCGTTGGCGGCTCATTGTCCTCCTCCCGCCGTAGCGATGGGCGGCACCACGGTGTCCTCACCCATGACGGCCTGGATGTACGGGGTCCGGTCCAGCATGTCCTCCGCGGCCCGGTCGGACAGTCCAAAGAGCGGCCCGGCGAAAATAGTGAGGGCCACGCCCAGCGCCACCAGCCCCAGCGTGGAACCCACCATGGTCCGCGGCAGCAGCGTGGCGGAGCGGGCGGCACTGGTGCGGGAGGTAAGCAGCATGCCGGTCCGGCGGGCACCGCCGTCCTCGTGTGCTTCCCCCTGGACCTGCCCATCCGCTTGGGCGTCTTCGTCCGGCTCGGCCAGCAGAACGGGGTCCGGATGCTCGGCGTCGGAAGGCCGGCGCCAGAAGGCGCGGTTCCAGACCCTGGCCACCGCCAGCAGCGTCAGCAGGCTGGTGAGGACGCCGCCGATCACAAGCGCGTAGGCGAGGGGCGTTCCCAGTTCGATGCCGGCCTGCAGAAGCCCCACCTTGCCCAGGAACCCGGAGAACGGCGGGATGCCGGCAAGGTTCATGCCGGGGATAAAGAACAGCAGCGCCAGGACCGGCGACAGCTTGGCCAGTCCGCCCAGGCGGTCCACGGATGAGCTCCCGCCGCGGCGTTCGATAAGCCCGGTCACCAGGAACAGGCTGGTCTGGATGGTGATGTGGTGGGCAACGTAGAAGACCGCCGCACCGAGTCCCGCTACCGAGGACATTGCCAGCCCGAACACCATGTAGCCGATGTGGCTGACCAAGGTGAAGGAGAGGAGACGCTTGATGTCGCTCTGCGCCAAGGCACCCAGGATGCCCACCACCATGGTCAGCAGCGCCGCCACCATCAGGGGCGTGTTCAGCGAGTCCCCGGGGAACAACAAAGTCTCCGTCCGGACCATCGCGTAGACGCCTACTTTGGTCAGCAGTCCGGCGAACACGGCGGTGACGGGGGCCGGGGCCGTGGGGTAGGAGTCGGGCAGCCAGAAGGACAGTGGGAAAACGGCCGCCTTGATGCCGAATGCCACCAGCAGCATCACGTGCAGGAGGGTCCTGGTGCCCTGGTCCAGTTCGCCCAGCTTGAGCGCGAGGTCCGCCATGGTCACGGTTCCGGTGGCCCCGTACACCATGGCAATGGAGATCAGGAACAGCACCGAGGACACCACTGACACCACCACGTAGGTGACGCCCGCCCGGATCCGGGGGCCCGTGCCGCCGAGCGTCATCAGCACGTAACTCGCGGTCAGCAGGATCTCGAAGCCGACGTACAGGTTGAAGAGGTCGCCGGAGAGGAAGGCGTTGGACACTCCGGCCACCAGGATCAGGTAGGTGGGGTGGAAGATCGAGACCGGCGCATCGTGGTCGCCGTCGGCCATGCCCTGGCCGGTGGCGTACACCAGCACGGCCAGGCTCACCGCGGACGAGACCACCAGCATCAGCGACGAGAACTGGTCCACCACCATCACGATGCCCCAGGGCGGCAGCCAGCCTCCGATGGTCACCGCAACCGTCCCGCTGTCCCATACGTGGGCCAGCAGGAGGCATTCGAGCAGCAGGGTCAGGGACAGCAGGCCGATGCTGACCGCCTGCTGAGCCCGGGAATGCCGGATCAGCATGAAGGTCAGGGCAGCGCCCAGGATGGGAAGTACGACGGCGAGCGGGGCGAAGCTTGCGATGTTCACTTTCCGCCTCCTTCCGGGCCGGGGCTGAAGTTCGGGGAGCCGGGTTTTTCTTCCGCGGCGGCGTGCTCGGCGGGCATTTCACGGCCGCCGGCCACGAGGGTTGCCACCGGAAACTCGGAGGTCTCCGCCGGGATTTCGGCGTCGTCCTCGGCATCGAAGCTGGGGGTTTCGGCGACGCGGAGGTCTTCCACGTCATCCTGGATCTCATCCCGCCGGGCAAGCACCCAGGTCCGGTAGATGATGCCGAGCATGAAGGCGGTGACCGCGAAGGAGATGACGATGGAGGTCAGGATCAGCGCCTGCGGCAGGGGGTCGTTGTAGTCTTCGGCCGCGATGTCCTTGGAGTAGAGCGGAGCCAGTCCGGCGTACCCGCCGGTGGCGAGGATGAGCAGGTTGGTGGCATTGGCCAGCAGCATCAGCCCCAGCAGCACGCGGGTGAGGCTGCGTTCGAGGATGAGGTAGATTCCGCAGGCGTACAGGGCGCCCATGATGAGCAGCAGGGTCAGGTTGACGTTCATGCCTTGCCCTTCGCTGTGGTTTCCGCCGGGATGCCGTCCGGCTCCTGGTCCTCGGCGGGAGCGGCGGCACGCTCCTCGAAGTGCTCGTCGATTTCGGCGCCGAGGCTGCGCAGGACGTCAAGCACCAGCCCCACCACCACGATGTAGACGCCGATATCGAAGATGGTGGAGGTGACGAACTTGATGTCACCGAACACGGGCAGCCAGAACTGGATGATGGCAGTCTGAAATACCTGGCCGCCCAGCAGGAGCGGCACCGCGCCCGAGGCCGCGGCAACGGCCAGCCCGATGCCCAGCAGCGCCCCTGCACTGACGGGGGTTGCCTCCCGCAGTTCGAACCGGCCGCCTGCAAGGTAGCGGATGGTGAGGGCCAGTCCGGCCGTCAGGCCGCCCGCGAATCCGCCGCCAGGAAGGTTATGGCCTGCCAGCAGCAGGTACAGCGAGAAGATCACCAGGGAGTGGAAGACCAGGCGGGTGACCACCTCGAAGATGATGGACCGGCGCTCCGGCGCGAGGGTCCGCCCGGCCACCAGCCAGGCGTCCCGGGTGGCGGAAGCGAATTTCCTGCTGATGGCCAGGGCGGCGCCGTCACGGCTCCCGGGGTCGACGCCATGGTGGCGCCCGACGGATCCTTCGGCCACAGATGCGGACGCGAGGATCCTGTCGCCCCGGCCGCGGATGAAGATCAGGCTTGCCACACCGGTGGCGGCGAGCGCCAGCACGGTGATCTCGCCGAAGGTGTCCCACGCCCTGATGTCCACGAGCGTGACGTTCACAATGTTCATCCCGCCGCCGCCCTCATAGGCCAGTTGCGGGAACTGCAGCGAAACGGGGGTGGCGATGCGCGCTCCCATGGCGAAGATGGCGGCGAACACCATGGTGGTGCCGAATCCCAGACCGATGAGGACGCGGACCACCCGGTACTTTCCGCCCGTGCGGTCGCGGAGTTCGGCCGGCAGGCTGCGCATGGCCAGCACGAAGGCCACCAGGATGATGGTTTCCACCAGCATCTGGGTGAGGGCCAAGTCCGGAGCGCCCTGCAGGGCGAACATCAGGGCAATGCCATAGCCGGTGACGGACACCATCAGAACGGCCAGGAAGCGCTTGTTCGCCTTGACCGCGGCCAGGGCGCCGATCACGATGCCGGCTCCCACGACGAGTTGGAGGGGCGATCCGGGATCCACGAGGTAGAGGCCCTCGGGAAGCGGTTTGCGGGCGGCGAGTATGGCGGCCAGGGGCAGCACGAACGCCACACTGAGGATGACGGCCAGGTAGTAGTAGAGCGAACCGCGCTGGGTGCGGCCGGTGACCCAGACGGCGATGTCGTCGAGGGCGCCAATGGCCAGCTGGTACGCGCGGTCGGCGTCCACCCAGGCCGGTACCCAGGACTGCAGCCGCGCGACGGCGTTCCGGCCGAAGAACATGGCCACGCCCAGCGCGAAGGTGAGCGCAGTCAGGCCAAGTGCGGGGGTGAAGCCATGCCACAGCACCAGGTGCCCAGCCTGCTCAGCCGGGGTGCCGGCGTCGGGCTCGGTGGATGCGAAGAGTGCGGCGTAGGGCTGGAGCCAGGCGTCCACGGGGACGGGCCAGAGCCCGTACACAATAGTGAGGAGGCTGAGGATGGCGGGCGCGGCAAGGAAGGACGGCCGGACGGCCTTGAAC
Organism: Arthrobacter sp. Y3221087; assembly: GCF_059089905.1. Classification (NCBI taxonomy): domain Bacteria; kingdom Bacillati; phylum Actinomycetota; class Actinomycetes; order Micrococcales; family Micrococcaceae; genus Arthrobacter; species Arthrobacter sp. Y3221087. The sequence continues at coordinate 67,589 of NZ_JBNHFE010000009.1, forward strand.
GGGGTGGGCTCCACGCCCGGCTTCATGGCGAACGCCCCCCACATGAAGCGTGCGCTGTAAGCGAACGTAAGGATGGATCCCAGGACGATCCCGGCCAGGACCACCGCTCCCCACGGTCCCGCGGCGGGGTCTCCGGCATGGTGCACAAAGGCCTCCAGCACCGATTCCTTCGCGACAAAACCGGCCAGCAGGGGAACGCCTGCCATCGACGCGGCACCGATGCCAGCCACGATGCCCAGGGCGCGGGACGACCGGAAGACGCCGGAAAGCTTCCCGACGTCGCGGGTGCCGGACTGGTGGTCGATGATGCCCACCACCAGGAACAGGGTGGCCTTGAACAGGCCGTGGGCCAGCAGCATAGCCAGGCCGGCCAAGGCGGCGTCGGGGGTGCCAAGCCCCACCACCATGGTGAGGAAGCCCAGCTGGCTGACGGTCCCGTAGGCGAGGATGAGCTTGATGTCTGCCTGGCGGAGCGCGCGGTAGCCGCCCACCAGCATGGTGGCCAGGCCCAGGCCCAGCACCACTGGCTGCCAGTACGCCGTTTCGGCGAAGCCCGGCGCGAGCCGCGCCACCAGGTAGATGCCGGCTTTCACCATCGCTGCGGCATGCAGGTATGCGCTGACGGGAGTGGGGGCCGCCATGGCTCCGGGAAGCCAGAAGTGGAAGGGCACCAGCGCCGACTTGGTGATCGCACCGACCAGGATGAGCACGACGGCGGCGCTCACCACGGAGCCGGACGCTCCGCCCGCCAGGGCGGGAGCCTGGTCGAGGATCGCGGAGATACGGTACGTGCCGGCGGTATGCCCCAGCATGATCAGGCCCACCAGCATGGCCAGGCCGCCTGCCGTGGTGACCATCAGGGCCTGCAGGGCGGACCGGCGGGCTGCCAGCCTGGTCCGGGCGAACCCGATCAGGAGGTAGGACAGGATGGTGGTGAGCTCCCAGAAGATGAACAGCAGCAGGAGGTCATCGGCCACCACCAGGCCGAACATGGCGCCGGCGAAGGCCAGGAGCTGGGCCCCGAACGCCCCGAGATCCTGGTCCTTCCGCTTGAAGTACCGTCCGCAGTAGGCCAGAACCAGGGCACCGACGCCCAGCACCAGCAGCGACATCACCCAGGCCAGGGCATCCATACGGAACGCCAATTCGAGGTGCAGGCCGGGAATCCACGGAAAAACCTCAGCCACTGCACCTGGGGCCGAGTAGACCGGGGCGTGCTGGAAAAGGAGCCAGGCGAAGGAAACTGCGGGAACAACAGCCAGGGCGTAGAACGCGTTGCGGCCCCAGGCCCGGAAGAGAAGCGGCGCCAGGACAGCCACCGAAAAGTGCACGGCAAGGACTGTAATCACTGGATTCTCCGCAACGTCAGGAATTCGATTGTCAAAAGTTAAAGCAGGCGGCAAAAAGTAAGGTTCGGGAACAGGCAGTTTATCAAGCCTCTTTTGCCCGCCGTCCCGCGTCGGGTAGCATGGCCGCCGCCCCCGCGGCATTCCGGGCAGGGTCCGCGTCCTGTTCGCCCTCGGCGGATACGATGCATCATATGAACAGCGCCAGCGCTCCGGGGGCCATGCAGCCGGCCTCGGACCTTGAATCCGGCCAGCACGCCTCCAACAAGGGCAGGATCCTGGCCTGGGCTTCCTGGGACTGGGGCTCGGCGGCCTTCAACGCCGTGATGACAACCTTCGTCTTTACCGTGTACCTGACCTCCAGCGCGTTTGGCGGGGAAGACCAGGCGTCCGCCGTACTCGGCGGCGCCCTTACCGTGGCGGGTCTGGCCATCGCCCTGCTGGCCCCGGTGACTGGGCAGCGTTCCGATGCCGGCGGCCGGCGGAAGCTGTGGCTCGGCGTGAATACCGCGGCCGTCGCCGTCCTGACCGCCCTGTGTTTCTTCGTGTTTCCGCGGCCCGAATTCCTGCTCCTGGGTGTGTCCCTGATCGCCCTGGGAAACATCTTCTTCGAGTTCGCCGGCGTCAACTACAACGCCATGCTCGCCCAAATTTCCACGCCCCGGAACATTGGCAGGGTCAGCGGCTTTGGCTGGGGGGCGGGCTACCTCGGCGGCATCGTGGCGCTGCTGGCCGTCCTGCAGTTGTTCGTCCAGCCCAGTTTCGAGTGGTTCGGCGCGTCCACCGAGGACAGCCTGAATATCCGGCTGGTGGCCGTCTTCTCCGCCCTGTGGTTCTTCATTTTCGCCCTGCCCGTGCTGTTCGCCGTCCCCGAACTGCCCCGCACAGGCGAGGCCAACAAACTCGGGTTCCTGGCCAGCTACGGGCTGCTGGTCCGGCGGATCAAGGCCATCTACGCCACCAGCCCGCATACCATCTACTTCCTGCTGGCCAGCGCCGTGTTCCGCGACGGGCTTGCCGCCGTCTTCACGTTCGGCGGGATCATCGCGGCGGGCACCTTCGGTTTCGAACTCTCCCAGGTCATCTTCTTCGCCATCTTCGGGAATGTGGTGGCGGCGGTCGGGGCCGTGATCGGCGGATTCCTGGATGACCGGGTTGGGCCGAAAGCCGTCATCATCGGTTCCCTGCTCGGCCTGCTGGCTGCGGGCACCGTGATCCTGGTCCTTGGCAACGGCGGGTACGTCTTCTTTGGCATGCCCTGGGCCGGCAGCACCACGTTCTGGGTGTTCGGCCTCTTCCTCTGCCTGTTCGTGGGCCCCGCCCAGTCCTCGTCGCGGGCATACCTGGCGCGCCTGGCACCGCACGGCGAGTCGGGTGAGCTGTTCGGCCTGTACGCCACCACCGGCCGCGCCATCAGCTTCCTGGCTCCAGCCCTGTTCACCCTCTGCATCGCCATTGCCACACCCCTGGTTCCCGCCGGCGAAGCCCAGCGCTGGGGAATCCTGGGCATCATGGTGGTCCTCCTGGCCGGGCTGCTGGTCCTGCTGCCGGTGAAATCGCCGGACAAGGCGCCCATCGCGGTTGTTCCAGCGGCCTGACCGCGTATTTTCGCGGCCTCTTTCTGCCACGTTTGGGGAAACTCCTTGACGCACCGCTGTTATCGTTCACATAATTTCAGTGATCGATAACTTTTCCAACCTTTCTCAACGAGGAGACCGTCCTGTGCGTTCATCCCCTTCCCGCCCCCGTGCCGGCATCATCGGCGCCGGCGGCATTGCCAGTGCGCACGCCGAAGCCCTGCAGCTGGCAGGAGCGGAACTGGCGGTAGCAGTCGATATCGACCCCGGCCGTGCTGCCGCCTTCGCGGACAAATGGCATGTGCCCGCCACGGCGCCGAGCCTGGCTGTGGCGGCGGACGCCGGACTGGACCTGGTGGCGGTCTGCACGCCGCCGTCGTCGCATGCCTCCCTGGCCCTGGAGGCGCTGGCGCTGGGCCTGAACGTGGTGCTGGAAAAGCCGCCGGCCCTGTCGCTCCGGCAGATGCGTGAACTGCAGGACGCCGAGTCTGCATCGGGCAAGCATGTCAGCTGCATCTTCCAGCACCGTTTCGGCAGCAGCGCGCGCAAGCTGGCTGCGCTTCAGGAGTCGGGCGCCCTGGGGAATGCCCTCACCGGGTTCTGCAACACGCTCTGGTTCCGCAACCAGGAATACTTCGACGTGCCCTGGCGCGGCCTGTGGGACGTGGAAGGCGGCGGGCCCACAATGGGGCACGGCATCCACCAGTTCGACCTGCTGCTCCACCTTTGGGGCCCGTGGCAGGAAGTCACTGCGTTCGCCGGGCGCCTTGCCCGCCGGACGGAAACCGAAGACGTGTCCACCGCCATCGTCCGGTTTGAATCCGGTGCATTGAGCACGGTCATCAACTCCGTGATCTCCCCCCGGGAAACGTCCCAGCTCCGGTTCGACTACGACCACGCCACCGTGGAGCTCGAGCACCTCTACGGCTATGACAAAGCGCACTGGCGCTTCACGCCCGCCCCAGGCCAGGAGCACCTGGCCGCCCAGTGGGCGGACGGCTCCCCCGGCACTCCTAGCGGGCATCCCGCGCAGTACGAGCACATCATCGAGGCCGTCAGTGCCGGGAAAGTTCCCCCGGTCACCCTCGCCGAGGCCTATCCCACCATGGAGCTGGCCGCCGCGATCTACGCCTCAGCCATCACCGGCCAGACCGTGCACCGGGGCGACATCACCGACGGAAACCCGTTCTTCGACCGCGCCGACGGCCGGCTGGAACCCTGGAAACTGGAAAAGAGCAACACATGAGCACCACTGCAGAACCCGCCGCCGGTACACCGTCCGCGTCTACCGGCACCCGGTTCAGTTGGACCGACGACGGCGCCGCGGTAGCGGTCTCCCTCGACGGCGCGGACGTCCTCACGTATATCTACGTGGCCGATGACCCGCAGGAGGAGTCCCCCAGGCCGTATTTCCATCCGGTCCGGACCCGCAGCGGGGACCTGGTGAGCATTTACCGGCCGCACGACCATGTATGGCACAAGGGCATCGCCTGGTCCCTGCCGCACCTTGGCGCCGACAATTTCTGGGGCGGGCCAAGCTACCGGCGGGGGCAGGACTACCAGTGGCTGCCCAACAACGGCGCCATGCGGCACCGTGAGCTGCGGCAGGCAACGGACGACGGCGGGACGTTCCGTTTCGCCCATGACCTTCGCTGGATCAGCCAGCAAGGCTCCCTGGTGGTGGAGGAGGAGCGGTCCTTCAGCGTGGTGCCAGGGGCGGACAGCATCTACACCCTCATCTTCGAAACGGCCATGACCAACGTTTCCGGCGACGCCATCCACATTGGCTCCCCCACCACGGAAGGGCGGGAAAATGCGGGCTATGGCGGCCTGTTCTGGCGCGGGCCCCGGTCCTTCACGGGGGGAACGATCCTCGGACCCGGCGGTGCCACCGGGGAAGAGCTGCGCGGCCGGCGGGCACCCTGGCTCGCGTTCGTGGGGCAACACGATGAAACCTGCCGTTTCTCCACGCTGGTCATGGTTGACGATCCCGCCAGCGGCCACCCGGAACCGGAGTGGTTTGCCCGGTCCGAGCCCTTCGCCTGCATGGGTCCGGCGCCCTTCTTCAGCGAGGAAGTCCTGTTCGAGGCCGGCGCCACCCTCCGCTTCCGGTATGCCGTGGTGGTCGCCGACGGTGCGTCCGATGCCCGCCGGGCCGAAGACCTGGCACTCGGGGCGCAGGAACTCCTCGCCCGCGGCACCGGGGGGATGCACCGGTGACCGGCGCCGGCGTACCCGGTTTCCCGGGCGGAACGGCCGTCACCGGGCTCCGGGTCTATGACTGGGAGTCCGCTGACGGGCTGTGCGGCGGCTCGCCGCACCTCCACACGGTGTCCTCCGAGGCCTACATAGTCACCGGCGGCACGGGCCAGGTCCACACCATCTCGATGTCCGGGGCGGAGGAATATGACCTGGCGGCCGGATCATTGCTCTGGTTCAGTCCGGGCACCGTGCACCGGCTGGTCAACACGGACGGGCTCACCCTCACCGTCATCATGTCCAATGCGGGACTGCCGGAATCCGGCGACGCAGTCCTGACCTTCCCCGGCCATATCCTGGCGGATCCAGCGAAGTATGCGCAGCAGGCTGTCCTTCCGCGCGGACTGGACCCCGCCGCCATGGCCGCGGCTGCCCGTGCCCGGCGGGACCTTGCGTTGGAAGGATACGCCGAACTGCATGTGGCGGTACTGCGCGACGGCCCGAAAGCCCTGGCCGATTTCCACCGCGCCGCGGCGGCGCTGGTCCGTCCGCGCGTCGGGCGCTGGCAGCAGATCTGGGAGGACACGGTCCGGAAGCAGGCGGATGCCACTGGCCGGGCGCTGGATCAGCTGGCGGAAGGGTCCGTCGCGCCCATGGCCCAGGCTGCAGTGGCCTCTGCGGTCCCGCGCCCGGGCGAGGGGTTCGGCATGTGCGGCAGGCTCACAACCTGGGAGGACTCCCGGGTGGTCTGACCGCACCCCATGAGTCTCCCCGGAAGACTAGGCTTGGACCATGAACGTGGATGAGACCAACCTTCCGGGCCTGGGCCTGCGGAAGGATTTCATGACAGCCTCCGGCCGCCGGATCGGCGTGGTGGAGCTCCGCGAGGGTCAGACGGAACTGATCATCTCAACCTGGGACGATCCCGATACCTGCCAGGCGTCGATTCCGCTGACCAGTGATGAAGCCGCCACCCTCGGCAATCTCCTGGGCGGGCAGCACCTGGCCATGAAGCTGACCGAAGAGCACAAGGATGTCCCCGGAATTGTGACCCGGCAGTTCTCCATCGCTCCGGACTCCCCGTTCCAGAACCAGCCGATGGGGAAGGCGTGCATCCGTACCCGCTGCGGCGTCTCCATCGTTGCCATCATGCGTGAAGGTGAGGTGCTCCCCTCGCCGGGACCCGACGTCGTCCTCCACACCGGAGACCTGCTGATAGCAGTCGGAACCCAGGAAGGCCTCGACACGGCGGCCGATATCCTGCGCCACGGCTGAGTCCTGTGGACCCGCTGGCCCTGACCCTCATTGAACTGGGGGCCGTTGTGTTCTGCCTCGGCCTGTTGGCCAGGCTGGCCGGACGGATCGGAATGTCTCCCATCCCGCTGTACCTCCTGGGCGGGCTCGCCTTCGGCGCGGGCGGCATCGTCAAGCTCGAAGGCATGCACGAATTTGCCCATGTCAGCGGCGAAATCGGGGTAATCCTGCTGCTGCTTATGCTCGGACTGGAATATACGGCGACGGAGCTCTTCACTGGCCTGCGGCGGTCTTGGCAGGGCGGTGTGCTCGATCTGGTCCTGAACTTCCTGCCCGGGGCCGCGCTGGCTTACCTGCTGGGCTGGGGCGGAGTGGGGGCCATGGTGCTGGGCGGCGTCACCTACATCTCTTCATCGGGAATCGCGGCCAAGGTCATCACCGATCTGGGCCGGCTGGGCAACCGCGAAACGCCCGTCGTACTGTCCATCCTGGTGTTCGAAGACCTGGCCATGGCCGTCTACCTGCCTGTGCTGACCACCATCCTGGCCGGGGTCAGTTTCCTCGGCGGGCTCACCAGTGTGGGCATCGCACTTGCAGTCGTGAGCGTGGTTCTCATGGTTGCGCTGCGGCACGGGCATCACGTCTCCAGGGCCGTGCACAGCGAGAACTCGGAAGTGTTCCTCCTGAACCTCCTTGGCGCAGCACTGCTCGTGGCCGGCGTCGCTTCGGCCATGCAGGTATCCGCCGCGGTGGGAGCGTTCCTGCTCGGCATTGCTATTTCCGGCGCCACCGCCCATAACGCCACCCGCATCCTGGAACCGCTGCGAGACCTGTTCGCAGCGATTTTCTTTGTGGCGTTCGGGCTCAACACGGACCCCACGTCCATCCCGCCCGTGCTGGGCTGGGCCCTGGTGCTGGCTGTCATCACCGCCGCCACCAAGATGGTCACGGGCGTCTGGGCCGCGAAGCGTGCGGGCATTGCCCGGCGCGGCCGCTTCCGCGCCGGAGCAGCGCTGATTGCCCGCGGCGAGTTCTCGATCGTGATCGCAGGCCTGGCGGTGGCTTCGGGAGCGGTACCGAATGAACTTGCGGCCCTGGCCACGGCCTACGTGCTGATCATGGCCGTGCTGGGCCCGCTGGCTGCGCGCTATGTCGAACCCCTTGTTGGTGCAGCAGGCGGCCAAAAAGGCGTTCCGGCGAAGGCCTAAGTGCGTTTCCCGCTAGATGCTGGTGCGGTGGAAGTTCAGGTGGCTGCGGCTGGCGGTGGGGCCTCGCTGGCCCTGGTAGCGGTTTCCGTACTCGCCCTGGCCGTAGGGATACTCCGCGGAAGATGTCAGCCGGAAAAAGCACAGCTGCCCGATCTTCATGCCCGGCCACAGCTTGATGGGCAGCGTGGCCATGTTGGACAGCTCAAGGGTGACATGTCCTGAGAAGCCGGGGTCAATGAATCCGGCGGTGGAGTGCGTCAGCAGGCCCAGCCGGCCCAGCGAGGACTTGCCTTCCAGCCGGGCTGCAATATCGTCCGGCAGCGTGACGGTTTCGTAGGTGGAGCCTAGGACGAACTCGCCCGGGTGCAGGATGAAGGCTTCGTCCTCTTCGACTTCCACCAGCCGCGTCAACTCAGGCTGCTCCTGTGCGGGGTCGATGTGCGCGTACTTGTGGTTGTCGAACAGCCGGAAGAACTTATCGATCCGAACATCCACGGACGACGGCTGCACCATCGCCGAGTCGTAGGGTTCCAGCACGATCCGCTGGGAGTCAATTTCGGCACGAATATCACGGTCAGAGATCAGCACCGTCCCAAATTACCGTATGGCTTATCCACACTAATATTTTTTCCGTTGTTGCTGTCGCCTCATGGGGCTAATGTTGCCTCAGGTACTCAGGCGCCGGATGGTCTCCCGGATGGCCCAACAGAGCTGGGGATGTTGTGAATAAATTGGTAGCGCCCTCTTTCATTGGCGTGCTCTGCGCCCTGGCGCTGGTCTCCTCGTCAGCAGGCACCCTTTCCGCGCCGCTTCTGGCCAACGACTCGGCGGTCGCGGCCGGTCCGCGGAGTGTCTTGCTGGAGCCTGCACTGCACGACGGCGGCGCGGGCTCTGCTGTCGACCCCCCAGCAGGATCCCCGCTCACCCCTGCCGTGGAACCGGAGATCCGTCCGGCGTCTCCGGCCACCGCGTCACCTGCCCCTGAGGCCCCCGCCCCCGCCCCCGCGGGGACGGTCCCGGTCCCCGAGCCCGTGACGTCCCAGGCCACTGCCACCGGCACGCCGGAGACGGCCCCGGAAGTTCCGTGGATCCCGCCGTTGTGGGCACCTGATGAGGAACTGGGGAAGCCCGCACCGGTGCTGCCCGCCCCTGAATCCATGCTTGCCGCGCCGAGTCCTGAAGCCCTGGTGCGGGACGACAACTCAGCAGCGATCCTCACGGTCTTCAACCGGATCAACGAGTACCGCGTATCCAAAGGCCTGGCGCCGGTGAAGTACCACCCCACAGTGGCGGGACTGGCCCAGGAATGGTCGGACAACATTGCCTCACGCGAGGTCATTGAGCACCGTGCCAACTTCTGGACCGATCCCCGCGCCATGAATCCCAACAACGGCGCCGGTGAGGTCATCGCCATCCGCACGGACCGCGATGCCGCACTGCTGGTGGAGTGGTGGAAGGGCTCCCCCGGCCACAATGCGATGCTGCTCGACCCCCGGTTCAACGTGATGGGGGCTGGCATCTCCTACACCGACCGTACCTACAAGATCTGGGGCGTGGTGAACTTCTTCGGTTACACCACGCTTCCGGCAGGCACCGTCAACTCGCCCGGTGGTGCCACCGGCGGCGGTGGCGGCGCCGCCCTGCCGCCTCCCGCTCCCACCATGTGTGATGCCACGGTACGGCACATGCCGCCAACACTGGACCTGTCCGCCGCTGCCATCACGGGCCCCGGCGACCTTGTCACAGTCGACTCCGCGGGGCAACTCCTCCGCCGCGCCTCCCTGGGTGCCCGTGCCTACGCTGCCGCAAACGTCATCGGCTCCGGCTTCTCCGGCGCCAAGGAAGTCTTCGTCACGGACTGGGACCGCGACGGCGCCTATGACCTGCTCACCCAATGGACCAACGGCAACCTGACCCTGCACCGGGGCATTGCCACCGGCGGGTTCCAGGCGCCGGCCACCCTGGGCTCCGGCGGGTGGGACACCCTGACCCTGGCCGTGGGCGGCTGGTGCGCCAATAACCGGATGCCCCAGATCCTGGCACGGGATGCCGCCGGAAACCTCTACCTGTATCCCAACAAGGGCACCGGCGACCTCGCCGCTCGGACCCTGGTGGCCAGCGGGCTTCCTGCCGGCAGGCTGGCCATGGTCGATTACGATGCCGACGGCTTCCAGGACCTGCTGGCCATCCGCACCGACGGAGCGGTCCTGCTGTACCGCGGCTGGGGAACCACTGCGCTGCGCGCCGAAGCACGGCCCACAGTTGCCACCGGCTGGCAGGACGCCACGGGGGTGAAAGCACTGCGGGACGTGACCGGGCTCAACTCGACAGGCGTGGCTCTGCGTCGAGCAGGCGACGTAGTGCAGTACTGGGACCTGACCGGCGGAAGCCTTGCCTCGGCGTCGAACATTGCCGGGCCCTGGACCGGCCAGCGGCTGGCCCAGTAGGCAGGATCAGCGGTAGGGCCGGCGGGGCCTAGACGGCGGGCTGGAGCTCCAGGACGTCCTTGAGCCGCTCCAGCTGGGCTACTTCTGCCCGGACACTTCGCTGGACCATCTTGTTCAGCAGGCCCAGCCGGTCAAGGAACGCGAACCGGCCCTCGGCCTGCGCTTCGACCGCAAACCGCACCCGGGTTCCCGCCCCTTCCGTGCTGAGGTAGTATCCGCCGCTGCGGTTTGCGGGGCCGGACAGGACGCGGAACTCGATTTCAGCGCCCGGCCGGGCCTGGGTGATTTCGAGGTCAGCCGGAATGCTCAGCCCGGACCGGCCCGCGACCATCTGCCGGTAGACGGCGCCCTTGGCCTCGGCCGGGCCCTGCAGCAGCTTCACGCTGCGGACACCCTCGCGCCAGAGCGGAAGATTGGTGGCGTCGAGCAGGTACAGGTACACAGCCATGGCGTCACGCCGGATGAGGACCTCGTGTTCTGCGAATGCCATGTAAATCTTCCCGTGGTTGACGTCGGCCTGCCGTGCTGACCGCCTCCCCCTGACGCCGCAGCCTTCCGGTTCAGGTTAGCCAGCGCTCCGGACCCGCACCTAGCCAGGGCCTGCGACGTTATTGAAGAGTTACTGGATGACGCCGCGGCTTACGGGACACGGCCAACAGCGCTCCGGGTTGGGCGGTTTGTGGCTCCATCTGCGCTAAGCTAAGTTCTGCCCCGCGCGAGTGGGGCAGTGCGGCTGTAGCTCAATGGTAGAGCGCTAGCTTCCCAAGCTTGATACGCGGGTTCGATTCCCGTCAGCCGCTCCACTTTCTGCAGTATCGCGGACGCCGCACGGAGGGTATTAGGTGCCGCCGTGTAGGGTCTGTAGTCAGGAACCTTTCGGTTCCGCTACAGGAGCAATCATGGCTGATAAGTCCCCGCGTCAAACGGCATCAAAAAAGTCCGGCAAGTCCATCAAGGAAAAACGCGCAGACAAGAGGGCCGCTTCCGCGCCGGCCAGTTCCCTGGATACTCCGTCCGGCAAGGGCGCTGGCAAGAAGAAGTAGCCGGGAAACCGCCGGCTGAGGGCTGGACCGGCAGCTTGAAGCAGCTATCAGAAAAAGCTGGCGTTTGCTTCAGGCTGCCGCTGCGCGGTTCACGATCTGCAGCGGTCGGCGCCGGTCCTTCAGGTCCACCCGGAGCGTGAGCGCTGCTTTCCGTGCCAGCAGGACGGCCACCGTCAGGGCCGCGAGCGCCGGAACCCCGCCCGAGACCAGGAGCGCGACGTGCGGGTCAGCGTGTTCGGCGATCCAGCCCAGCATGGGTCCGCCCAAAGCCTGGCCGCCGATCAGCACCATGATGTAGAGGCTCATCACCCGACCCCGGATTCCCATGTTCGAACTGACCTGGACCAGCTGGTTGGAGCCGGTGAGGAACATCAGGCACCAGAATCCGGACGTGACCATCGCCACGCCGAACCAGGCCATGGACGGCGCCAGCGATGCCAGGCAGAGCATCGCACCATACATGCCGGCGCAGAACACCACGGACCGCAGCCGAAGCCGTCGGCGGCGGGTGGAAGCCACCGCACCGGCCAATGCACCGAGAGCCACCAGGGCGTTGAGCAGCCCGTAGCCGCCTGCACCCACCCCAAAGACGTGGTCGGCGAACGCTGCAAGCACCACCGGCAAACTCATGGCGAACACCGCAATGAAGCCTGCCATCAGCCATGGCCAGTAGATGGTGGGCTTGCTGAGTGCGTACCGCAGGCCTTCGCGAAGCATCCCCTTGCTCTTGGGTGCCGGCGCGCTGACGAACAGCTGGTCCTTACGCAGGATCAGCAGCATGGCAACAGTGCAGCAGCAGGCGAAGGCGTTGCCGGCGAAAGCCCAGCCTGCACCGACGGCGGTCAGGAGCAGTCCGGCCAAAGCGGGGCCGATCAGGCCGCCCAGTTGGAAGGTTGTGGAATTCACGCTGATGGCGTTGCGGAGATAGGCGGGCCCCACCAGCTCGTGCACAAACACCTGGCGGGCGGGCTGGTCAAGGACGGTGACCAGGCCCAGCACCAGTGCGATGACGTAGACATGCCACACCTCAACGGTTGCGGTGAGGGCGAGGACAGCCAACGCCCCGGCCAGGACCGCGGCCATGCCCTGGCACAGAATCAGGATCTTCCGCTTGGCGAACCGGTCGGCCACCATCCCACCCCAGGGTCCCAGCAGCAGGGACGGCAAGAATTGCAGTGCCACCGTGATGCCCACAGCTGTGACGGAACCGGACAGTTCCAGCACCATCCAATCCTGGGCAATGCGCTGCATCCAGAGTGCGATCACGGCAATGAAGTGGCCGGCGGCGAAAATCCGGAAGTTGGGCACTTTCAGGGAGATGAAGGTGTGCCGCCAGGGAAGGTGTTCGGCCACAACCGGGACCGGCTGGGTGTGGATGTCCTCCACCGGACGGTCAGGTGCGGAATCCGGCGCAGAACCTGCGGAGTCGATAACGGGCTGGGTGACGGTTGCCGATGACGGCGGTGGGGGTGCCACAGGTATGTCCTCACATTGATGGCGGCCTGGGATGCCCTTAACGCTAGGCTGGGCCAGAAGATTATGGAGACGTATCGTCCCTATAAGTCCCATTGCAGTCCGTAATGCCATCCCAAACCCTCAGAGGAGTCCGTCTTGTTTGACCCCACCCAGTTGCGCTCCTTCCTGGCGGTGGCCGAAACGCTGAGCTTCACCAAGGCTGCCGAGCGCCTGGGCCTGGCGCAGCCCACCATAAGCCAGCACGTCCGGAAGCTGGAAGTGGCAGCCAAGCGGGTACTGATCACCAGGGACACCCGCGATGTCCGGCTTACGGACAACGGGGATGCGATGGCAGGGTTCGCGCGGAACATCCTGTCCGCCCATGACGCCGCGGCCCGCTATTTCTCCGGCTCGGCAATGCGCGGCCGCCTCCGGTTCGGCACCGCGGACGATCTTGCCATCACCGGCCTGCCCCGGATCCTCCGCGAGTTCCGGCAGATCTATCCACAAATCAACCTTGAGCTGACGGTGGGCCAAAGCGACCAGCTGTACCGCAAGCTCAACGCCGGCCAGCTGGATCTCGTTTTCGTGAAGTGGGTGGCCGGCGCCAAAGACGGCACCGTGGTGCAGCATGACTCGTTCTCCTGGGTGGGCCTGGAGCAGACCAGCCTGGAGCCGGGCACCCCGGTCCCGCTGATTGCCTACCCCTCGCCCAGCCTGAGCAGGAAGCTGGCCATTGACGCCCTCGAGGCACACGGCAGGACCTGGCGCATCACCTGCACCACCCGCCAGATCAGCGGGGTGCTGGCCGCCGTCCGGGCTGGAATCGGCGTCGCGGTCATGCCGACGTCGCTGGTCCCCGACGACCTGAAAATCATCACGCGTCGCTTCGACCTGCCCGCCGTAGGGGACGTCGACTTCACCCTGATCCGCAATCCCCTGGCCAACTCGGAGGTCATCGATGCCCTCACGCAGTCCATTGTGGGCAGGACCATCAACCGCCAGGCCTAGGAACGGGAACTCCGGCAGGCTTTACCTCCGGCAGAAGTCGGAGCAAAGCGCCACCCCGTGAAAGCTTTCCATTGATGTCAGAACGTTACCTAATCTATGCTGGTCTCCCAGGGTCAAGCAGCTGGCCGGTTCACTCACACGGGCGTGCCCTGCACAACAGAGCTCTCCGCCCGGGACAGGCAGCCAATGAAGACAGCCAAGAACACCCATTTCAATGCGGCCCATGCACACCCGCACACCTCTCCGCGGCCCGCAACCCGCCAATCGAACCTCGGCGCGGGAGTAGCAACCACAGATTCCGGCTACGTAGGCAAGCCAACCTGCGACAAGTGCCGTACCGACGAATTCATCTACCTCGAGTCCTATATACCGCCGACGTACCGGCGCGACGGCGCAGTAGCCACCCTTGGGGAAGTGGCCTACACCTGCACCCGCTGCGAGGACTTCTCAGCACACAGCGTTCCCGTGACATGGACGCCGCCCGGGTGGTACCTGGGCTGACACACGCAGGTCTCCTGCCGCGCAGCCAGCGCGGACACTGACAGCAAACAAGGCCGGGCGGCCACCCGAGAAGGTGGCCGCCCGGCCTTGTGTTGGCCTGCGCCTGCTTAGATCAAGGCATCTGAGAGGTGGTTCGGGGTGCCGAAGCGGTGGGCCGTGATGCTGACGGCCTGCTCGTGCAGGAACGGCAGCAGTTCCACGCGGCCAGCCTCCGTGACCGGGTGCGCGTACACCGCCAGGTCGGGCCTGCCGCCGGTTGCCTCGGCGAGCGCGGCTGCGTCCCCGCCGATCAGTCGAACGCGCGCTCCCGAGAGCTTGCCCACGGATGCGAGGCGTCCTGCGGAAGCCAGCCAGCCGGCGTCGGACTCCACCGTCACATCGATGTCCAGCGCGGTAAGCACCGGGCGCAGCTGGGCGGGAAGTTCGACGGCGGTGGACACCGTGAGCTCCGATCCGGCCAGGACACCGGCTGCCACGGTCCGGACGAGGTCCGCGAGCGGCGCCCCTTCGGACAGGCGGATGGTGACGGGCAGGCTGCGGTAGCGGAAGATGTTGCGTTCCGCGCTCAGACCGGACACGTCCTTGGCGGTACCGAACTCCTCCGCCCAGGCCTCGGCGTCGGACGCCAAGGCGCGCTGGACGGATTCCAGCTCGGCAGGCTCCAGGGCGGCGCCTGCGGCGTTGATGATGCGGCGGACACCCGGGTGGGCGACGGAGGCCGTCGCCGTGCTGCGGGCTGCGGTCCAGTCGCCCAGGCCGGCCAGGTAGTTGGGGCCGCCTGCCTTGGTGCCGGCGCCCACTGCGGACTTCTTCCAGCCGCCGAACGGCTGGCGCTGCACAATGGCACCGGTGATGCCGCGGTTAACGTACAGGTTGCCGGCCTGGATGGAGTCCAGCCAGACGCCGAGTTCCTCCGAGTTGAGGGAGTGCAGGCCGGCGGTGAGGCCGTATTCGATCTGGTTCTGGATGGCGATGGCCTCCTCAAGGGTGTCCGCGGTCATCACGCCCAGGACCGGGCCGAAGAACTCGGTCAGGTGGAAGTAGGAACCGCGCTTGACGCCGTAGCGCACGCCAGGGCTCCACAGCTTTCCGGTCTCGTCCAGCTTCTTCGGCTCGACTGCCCAGTTCTCGCCTTCGCCCAGGGTGGTCAGGGCGTTCAGGAGCTTGCCGTTGGCCGGCTCGATGATGGGGCCCATCTGGCTGGTGGGATCCTGCGGGTAACCCACCTTCAGTGAGGTGACGGCATCGATCAGCTGGTTGTGGAAGCGCTTGGACTTGGCCACCGAACCCACCAGGATCACCAGGGACGCGGCGGAGCACTTCTGGCCGGCATGGCCGAACGCGGAGTAGGCCACGTCCTTGGCTGCCAGGTCCAGGTCCGCGCTGGGGGTGACGATGATGGCGTTCTTGCCACTGGTTTCGGCCAGGAGCGGCAGGTCTTTGCGGAAGGAGCGGAACAGCTCGGCGGTCTCGTAGCCGCCGGTGAGGATGACCCGGTCAACGGCCGGGTGGGAGATGAGCTGCTTGCCCAGCTCCCGCTCGCCCAGCTGCACCATGGTCAGCACGTCGCGGGGAACGCCTGCTTCCCAGAGGGCCTCGACCATCACGGCCCCGCTGCGGGCGGCCTGCTTCGCGGGCTTGATGACGACGGCGGAGCCGGCGGCGAGTGCCGCCAGGGTGGACCCTGCCGGGATGGCGACCGGGAAGTTCCATGGCGGGGTCACCACGGTGAGCTTGGCAGGGACGAACGTGGCGCCGTCGACCTTGTCCAGCTTGCGTGCGGACTCGGCGTAGTAGTGGGCGAAGTCCACTGCCTCGCTGACCTCGGGGTCACCCTGGTCGATGGTCTTGCCGGTTTCGCTGGCCATGACCTCGAGCAGGTCGGCGCGGCGGGCCTCAAGGATGTCGCCGGCGCGGTGCAGGATCTCGGCGCGCTCGTCGCCGGAGAGCTCGCCCCAGGCCTTGCCCTTTTCGACGGCGGTGGCGATCACCGTGTTGAGGGTGGCTTCGTCCTTGATGGACGCGGCGGCCACGGAGGCGTTGCCCAGGGTGGAGGACGGGATGCGATCCAGGATGGCCCGGCCCCAGTCACGGTTCGAGGGCAGGGACGGGTCGGTGTCCGGGGTGTTCCGGAAGCCGGCGTGCGGCATTGGGGTGGGCGGGAGGTTGCGGTTCTGCTGGCGGTTGGCCGGCGGCACGCTGTTGTCCAGGGCTTCCAGCGAGGACAGGAAGCGCTGCTTTTCCCGTTCGAACAGGGCCTCGTTCTCGCTCAGCTCGAACACCGCGGACATGAAGTTGTCCTGGCTAGCGCCCTCTTCGAGGCGCCGGATCAGATAGGCGATGGCGACGTCGAACTCGGACGGGTGCACCACGGGGGTGTAGAGCAGCAGCGAACCGACGTCCTTCTTGACGGCCTCCGCCTGGCCCTGGGCCATGCCCAGGAGCATTTCGAATTCGATGCCCGATTCCACCCCGCGCTGCTTGGCCAGGAGCCAGGCGAAGGCGATGTCGAACAGGTTGTGGCCGGCGACGCCGATCCGGATGTTCTTGATCCGCTCGGGGTGCAGCGAGTAGTTGATGACGCTCTTGTAGCTGGTGTCGGAGTCCTGCTTGCTGCCCCAGGTGGCCAGCGGCCAGTCATGCAGGGAGGCCTCCACCTGCTCCATCGGCAGGTTGGCGCCCTTGACCACGCGGACCTTGATGGCGGCGCCACCGTTTGCGCGGCGTTCGGCTGCCCAGTCCTGCAGCCGGATCATCGCGGAGAGCGCGTCCGGCAGGTAGGCCTGGAGCACGATGCCGGCCTCAAGGTTCTTGAACTCTGGCTTGTCCAGGATCCGGGTGAAGACCGCGATGGTCATGTCCAGGTCCTTGTACTCCTCCATGTCCAGGTTGATGAACTTGGCCTTCCCGCCGCCCGCGGCAAAGGAGTTGGCCCGCTGGAACAGCGGAGTGAGCTTCTCGACGACGTGCTCCACGGCTTCATCGAAGGCCCAGGCGGAGTGCGGGGCCACAGTGGAGGAAACCTTGATGGACACGTAGTCCACGTCCGGGCGGGCCAGCAGGGTGTGGGTGCCTTCGAGACGGCGCGATGCCTCGTGCTCGCCCAGGACTGCCTCGCCAAGGAGGTTGACGTTGAGCTTAATGCCGTCCTTCCTGATCTTGGCGATGGCCGGGCCCAGCTTGGCGTCCGTGGCGTCCACGATCAGGTGGCCCACCATCTCGCGGAGGACCTTGCGGGCGACGGGGATGACAACCTGCGGCAGGACGGGAGCCATGGTGCCGCCCACCGCCACCGCGCTGCGCATGTACCACGGCAGGAATGCCGGAACCTTAGGGGCAAGCTTGGCCAGGTTGCGGGCGGCGACGTTCAAATCTTCGGGGCGGACCACGCCGTCCACGAAGCCCACCGTGAAGTCCAGGCCGTTGGGGTCCTTGAGAACGCCGGCGAGCTGCTCTGCGGAAGCATCGACCGGAACCTTTGCGGCCTCGGTCAGCCAGCGGCGGACCAGGGCCACTGCGTCGTTCGCCAGGGCCTTGGCCTGCGGGACATCGACGTCGACAGTCTGCGGCGCAACACCGGCGGCAACAGCCGGCTCCATTGCTACGTGGGTCATGGCTTTCCTCGATCTTTCCTGGGGGTTCGGAGTGGTCTTATCCACCAGTATGCGCCTGCGTTCACATAAGATAAAGCGATGTTTTCTAAGCAATACAGGTTAGAAAAGCTGAAGTTTTAGCGCCTTCTCCTACCCCCTCAAAACCCTCTCGCAACTCCTGCACTCAAACCCCAAACGCTCTCTCACCTTTCGCGGTAAAACGGTGAACCCTCCTGCACACGATGTACAGGAGGGTTCACCGAAAAGGCGCCGAAAGGTGCGAGAGCGTTCCGGGATAAGGCGCGAAAAGTGAGAGAGGGTCAGCGGAGGGGGCGGTGCATCTCCACGAGTTCCTCGTGCCGCGGACTGTCCGGGTTCATCAGGGAGTGCCTGCGGCCATAGAAGAAGTAGATGGCCAGGCCGATGACCAGCCAGACGCCGAACCGCAGCCAGGTTTCCCAGTGCAGCTGGAACATCAGGAAGGCGGATGCCAGGACACCGAAGGCCGGGATGACCGGCATCAGCGGCAGGCGGAAGGTCCGCGGGGCATCGGGGCGCTTGTAGCGGAAGATGATCACCGAGAAGCAGACGACGACGAACGCGGCCAGGATGCCGATGTTGGTGAGGTCCGCGACCTCCTTGATCGGGAAGACGCCGGCCAGGAAGGCCGAAGCGATGCCGGCAATCCAGGTGACCCGTTGCGGCGTGCCGTGCCGGTCCGTCTTGGAAAACCAGCCGGGCAGCAGGCCGTCGCGGCTCATGGCGAACCACACGCGGGTGACACCCAGGAGGAAGGTGAGCATCACAGTGAGGATGGACAGCACCGCGAACACGGAGATGATGGTGGCGATGACCGGCAGGCCAACCCCGGTAAATGCCGAGGCGAAGCCGGCGGTGGGATCGATGTCCTTGTAGTTCTGCATGCCGGTCAGGACCAGGGTGGCGGCCACGTAGAGCAGCATGGCGATGACGAGGGACAGGATGATGGCCTTGGGCATGTGCTTCTTGCCGTCGGTGGCTTCCTCGGCGGCGGTGCTCATCGCGTCATAGCCGAAGACGGCGAAGAAGACCGTGGCCGCGCCGGCCAGGACCGGGCCGAAGCCACTGGGCATGAACGGGTTGTAGTTGTTGGTATCGATGTAGAAGACGCCCAGGCCGATGATGAAGAGGATCAGGATCACCTTGATGGCTACGGCGACGAGTTCGAACCGCCCGAAGGCCTTGGTGCCGCGGGAGAGGATCCAGGTGACCAGGAGGCAGACCAGGATGGCGGGGATGTTGACGATGCCGCCCTTGCCCTCGTCCGCCGTCGAGGTCATCCAGGCAGGCATGTTGATGCCGATGCCGGAGAGGAAGGCGTCAAAGTAGCCGGAGATGCCGATGGCCACCACGGCCACGATGGCAATGTATTCCAGCAGCAGGTCCCAGCCGATGAACCAGCCGACAATTTCGCCCAGCGCCACGTAGCCGTAGGTGTAGGCGGAGCCGGCGCGCGGGATCATGCCCGCGAACTCGGCGTAGGACAGCGCTGCGGCCGCGGAGGCCAGACCGGCAACCAGGAACGAGATCAGCACCGCGGGCCCCACCCCGGGTGTTCCTTCGCTGCCGGCAGCCACCAGGCCTGCCAGCGAGAAAATGCCGACGCCGATGATGCCACCTACGCCGATGGCGGTGAGCTGCCACAGCCCGAGTGACTTGAACAGGCCACTGTGCTTGTTTTCTTCCTCAATGTCGTCAATCGGCTTGCGCCGCATGATCGACTGGCTCATATCTCTAGTGCTCATCAGGAACTCCTGCTTGGGGTGCGACCCCGCCGCGGCACGCCAAGAAATGGCTGTGACGGGGGTAACTCGATCACAACAGTATGCAAGCCTGCTTGCATTAGATAAAGTGACTACTTCTAACCTATATTCGTTAGTTTCGGTAAGGATTGCATCATGCTCGACGTCCGCCGGCTCCGGCTGCTCCGGGAATTGAGCATCCGTGGGACACTGGCCGAGGTGGCGGATGCACTCCAGTACAGCCCGTCGTCGGTATCGCAGCAGCTGGCCCTCCTGGAGAAGGAGGTGGGCGTGGAACTACTCCGCAAGACCGGCCGGCGGGTGCAGCTGACGCCGCAGGCGGAGGTGCTGGTGGCGCACACCGCGCAGCTGCTGGAAACCATGGAACAGGCGGAGGCCGACCTGGCGGCATCCCTGACCACCGTCACGGGAACCGTACGGATCGCAGTGTTCCAGTCCGCGGCACTGGCGCTGATGCCGGACACGCTGACCCGGATGTCCGCTGCCTATCCCGAGGTGCGGATCGAGATGATCCAGCGCGAGCCGGAAACCGCGCTCCATGAGACCTGGGCGCGGGACTTCGACCTTGTCATCGCCGAGCAATATCCCGGGCATGCCGCCCCGCGCTACCCGGAGCTCGACCGGATCAAGCTGACCACGGACGCCATCCGGCTTGCCGTCCCGCCGGAGTCCGACGGCGGCCCCGCCATCCGCGGGATCGAGGACACGGCGGAGCTCGCCTGGGTCATGGAGCCGCGGGGGGCAGCGTCGCGCCATTGGGCGGAGCAGGCCTGCCGCAGCGCCGGCTTTGAACCGGACGTGCGCTTTGAAACCGCCGACCTGCAGGCGCAGATCCGGCTCATTGAGTCCGGCAACGCCGTGGCCCTGATGCCGGACCTGGTATGGACGGGCCGGGGCACCACCGCCAAACTGCTGGAGCTGCCCGGCAAGCCGCACCGCACGGTGTTCACCTCGGTACGCCGTTCCAGCGCCAAGCGGCCCGCCATCCTCGCCGCGAGGGAGACCCTCGCCGCGGCCGCTGCCGCCATCGCGGCGGACGACGCCGGGTGACCCGCCGCCGTCGTAAGCTGCTGCCGGGAGTGTTCCCTGCGTCACTGCGACGGATCGGGGCCGGCGCTAGACTGGTGCCGTTATGAATCGAACAATGTTCAAGTCGAAAATCCACCGGGCCACCGTCACGCACGCTGACCTGCACTACGTGGGTTCAGTCACCGTTGACCTGGACCTGCTGGAGGCTGCCGACATCCTCCCCGGCGAGCTTGTCTCGATTGTGGACATCACTAACGGTTCACGCCTGGAGACGTACACCATCGCCGGCGAGCGCGGTTCCGGCGTCATCGGCATCAATGGCGCTGCGGCGCACCTGATGCACGAAAACGATCTCGTCATCCTGATTACCTACGCGCAGATGACCACCGAAGAAGCCAGGGCCTACGAGCCCAAGGTGGTCCACGTGGACGCCAACAACAAGGTGGTCCAGCTCGGCAACGATCCCGCCGAGGGCATCACCCCCGGCCTCCTGCGCCCGCCGTTCGCACTCAACAACGCCGACTTCTAACCGGAGCGTGGTCTCCGGTACGCTGCCCCGCCGCACTCCGCAGGTTCTTCATTGCTAGGAGTGCTGGCGGGCTTCTTTGTGGTGT
The DNA here is from genome assembly GCF_059089905.1 of Arthrobacter sp. Y3221087. Taxonomy (NCBI): domain Bacteria; kingdom Bacillati; phylum Actinomycetota; class Actinomycetes; order Micrococcales; family Micrococcaceae; genus Arthrobacter; species Arthrobacter sp. Y3221087. Next base: position 88,668 of record NZ_JBNHFE010000009.1, read on the forward strand.
GGTGCATCATCCTGGTGGGCTGGTTCGTGGGCCGGCAGAAGGTGCTGGGGGACAACGCCCGGCCGGTGCTGAGCTCCCTCACCTTCTTCGTGGCCAGCCCCGCCCTGCTCTTCGAAACGCTGAGCAAGGCCCGACTGCAGGAAGTGTTCGCCGCTCCCCTGCTGGTCACGGCCGTTGCTGCCATCACCACGGCGGCGCTCTTCTTCACGCTCGCCAAATTCTGGCTAAAACGTTCGCTGCCGGAGTCCCTGATGTCCTCCATGGCTGCCTCGCTGGTCAACTCCGCGAATCTCGGCATCCCCATCGCCGTCTACGTCCTGGGGGACGCGAGCTATGTGGCCCCGCTGCTGATCTTCCAGCTCGCCTTCTTCACGCCGCTGTTCCTGCTGATCCTGGACTCCAGCACCAGTTCGCACCGCACCACTCCCCTGAGCTTCATCTTCATGATCCTGCGGAACCCGATGATCGTGGGTTCCGCGCTTGGCCTGGTGGTTGCCGGCACGGGATTCAAGGTCCCGGAGCTGGTCATGGAACCGATCCACCTGATTGGCGGGGCTGCCATCCCGGCCATGCTGATCGCGTTCGGCATGAGCCTCAACGGGACCCGGCCGCTCCAGGCGTCATCGGCACGCCGAGTGGACACCCTGCTCGCCAGCGGTTTCAAGCTGGCCGTGCAACCGGCCCTGGCCTACCTCTTCGCCCGCTTCGCCATGGGGATGGAAGGGCACGCGCTGTTCGCCGTCGTCGTCATCTCGGCGCTGCCCACCGCCCAGAACGTCTTCGTGGCCGCCAGCCGGTACAAGACGGGACTTACAGTGGCAAAGGACACCGTGCTGATTACCACCGTGGTGGCTGTGCCTGCGATGATCGGCGTCGCGCTGCTGCTCACATGATGGGAGAAAACTGATGGGAACCATCCTTGACACCGTGGTGATCGGAGGCGGGGCCATGGGCTCAGCCGCCGCCTGGGCATTGTCCCGCCGCGGCTGCCAGGTGACGCTGGTGGAGCAGTTCGGGCCCGGGCACGCTGTCGGCGCATCGCACGGCAGCACCCGGAACCTCAACCCCGGCTACCACCGGCCCGAGTATGTGGCCATGCTGGCCGAAAGCCTCGCCCTGTGGGACGACCTTGAGCAGGAAAGCGGCGAACAGCTGCTGGCACGCACCGGCATCGTCGCCCACGGCCCCGAGCCGCTGCTGCCCGAGGTTGCCGGTGCCCTCACGCAGGCGGGCATCCGCGCCGAATTCCTCCCTCTCGGGGAAGCGGCAGAACGGTGGCGCGGCATTCGCTTCGACCAGCAGGTCCTGCACATGCCAGACGGCGGCCAGCTCAACCCGGAAGCCGCGCTTCCCGCCTTCCAGCGGCTGGCGGTTGCGCGGGGCGCCGACATCCGGCATCACACCAAGGTGGTGGACTTCCAGGTGATGGACGACGGCGTCCGACTGGTTCTTGAGTCGGCGTCCGGTAGCGAGACGGTCAGCGCCGCCCAGGCGGTAGTGACTGCGGGCGGGTGGACGGGGAAGCTGCTGGGCATTGCCGGCGGCGCACTTCGGATTCCGCGGCTCACCGTCACCCAGGAGCAGCCCCTGCACTTCCGGATTGCGGACGAGGGCGCTGCCTGGCCCGGCTTCAACCACTACCCCGGCACTGGCGCCGATTACCAGGGCTGGTACTCCCCCGTGTACGGGATGCTGACGCCCGGCGAGGGAGTCAAGGCCGGCTGGCACGGCACGGGGCCCGTAGTGGATCCGGACGGGCGGTCCTTCCAGCCCGAGCCCGTGCAGCTCGCAGCGCTGCAGGACTACGCCCGGACGTGGCTGCCGGGGGTGGACGCGGATTCCTTCGAGGCCGTCAGCTGCACCTACACCACCACCCCTGACGAGGACTTCATTCTGGACCGGATCGGACCCGTGGTCATCGGCGCCGGCTTTTCCGGGCACGGCTTCAAGTTCACGCCCGTGATTGGCCGGATCCTCGCAGACCTGGCCACCGGAACCCGCCCCGCGCCGGAGATCTTCCGCGCGTCACGGTAGCAGGCTCTACTTCCTGCCTCCCACCGCGTCCGGCAGGCGGGCCGTCACACCCGCGCGAGCCCGGCCGCCTGGGCCAGCAGCTCGACGGACCGCAGCCGCTCTTCGGTGCCGGTGCTCTGGTGCGCCACGATGAGCTCATCGGCGTCGGCATGCCTGCCGAAGCTGTCCAGGTAGTCCAGGACGACGTCGGGCGTGCCCACCGCGGAGTAGGTCATCATCTGCGAGACGTGCTGGCCCTGGGGCGAGTCGAGGATCATGTCCGCCTCGTCATCGGTGAACTCGCGTCCGCCACCGAAGAACAGGGAAACCCTGGCACGCTTGGTGGCCTGCAGCATTGCCTGCGCCTCGGATACGGAATCGGCGGCGATGACGTTCACCCCGGCGATGACATGCGGCGCGTCCAGCTGGGCCGACGGCTTGAACTCCCGCCGGTACACGGCGACGGCGTCCTGCAGCGCAGTCGGGGCGAAGTGCGAGGCGAAGGCGTAGGGCAGGCCGAGCTGTGCAGCCAGCCGGGCACCGAACAGGGAGGAGCCCAGGATGTAGAGCGGAACATTGGTGCCCTTGCCCGGGGTGGCTTCCACGCCCTGGATGCGGGTGGGGCCGGTGAGGTAGCCCTGCAGTTCCAGGACGTCCTGCGGGAAGCTGTCCGCAGACATCGGATCCCGGCGGAGGGCCCGCATGGTGTTCTGGTCGCTGCCGGGCGCCCGGCCCAGGCCAAGATCGATCCGGCCCGGGTGGAGGGTTTCCAGGGTCCCGAACTGCTCGGCGATGGTCAGCGGCGAGTGGTTGGGCAGCATGATGCCGCCGGCGCCGAGCCTGATGCTCTCGGTGTGGGCGGCCACGTGGGCGATCAGCACACTGGTGGCTGACGAGGCGATGGAGGACATGTTGTGGTGCTCGGCGTACCATACCCGCCGGTATCCCAGCCGTTCCGCGCTCTGCGCCATGGCCACGCTGCCCGCGAAACTCTCTGCCGCCGTCTGGCCTTTGCCGATGGTTGCCAGGTCGAGGATGGAGAGCGGGAGAGTCACGTGGGTGCCGGCCTTTCGAAGCATTGCGTAGTTTTGCCCGTCGGGTCGCGGCGGGCATAACGACGGCGGGCCCCGGCTTATTTCTGTGATGTGCGGAATACCCAGCACCCTGACGAGGTTGCCGCCCCTAAGCAACCAAGTGGAACAGACAGGAGAAACACCATGGCGAAGATCCTGATGGTTGTCTCGGCAGCCGACTCCCTCACCATGAAGGACGGCAGCGAGCACCCCACCGGCTTTTGGGCGGAGGAGCTGGTAGTGGCCCACCAGACCCTGCTCGACGCCGGGCACACCGTGCACATCGCCACCCCCGGTGGCCGCAAACCCACGGTGGACCAGGTCAGCCTGGCGGCGGAGTCGGCCGGCGGCGAGGATCGGGCGCAAGGCTTCCGGGACTACCTCGAGGCGATCGACGGTGAGGTGTCGCAGCCGCTGGCGCTGGCCGGCGTCGACCCTTCCGGCTATGATGCCGTGGTGCTGCCCGGCGGGCACGGGCCCATGGCGGACCTGTACAAGGACCCTGACCTTGGCAGGCTCCTGGCTGCCGCCGACAGGGACGGCAAGATCATCGCGCCGTTCTGCCATGGTCCGGCCGGGCTGCTGAGTGCGACGGACGACGGCGGCGCGTTCACGTTCAAGGGCCGCCGCCTCACGGTGTTCAGCAATGAGGAGGAGCTGGGCGGCGGCACGGGCGAAAACACTCCATGGCTGGTGGAGGACGCGTTGAAGGAGAAGGGCGCCGTCATTGAGAACGGTCCGGCCTGGAGCTCCAACGTGGTCCGCGACGGCAACCTCATCACCGGGCAGAACCCGCAGTCCAGCGAGGACGTGGCCAAGGAAGTCATCAAGGCCCTGGGCTGACGCCCGCTTACGTACAAGAGGGGACCAGCTCGTGGCGAGCTGGTCCCCTCCTTGCGGCGCACGTCGTTGGGCGCCGGCCTGCACGCCGCTTAGACGGCGCAGCCTCCCAGCGCGATCGTTCCGTCAATGGCTGCAATCTGCTTTTGAACGTCGCCGAGCTTGGCTGTCAGATCGTTCACCACCACTTTCTGTGCAGCGATGGCATCCTTGTTGGGCTTCTTCTGGGCCTGCAGGTCTGCCAGCTTTTTCTGCTCGGCCGTGAGTTGAGTGTCCAGCCCCGTCAGTTGGGTCTGCAATGCGGCCAGGTTCGCTTCCGCCGCGGTGATCTCACCGTTCAGCTTGTTGAGCTGATCCAACAGGGGCGCAACCCGGGACTGCAGCGCCAGAATTTCCGCTTCCTTGGCCGTGATCTGGGCGTTCAGGGCTTTTACGTCACCGGCCAACTGCTCCGCAATCAGGTTGATGCTGTTAATCTGAGCAGTCTTGTCAGCCACAGCTGCGTTCGCTGCCGTGAGGGCTGACTCGAGCCGGAGCAAGGCGGCCTGCAGGTCCAGGATCGCGTCTTCCTTGGACTCGACAGCCTCCGTGGCGGCGGTCAAAGCGTCGTTGGCGTCCATCAGCGCGTCCTGCTTGGCCGCGAGGACGTTCTTCTGGTCGGTAACGGCCTGTTGGGCTTCAGCTACCCCGGATACCAGCGCGGGCAGGGCATTCTCAAGGTCGGTAACAACCTTCTGCTGGGCTACAACGGCCTCTGCTGCATCGGCGGCTGCTTCCTCGAGAGCAGGCAGCCCCGCCCGCAGGTCAGCGAGTTGACCTTGCTTTTCGACAACATCGTTGTTCGCAGAGGCCACCGCGTCCTGGAGCCCGGGAAGTTGGGCATTCAGCGCTTCGATCTCAGCCTGCTGTGCGGAGACGGCATCATTCGCGATGTCGAGCACTTCTTGGAGCGGTGCCACTTTCTGCTGCAGTGCGCTGCTCTCCTCTTGCTTGGTGGCAAGCTGGGCATTCAGTGAGTCCACCTGGGTTTGAAGCGTCTTAAGGTCGCCCTTAAGGCCCGAAATCAGAGTGTTCTTGTCGGTGATCTGGGTGGTGACCGTATTGAGCTCGCCCTGCTTCGCGTCGCGGAGGGCGATCAGGTCCCGCTTGCGCTGCGAGTTGCCGTTGATTGCGTCGATCTGCCGGTTAAGGTCCGCGATTTCTGCCGTTAGCGCGTCCTTGGTGGTCGTCAGGGCCGTCAGCTCATTTTTCGCCGTGGTCAGCTGGGACTGCTTGCCTGCAATGGTCGTGTTGAGAGAGTTGATCTGCCCCTGCAGCGTGGCGATTGCCGTTTTGGCGGCTTCAATCTTCGCCACGTTGTCTTCCACCGCTTTCGCCGCTGCCGCCGCATCAGCCTGCAAAGTGACCAGCTCTGCCTCGGCATCGACGATGTCGGCCTTTTTGTCGGCGAGAGCTTCCGTGGCATCAGCCGCGACGGACTGCAGCGTGGCGAGCTCACCCGCGGCGGTGCTTATTTGGGCCTTCTTCTCGGTGAGGGCTGCGTCTGCGGCCGTCGCTGCCGTCTCCCGTTCAGCCAGCGTCTGCTCCGCGGCAGCCAGCTCACCCTGCGCGGCTTCAAGGGTGGCAGCTGCTGACGCGCTATCCGCCTCAAGTGCAAGCAGCTTGGCCTGGGCATCAGCGACCTCCTTCTGTGCGGCGGTAACAGCAGACGCAGTTTCCTCCACCTGGGTGGTCAGCGTCTGTAGCTCGCCCTGCGCCTGCTGAATGGCAGCATTCTTTGCGGCCACGGCGTCAGCAGCGTCGGCGGCATCCTGCGTGAGTGTTTCCAGCTCGGCTTGTACCGCGGTGAGCTTCTCGCTGTTGGCCTGCTGATCTGCAACAGCTTGGGCCAACTGGCCTTCCAGGTGGCCCGCCGCTGCCTCAGCGGCCAGCAAGTCCTCCTGAAGCGGTGAAAGCTCACTTTCAACGTCGGCTTTCTGTTCCCGCAGCCCAGCTAGCGCTGCCTCCACATCCGCGATGGCCGCCGTCGTGTTGGCTCGTTCTTCGACCAACCTTTCCAATTCGGCCTGCGTCGCTGCCTCGTCGGCTGCGAGTTGCTGTTCTTGGGCCTCAAGATCGGCGATCGCCTTGTCTGCCGCTGCAATCTCGTCGTTGAGGCTGGTTTCCTGGCTTTGGAGCTGGACCTTCTCGGCCTCCAGCTTCGCGATGGCGTCTGCGTTCTTCTTGGCGGCTGCCTTGAGAAGGTTTGCTTGGACGCCTCCCCGGTGTGCCTGCTGGTTGACCACACCGTTGCAGATGTTGGTATTGGACGTGGTTCCTGCGGCAAAGGCCGGCTGGACCAGAACCAGGCTGCTGGTGAGCAGGCCCGGCAGGACAACTGCCGCTGCAAGACGGCGGGAGAGGACAGATTTGCTGGGGGAAGTGCGCATGCGAGCTCCTGAGACCATCGGGCGGCCCACTTTGGCCGCTGCCTGAACTAAAGGTAAGTTCCAGCCCCACCGGAGAACACGCGTAATTGGCCACCTGACTTTGGACTTCAAGTACTCGTTTTCTGGAGCCGCCGGGCGGCGCGACTACTTGGTTTCGGCGCTGCACTAGCCCACGCGCAGAGCAGGCGCCCGGCTTAAGCTGTTATTCGGAGTGGATCCAGGTTCAAAGCCATGAGGGGTCGGGGAATGGCGGAAAGTGCATATGGCATAGACAGGCGCCTGGTGCAGCTGTTGGCCCGGACCGTTCGAGTCGACACCGATGCAACCCTTGAGCTCACTGTTGTAGTCGACGGCACCGTCATCTCGGGGTCCGCGGTGTCGGAGCAGGCCTGGGAGCGGCGGCAGAATGACCAGATCCGGGTTGGCAGCCCGGACATCGCCAACGCCTTCGATTCGGAGGCGTCAACCTTAAATGAACAGAGGCCTGAGCAGGATCCGTACCTTCATTTTCTGGGGCCGGTGCTTGTGACCGGGGGCCGGAAGGTTCGCCTGCAGGCAACAAGGGTCGATCTTCGGAAAGTCTCCGCCTGGAGTATAGGCAGGATGCCCGCCGACCAGGAATGGCACCGGCCGTCCTACGAGTGATCCCGCCGGAGCTGTAGCCTGACGCTGCCGGCCTCCGCGGCGCCGGCACCGGCCGCCGCTAAGCTTGCGCCATGGCCAAGAAAACCACAGCAGAGAAGCTTGCCACTATCCAGAAGGGTTACGCCCTGGAAGGGGCCACCATCGAACTGGGGGCCGCCATCGTCGACGGCGAGCTTCACAGAGACGCTCCGGTGCGGCTGCCGCTGGCCATGATGAACCGGCACGGGCTGGTGGCAGGGGCAACCGGCACCGGCAAGACCGTCACCCTGCACATGATGGCCGAGCAGCTGTCCACGGCTGGCGTCCCCGTGTTCCTGGCGGACATCAAGGGTGATCTTTCCGGGCTGGCCACGGCGGCAACGGGCAGCGAAAAGCTCAGCGCGCGCACCGAAAGCCTCGGCCAGCCCTGGCAGGGCCGGGCGTTCCCTGTCGAATTCCTGGCACTCGGCGGTGACGGCAACGGCGTCCCGGTCCGCGCCACGGTCTCGTCCTTCGGCCCCATCCTGCTCTCCCGCATCATGGAACTGAACGACACGCAGGAGTCCAGCCTGCAGCTGGTGTTCTACTTTGCGGACAAGAACGGCCTGGAACTGATCGACCTCAAGGACCTGAGGGCCGTCATCCAGTTCCTCACCTCCGCCGAGGGCAAGGACCAGCTGGAGGAGCTCGGCGGGCTGTCCAAAGCCACCGCCGGCGTCATACTGCGGGAACTGGTGAACCTGGAAGCGCAGGGGCTGGAGAAGTTCTTCGGCGAACCGGAGTTCGATACCGCCGAACTGCTCCGCACCGCCCCAGACGGCCGGGGCGTGATCACCTGCCTGGAGCTGCCCACGCTACAGACCAAGCCCATGTTGTTCTCCACGTTCCTGATGTGGCTGCTGGCCGATCTCTTTGAGGACCTCCCCGAGGCCGGCGACCTGGACAAGCCCAAGCTAGTGTTCTTCCTTGACGAGGCCCACCTGCTGTTCAACGGGGCGTCCAAGGCCTTCCTGGAGGCAATCACCACCACCGTCCGGCTCATCCGGTCCAAGGGCGTGGGCATCTTCTTCGTCACCCAGACCCCCAAGGATGTTCCGGCCGACGTCCTGGGCCAGCTGGCGAACCGGGTGCAGCACGCCCTGCGGGCCTTTACCCCGGAGGACGCCAAGGCCCTGAAGGCCACCGTGTCCACGTTCCCGGTCAGCGACTATGACCTTGAGGAAACCCTGACGTCCGCCGGCATCGGCGAAGCCGTCATCACCGTCATGAATGACAAAGGCGCCCCCACGCCGGTGGCTCATACCCGCCTGCGCGCGCCGGAGTCCGTCATGGGCCCCAGCGATGAAGCCCTGGTCCGAAGCACGGTGGCCGGGTCCGCCCTGCTGCCGAAGTACGGGACGGCCGTGGACAACCCGTCCGCCTACGAGAAGCTGACCGGCAAGGCCGCCGCACCCACTGGCCCGGCAGCGGAAGTTCCCGGCCCGCTGGACATCGATGAGGAGGCCCGCCGCATCGAGGAGGAGATCCTGGGCAGGCCGAGCAACAGGACCAGCAGCAAAACCGCGCCGCGCCGGGATGAGACCCGTGGTGAGGCGCCCCGCAGGCAGCCGCAGCCCCAGCCCGGTGGCGGGATGATGGACGACCTGGGCGCGGTCCTTGGCGGCGCACTCGGCGGCGGCCTGAAGAGCATGGCCAGGTCCGTCGGTACCCAGCTGGGCCGTGAACTGTTGAGGGGCGTCTTCGGCACGTCATCCCGGCGCCGCCGCCGCTGACCACAGCGCTTTCCACGGCGCCCTGACCGGCTGTGCCGCACGCCGTCGTCGGATGCTTTCCCCACGCTTCCGCCCCAAGTAGGGGAGACACCAACTTTAGTGTGCGTTCGCACTAACGTTACTGTAAGGAACGTGCAGATGAGTCAAGCGTTGGTGAGGATAGCGGCCGGATGGCTGCTGGGCCTCATGCTTGCCGTGGCCGGAGCCATCGTTGCCGTGAACCTGGTGAACAACACCGTGGCGAGCCCGCAGCAGCCGGTCCGCGAGTATCTGGACGCCCTGCAGGACGGCGACGGCGGCAAGGCGCTGGGACTGCTGCGCGCCACCGTGCCGCCAAGCAACGCCGCAATGCTGGACGGGACCGGGCTGCAGACCGCTGCGTCCCGGCTCGCCAACGTGGAGATCGGCGACCCGCAGGAACGCCCGGGCGACCAGGTGGTGGTGCCGATGGAATACACAATTGACGGCAGCCGGCTCAGCACCGAATTCCTGCTGGAGAAAACCGGCACGGAATGGATCTTCTTCAACACGTGGGCGTTCGTCCCCACCCGCCTGCCCACCCTGGACATCACCGTGGTCAACGGCAACCAGGCCAACGTCAACGGCGTCCCCGTGAACATGCCCAACGGCCGGAACTCGTTCGCCGTCTTCTACCCCGGCGAGTACGAGGCTGCCCTGAACGGCCAGTACTTCTCCGCTCCCGCCACCCGGGCCACCGTGACGGCCCGCGACGTTCCCGTGGCACCGCTCAACCTGCTGACCCAGGCAACGGGCAAGCTCAAGGAAGACGTGGCGGACAAAGTCAAAGAGTTCCTGGACGGTTGTGCTGCGGAAGCGGCCAAGGAACAGAAGTTGCAGCCGGACTGCCCGTTCTACTACGCCAGCAACAACCGGGTGCAGGACGGCAGCATCAAGTGGACCGTCACGGAGTATCCCAACGTCTCCATCGAACCCTTCGACGGACGCTGGGTGGTGGCCCCGCTGGACGGCAAGGCCAAAGTGGAGGCGCTCCAGCAGAACTCCTTCACCGGCATCTGGTATCCCCTCGAGGCAGAGGTGGACTTCAGCTTCACCACGCGCCTGGACGTCTCCGGTGACGCGGTCAAAGTCACCCCGATGCTGAGCTTCTAGCTCGTTTGTTCCGGTCCTGCGCCACACTGGCCCAGTTTTAGCCGGTTACGGTAATTGCGCCTGCTGCCTCAAGCCGCACTGACCTAATAAGTGGGCCGGTTTGGTTGCGGCCATCGCAGTGAACCGCGTGCCAGCACCTCCCGGACCTGCGACAGGACGCCTTCGGGCGCATGAACGACGTCATCGTAGAAGAACCGGAGCACGGGCATTCCCTGCCGTATTGCCGCGTTATCCCGGCGCCGGTCCTTCTTGAACTGCCGTGCCTCCAAGTGGAAGGCAAGCCCATCAATCTCCACGATCAGGAAACCCTCCAGCAGGAAATCAACCCGCCCTATCCCGGGAATCCATACTTGGGTATCCGTAGTGATGCCGGCGTCACGAAACAGCACCCGGGCCAGGGTTTCCAGGAGGGAGTCGGCGCCATGTTCAACCTTGGACAATACCCGGCGGGCCCTACCACAGCGCCTGCCGTTCAGGTGGCGGAGGAGGTTAGACAGGTCAATGTCTCCACGGTTGTAGGCACACTCTACCATCACCAATGACTCGAGTTCGGGCAGGCACAGCAGTGCGTGGAGCAGTACATCAGGAAGTGCCGCTAGCGTCCGGTGGCGGGGCACCTGCGTCAATGCCAGCCGGTGGCTCACGCACCGCACCGAGCTTCGGCCGTTGCTGTGCCAGTAATGGGGCATCGAAGGTGCCTTGAGTTGCCAAAGTCTGTACATCGGCGCCGCTGACACGCACGTCAACAGCCCCCGTGCACGCCCAGCCTCCACCAGATCCGACTCAGCATCGGCCACAGCCAGCAATCCGCGCTCCAGCCGTAGCACGTTGCCGTTCCGGACCGCCCGCCGCAAGTCCACATCCCTGGCACCTGCGGCCAGCACGTCACGCCTCAGCAGAACTCCCCCGGCGGCGCGAAGGATCTCTGTTGCATCCATCAGGCCACCATGCCTGCAGTTCCTGGCTTCGGGGAGGTACAGCCGCGGCTATGTGGATACCGGGGGCGCCCACTCTGGCCCGGTTTTTGCTGCAAAGCGCAATAAAAGTGGCCCGCTTTCCACTCTTTCGGAGCGAAAACCGGGCCACTTTGGCGGCAGGAGCCGTCAGTCCATGCCGCGGAGGTCCAGGACCAGCTCGATGTCGCCGTCGGCCTGCAGGACCACGGGGATGCCCCAGTCCTGCTGGTACAGGTGGCAGGCAGCGTGGTCCGGGATTTCCCCGTCTTCGGTCTCGGGGCCGTCACAGGCGGCAGCGCGGGCGGTAATGTGCAGCACACCCTCCGGAATCTCGGATGAGAGCTCCACCGTGCGGAGCAGCCCCACGGAGGTTCCGCCGCCGGACACCAGGAGCTCGGGCGGGGTGGAGGAGATCTTCAGCTGCGTGGGGTCGCCCCAGCGGTCGTCCAGCTTCTGCCCGGTGGGGGCGGTGAACCGGACAGTGAGCTCCAGCGGGCCGGGCGCCACGGGGCTCTTGGGCCGGTGCGTCTGGGACGCGCCCTCGTCCACCTGCTGCGCTTCCTTGGGGATGGGGACGTACACCAGTTGGTGCTGGTTGGCCTCCACCACCACCAGCAGCGGCTCGGAACCGGCGGACTGGGTGTGGTCCACAATGACGTCGGAGGGTTCCAGGAGACCCCGCGCCAGGGTTGAGACCGTTCCTGCCGACGGGTCGTAGCGGCGCACGGCACCGTTATAGGTGTCCGCAATCGCGACGGAGCCGTCGGGGAGGACTGTCACGCCCAGCGGGTGCTGCAGGCGGGCTTCAGCGGCAGGACCGTCCCGGAAGCCGAAATCGAACAGGCCCTTGCCCACGGCGGACTCCACGGTGATGGTGCCGGCGTCATCAATCACCAGCTTCCGGAGCGCCGACGTCTCGGAGTCAGCTACCCAGATGTTGCCGTCGGCGTCCTCGGCCACGCCGGAGGGCTGCGCAAACCAGGCCTCGTGCGCGGGACCATCCAGGAGCCCCTCCAGGCCGTTGCCGGCAATGATGTCCACTTCGCCGGATACGGGGTCGAAGCTGAAGATCTGATGGGTGCCGGCCATGGCGATCACTACGGCATTCAGCTTGCGCGACCACACCAGGTCCCAGGGGGAGCTCAGCGACACCTCGAGGGGATGCTCGCTCAACCGGCCGGTGAATCCGGCCGCGTCCTCGTCCACGCGGGCCGGTCCGGTCTCCAGCAGGCGCTGGACGCCGTTGCCGGCCAGAGTGGAGGCCTTGCCGTCCGTGAGGGACAGCCCGCGCAGGCGGTGGTTGACGGAGTCGGCAATCACGACGTCGTAGCCAACCTTCGCTGCCACATCCTCGGGCAGCAGGACCAGGCCCTGGGGTTCGTTGAACTGCGCCGTGGCAGTGTCGCCGGCCGCCGGGCCATCAGCATAGCCCTTGGTGCCGGAACCGAAGGTGGCCAGGACCGTCTTGAAGTCGGTGCCGAGTTCCACCACCCGGTGGTGCCCTGTGTCGGTAACCAGCCAGGAACCCTTTTCAGCAGCATCCTTCACCGCGGCACCTGCTGCCGGGCCGCCGTCGGACACTCCGTCCGCACCGGAGCCGCGGCCGGCGGGAAGGAAGAGCGCCTTGCCGGGGAACCGCAGGGTGCCGGACGTCGGTTCGGGCGCCACATAGGGGCCTGAGCCGCGGTGGAGGGTGCCTTTGGCGTCGTGCTCGGCGATGAGCTCGGGGATCAGCACGGCCAGGCCGTCCGCGTGGCCTTCACCCGAAAGGTGCGCCACGATGTAGCCCTCAGGGTCGATGACCACCAGGGTGGGCCAGGCGCGGGCGGTGTAGGCCTTCCAAGTGTCCAGCTCCGGATCGTCGAGGACCGGGTGGTGGATTTCGTAGCGCTCCACCGCCGCGGCAAGGGCCACAGGGTCTGCCTCGTGCTCGAACTTGGGTGAGTGGACGCCGACGGTCACCAGGACGTCCGAGTACTCCTCCTCCAGCGGACGCAGCTCGTCCAGGACGTGCAGGCAGTTGATGCAGCAGAACGTCCAGAAGTCCAGCAGCACGATCTTGCCACGGAGGGCCTCAAGGTCCAGCGTTTTGCCACCGGTGTTCAACCAGTTGCGGCCCACCAGTTCAGAGGCGCGGACCCGGGCGTGGGTGCGTACGGTTTCGCTCATCAGCGTCCTTCCAGCTTGTTGCGGTCAGCCAGCTTGGCGTCGCGTTCGGCCAATTTGGCAAACATATCGTTGTAAGCGGTGAGATCGGCGTCGTTATTCCTGTCCGCTGCGCGGTCCACCCGCTTGGTCTCCCGCGCGTCGGAACGGGACCACATGATGGCGACGCCGATCGCCACCAGAAGGGTGGGCACCTCGCCGATGCCCCAGGCCACTGCGCCGCCCTTCTGCTGGTCCACCAGCGCGGAGTCTCCCCAGGCCCGGCCAAGGTTGCCAAAGTAGTCGGCGGCCAGGAGGTTGTCCCCGCCCATGATGGCGACGCCGAAGAAGGCATGGAAGCCCATGGTGGCCAGCAGGAGGAGCAGCCGCAGCGGATAGGGCGCACGGCGGGGCAGCGGGTCCGTGCCGATCATGGTCAGGATGAAAATGTAGCCGGTCAGCAGGAAGTGCACGATCATCAGCTCGTGGCCCACGTGCTCGCGCATCGCGAAGCCGAACAGGTCCGAGTAGTAGAACAGCACAATCGAGCCGGCGAAGTTGGCCGCCGCGAAGAGCGGGTGGGTGACCACCTGCGAAAACTTCGAGTGCACGAAGACCAGGATCCACTCGCGGGCACCGCGAGTACCGTCGCCGCGGGGCTGCAGGGCTCGGAGCGCGAGGGTAACGGGGGCGCCCAGCACCAGGAAGATGGGGGCCACCATGGTCAGTGCCATGTGGTCCACCATGTGCGCGGAGAACAGTATGCGGCCATAGACCGACGGCGGACCGGAGGTGATGTAGGTCAGCACCAGCAGGCCGATCACCCAGTTGATCGACCGGAACCACTGCCAAGAGTCGCCGCGGCGGTGGATTTTGGCAACGCCCAGGAAGTAGGACACTAGGCCGAACAGCGCGACGGCGATCCACAGCCAGTCCAGCCGCCATTCCGTCAGCCAGCGCTCCGGCGTGAGCTCCGGGGGAAGTTCGTAGCCGGTGAGGATGAAAGCGGGGGAGGCGTCCGGCGCGTACGTGGTGGGCTGCGGCGGAGCCGAACGGCCCAGTGCGACGGCGACGCCGGACGTTGCGGCCATCACCAGGAGCTCCGCGAGGACCAGCTGCCAGAGCACCCGCCGGGACGACATCGTGTTGCCCTGGCGGCCCAGCTGCGGGATAACCCACTGGCGGTGCATGAAGCCGATTCCGCCCAGCACCAGCGTGGCGGCGGTCTTGGCCAGGATCAGCTGGCCGTACGTGGAGCCGAAGAGGTCGGCCCAGTTGGTGATGCGGATGCTCGCGTTGATGACGCCGGAGGCGAGCACCAGCACGAAGGCGAACCCGGCGAGGCTGGAGAACCTCCTGAGCGTGGCCTCGGTGATGTCTCCGGCGGCCCCTGCCTTGGCGCCGGTCAGGATGCCGGAGAGCAGGGCCAGCATGATGATGCCGCCCACCCAGGTGCTGACGCCCACCAGGTGCAGACCCAGGGAGTTGATGGCGCCCTCGTGGTCCGAAGAGCTGGAGGAGTGTCCGATCAGGGCTGTGGGCACGAGCCCTATCAGTGCCAGGATGAGCGTGAGCCCAAGTCCCCCAAGCGACCTGACGCCGAACAGGGCTGTGGTTACCACTGCCGCGATAATGGTGACCGCCAGCCAGGCGCGGCCGGTTTCGATGTCGGTCATGAAGTACACGAGGGCCTGGGTGAACTCTGCGTCACCTGACAGGCCCTGGCCGGCCACGTCCGCATAGGTGAGGACCAGGACGGCGATGGCCGAGAGCGTCCAGGCTGCACCGGCGGCCGCCGCTGCCGCCAGGGCCCTGCTGAAGGCGGGGTGCTCCGGACCTTCGTTGCCATCGGCCCTGCCCCTGCTGTGGGGGGCCAGGTTCCTCGGCAGGATACCGACGGCGAAGACCAGGCCCCCGATGACCGTCGCCAGTGAAATGTTGTGGAGGGCCTTGCTGACGGGAAGTCCCCATCGGACCAAGGCGCCTGGATCAGCTACGCCGCGGGTGGCAGCGGCGCCGGAAAAGATGAGGGCCGCCGTCAGGCCCAGGAACAGAGTGGCCAGTCCCGCGAGCTGCCATGGGATGGAGACACCCAGGGCATCACCGCCCGGTGCCCGTCCGCCTTTGCCGGCGGGCAGGGGTGTGGTGGATTGGGATTTTGCGGCAGAAGACACCATTCCATTGTCCGCTACGCCTGCCCGGGCCGCGAATCTGCCGATCAAAGGGCAGGGCGCACGCAAAAGGGGCGGCAACCATCCGGTTGCCGCCCCTTTTCTGTCCGGCCCGCGCCGCTAGGATGGCGGACCGAGAAGAAGTTGCCTACTTCTTGTTGGAGACCGCAGCCTTCAGCTTGGAGCCGGCGGTCAGCTTAACGCTGTGGCCTGCTGCGATCTGGATGGTCTCACCCGTCTGCGGGTTGCGGCCGGTGCGAGCTGCACGGTCGGTACGCTCGACGGCGAGCCAGCCCGGGATGGTGATCTTCTCGCCCGCGGCGACGGAAGTCTCGAAAACCTCGAACAGTGCGTCGAGGACGGAGTTGACGGCTGCCTGGCTGGTGCCGGCCTTGCCCGCTACCTCTGCAACAAGTTCACTACGGTTCTTAGCCATTTATGTCCTCCTGGACGATCATGATTCTGGAGCCTCTACGCGGCATGCGCACAAGCCACTGTTCGAAAACTTACCAGCTTGGGCGGTCGGGGGCCGCAAATTCCGCGTGTTTCCGCGACTTTTTGAGGTTAATCACCGGATTTTGGGGAGTTTGCGGCCCTTCCGGCGGCCGGTGATCCTTTGGATTCCCCGCTGCGGAACCCCTCGCCGGCACGCTCTCTCAGTTCCTGCGGTGTTTGCGCGGATGCTCTCCCACTTGTGGTGGTGTCTTCGCCGATGCGCGCTCACTTCTGGCCGCTCCCGGGCCGGACGCGTGGGCGGTCGTTCCTGGGGAGGGTGGGCGGGGGTTGGTGCCAGAGCCGCCACGGGTGGGCGCGGGTTGGTGGTTAAAGTGGTAGGGCCCTGACAGTGATTGTCAGGGCCCTACTAATGTTATGTCCGGCGGTGTCCTACTCTCCCACACCCTCCCGGGTGCAG
>NZ_JBNHFE010000010.1:0-97821 GCF_059089905.1 Arthrobacter sp. Y3221087
CGGAAGCTAAGACCCACAGCGCCGATGGTACTGCACCCGGGAGGGTGTGGGAGAGTAGGACACCGCCGGACAACACATCACGGTCGAGGCCCCAACCGCAGGTTGGGGCCTCCCGCATTTAAGCCTCCCGCATTTAAACAACCAACCGCATTTGGACCACCATGGGGATGGCTTTCATCCGGCAGAATGGGGCGAGTGAATGCCCGCAGAGCTGCCGTGAAATCGAGAATGTCGTCCCTGAAGCAGGTGCTCCGTACGCTGGTGGGCGTGATGGTCCTCCTCATCGGTCCAGCAATGTTTGTCCTTGGCCAGTACTTCATCAATATCGACGAAGAACTGGCCCTGACCGGGACGCAGACCACAGGCACCATTGTCGATTTCGACGACGTCAGCAAAGCATCGGATCGGGATATCGAGGTAGAGTTCATATCCCTTGACGGGGCCTACCACTACACCTGGGCACCGGTGGACCATGACCAGCACCCCGTTGTGGGGGAGGACGTCACGGTCATCTATAGAGAGCAGGATCCGGGCCATGCGATCGTCTCGGGTTACGAAAGCCAAGGCGTATGGCTCCGCGGCGCCGGCACCGTAGTTACGGGAATATTGGTGTTGATCGCTTTGCTCGTCGCAGTGCCGTTACTTTTGGGCAGGTTCAGGCACAGCAAACAAACCGAATCCCGTCAGGCCGGGTGAGCTGGTCCAGTGGGGTTCTCTGACACACGCGCCGACCGAATCAACAGCCAGACGGTCCGGGGGATCGGCCAGACGATGGCCAGGGCGAGTGCCGGCACCAGGAACAGGCCGACGTCGGGAAACTGCCGGATGACCACCAGCAGATGCGTATCGAACCTGGCCGGGGCATAGTCCAGGCTCAGCCACAGGACAAAGGCGTCGAGGGCCAGGGCGGCCACCACATAGGCGGCGGGAAAGCGCGCAGGTCCCTGCCGGAGCAGGAACCGCGCGCCCAGCCACAGGCTCAGTAGCTCCGCGAGCAGCAGTCCCAGGGCCACCGCCCAGCTGTACCGCTGGAGCCAGTCCTCGTGGATGACGGCCGGCACCGGTTCCTGGCCGTGGAGGATCCGGAGGATGTTCGTGTCGATGGCCTTCAACCGTGACGGTGCAGCGGCGTCGTTGGCATTGATGACCAGCGCGAGGCCCAGCCCCGAGGACGGGACCATGCCCAGGTAGGTGTGGCTGTTGCCCCACTCCCCCTGGTGCTCAAGGAGTCGGGGCAACGCCTCCTCGGGGACGGCCGGACCAGGGCCGGCGGACTCTACCAGCGGCCGGGTGAACCAGCCCATGGCGTACTCCTTCGAGCCTTCAACTTGCACGCGCGGCTCGAACATTGTCTCCACGCTCCCGGGCCGGAGGATCTCCGACGTACCGTAACGGCCGCCGTCGAGCAGGGCGATCAGCTCATGGCCCAGGTCCTCCGCGGAGGAGTACAGCGTGGACGAGGGCATCCCGGACGAGGGAGCGGGCACGTCCGTCTGGCGCCAGAAGGAGCCGAACCAGCGGGAGTATCCTGCGGCGGCGTTGCCGGCGCGGGCGGCGGCACGGGTGGGGTGGGTGTGCGCCATGTCCAGCGGCTCGAAAACGTGGTCCTCCAGGTACCGCCCGAACGGTTGCCCGGAGACCGTCTGTACCAGCAGGCCCAGGATGTTGTAGTTGGCGTTGGCGTAGTGGAATGCCTCGCCCGGCTTACGAGCTAAGGTGGCGTCAGCCAATGCCCGGACCTCTTCTTCCAGGGCCTCCGGGCCCTGGTCGAGGGAGGCTTCGAACGCGGTGTCCCTGGACGCCATGCCGCTGGCCTGGTGCAGCAGGTGCCGCACCGTGATGGACGGGGAACGGCTGTCGTCAAGCGTGAACCAGGGCAAGTAGGCCTGCACCGGCTCATCCAGCCGCAGCCGGCCGGCCTCCACCTGTTGCATCACCGCGATCGCGGTCAGTGACTTGCTGGTGGACGCGAGCAGGACCGGCGTCTGGACCGTCATGGGCCGTCCGGAATCATCGGCGCGGCCGAACGCAGCCGAGTGCACCTGCTTCCCGTCCTGCACGACGGCGACGGCGGCACCGGGGATTCCGAGGGCGTTGATCTGCTCCCGGAGGAAGGCATCGAGGGCGTCGTAGGTCTGCTCCTCGGTGGCGCGATCAACAGCGGGAGCCGAGGCGGCAGGGGAGGGGACGGCAGCAATGCAGGCAGCCAGCAAGCACAGCAGGAGGCAGCGTGACCACACCTCACGAGTCCGCATGCCTGCACCTGCACTTCGGCCGCTTTTCCCTTCACGGTAGGGCGGACAAAAGGCGAAGACAAGCATCGTCCGGTTCAGCGGATCCCCCAATTGTTAAGCCGAATAATTCAAGTGCGACAGGCAGGCTCAAGATCTGCTCAAGTGCTGCGCAATCTTCGGCGAGGAAAGCCGGAATGCGGAACTTCCGTGCAGCCGGACTAATAGGCTCAACCACGAATCATTTGTCGCGTTTAGCAGCAAGCCCGGCAATTGCGGGGCCTTTTCGGGCTCAGATAGCTGGGGAAATGATGTCCGAATACCAGGCCCTGAGGGGTCCTTACCAACCTGCGCCCAAACCGCCGCGCAAACCGCTCGCTTCCACAATCATTGTCGGAGTCCTTACCGCTCTTTTCGTGCTTTTGGGGTCGCTGAGCAGCGGACTTGGCGGTGCGCTGGTGTTCCTGGCCATCTCGGCCGGGCTCACAGGCCTGTACGTCCTTCTGACCGGACGCCGGTCCTGGGCGTGGCTGCCTGCAAAGCGGAAGGCGGGCGCCGTTGCACTCGCCACATCGTTCGCCCTCCTCGTCGCCGGCGGCGCAACCATGCCGCGGGTTTCCACCGCGGACCTGGAAGCGGCCGCCTCGGGAAGCACGGCGCCGGCCGCCACGGCCACGGGGAGGCCAACCACCACAGCCAGTGCGACGCCGTCGTCCGCCCCCACCGCGAAGGAGACAGGCGCACCGCTGGATCCCGAGACGCCGCACCTGGTGGCGCACGGCACCCCTGTCACCGCTCCGAAGGAGCAGCCCGCGTTCGCCACCCGGGCGGTCGACCTGCTGGCCACCCTTCCCATCAAGGGCAGGGCGCCGAAGACGGGGTACGACCGGGCGCTGTTCGGCCAGGCGTGGGCGGATGTGGACCGCAACGGCTGCGACACCCGCAACGACATGCTCAAGCGCGACCTCGCAGCTGTCAGCTACATGAACAGCGTCCCCTGCAAGGTGAAGTCGGGCATGCTCAACGATCCGTACACGGGCACGAGCATCAATTTCCTTCGCGGGCAGGCCACCAGCAGCGCCGTCCAGATCGACCATGTGGTGGCGCTCAGCGATGCGTGGCAGAAGGGCGCCCAGCAGCTGACCACGGAACAGCGGACTGCGTTCGCCAATGATCCGCTGAACCTGCAGGCGACGGACGGCCCCACCAACCAGAAAAAGGGCGACGGCGACGCCGCCACCTGGCTGCCGCCGAACAAGGGCTTTCGGTGCGAGTATGTCGCCCGGCAGATTTCCGTGAAGGCCACCTACGGGCTGTGGGTGACCCAGGCGGAGCACGACGCCATGGCCCGGATCCTGGCCGACTGCAGCGGACAGCTGGCGCCGACAAACGCGGAGCCTCCAGCTCCGTCGCCGGCACCGGTCGTGGCGGAGCCTGCACCCGCGCCTGTGGCACCGGCTCCCGCGGCCCCGGCTCCTGCTCCGGTTGCGCCCGCACCTGTCCCGGTTGCTCCGGCACCCGTGGCTCCGGCGCCCGTTCCTGCTGTGCCGGCTCCAGCGGCTGCCTACTACGCCAACTGCACGGCCGCCAGGGCTGCCGGCGCGGCTCCGCTCTACGCCGGGCAGGCCGGTTACCGCGCCGGGCTGGACCGCGACCTGGACGGCGTGGCCTGCGAGTAGCGCGCCTATTTGTCTTGGGGTTCCGCACGTCCCAACTGCATCAACATCACAACCATTCCTAGGGGGAAAAATGACCTTCAATCCACAGGCTCCGAGAGGAGCCATGAAGAAGACGCTGGCAGTTGTTGTGCTTGCCGGCCTGATGCTGACGGGCTGCGGCAGCAAGCAGGAGGCAACGGAACCGGCGTCGGCGGCAACTGCCGTGGCCACGGCTGCGGCAAAAGTCACCGTTCCCGGAGTCGTCGGCCTGACGCTCGATAAGGCGACGGAGCAGTTGGAAGACCTCGGATTTGAGGTTGAGGCCAAGGACGCGGTGGACGGCAAGTCGATCTTCAAGGAGAGCAACTGGCAGGTGATCTCCCAGGACCCGGCGGAAAATGCCCAGGCTGAAGAGGGCTCCACTGTGAAACTAGGGGTCAAATCCCTTGAGAAGATCGAGGCGGAAAAGGCCGCCGCCGAGAAGGCCGCCGCAGATAAGGCGGCCGCCGAGCTGGCTGCGGTTCAGAAAGCAGCAGCTGAAAAGGCTGCTGCGGACGCTGCTGCTGCCGCACAGGCCGCAGCGGAGCAGGCTGCACGGGACGCCGCAGCCCGCCAGGCCGTACCGGTACCGGCACCGGCACCTGCCGCTCCTGCTGCACCCGGCCCGGCGCCGGCTCCGGCGGCTCCCGCTGCACCGGCCCCCGCGGCACCCGCGGCGTCTGCTCCCTACTACCAGAACTGTGATGCGGTTCGAGCGGCGGGGGCAGCGCCGCTCTACGCTCATCAGCCTGGCTTCAGGCCTGCACTGGACCGCAACAACAACGGGGTGGCGTGCGAGTAGCGGTACCGTCTGCCGCCTGCATATCACCCATCTGAGCCTTGACCGGAGAACACCTTGACAAACACCCCTACGAATCTGTTGTCCCAGGACAACACACAACAACCGCAAAACAAGGTTTGCCGCAAGTGCAGTGTTCAGAACCTCACTACCGGTGGATTTTGTCCGAACTGCGGCACATCCTATGAAGTTCGTTCACGCTGGGCAAAGGTGAACAAACGTATGGCCCTGATTGCAGCAGCGGTCGTTATCGCGGTAATCGCCGGAGTCCTAATCACGCTCAACGTACAGCGCACAAACGAGATTCAGGCAGAACAGGCTGCAGCAGCGGCGGCGGCCGAGACGGAGAACAAGAGGCAAGCCGAGGCAAAACGGGCCGAAGCGGCAGCGGCAGCAGCTAAAAAATCAGCGGATGATGCGAAACGCACGCAGCGCAAGGCGATCATCGTCGCTATGGAAGAATCGATTAAGAAGGACGCTGAATCCCGTGTCACTGAAGGGGTTTTGGACGGGCCAATCACAAGGGCGTCATGTACACCTTTGGGCGGGGGATCATCAGACGACTTGACGGCCCTGACCGGAACGTTTAAATGCATCGCCGTGAACAAAACGGAACCGGATGGATCCTCCTCCGGCTACCGTTTCTCGGCAACCGTCAATTGGAACGACGCGAGTTACTCATGGCACTTAGGTAGCTAGAATCACGAATGCCGTGGATACCAGCAAAGGTATCCACGGCATTCGTCGTTAGAGCTCGTTCCGCACTACCGCTCCCTGCGCCACCACCACCCGCACCTGCTCCAGCGCCGAGGCACTGGCAAGCGGGTTGGCGTCGAGCACGATCACATCGCCCAGGCCTACTCCCCGGTAAGCGGCCGAAGTCCGGGATCCCAAACACAAGTTGATCCCGGAAAGGGCCCGCTTACCGCAGTGATCGGGGCTACCGCCTGCCAGGCTGGACTCCTAGGGTGGGAGCCATGGCTGATACTTTCGGGTCCCTGATCGAATCGTTCAAGAACATGGGCGTCGCCCGGGCCTACGGTGCCCCTGTCCAGCTCGGAGGGGAAGAGGTCATTCCGGTGGCCCTGGTGTCCTTCGGCTTCGGCGGCGGCGGGGAGGCCGGGCAGGAGGGCGCATCCGGCGGTGGGGGCGGCGGCATGGTGCTGCCGTTGGGCGTCTACCGGAATGTCGGCGGGCGGGTGGCGTTCCGGCCGAACACTGTGGTGGCCCTGGTCTGCCTGGTGCCGGTCATCACCGCACTGGGTGGCGCAGTCCGGAGGGCAATCCGCGCGGCCAAAGCGTAAGGGAGGGAGCACTCTCGAACCCCTCGAAAAGAGGGGAAAGGGCAGGGCAAGAAGGGGGTCTTTGTCCCTTGTTCGCCATGATGCCGGTTGGTAACTTTTCCATGACGGGCGCCCGGACGAGAGCGGCTTCGTCCGTACTGCAGGGATTTGCTGGGAATCCAGTTCCTTCCGCCCCACGCTATGGGCGGTCCAGTCATCCCTGTGTCCCATCCAGGAGACAAAATGTTCAGGCGCATTTTGACAATCCTCGCCGCCCTTTTCACCGCAGCCTTCCTCTTCGCAGGGGCCGGCGGACAGGCCACCATCCCAGCATCCGAGGGCGCAGCCGTCCCCACCACCTACCCCGACTGCCCGCTCGAACGCATCGGCACCCAGCTTGTGCGCTGCGACAATCTGACGGGGGCCGGAGTGGAGGGACCCTTCTGGATTCCGGAACAGAAGTAGACACCGGAAGGCGCTGCAGGGATCGTGTCCGTGGGCTGAATGGTGCTTGAAGCGCGGGGATCCAGCGTGAAGGATACCGTCATGGCGACTTTCACCGGATCCGATGACCTGCAAGGTGCCGAGTTCCTGGATGTGGACCTGCGCGGGGCCCGCTTTGTACGGTCCAGCCTGTCCGGCGCGGTGATGCGCGGGGCGGACGTGGACCGGGTGGACATCGACTCTCCCTGGCTCCTGGAAGGCGGCGGCTCCCTGCTGGTAAACGGCGTGGACGTTGCCCCGTTTGTCGAGGCCGAACTGAACCGCCGCTTCCCCGGACGGGAACTGCGGCACGCCACGGACCCGGAGGGACTGCGCGAGGCGTGGGCGGAGGTGGAGCGGACGTGGTCCGCCACTTTGCAGCGGGTCGAGGAGATGCCGCCCGGCACCGTTGACGTGAACGTCGACGGCGAGTGGTCTTTCGCGCAGACGCTGCGGCACCTGGTCATGGCTACCGACAAGTGGCTCCGCGGCGCCGTGCTCGGGTATGGGCAGCCCTACCACCCGGCGGGCCAGCCGAACACCGAGTACGAGACGGACGGCCTGGACATGTCCGTCTTCTCGCCAACCCCGCCGCCCTATGAGGAAGTGCTCGAGGTCCGCGCCGGCCGCGTCGCCATGGTCCGGGACTACCTGGCCGGCGTCACGCCGGAGGATCTGGGCAGCAAGCGAAAAAACCCGGACGATCCCGGCTACGAGGAAACCGTCCTCTCGTGCCTGCACACCATCCTCCAGGAGGAATGGGAGCACCACCGTTTCGCCGTCCGCGACCTGGACGCCACGGCGGCCGGGAACAGCCAGAAGAAAGAGGGGGCC
The DNA here is from genome assembly GCF_059089905.1 of Arthrobacter sp. Y3221087. Classification (NCBI taxonomy): domain Bacteria; kingdom Bacillati; phylum Actinomycetota; class Actinomycetes; order Micrococcales; family Micrococcaceae; genus Arthrobacter; species Arthrobacter sp. Y3221087. The sequence continues at coordinate 7,328 of NZ_JBNHFE010000010.1, forward strand.
CATGAAAACCAGTGAGCTGCTGCTGGATGCGTTCGGCAGGATCCGGGAGACCGTGGAAGCCGCGTTGGAAGGGCTCGACGGCGGTTCCCTCACCGAGCGCCCGTCCGGCACCGGGAACTCCATCGCCTGGCTCATTTGGCACCTCGGCCGGGTGGAGGACGCGCAGGTCGCTGAGGCGGCCGGGCTGGAGCAGGTCTGGACGGGGCAGGGGTTCGTGAAGCGGTTTGGCTTACGGCTGCCGGAGCGGGACACCGGCTACGGCCACTCGAGCGAGCAGGTGGACGCGGTGCAGGCGGAACCGGCTCTGCTGCTCGAGTACTACGACGCCGTGCACCGGCAGACCAAGGGCTTTCTCGAAGGACTCCGCGACGAGGACCTGGACCGGATCGTGGATAGGCGCTGGGATCCGCCCGTCACGCTCGGCGTCCGGTTGGTCAGCACACTGGCCGACTGCCTGCAGCACGTGGGCCAGGCGGCCTATGCCAAGGGGCTCCACCAGCCCCGGTAGGCTGGCGGCATTTACGAACAGCAACCAAACCAGGAGGCCCGGATGGCAGTGGTACGGCGTTTTGACCATATCGGCATCACCGTCGCCGACCTGCAAAAAGTGACGGACTTCTTCGTGGGGCTGGGCCTCGAAGTGGAGGGCGGGCCGATGGAACTGGAAGGCGAGTTCCTGGACACGGTGTGCGGCATCCCCAACTCCCGCACTGAGATCGTCATGCTGCGGCCGCCCGGCGGCGGGACCGGGCTGGAGCTCGGGAGGTTCATCCGGCCCGACCACCAGCCCGGCTCGCCCAACGCGATGGCTAACGAGCTGGGCCTGCGCAACGTCTCCTTCGAGGTGGAGGACCTCAGGGGGACGGTGGACCGGCTGGCCGCGGAAGGTTACGGGCTGGTGGGCGGCATCGGCGAGTACCAGAACACGTGGCTCATGGCCTATGTGCGTGGCCCGGAGGGCCTGATCGTCTCCCTCGCACAACGGATCGGCTGAAGAACTACCCCTGGACCCCGTACGCCTTCGGCAGCTTCAGCCCGCGTTCCGCCATGAGGGTGCGCAGCCGCGTGGGGTAGTCGGTGATGATGCCGTCCACGCCCAAGTCCATCAGGCGCTCCATGTCAGCGAGGGTATTCACGGTCCACGGGATGACGGGCAGGCCCAGCTGGTGCGCCTCGGCGATCATCTCGGGGGTGACCGAACGGAACGTGGGGGAGACGACGTCGTACCCCTGCGCGGCTGCCGCCTTGGGAAGCGAGCCGTCGTAGTCGTCGATGTCAATGCCGCCCAGATTGCGGCTGGCGCCGGGCTGGCCCACACCCATCCAGGCGTCGCCGCTGGAGAGTGCCACCAGCGGCAGCCCGGGCGCGAGTTCCTTGGTGAGGTTCAATGAGGACCAGTCGAAGGACTGCAGGGTGGTGCGGTCGGCCATGCCGGAGGCCTGGATCTCGGCCACCACGGCGCGGGTGAGGGACTCCATGCCGGCGCCGCCCACCTGGCTGCTCTCCACCTTGGTCTCCACGTTGAAGCGGACCTTCCCGGCGTCGGCGTCGCGGACCAGCTGGTAGACATCCTTGAGTTCGGCGATCCGGTTGCCCTCGATGACCTCCTGCTCCGGGTAGCCGGCCAGCTGCACGTAGCCGCAGTTCAGGGTCTGGAGCTGTGCCAGGGACAGCTCGGCCACCCGGTCGCCTACGTACGGGAACTCGGGGTCGCCGGCGGTGGCGGGTGCGGTGTCCATGCACTTGGCGGCCTGGATGGTGTCGTCGTGCCAGACGATCACTTTGCCGTCCTGGGTCAGGTGCGTGTCCAGCTCAAGGGTGGTCGCGCCGAGCGCCAGCGAGTTGGCGAACGCGGCCAGGGATTCCTCGGTCCATTCACCGCGGCCGCCGCGGTGGCTCTGCAGGTCGAATGAGCCGTTGCGTTCGTTCACCTTCAGTGCGGAGGTGGCGGTGCCGGCAGCGTTCGACGACGGCGTGCCGGCCTCAGCGTCGGGGGCGGCGACGGCGGGGCCCGCCAGGGCGGCGATCAGCGCGGCGGCTGCCGCAGCGGTCAGGACTGTACGCATGGGTGGTTTCCTCCAGCAAGAAACGGGGCGGCCTGAAGGGCCGTTGACCCGTCCACGCTAGGGAGGGCAGGTTGCGCGCTTGGTCCCCGGAGTTGGAGAGAAAGTTAACGCAGGATGGTTGCCTGGAGACCTCAGCTGCTACCCGAGAATCAAGGCCACCCAATGCCCATATCGCTGCCGGCAAAAGCCGGGAGTCCGCGCTTGGCGCTGCAGACCGCGCATTTGGTGCTGTATTCCGTCTCCCGGACCCACTGGTGGAACGCTTCCAGCCTGTACTCGTACCGGAACCCAATTTTCTGGAGTTCATTCAGGGCCCGGCTCGCCGTCTCCCATGAGCTCCAGCGGCCCACCACACGGCACTTGTCCCTGATGACGTTGCACCCGCCATCCCCAAGTTCTGCGGTGCGGTCTTTTACGGCTGTGCGGCTCACTGCTGCCGTGCACTGCCTTGTACTCCTCTACCGTCGCCACGGTTCCTCATTTCCTCATCTGAGCCATTGCCGGTCCGGCCCCGCAAGCGGAGGACCGGACGCACTTCTAAAAGGATGGCAACTGTTCCCAACCACCTGTAGGGCAGAAAGTCCCGTTATAAGCGGACGCAACATGGCGCGTGATCCTAGACAGGGCCAGGGCTCAGCTGGAGAAGTCAGCGCCCATGCTTAGACTCTCCGGAAAAGCCCGTGGAACGCTAGGTTGTGCTGCGCTTCCTGAGCCTCGACTTCAGGATGATGGCCGTGAGCCAAGTGACGATGCTGCAGGGGGCGGCGCCCCAAAGGATGTCAGTAATGACGACGACGGCCGTGAAGTCCTTGAGCACGGCGAACCCGGTCAGCCAGTTCCGAAGGCTGGTGTTCATGCGGCTCCTTGGCTCGGCGTGGTGGGCGCACCATTGATGACGGGTGCGTCTGACTCTGCGTTCGGAGCAGCCGGAGAGGTCGGCAGATGGCTCTGCTCGTAGCGGCCTACGCCCGCGGCAGCCCGAGGTAGCGCGGCACCATTTCCGCTTGACGCGGTAGGAGGCTCCGAAGAGTCCGGCCAGCGTGGCCTCTTCGTCCACGACAACGGGGTGTTCCACCAGCAGTTCGGCCGGCATTGTCACCAGGACCCAGGACGAGCCGGCCAGAGTTCCCGCGCCCAGTTCGATGAGCAACCAGCCCACGTACATGGGATGGCGGGTGAACGCGTACGGGCCGGTGGTGACCAGTTCCTCCGGCCGTTCGAGCGCGAAGGGGCCCGGCGAGCGGCGCCGCCGTTCGGCCAGCGCCCAGATATTAAGTCCGAAGCCGGCCACCACCAGTGTGGCCCCTGCTGCCCGGTGCAGGGCCCGCCGTCCGGGCAGCGGCATGGGGCGGAGCCGGGCAAGGAGCAGGTCCGCGGCCATTGCGGTTACGACGGGGAACGGCAGTGGCAGGTTGTCGTAGGTCGCCTTGACCCGGCGGGCCAGGGAGCTGATGGCATGTCCGGCCACGATCAGGAGGTTTCCGCGGCGAAACCCGCCAGGAGCAGGGCGCTGTTGGCCGGCCGGCCGATAGGCGGCAGGTCCCCGATTTGGACGGGCGCGTCTCGGGTGCTCATGGGGATCAGGGTACCGTCAGAACAGAGGCTGGGAACTCAGACGTCTTATGGCTGGCGGGCATGTTGACGGGTCAAAGGAGTATCCCGGAAACCCGCCCCAGGCCACGGAAAGCCTCAGGTACTGCACGAGGGTGATGCCTGGTCGTCCAGCGACGCCGGATAGCAGCGGATCGCCGCTGCTATCCGGTAATCGTATGTCATGGGTGCCTCCGCTGATGTTTGCCTTGTGGAGTTCATCCGGTGCAAAGGGAAAGCTCCACCCTTCCAGGTCCTCTGGACCGGTCTCCAGGGAAGCAAACTCCCATTCGAGGGAATCAACGCCGGGCAGATAGAGCGGATCCGGGTAGTCAGGTCCGGGCGGCATGGACGATACGGGCGTGTTGGAAGTGCCGTAGTAGGAGAGGCCAATGGAAGGCAGATCTCCGAGCAGCGATACTGCACCTATTTCCGTCATGCAGGCCCTAAGAGCAGAGGGAAGAGGGCCCATGGAGGCTTCTGCATTCCGGAGCCGGCCCGCTACATCGGGCGGGGATGGTTCGATAAGGGATGTTGTGCCTGACGCCGGCTGAAACCCCCAAGCCAGGAGAAGGTCGATAATGCGCTCGATTTGCACGGCAGCCCTTCGCATCGTCACTGATGCGACCTCGTTCACTTCTTCCCGCTGCGCCGCGGGAACGGGTCCGCGCCGGTGGATCTCATCCCAGACGCCAGCCCACTCGCCATCGTTGTATCGTGCGACGAGGGATGCCATGCACCAAAGGCTACTTGACCCTGTGCAAACCCTCGGATGCCTGGGACGTGGTGGACGGGACCAATTGCGTGCTTCCGGACGGCAGCAACTGCAGCTTTCGATGCCGGGCAATACAAGCCGGCTCCCGCTCCGAAGACTTGGTGGGCAGTGTGCCGCGCAGTTCCAGGGGAGGGTCCGATCGTATGAAGGACGCAGACCGTAAGGCGCTCATTATCCTGCTGGTTGCAGTGGTGGTGGGGGTGCTCGTCGCCGTTGCGGGGAGCCAGGGCGGCGCCACGGTGGGCGGCTTTCCCCTTTTCGCCTTGGGGGTGGCGGCCGCGTTCCTGGTCCAGTGGCTGGCGTTCATCCCGGCGTTCAAGGCCCAGACCGAGACGTACTACGACCTCACCGGCGCCCTGACCTACATTTCCATCACTGTCCTGCTGGTCCTGCTGACCCCCGGCGTGGATGCCCGGGCGCTCGCCGGCTTTGTGGTCTGGGCCGCCGGCTTCGGTATCGAGATTGTTGCCGACAACCAGAAGCGGCGCTTCAAAGCGGACCCGGCCAACGAGGGGAAGTTCATCTCCACCGGCCTGTGGTCCAGGTCCCGCCATCCCAACTACTTCGGCGAGATTGTTCTCTGGATCGGCGTGCTGATCATCGCCGTTCCCGTGCTGCAGGGCTGGCAGTGGGTGGCCCTGCTGTCTCCGGTGTTTGTCGCGTTCCTGCTCATCAAGGGCAGCGGCATCCCGCCGCTGGAGAAGAAGGCGGACAAGAAGTGGGGCGGCCAGTCGGATTACGAGGCCTACAAGAAGAACACCCCGGTGCTGCTCCCGGCAGTCCGATAGTCCGGCGCCCCGGCACAGATCCTTTTCTGCCGTATGAGCCAGCCTCTGGCCCCGGCCCCGCCGCATGGGTACGGTGGCCGCATGCAGAAGATATCGATTGAGGCTCTGGCCCGCCAGCAGCTCGAGGCAGCCGTGGCGGTCTCCAGCGGGCGGGCATCGGACACAGTGTTCGGCGGCCACGAAAAGAGGCTGCGGCAGACCGTCATGGCCTTCCGCGCCGGCACCCAGCTGAGCGAACACCAGAACCCCGGCGAGGCCACGGTCTACGTAATCAAGGGATCCGTGTGGCTCAAGTCGGGCGGCGAGGCCTGGCAGGGCAAGGCCGGGGACCTGCTGATCGTCCCGGACGGCCTGCACAGCCTGGAGGCCGAGGAGGATTCGGCGGTGCTGTTCACGGTGGTCAAGACGGACAGGTGACAACAGTACGACGGCGGCGCCGGCCTTTCGCTTACCCCGTCACCGCTGCCGGGACCTTGTTGAGCCCAGGAGCGGGCTGATCCAGGGGGCCGCCTCATGAACAGCAAAACCCCATCCATTCAGGGTGAATACCAGCCAAAAGCGCTTAGCATCAGGGAAAAGCAGTAGGCACTTGTTCAGGATCCGTCGACGGATACTGGTCCGCGGCCGTCGCAGGGACGGCCCGCTCGCTTCAGGGAGGAGGCCCGGGGAATGGAGAAGGAGACTATTCACTGGCTTGGACGACTTGAAGGATGCAGCGGGTTTGCGGTTGAAGGCAGAAGCTTCGTCAATGCTCTCCGGCAGGCCGGTTACCACGTTCAAGAAACTTCGGTTTCCTCCCGCCCGGACATGGGTGCAGGACAAGGCACTGAGCCGCTTCACCGGTCAGGGCCCGGGCTGACCATCGTGCACCTGCCCTGGCATGACTACGGGTGGGAGAACCTGACCGGGCAAGTGGTGTGGCGGGCGATGTTCGAAACCGCTTCGGTGCCCGCTGAATGGCTTCCGCGCCTGGCAGAAGTGGACGAAGTATGGGTCCCGTCCCGCTTCAATGCCGGGACTTTCGCTGACGCCGGTGTGGATCCGGACAAGCTCAAAGTCGTCCCCGAATTCGTGGATAAGAATTGGTTGCAGCCGGCGGTCCGCGCTTATGACGGCCAGGGTAAATTCAAATTCCTTTCCGTCTTCCGGTGGCAACAACGCAAGGGATGGGATGTCCTTCTGCAGGCGTACCTGGAAGAGTTCAGGGCCGCCGATGATGTTGAACTCCTGTTGCGGGTGGACCCCTTTGGCCCCGGTACCGCCGACGTTCCTGCAGCCATAGCCGAAGTGGTCCGGAAAGTCAGGCCGCACCGCACCCCGACGGTGCGGCTGCTGCCGTTTCCGCTCTCGCAGACAGGGATGCAGAAGCTGTACGCCTCGGTGCACGCCTTCGTGTTGCCCACCCGGGGGGAGTCCTGGGGGCGGCCGTTCATGGAAGCTATGGCCTCGGGCCTGATCACCATCGGTACAGCCTGGGGCGGCCATCTTGATTTCATGAACGCCAACAACGCCCTCCTCATCGACTGCGAGCTTGTGCCCGTCCCGGAGTCGGCAGCGCTGGAGTGGCCATTCTTCCGCGGCCAGGTGTGGGCCGAACCGTCCGTAGCGAGCATCGGGTACTGCTTGCGGCGGGCGTACGAGGGAGGCCCAGCCATCGAACGCCTCCGGCAGAACGCGGCGGCTGCGATCAGGGAGCAGATTGTTCACGGCCAGGCTCAGGAGGCCCTGCTCAAGGAGGTGCGGAGGTTGCTGAAGAATGGCTAGCACATGCGCGTAGTGCCAAAGATGCGCGCGGTGCGCCGATTCGGTAAGGCAGGCGCCACAAAAGTTAGGCTTTGAACTTGCGGGTAAGGGGTACGGACACCCCATGCATGCAGGATCAGAACGAACAGGGGCTTGATTTGGCAGGGAATGCAACCTTCCGGCACAGCAACACCGCACTGCTTTCGGTGTGCAGTGTCGAGGCTCCGAGGATCGTGAGCTCCACGGAATTCGACCGCCGGTTGGCGCCCACCCTGCAACGGTTGAAGTTCCCGCCCCGTCTGCTTGAGCGGGTTGCCGGTGTCACGCACCGCCGCTGGTGGGCGGCAGGGACATCGTTCGATGATGCTGCCGCCGAAGCGGGCGCCAAGGCCTTGGCCGAGGCCGGCATCGAACCGTCCCAGGTCGGCCTGCTGATCAACACCTCGGTGACGCGGCGCAACCTGGAACCGTCCGTCGCCGTGAAGATCCACCACCGGCTCGGCCTGCCGTCGTCGGCCATGAACTTCGACCTCGCCAACGCCTGCCTCGGGTTCGTGAACGGGCTGACGTTGGCGGCAAGCATGATTGATTCCGGCCAGATCAAGTACGCGATGATCGTCAATGCCGAGGATGCCCAGGCGACGCAGGAGGCCACGCTGGCCCGCCTCGAGCGGCCGGAGACCACGCGCGAGGACTTCAGCCGCGAGTTCGCCACCCTCACTCTGGGTTCCGGAGCTGCCGCCGCCGTCCTGGGCCCCGCGGACCGGCACCATGGTGGGCACCGGATCGTCGGCGGCGTCATGCGCGCGGGTACGGAACACCATGAGCTGTGCGTGGGCGGCGTTGACGGCATGGCCACGGACACGAAAGGCCTGCTCGACGGCGGCCTGCGGCTCGTCGTCGACGCCTGGCACGAGGCGCGGCCTGAGTGGGACTGGGCCGCCATGGACCGGTACGTCACGCACCAGGTGAGCAATGCCTACACCCAGGCGATTATCGAGGCCATCAACCTGGATCCTGCCAAGGTCCCCCTCACGTTCCCGCACTGGGGCAACGTGGGCCCCGCTTCCCTCCCCATGACCCTCGCCGCCGAAGCGCAGTCCCTTGAAGCGGGGGACCGCGTCCTCTGCATGGGCGTCGGATCCGGGCTCAACACGGCCATGATGGAAATCGTTTGGTGACCGCCACCTGGCCCGGCGTCGATCCGGAATGGCCGCGCGAGATCGAGGTCCCCTCCACCTCCGGCGCCGACGCGCCGGGCACGGTGCGCCGCTGGCACCTGCTGGACAACGGCGCCCAGCTCGCCCGCCGGGGCCTGGTCCCCGCCGGTACATTGCTGTGCGTGCACGGCAATCCCACGTGGTCGTATCTGTGGCGAACACTGCTGGCAGCAGGGGCGCATCCGGACCACCCTTGGCGTGTTGTGGCGGTTGACCAGCTGGACATGGGCTACTCGGAGCGCACCGGCACCTTCCGGCGGCTGGCGGACCGCATCAATGACCTGGGCGACCTTACGGACGCCCTCGGCCTGGAGGGGCCCGTTGTGACCGTGGGCCACGACTGGGGCGGCGTGATCAGCCTGGGCTGGGCCCTGGCGCACCAGGAGCAGCTGGCCGGGGTGGTGCTGACCAACACCGCTGTCCACCAGCCGGCCGGTGCGGCGATCCCGCTGGCGCTGCGCCTTGCCCTGCACCCCGCCGTACATAAGTGGGGAACGACGACGTCGGACGTGTTCCTGCGCGTGACGCACTCGCTGGCCCACCCTCCGCTGCCCGCCGGCGTCCGCGAGGCCTACATGGCCCCCTACCGTGGAGCCCGGCGCCGGGCCGGGGTGGGGAACTTCGTGGCGGACATCCCCGTGGACGCCTCGCACCCGAGCTTCGCCGCGCTGGACCGCGTGGCGGAAGGTTTACGCGGGTTGAACGTCCCGGCGCTGATGCTCTGGGGCCCGCGGGATCCCATCTTTTCGGACCGGTACCTCAAGGACCTCATCGGCCGGCTTCCGCACGCGAAGGTGCACCGCTTCGAAGGCGCCGGGCATCTTGTGGCGGAGGACCGGAACATTGCTGCTCCGGTTTTCCAGTGGCTTGCCGGCAACGTTGGTGCCGGCAAAAGCGCATCCCCGGAAGCCGAAGCCACATCCGCCGGGGGTGAGGGGCCGGACGCCGTCCAGCCGTCGCCGTCGGAATTCCGGCCCCTGTGGGACCTGCTCGGCGAGCAGGCGGCAGGGCCTGCGGGAGACGATACCGCCGTCGTGGAAATGGCGCCGGGCGGTACGGTGGCCCGCTCGCTTAGCTGGCGGCAGCTGGACCGTAACATCCTGGACCTTGCCGCCGGGCTCATGGAAGCCGGAGTGGACAGCGGCAGCCGGGTGAGCCTGATGGTTCCCCCCGGGGTGGACCTGACCGTCACCCTGTACGCCTGCCTGCGGCTGGGCGCCGTGGTGGTGGTGGCCGACGCCGGGCTGGGAACCAAGGGCCTGAGCCGCGCCGTGAAAGGCGCTACCCCGGACTTCCTGGTAGGAATCGACAAAGCGCTCGCCGCAGCCTCGGTGCTCGGCTGGCCCGGCAGGCGGATCAGCGTGCGGGACCTCCCGGCCGCCAGCCGCCGTGTTCTGGGAGTGAAGGCCTCCCTCGAGGCCCTTGCCCGTTCCGGTGCCGGCCACGGTCTGGAGCTGGCGGCCAGCGTGAATCCGGATGCCCCGGCCGCCGTACTCTTCACATCCGGGTCCACCGGCCCAGCCAAAGGTGTGCTCTATACACACCGGAAGCTGGCCGCGATGCGGGACACCGTGGCCGCAACCTTCGGGATCCGTTCCGGTGCCCGGCTGGTGGCCGGCTTCGCACCCTTCGCCCTGCTGGGTCCGGCGCTGGGAGCAGTGTCGGTGACGCCGGCCATGGACGTCACGGCGCCCCGCACCCTGACGGCGGGCGCGCTGGCCGACGCCGCCGCGGCAATTGACGCCACAGTGGTCTTCGCTTCGCCGGCCGCGTTGCGCAATGTCCTGGCCACCCGGGACGGCGTGAGCGCCGCAGGGTACAAAGCGCTGGAAGGTGTTGAGTTGCTGCTGTCTGCGGGCGCGCCCGTCCCGGAACCCCTCCTGGCCGAAGTTCAGCGGCTGCTGCCCCGGGCCTCGCTGCGTACGCCGTACGGGATGACCGAGGCGCTGCCGGTTACGGACATCAGCCTCGAACAGATTCACGCCGCCGACGCCGATGCTGCCTCCGGAAGCATGGCGGGGGCAGGCAACGGCGTATGTGTAGGGTGGCCGGTGCACGGCGCCCGGCTGGCCGTTGTCCCGCTGGCGGTGGATGGGACGGCGCCGGGGTCCAATGCCGTGACGAAACCTGGTGTGACGGGTGAGATCCTGGTCAGCGCCGCGCACGTCAAGGAAGCGTACGACAGGCTCTGGCAGACCGAGCAGGAGAGTTCCAGCCTGCCCGGATGGCACCGTACCGGCGACGTGGGGCATTTCGACGCCGCGGGCCGGCTCTGGGTGGAGGGCCGTCTGGCCCACGTCGTCACTGCCCCCGGCGCCGTAGTGACGCCCGTGGGCGCCGAACAGGCCATCGAACGCCACGACGGCGTCCGGCTTGCGGCGATTACCGGCGTCGGACCGGCGGGCACCCAGGCCGTGGTCGCCGTCGTCGAGACCATCCCGCCAGCGCGGAAAGCAGGTCCTGCTGCGCCTCAGCTTGCCGGGGATGTCCGCAGGGCCGCGCTTGCGGCCGGCGTCCAGGTCTCCGCCGTGCTCGAGGTTCCCGCGCAGCCCACCGACATCCGGCACAACGCCAAGATCGACAGGACACGCCTGTCCCGCTGGGCTTCGCGGGTGCTGGCCGGCGGCCGGCCCGGGAAGCCATGAGGGTCCTCGTCACCGGGGCCAGCGGGTTGCTCGGGGGAGAAGTGGCCCGGCTGCTGGTGCGCCAGGGCCATGACGTGGCCACCTTCCAGCGCCGCCCGTCAGGGATCGACGGCGCCACGGACTTCTGCGGGTCCGTCACGGATGCTGAAGCGCTCCGGCGGGCAGTCGAAGGCGCCGAAGGAATCATCCACCTGGCCGCGAAGGTTTCCTTTACGGGCCGTGCCGCGGAGTTTGACGAGGTGAACGTCGACGGGACCCGGCGCCTGCTTCAGTGCGCCAGCGCGGCCGGGGCGCGGGATGTGGTGTTTGTGTCCTCCCCGTCCGTGGCCTATTCGGGCGCCGCCATTGCCGGGCTTGGCGCGGAGCCGGCTGACCCGCAGCATGCGCACGGCCACTACTCTCGTACCAAGGCGCAGGCGGAGCTGCTGGCACTGGCAGCCGACGCTCCGGACTTCCGGGTCGCGGCGGTGCGCCCCCACATCGTCTGGGGTCCCGGCGATACCCAACTGGTGGAACGGGTCCTGGCCCGGGCCAGCCGCCGTCGAATGCCGCTGCTCGACGCCGGCGCCGCCCTGATCGACACCACCTACGTGGACAATGCCGCCGCGGCCATCGTCGCCGCGCTGCGCCGCATGGACCACGCCCACGGCAGGGCCCTGGTGGTGACCAACGGGGAGCCCCGCCCGGTGGGCGAGCTGCTGGCAGGAATCTGTGCGGCGGGAGGCGTCCCCGCGCCGTCGTGGTCTGTGCCCGCCAAAGTGGCGCGGGCGGCGGGAGCGGTGGTGGAGAAGGCCTGGACCTGGGCCGGGCGGGATGAGGAGCCGCCGATGACCAGGTTCCTCGCCGAACAACTCTCCACCGCCCACTGGTTCGACCAGCGCGAGACCCGGGAACTCCTCGACTGGACACCTGAAGTCTCTCTTGACGAGGGACTTGCCAGGCTGGCCGAACACTATGGTTTCCGGCCGACCGCGAGGCCGCTTGTGCCGGCGGACCGCCGTCGTAATGTACGACGGCGGCACCAGCTTTAGCGGGCCCCTACTGCTGCGCTGGGCCCAGGGGATCGGGACTGACCGGCTGGTCGTTGGCCGTCAGGTCGATGCCGAAGTCCTTGGCGAAGACCAGCCGGGTGGACTTGTAGATCCCGGTGTGGTTCTCGTCGAGCTCGAAGACGCGGGCGCCGCGGAGCCGGTTCCGGTCGGCACCGGGCAGACCGTACGCCCCGAAGCCGGTACCCGGGCCGTAGCCGAGTTCCACACCGTAGTAGTTGCCCACGTAGGTGTTGACGTGGTCGTGGCCCACAAAGTAGCCGCGCACGTCCCCGCGCTCCAGAAAAGCGTTGAACAGGCCGGAGTTGAACGGGCCCGGGCACTCGTCCTCGTTCCGCTCACCCACGATGTTGTGCTTCTTCACGGCGCGCTGGTGGTCGGCGTCCGTCCGGGAGTCCAGGCTTGCGAACCACATGTTGCGGTGCTCGTGCAAGGCGATGTGGCCCCACATCAGGGACGGAATCTTCCGGCCGTACTTCTGCTCGGTGGCGATGGAGAGGTTCCGGTACCAGGTCACCTGGTCCATCCGTACCCAGTCCCAGTCCGGGTAGCCCTCGAAGTCCTGCCCGTTGATGCTATCCGGGGCGTAACGGCCGGTGTCAATGAGCCACAGTCCGAAGGCGGGATCCTTGGACTTGGAGGACTGCACCAGCAGCAACGAGTTGGAGGTGCCGGTGACTCCTTCTGTGGCGTTGCCGTTGACGTTGTACTCGTAGCTCTGCAGGAACTGCAGCATCCTGGCTTCGGTCATGCCGGTCTTCGCCGCGGAGTCTTCGTCGTGGTTGCCGAACGTGACGGCCCAGGGGATTTTCCGGCTTTCCATCGGCTTCACCACCTGGTTCAGCGCCTGCTTGACGTGTAGCTCGGTGTCGCAGCCGCCGTTGATGACATCCCCGTTGATCACCACGAAGTCCGGCTGTTCCGCGTCAAGCGTGCGGTCCATGAGCTCGATGGTGCGGCGGTCGGTCTGCTCGTCGTCCTGGGTGTCGTTGAACTGGACCACTTTGAACCGGCCGTCGGGCCGGAACGCGAGGGTGGGCTTGGGTGCCTTGGCCCCCGGGGCGGCGGTGGCTCCGGTGCCCGCGGCCACCGCGGCACCCAAGGCACCGAGGGCGCCGGCGGTGGCCAGGGCTGCCCTCCGGCTGAACGTGTGCTGGTCAATCTTGATGGTCATCGCTGCCTCTTCCGCGTCATGCGCGGCGGGAATCCCGCCGCCGTCCCAGCGACTCTAGGAAGCCACGGGAACCGGTTCCCAAACGCAGGGTGAACAGCTGCGGCTATGTGCGCAAAGGAGACACGGAACCGCCGCGGTCCATTTCCCACCCGGACGACGGCGGCGGCTGGCGGCTTCAGTCGATGGCCTCGATGCCCTGCCGCTTCAGTTCCTCCAGATGGTTCAGCATGTGCTGCAGCACCTCGGGGGAGTGCGGCTGCCAGTCCGTGACTTCGTCGAGCACGCGGAGGGGGTCGCGGGTGCGGTAGGACCGGGTGGGATTGCCGGGGAACTTCTTGTCAGTCAGGTTGGGGTCGTTCTCGAACGGGCCGGTGGGTTCCACCCGGTAGATCCTGCCGGTTCCGTCACCTGCGCTGAGCTCGGCGCCCCAGGTGGCCGCGTCCAGGGTGGCCGTGAAGTAAATGTGGTTCGCGGTCTTCCGTCCCCCGTAGTTGGGGAGGCGTAGCCCGGAACCAGCAGATCCCCGGGCTGCAGGTCGGCTTTGGTGCCGTGGAAGAAAGGTCCTGCATCGTTGGGGTTGGCCGTGTTGTTCTTTACTTCAGTACGGCGGGTTCCGGAATCAGGAAGTCCTGATGACGTGCTGATGATCCCGCGGCCGACGGCGTGCGTTGCCGCCTGGGTCCGGGAGTTCACGCCGAGCTTGTCGAATATGTTGCTCACGTGGCGCTGGACGGTTCGCTCGCTGAGGAACAACTCCGCGCCAATTGCCCGGTTGGTCAGGCCCTGCACGATCAACCGGAGCACTTCGACCTCGCGGGGAGAGAGGCCGGGCTGCGATGGAAGGTCGGGGTGCAGGAGCATGCCCTCGACCACCAGCAGGTCGGGACGGGCGCCGAGACGGGTGAAGACCTGGCGCGCCGCTTCGAGCTCAAGGTTCGCCGCCTCATCGTCCCCCACACCCCGGTACGCGGTGGCCAGGAGCACGCAGCACCGCGCCGTCTCGTAGGGGATGTCAAGGTCCCGCCACAGTCCGGCGGCCCGTCGTAGCTCGGGAAGCGCCTTCTGCCACTCCTCGTTGGCAAGAGCCAGTTCGCCAAGGGCGCGCGCATGGGCGGCGCGCACGCTGTCGGAAGCGAAATGCTCCGCGAGGCTGCCCAGCTCGGCTGCAGCGGCCGCGGCTTCCCTCGCATCCTTTGCCGAGAGGAGGACGGTCACTGCCGCAGGCAGCAGCTCCACGCGAGCACTCGGCCCCACGGACTCGCCGAGCGAACGCCGGATTCCTGCTGCTGCGGCGGGCACGTCACCAAGGGAGAGTCTGAGCAGGGCGAGCCCTGGCTGCGTGGGGCCTCCGGCGAATGCCGCCGCCCGGTAGGCTGCCTCTGCCCCGGGGACGTCACCCAAAAGCCGGAGCGATTCACCGAGCTCGTAGCGTGCATGGCCAATCAGGCGAATGCCTGCTCCCTCGGCCAGGCTCCGGCACGCCTCTTCCAGTTGGGCGAGGGCAGCCGCCCACTGGCCTGCGAGGCGGAGGTGGACGGCCCGGTAGGTCAGGCAGTTGCCGTAGAAGGGCCCGCCGAACGGAGGTACCGAATCCAGCCACTGCCCGAGGGCAGCGCTCCATTCCCGAACCCGGGAGACATCGCGGGCCTCTATCTGGCAGGTGCCGATCGCTGCGCAGAACAGCAGGCTCGTGACCCGTGGCGTCGTCTCGCCCGCCAGTACGCGGAGCATCGCATCGTCGAGCCAGTCCAGCCCGTCCGCGAGGCGGCCCGACTGGACCAGGGCACGGCCGGTGAGGAGCGTCGAAAAAGCGAGCTGGTCGCCGTCGTGCACCTTTGAAGCCCTCTCGCGGGCGCGGGCGAGGAGCATGACAGCCTCGTCATAGGCACCCGCGGCGATCCGGCCGTACGCCGTGGTGATGAGCAGCCAGCCGGGCTCTTCGCCGGCGTCGTCCGGGCCGAGCTCGCGTGCCCGTGCCATCCAGCCGTTGGCCTGGGCGAACTCGCTGTTAAGGTTGTAGGCCTCCCACAGCCAGAAAGCGGAGGCGAGCGCGGGACGCACCTGGCCGTTCGCGGCCCGCACCTCGAAGGCATGCACCAGTGCGGCAATCGCCTCGTCGCGCAGGCCTGCGATTTGTGCACACTCGGCAAAGCACTCGACATCATCGACCTCAAGGCCCGCGAGCCCGCCGGCGGCGCGGAACTCGTCGCATGCCTGCCGCCACGCGAACGCCGCGTGGAACGCACGGGCCCGCGCGAGGTGATTTGCGTCGTCGGCCACGTCAACCTCCTGATCACTACTATGCATCGTTGGACTGGGCATAACTACCCAGTGGCGGATGCCGAAGTTGGCGGGACCTGCCGATGTCTGCGCGGCGCGCCGGCGGGATCCTGAAGGTGATCCGCATGGTGCGGGTCACTTGGTTCAGGAGGCCATCATGTACGAGCCGTTTGTCTACTTGAGCACTTATACCGTGCGCGCCGGGCACCTCGATGAAGCTCTGGAGGCTTGCCGCGAGGTGGCCCGCCTCGTGGAAAGCCGTGAGCCCAGGATGCTCGTGTTCCAGTTCTTCGCCGATGAACCTGGCCGGCAGATCACCTGCCTTCAGGTCCATGCCGAACCGGAATCCATGGCCAACCACATGGCGGTGATCAGCGAACACCTGGCACAGTCCGGGACGTGGCTCGAGTCGTTCAGCAACGCGATGACCCTGGGTCAGCCCCCGGCGGTCGTGACGCAGTGGTATCGGGAGGCGGGGGAGGACCTGGCCCAGTTCCCGCGGCACGTGGCGGGGCTCATCAGGGTCGGGTCGCCTGTTGGATGAACTGAGCCGGATATGAGTCCAACTCCGCGAAGGTCCGCAAGCCCGGCACCGCCGTCGTACGCTGAATTTCAAGGGTGACGGGGAAGCAGTGCTCTCGTGAAGTGGGCCTACGCCTGGTCCTGGTAGCGGCATAGTCCTCACCGCATGACCAAGGACGGGGAACGGACGGCCCTCGTTGCGTTTCTGGCTCAGGCTGTGCTCGCCGGCGGAAACGCCGTTGGCATTCGCTTCAGCACCCGCCGGGTGCCGGAAGTGCGCTGCCGCCGTCGTACGCTGAAACCCAAATGGTGACGGACGGGGAGGCAGAGTGGCGGAAACGACGGCGGCGACGCAGCTGGACGAAGTGCTGGCCGAGCTGGCCGGGCTCGAGGACGCGAAGATGCGCGAGGTGAACGAGCGGCACGGTGATGACCACGGCGTGAATCTCAGCCAGCTCCGCGCGGTGGCCAAGCGGCTGAAGAAGCAGCAGGACCTCGCGGTCCGGCTGTGGGGGACCGGCGATACCGCGGCGCGGCTGCTGGCGCTGCTCATCTGCAAACCCAAGGCGTTCGGACGTGACGAACTGGACGCGATGCTGAGGGAGGCGCGCGCCCCCAAGGTGCACGACTGGCTGGTGAACTACGTGGTGAAGAAAAGCCCGCACGCCGAGGAACTGCGCGCCGCCTGGCTGGCCGACCCGGACCCGGTGGTGGCCAGCGCGGGCTGGGCGCTGACCTCTGACCGGGTGGTGAAGAAGCCCGGGGGCCTGGACATGCCGGGCCTGCTGGACACCATCGAGGCGGAGATGAAGGACGCCCCGGACCGGCTGCAGTGGGCGATGAACACGTGCCTGGCGCAGGTCGGGATCGAGCACGCGGAGCACCGTGAGCGTGCGCTCGGCATCGGGGAGCGCCTGGAGGTGCTCAAGGACTACCCGACGCCGGCGGGCTGCACGTCGCCGTTCGCGCCGGCATGGATCGGGGAGATGGTGCGGCGGAAGGGGGAGTAGGGGCCGGTTCAGGCGAGTGAGTGCAGGAACGCCGCAGCGTCCGCGGCCACCCTCTCCGGGTGCTCCCACAGGACCAGGTGCCCGGCGTCGGGATAGACCTTCAGCACGGCGCGCGGAATCCGGGACGCGAGAATCTCCTGGTCCTGCAACGGCAGCAGGTCATCCCTGCTGCCGTAGATGATCAGCGTTGACGCCCGGACGGCGCCGGCTTCGGTGGGCGGGGCAGCGGACGTCAGCCCGGCCAGGATCTTCTTCCACGCGTGGGCAGGCATCCGGACGCCGTCGCGCACCCGGTCCTCCAGGTACCAGCCGGGAACGGGCTGGTGCAGCGTGAACCAGGAGAGTGACCCCCGGACCCAGTCCTCATCGATGGGGTCGGCCAGCAGGTCCACCTCGTCGGCGAAAGCCGGCCGGCCCTGCAGGCTCAGCGGCGACCCCACCAGGACCAGCGCGGCCACCCGCCCGGGATGCGCCGCGGCCAGCTGCTGCGCAACGTAGCCGCCGCTGGAGGACCCGAGGACGAACGCCCTCTCCACCTCCACGGCATCCAGGATCGCCGCCGCGTCATCGGCCTGCTCCGCCAGCGAGTAGCCGTCCTCCGGTTTGTCAGCATCGCCCTGGCCGCGGAGGTCCGGCGCATAGACCCGGAAGCCGGCCAGACCGGGCAGCAGGCGTTCGAAGCAGCGGCCGGATTCGCCCCATGCGTGCAGCAGGAGCAGCGGCTTCGCCTCCGCGTCGCCCTGGATCAGGCACGGCACCGTGACGCCGGTGCGCAGGTACAGGGAACGGACCTCGGGTTCCATGGCATCAGGGTACGCCTGGTGATGCGGCCCGGCGCTTGCGGCGGGCGGCTTCAGGCACGACGGCGGCTCCTCCATGAAATTCACACCACAAATCTACTCATGGGTAGAAAAACGATACTCGAGCTCTTACTAAGTTCGAGGTCAACGCTCTTTCCGAGAAACATCCACGGCTCTCATGGGTGCCCCTCGGGGAGCAGGGAGACGATCATAAATTGGGTGACGTACTGGGCGAATCTTGGCAGTGACCAGCCCCGCTTCAACACGAGCAGTTCGTAGAGCTCCGCCGAGCTGCAAACCCAGAGTATGTCGGTCGCCTCACCCAGGGAGACGCCCTCGCGGAGGTAACCGCGGTCTTTAAGGTACCGGGCGTGGTGGCGCATCCGTTTGAGGCGCTCGCTCTCGATGTCTTCGAGCAGGCTTGCCATCTCCTGATCGCTAACGGCGGCAGAACGCATCCAAAGTCGGATCGGGGTGACCAGGGAAGCCACCTCGGCAGTCAGGGCCCCCCAGTTCCGCATGACCGTCGTCGGGTCGCTCTCACGTTCCCGCATCTCGTCAGATCGAGCGTACGCAGGGACGGGTCCGGCCCCAGCAAGCCCACGCTCGTAGAGGGCGCGCACCAGCCCCGCCTTCCCGCCGAACGCCTTGTAGACAGTCTCGACCGAAACACCTGCCTCGGAGGCGATGGCTGCTAGCGTTGCGCCCGCGTACCCGCGCTCACCAAACTGCCGCTCGGCGGCCTGGAGGATGGCATCCCTGTTTCGCCGTGCCTGCTCTAATCGTCCGCTGGAGTCGTAGCGGCGCTTACTCTTGACGTTTCCCAATATTCGTTCCATGCTTGAGTATCAGATACAGATGACTGTATCAGAATCATTCGGGGAGTTGGAATGATGGGCAAAGCAGATGCTGCCGGAGAATTAGTGCAACGGTTGCTCAGCGCGGTGAACGCCCACAAGTTGGACGATCTCGTGGCGTGCTTTGCCGAAAACTATCTGAATGAGACACCCGCCCACCCCCAGCGGGGCTTCCGGGGACGAGATCAAGTGCGCCGGAACTGGACAGAGATCTTCTTGCGGGTCCCGGACATTCATGCACGAGTGCACAGCACGGCGGATAGCGGCGACGACCTGTGGACCGAGTGGGAGATGTCCGGGACACGAACCGACGGAGCCGCGTTCCTGATGCGGGGAGTGGTCATCTTCGGCGTCACAGACGGAGTAATTTCCACGGCCCGGTTCTACCTGGAGCCGGTGGAGGATGTCAGCGGCGACGTCAATGCAGCAGTGAGCCGGGTGCTGGGCAGCGATTCAGAACCCCCAACAAAGGAAACATCATGATTCTTGTCGTGGGGGCTACCGGCCAGCTCGGTGGTCTTATCGCTCAGACGTTGATCAATGAGGGGTTTGCGGTGCGCATTTTGGTGCGTGAAGGGTCGGCGTACGAAACTCTCGTTACGGCGGGCGCCCAGCCTGTCTTCGGTGACCTTAAAGATCCCGCGTCACTTGCAGAGGCGTGTGCCGGCGTCGACACAGTGGTGACCACAGCCAACTCCTCCGCACGGGGCGGCGAAGACAATGTGAATTCGGTGGATCGCGCCGGCAATCGGAACCTGGTCGGTGCCGCCGTGAATGCGGGCATCCGCCGCTATGTCTTTGTTTCGAACCTCGGCGCCAGCCCGGACAGCCCCAATCCCTTCATGGCTGCCAAAGGCGAGACGGAGCAGCTGCTTCGCGGCAGCGGGATGTCCTGGACGATAATCCAACCCAACCTCTTTATGGATAAATTGCCGGTCATAGTGGTTGGTGGGCCGGCTCTCGCAGGGCAGCCGGTCACTCTCGTGGGGGAGGGAAGGCGCGTGCACTCCCTGGTGGCAATGCGGGACGTGGCACGGTACGTGCTTGCCGTGATTGAGCATCCGGAGTGGGATCGCCAACTGCTTGTTGTCGGCGGTCCGGAGCCAATCTCCTGGCGGGATGTGGTCACTGCATTCGAGCTCGAACTGGGACGGCAAATTCCGGTGCAGACAGTTGCTCCGGGACAGCCGATTGCGGGTATGCCGGACTTGCTCAGCGGCTTCCTTGCACTGCTGGAGACCTACGATTCAAGACTCGACATGGGGGACCTGCCCGCTCGCTACGGAGTGCAGCCCACTACTCTTCGGACCTGGGTGCACGACTTCGTGCTGGAGGTTTCCAGCACCCCGACCCGCGCACGCAGAGGCTAGGACAGGTCGCAGACCTGCAGCAGGTCAGTTCCGACAATGAGCTCGCCGTGGAAACTCTCCTGGACAATTTCACGCCATTTTTCTTCTGGCAGGTTGCCGGGGATGAGGTGAGTCAGTGCGAGAAGGGATACTTCCGCGGCGGCAGCCACGCCTCCCAGGTCATGGACCGACGTGTGGTACTCCGGGATGCCGTAACCCGGAAAGAGTGCCTCATGGATCAGCACATCGGCACCGCGGGCGGCTGCAATCAGCTTGCGGGACGGCCGGGTGTCACCGGAGATCGCAAGCGAATGGGCGGCGGTGCGGAACACGTATCCGAAGGCGTCCTCCACAGGGGAATGTTCCACCTCCACAGCAGACACCTGCCATCCACGAAAGCCCAGGATGAGACCGTCCTGGACTTCGACGACGGGAACGCTGAGCTTTTCAGGGTCGTAGCCGTGCGGGAGCCTGGCCCGGATGTCGTAGTCGTGAGCGGCGAAGATCCGATTGACGTATTCAAGTGTGCCGGGGGGACCGATGACGGTGGGCACCTTCTTTTGAGTTCCGTGGATCCAGGGCGCCATGATGAGAAAGCCCAAGTCGGCATTGTGGTCAAGGTGGTTGTGGGTGATGAGCACATGGGTCACATCCTCCGGGCGCCAGCCGAGGCGGAACAACTGGTAGACGCAGCCGTTGCCGGTATCAACCATGACCACGTCGTCGCCGATGGCAAGAACGGTCGAGGGGCCGTAGCGGCCGTCGACCACCGCCGGGGTACCTGTCCCGCTCAACCAGCAGCGGAGCCGCATCCGCTCGAGCTTGGTTGGCTCTGCCTGGGCCTGGGCACGCCGTCCGCGCGCGAGTTGTTCGCCTGACAGGTATCCTTCGAGGAGCGACTCGGGCTGATAGTTAGACGCCATTGTCGTTCCTGTCTTTCGTTCCAAGGCGAGCTGAGGTCATGTCCGAGGGGCGCAGGGATCGGCCCGACGCCGCGGACTGGTAGGCGGCGAGTATGGTCTTCAGGCTGCTGAGCAACCTGGTCGGGCTTGCCTCCGGTTCGCTTCCAGTTCTTATGCACTGGACAAAGTGGCTCATTTCCTCCGTGAAGCCCATTGAACTGTTGCCATCCTCAACGGTTGTCTGCCTTCCCTCGACTGCGTAGCTGACGCGGCCGGACCAGACGTCCAGCTCCAGCGAACCCTTGTCGAAGAACAGTTCCAGGCCAAGACGCCGAGGTCCCAGATGCCTGGAACGCGCGGTGAAAACGAGCGAGCCCAGCGTGCCGGATTTGAACAGCGCGCTGACCACAGCCGTACTTTCCAAAGCGCCGTCGGGCGCTATGTCGTCAGTACTGGTGTAGGCCGAAACTTCCTCAAAGGGCCCAACCATGGCTTCAGCCAGTGCCACCGTATGGATTCCGGCCTGCATCAGGTATCCACCTCCGGCGGTGTCGGGCGAAAATGTCCAGGCAGGAGCCCCGCCTTCCGACGACACGTAAAGTGAACTTTCGTGCCTGGCCTTTATCAGGAACGGCTGCCCGAGGGCATGCTTGCGGATAATTTCTTCAGCCCGACGGCGGGCGCTCGAGAACAGCCAGTTCTCCGCCACCATCACCGTTTTGCCACTTGCCTCTGCCGCCCGCGCAATGGCTTCTGCATCGTCCAGGTTCGTCGCCATTGGTTTCTCGACCAGCACGTGGAGACCTGCACCTAGAGCGCTGAGGACCATGGGGGCGTGCAAATGCGGTGGCGTGCAAATGTCCACAGCATCAACTTCGCCCGATCCGAGAACTTCCTGGAGGTCCACTGCGCAGTTGGGGATCCCGAACCTGGCGGCTATTCGTTGAGCGCGCTCCTGGTTGGGGTCCACCAGCACATCCACTCGGGCATCATTTGCGGCTGCCCACGCTGGCAGATGTGCCACTTCAGCAATTTCGCCTGCGCCTACGAGCGCGACGCGTACCGGTTCATCGTTGGCTGCCATAGCCTCCGCCTTTCGGCTTTTCCGCCAGTGAGAAGATGCGACAACCGTACCGCAGGCAGGACTTTTTCGGAAGGCTTTGTCTGACTAAAAGAGGGCCTTGACGACCAACTTCAGCAGAAGTTAGTCTGACTAATGAAGCGGACGACGGAGTGCGACCCGCGGAAAGACGGCCGTGACCAAAGGGGGTCGCAGTGCAGCTAGGAATGATCGGAAGCGATCTGCTCCACGCTCTGGAGTACACATCTATTCTCAACGCGCGCCCAGGGCCGGCATTTCCGAAAGCCAACGTGGACCATTCGGCGGCAGTCGGCGGCATGCCAGCGCCGCAATTCCGTTGTCCGGGGGCTTGGGATCCGGCCCTGCCCTCAGCCGACGAGATTCTGGCCGACAGCGCTTTCCATGACGTCAAGGTCACCTCGTGGTGGGGCCAGGACAGCGCGACAGTCAGGAAATGGGCCGGCCAAATGGGCGTGCAACACGTCGCCAAGACTCCGGAAGAGCTGCTCGGAAGAGTTGATGGGGTCCTGATTTGCACGTGGCACGGCAGGGACCATGCAGCGTTGGCCCGCCCCTTTGTGGAAGCCGGGCTGCCTGTGTTCGTGGACAAGCCCTTCACGGAAAGCTCCCAGGAGGCAAAGGAACTCCTCAGCCTGGCCGAGAAGAGTGGCTCTGTTGTCTTTTCATCTTCACCCTGGAAGTGGTCGCCAGCCATCCTAAATCTGATGGCACAGGCTCCCAATCTCGGGGACATCAAGACCTGTATTGCCAGCGGCCCATACCTGGATAATCCCTACTTTTATACAACCCATATGGTCGAGACCGGGCAGGCGATACTGGGCCCGGGTGCCGTATCAGTCCAGGCCCGGCACACATCGCAGGCGCGGGTGATCGTCGTGACCTACGACGACGGACGCATGCTCGTCGTGAATGCCCTGCAAGGAGCAGCAGCCACGCGGCACGTGGTGCTCTACGGCTCGAAGGGATACCTCGAGGCCGATGTAGGTGAGGCACAAAAAGAAGCAGGGATGGTGGAGACGCTCGCCAGGTTCCTGCGCGGGGCCGCCGAAGGTAAGGCGCCTCTTCCCTATACCTATCCCTTGGAAGCCACAGCAGTAATGGAGGCAGCAGAGGCCTCCATCGAAGCCGGCGGAAGGCCGGTGCACCTGGACACCATCCTGGATGACAGCATCAGCGGCCAGGAATTCACGTCCAGCGCAGTCTCACCACCCCTCAAGAAAGAAGGAACATCGTGAAAGATCTTAATTCCGGACGTTCCGGACTCATTGGACTTCTGTGTCTCGCATTTGCGTTCGTCACCACAGGCTGCGCGGGAGACACCCAGCAGCAAGGCCAGGGCGCAAAAGTCCCCATGACTTTCACCGGGGCGGGAAACCTGTCCTGGCTCAACGTCTTCGTGGCCGAGGATGAGGGCATCTTCGACAAGCACGGCATCGAATCCACCGTGCGGGTTTTCGACGTCGGGTTCCTGGGAACCGAAGCTGTCCTGGCCGGCGAAGCCCAAACTGCAGGTTCAGTGGAGTTTCCGCTCCTCGGGCTCCTTGGCCAAGGGGCCGGCCTGGTGGTACCTGCAGTAGTGGCCACCGCTGAGGATCAGCGCATTGTGGTCGACGATTCCATCCAGAAACCAGAAGACCTGCGTGGAAAGAAAATCGGGCTGATCGGCGGTTCCGCCTTCGAATACTCCTTCCAGGAGTATCTGAACCATTTCAACATCCCCAGGGAAGAAGTGGAATTCGTGAATGTTGATGCTGCCGAGCAGGTTGCTGTTATGGCACGCGGTGACATCGACGGTTTCCTGAACGTAGAGCCCGTTGTGACCCGCGCGCTTAACTCCCTGGGCAATGCCCACGTCCTTGAGCCGGGCACGGAAGAGGTGTACACCACGCGCATCCTGCTGCAGATGAACAAAGAGTGGGTGGATGCCAACCCCGACGGTGTGAAGAAGGCACTGGCCGCCCTGATTGAAGCAAACGACTTTATCAAGGCGAACCCGGAAAGGGCAGCTGAAATCGGCGCGAAGTGGACGAAGTCCGAAAAAGCGACCGTGACGTCCTTCCTTGAGGACGCAAAGTTTGACTACACCGTGCACTATGACGCTGCGGCCCGGGAAAGCATGGAAAAGATCGCTAACTGGATGATGGAAAACGGCAAGCTGGAAAAGATGCCTGACCTCGACGAGGTGTTCGTGACCGATCATCTGCGGGAAGTCGCGCCGGGGCAGGTGAAGGAATGATGAAGCGCGCAGAAGACGGGACCAGAACCGCCATGACAGGAATCGAGCTGCAGAAGGTCACGAAGCACTTTCCAAGCACACGGACCACGGCCGGTTACACGGCAGTCCGCGATGTTGACCTCGCTGTACGCCCGGGAGAATTCATGTGCATTCTGGGCCCCAGTGGATGCGGGAAGTCCACCCTGCTGCACATGATGGCCGGATTCGAGAAGCCCAGTGCCGGAGCGATACTCATCAACGGACATCAGATTGTCCGCCCTGGTGCAGACAGGGGGGTCGTTTTCCAGAATGAGATCGCGCTGTTTCCGTGGCTGAATGTGGAACGGAACGTGGAATACGGGCTCAAAGTTCGCGGCGTGGACAAGCGGCAGCGGCACGCCGCCGTCGATGATGCCCTGTCCCTGGTGGGCCTGGACCAGCATCGACACAAACTGCCAAGGGAACTCTCGGGCGGCATGAAGCAACGGGTCCAGATCGCCCGGGTCCTGGCCAACGACCCCGACGTCATGCTGATGGATGAACCCTACGGGGCGCTTGACGCCCAAACGCGGATGAGGCTCCAGGACGAGTTGGTCGACGTCTGGCAGCGGAAATCGAAGACCGTCGTGTTCGTGACGCACGACGTTTCGGAATCCGTCTACCTGGCTGACCGGGTGGCAGTGATGACAGCCGGGCCGGCAGCACGCATTAAGAGCGTTCTGGAGATTGATCTGCCTCGCGTAAGGAATCGCACCGATTCGCAATTTGTGGAGTTGGCGTCGGCATTGACGGCGGAACTCCAGCACGGGAAGGAACACGACGATGGCAATCACTGATGTCCATGTGACACATCCGCCCGCAGAGTCAAGGGGAAAGCTTGAAGGACGGCCCTGGATCACGTACACCGCCGTAGTCATTGCTGCCTTCGTGGTTTGGCATCTGCTGTCCCTGGTTGTGAACCCCCTGTTTCTGCCCAGTCCATTACGGGTCGGCGCAGCAACCGTTGAACTAATCGCCTCCGGGGAAATGCTCCAGCACGTCTCTGCCTCATACGGCCGGGTCCTGTCCGGGTGGTTCATAGGGGCTGCCCTGGCCATCCCTCTGGGATTGCTGGCAGGGCGGGTGACACTGCTGCGCGTAGCGTTGGAACCGTTCCTGAACTTCTTTCGGTTTGTTCCACCGATCGCCTTCTTGAGCCTGGCCCTGATCTGGCTCGGCATTGGCGAGACCTCCAAAGTCGCGCTCATCGTATATGCCTCGTTCTTCATCGTCTTCCTTAGCGCGGTCGCCGGGGTCCAGGGTGTCGATAAGGAGAAAATTCATGCCGCCCAGTGCCTGGGGGCCAGCAGGAGGCAGGTGATAACCACCGTGGTGATGCCTGCGGCAGTTCCGGAAATCGTTACTGGCCTGCGCACAGCCATGGGCATCGCCTTTATGACCGTGGTGGCAGCCGAACTCGTGGCAGCGGAGAGCGGCATCGGATTCCTCATTTACAACTCCCGCCTGTTTGCCCGTACCGACATCGTGTTCGCCGGCATCCTTGCCCTGGGTGTCATGGGCCTGACAGCGGACATCCTGTTCCGGCAGCTCACGCGCCCGATCCACTACCGGTATGCGCTTCGCTTCTGATCCACACACTGTGAATATTGTTCGTGGCGCTGGATCTTCCACTGCCAAATCTGGAAGGAGACAAATGGGTGCGGCCAGCAGGGCAGACCAAACGTTCGAACAGCTGGAGAGGCTCATTGTGGAGCTCAGCAGGCAGGACGTGGACCGGTTGCCACCCGAGACGGAGCTCAGCCAGAAATTCGGCGTTTCCCGGGCAACGGTCCGGGAGGCGCTGGGCCGGCTTGAAGCTGCTGGAAGGGTGCAGCGAAAGCGGGGAAGAGGGACAATCCTGGTGCCGCTGGCGCGGCCGGCCATACGCTACCCGGCCAATATCATCGGCTCCTTCGCCGACTTCCTCAAGGAATCCGGTGTGGAACACAAACTCCTGGAGTTTTCCGTGACACATGTGGAGCTTGAGGATGAAATCGTCAGGATGTTTGATGAAGGCAAATTGTCGAATTCAGGCTTCCGAAGTGTCAGGTGCTACGCCCTCGGCGACGTGCCGGCCGCACTCCTGTACCACCTTCTCCCGGCAACAATCCAGGGACAGCCACTTTCGGTGGAGAAGCTGCGCGGCGACATCGTTCCCTTCCTCGAGTCCGTGCACAACGTGCAGATCGACAGCGTCACCAGCGCAATCACGGCAGAGGAAGCTTCCGAGGATGTCGCCAGGCAGCTGGGCCTCAAACCAGGAAGCGCCGTGCTGGTGATGTACACCCGCGTCATCGACAGCGAAGGCGCAACACTCGCATTGGGCGCGCTGGCATTTAATCCGGCGGTTGTCACTCTCGGAGTGGAGGCCCTGGAGCACGTAACTGCAGGCGGCCAGTTGCAGTTCCCGACTGGATGGCTGCAAGGCAATATCGCCACCCGAAGTCCCGCAAGGAGGGAAAAGAATGAAACACATTGATGTCCACCAGCATCTTGGTCCTTGCAACGTATTCGATTTGGAGGTCACGAAAACCCAACTAGCGGCCGCCATAGACGAGACGCCGCTGGAGGGTTGCATTGTTCAGCCTTTCCCGGGAGCTGCTGACGCTCCTTTGCAGCATGACGCCATCGCGGACCTGGCCAGGACGGCTCCCTTCAAAATCTGGGGCATCGCCAGCCTCAACCCGCATATTCCTGATGATGCGTACCGCAGCGAGATCCGCCGCTGCGTCCAGGACCTGGGTTTTGTCGGGGTGAAGCTCCACTCCATCGGCCACGCTGTCCATCCGGGCAGCAGGGATGGGCGCAAGGTCTTCGAAGCCGCCCAGGAGCTGGGCGTTCCGGTCATGGTGCACACGGGGGATGGGGTGCCGTTTGCGGACCCGACGGCGGTCCTGGGTCCGGCACAGGAGTTCCCTGATGTAACCATAGTGTTGGCGCACGCCGGCATGTCCACCTTTGCCGGCAACGCCATCGCTGTGGCGCGCGTCTGCCCGAACGTTTACCTCGAACCTTCCTGGTGCAAGACGCCGGAGATCGGAGCCATGATCCAAATCCTGGGGGCGGACCGGGTGATGTTTGGAGCCGACCTGCCCTACAACGTCAGGCCGGAAACAGAGAAATTCCAGGCCCTTGGACTGTCACAGCGCGACCTGGAAGCAGTCATGTGGGGCACAGCCTCCGACGTTTTCAAACTCCAATGACAGACGTGATGGTGCGGGTCAGCGTCATGATGATTGTCGCCCCGAAGGAAACCGAGGAAGTGATTCGCCGGTTCCATGACTCTTTCCACCCGGCGATCTGCCGCCAGGACGGGTTTCTCGAATGCATCCTGTTGCGGGAGACAGACCGCAGCGATATCCACGGGGATCAGCACTTGCGCATGGATATCAGCTTTCGCAGCGAGCGGGAGAGGCTCAACTGGGTGGAGACGGACCTGCACGATGAGGTGTTTGGGCTCCTGGTGGAGAACGTTGCCAACTACAAACCGCTGCACTTCTCTGCCGTATCAGCGCCGGGAGGGGCGGACGGTTGATCGTGGATTTGCCGAATGAGCTGGGGGTGTCATCGCGATCGCCTTGCCCGTTCCGGCGGAGCGCGCCGAATCAACGTGGACCGGGCCTCCATCACACGGCATGCTTCCGCCCCTGAGAGAGGACAGCTCATGAGAAGGCTCCAACTGGAAACGATTACCGAGTTGCAGGCACCGGCCTCAAAAGTCTTCGACTTCGTCGCGGACAACACCAACGCCCCCAAGTGGCAGAGCGGGATCGAGGAGATACGGCGTATCACTCCAGGTCCTCTCGGCGTAGGCACGGAGCATGAACTGACGCGGCGCTTTGCCGGGATGAAGATCGTGGGACGAAACCGCTTCACGGCCTACGAGCCGGGCCGCTTCGTAGCCTTTGAGATCCCGTCGGGCAAGATGGACGGAGTGGCCTCCTATCTGGTTGAGCCCACCGGCCCCGACTCATGCCGGCTCATCAGCAACGTGGACTTCCAGGTGGCGGGCTTGGCCCGGTTCGCCGTTCCCCTTCTGAAGCTGATCTTCAAGCGGGACGACGAGAAGGCCCTGGCCAAGCTCAAGGTCCTGATGGAGCGCCCCTGATCTCCACCCACACCAGCGGACTCTTGCGGTGATCCGGCAGGTCGCCGACTCTGCACCGAGTGCGCGGGCCGCTGAAGTTCATCTCGGCGCGCGGCTCTGGGTGCGGCGGCTACGCCTCCCGTTCCTCCCGCTGGAACGCCCGCACCGCCTCGCCCACGGTGGGGTAGAAGTGTTCGGGGGAGAAACGGGCGCCCATGCCGTACCGCAGCAGCCTGTCCTTGACCGGGCCCTTCATCTCCGCGAACACCAGCTCCACGCCGTGCCGGTCCAGCCATTCGTCCAGCTGGATCAGCTCGTCCAGGGCGGTGGTGTCGATTCCGGTCACGGGCTCGGCCGCCAGCACCACGCGTTCGGTGCCCGGCGGGGCCTCGTCCAGTGCATTGCGCACGAAGGAGCCCAGGAGCGCGCCGTTGCCGAAGAACAGGGGTGCGTCGAAGCGCAGGATCAGCAGGCCGGGGACGCGCTCGCCGTCGGGGTGGCGGCTCAGGTCGTGGTAGCCGGGCATGCCGGGCACGTCCACCAGTTCGGCACGGTAGGGGTCCCAGGCCCGCCGCAGGAAGTCCAGGATGGCCAGGCCGACGGCGACGACGATGCCGGCCGCTGCGGCGATGACGATGGCGGCCAGGGTGGTGGACGGCAGGAACTCGGTGACCCCGGGCGCCGCAAGCATGAAGCCGAGCACCAGGACGGCCCCCACCACGCCCGTGAGCTGGGATTTCGCCCCCGACTCCACCGCCACCGGGGTGCGGGAGGTGCTGGCCGAAACCGGGAAGCCGCCCAGCAGGCCGCTGGCCGCGTTCGCCGCGCCCAGGGCCGCCATCTCATGGTTGCCGGAGACCTTGCCGTTCCGCGCCGCGGCCAGGGACTGGGACAGGGTTCCGGTGTCGACGAAGACGATCAGCGCGATGCCCGCGGCGGCGGGCAGCAGTGCCAGGACGTCGGCCCAGCCGATCCCGCCAAGGGCCGGCGCCGGCAGCCCCTGAGGGAGGGCCCCGGTCACGTCCACGCGGTCGCGGAGTCCCAGCAGGGCCACGGCGAGGCAGGACACGACGACGGCGATGAGCACGCCCGGGACCTTCCACTGCAGCCACCGCGGCACCAGGATGAGCGCCAGCGAGGCCAGCCCCAGCAGCAGTGCCGCCATGTTGGTTTCGCCGGCGAGCACCTTCGGCACCGCGGCGAAGAGCTTGTCCCAGGGCGTCTCGCCGTCGACCGAGATCCCCAGGAACGTGGGAACCTGGGAGGCCACCACCAGCAGGGCGATGCCGTTGAGGTAGCCAAGCCGGATGGGTTTGGACAGCAGTCCCGTGACGATGCCCAGCCGCAGCGCCGAGCCGACCAGCATGATGGCGCCGATCAGGATGGCCAGCAGGCCCGCCAGCGCCACGGATCTCTGTTCATTGGCCGCGGCCAGGGGAACGAGGGCCGCCACGATCATGGGGGCGAGTGCCGAGTCCGGGCCCAGCACCAGCACACGTGAGGGCCCCACGGCCGCGTAGGCGATCAGGGGCACGACGGTGGCGTAGAGGCCGGTGACCGGAGGGAGGCCGGCGGCCTGCGCGTAGGCCATGCCCGCGGGGACCAGGACCGCGAAGAGCGCGGCGCCTGCCACCAGGTCTTGGCGCAGCCACTCAACTTTGTAACCGCGAAGCGACGGCGGGATCCACCAGGATCGACGCTTTCCGGAGCGGTGCATGCACCGATCATGGCCCATCCTGTCCTGGCCCGCCATTGTGCACCGCCCTGAAGGCGGCGGCATTAGGTGTACCCGCATATTGACTGCCCGCGGCCGGAGGAATAGCTTCTGCGGTAACGGGGTTGGCTGCCCCGTTTCCATGGGATTTAGGGGCCGGATCTGGGCCGCTCCTGCACGGCAATGGAGCCAGGTGAGGAGGATTCTGCGCGGACGCCATCCTGCTTCAAACGTACCCGTGCTCCGCGGGTACCTTCCGGATGGCCACAGAAATCGGGTTAGGGATCCAGGGAAGGAAAGACCATGCCGAAGTATCTGTTTGAAGCGACGTACGTGGGCCAGGGCATCAAGGGGCTCATGCAGGAGGGCGGTACCGCACGGCGTGACGCCCTCACGGAGGCCTTGGCCTCGGTGGGAGGAACGCTGGAGTGCTTCTACTACGCCTTTGGTTATTACGACGTCCTTGGCGTTTTCGAGGCGCCGGATGATGCAAGTGCCGCAGCATTGTCGCTGCTGATCAATTCGACGGGGAACGTCAACGTCCGCCTGAAGCCGCTTTTGTCCGTGGAGGACATTGACGAAGCCGCCAAGAAGACGCCGTCCTACCGCGCGCCGGGACAGTAGTAGGGCGCCTGGCACCGTGGCCAGCGGGCCGCCGTCGTAACCTACGACGGCGGCCCGCTCGCTGCCCGGTTTTATGTGCGGCCAGGGACCAGGTCGCTGGAGCGTGGAACGGCAGTACTGCTACGGACGATGAAGTCGGTACTGATGAGTTCGTGAAGCTTATCCGGGGGCGGGGACTCTTGAACGCCGGGCATGGCGGCAGGGCCACTTTCAGCCGCACCGTTAGTAGGCACCGCCGTCTCCGACAACTTCTGCAGGAGCCGCCGTGCCGCCAGCTGTCCTTGCTTGCGGGGAAATTGCTGGATGGTGGTCAGCCCGAAAGTCTCGCCGAGTTCATGCCCGTCGATGCCCACCACGGACAGGTCCTGCGGCACCTGGAGGCCAAGGTCCCGTGCAGCAAGCATCACGCCGATGGCCATCTCGTCGGAAGCGGCAAAGACAGCGGTGGGGCGTTCAGGCATGGCGAGGAGCGTCCGGGCTTTTTGGTAGGCATTCTGCAGGGTGAAGTCCGACGCGATGATCCACTCTGGCCGGATGGGTGTCTTGGCTTTTTGCATCTCGTGTTCGAAGCCGGCCTGGCGCTGGTCCGTCAGTTTGAAGTCGCGGTAGGGGTCGGTTCCTCCGCTCACATGGGCGATTTTCTGATGGCCAAGGCCCAGAAGATGCCCGGTGGCCAGGGAAGCTGCGGCGAAATGGTCGATCCCGATGGTTGGGACCCCCGGCATGGGTCCGCCGATGCCCACTACCGGGCGGCGGATTGACAGCATGCGCGTCAGTTCCTCTGTTGTCAGCTCGAGTGAGACCGGCAGCACCGCGTCCAGGCGCTGCCTCATGAGGAAATCCCCGAGCACCGCGTCCTGATGATCGCGGTCGCCAAAAATGTTGTACAGCGCCAGATCGTAGCCCACCGTAATGAGTTCCTCGCCAATTCCTGCCACCACTTTTGCAAAGTACCAGCGGTCAACCGACGGCACGATGACGCCGATGATGCGGCTGCGGCCTGTAACCAGGCTCGAGGCGTTATAGGAACGAACAAAGTTGAGCTCCTTGGCCGCGGCCAGCACCCGGGCCCGGGTTGCGGCTGCCACCGAGCCGTTGCCACTGAGCGCGCGGGAAGCGGTGCCCACGGAGACGCCGGCGCGGGCAGCAACTTCCTTTATGCCTGTCACGGTCAACTTTCCTCACCTTGGAGCCGCGCCTGTACGGCGCAGGGAGCAGCCGCTATGACTCCTCGTCTTTTCACGGTAGTGGAAAGACTGCCCTTCCGCAGAAGGCGGCACAGCGGCCAACGGCTCCAAGTGCGGCTGTCCAGCAGCGAGCTAAGCCTCGTTCCTCATGAATAGTGTAAACGTTTCTATCTCTGAAGTCGCCCTGTTTTCCGCGGATCTTTCTCGGTCAATGCCGCTTTTATACGCTACTTGAGCTGCTGCTAGACGCCGGGATTGGAAACGCTTACACTAGTTCGTGACACAGGTCACGCTCGCCGCCTTGCTGAGGCAGGTGACGCGCATTCCTCTTTCAAAGGAGAAACAGATGAGTAGGATTCAGGGCGCCCTCGCGGTTACCGCCACCGCGATGCTGCTGCTTACCGGGTGTGGAAACGCTACCCAGGCAAACCAGCCGGCCACATCATCACCGGCTGCGGCGGGGTCCACCGCAGCCCCGGAACGGGCGGACGCCGATCTGGTGATTTGGACCGACAACTTGAAAGCCGATTCGGTGCGCGCCTTCGCGGACGATTTTGCGGCCGACAACGGCATCAGCGTGGCCGTCCAGGTGGTGTCAGGTGAGTTCCAGACTGCCCTTGTGACAGCAAACGCTGCGGGCAACGGGCCCGATGTGTTCACCGGCGCACATGACATGATCGGCAATCTCGTGCAGAACGGCTCCATCGATCCACTGCAGATAGCACCGGATCAACTCAAGGGCTACACCGAAACAGCGGTCAAGGCCGTGACCTACAACGAGTCCGTGTACGCGCTGCCGTACGGGATCGAAACGCTTGGTCTCTTCCGCAATACAAGCATCGTCCCGGAGGCCCCGGCGACTTTGGAGGATGCCTTCGCCACAGGCGCGGAGGCTGTGGCTGCCAAGAAGGCAGAAGTTCCATTCAGCCTGCCGCAAGGGAACAGCGGTGACGCCTACCATATGCAGCCGTTGTACACCTCGATGGGTGGCTATCTCTTCGGTGCAACAGCCCAGGGCGACCCGAATCCCTCCGACCTGGGCGTCGGAGGTGAAGGTTCCGTGGCCGCCGCCCGGAAGATCCATGAACTCGGGGAGGCGGGAAGCGGCGTCCTGAAACGCTCTATCAGCGTGGACAATTCGATCTCTTTGTTCGCTGACGGCAAGGCCCCCTACCTGGTGGCGGGCCCTTGGGCCCTGAACCAGGTGGAGAAGGCGGGAATCCCCTTCGAAGTAACACCCATCCCCGGCTTCGAGGGACAGGCTGCTGCCCGGCCCTTCGCCGGCGTCCAGGGCTTCTATGTGGCATCGAACGGAAAGAACGAAGCCTTCGCCCATGAGTTCGTGGAGAACGCGATGAACACCGAAGAGGGCATGACGCGGATGTTCGAAGGAGCGAAGCTGCCGCCCACCATGACGTCCGTTCGGGAGAAAGTCGCGGGCCAGAATCCTGCCATTGAGACGTTTGCCTCCGCAGCGGAATCCGCCCAGCCTATGCCGGCGATTCCGGAAATGGCTGCCGTTTTCGCACCCCTTGGCCAGGCCTTCGCGGCGATCGTTGGCGGCGCTGAGCCGGAAAGCACCATGCGCGCGGCTGGGGAAACCATCGCTGCTGCAATCGGCAAGTAGGAAACGGACCCGGGGGCCGATGCACATGTCTTCGGCCCCCAGGGCCATGCTGCCCGGATTGGAATCCAGGAGAACCCCATGATCGAAACACTTAAACGCCTGCAGCGCCCCTCGTCGCCTGCATCAGAGCAGTCCGGCACAGGCCGTGAACGTACCACCACACCTGTGGCCCTCTTCGCCAAAATCCTTGCACTGGGCACTGTTGTTGGCTCAGCCGCTGCCCTCACCCCTGCCCTCATCGCTACAGGGCGGTGGGGATTCCTCGCAGCAATCTGGGTCGTCGCCGGGGTTCTGCTGCTGACCTACATCACCGGTCGTGGGGTGCCGGCCAAGTATCTGGTGCCCGGAACACTCCTTCTGGTGGTCTTCCTGGTGTATCCCATCGTGATGACGTTCCAGATGTCGACGACGAACTTCGGCGATGGAACACGGACGTCAAAAGAAGAAACCATCTCCCAAATCATCGGCGCCTCGGTGGTCCAGAGCCCTGACTCCCCGCGCTACAACCTCTCGATAGCCACTGAAGGGAACCCCACCACGGGGCCGTTCGCTTTTCTCCTCGTTGAGCCCAAAAGCGGAAATGTGTTCCTCGGTACTCCTGATGACGGGCTTCAGGAGCTTGACCCGGCAGACGTTACCGTTGCCGGCGGGTTCGTCACCGAGGCGGACGGTTACGAGCTCCTGACACCGCAGCAGGTCAACAGCGTGAGCGAAGAGCTCAAGGAATTTGCGGTCCCCACCGATCGCGGTGCCATCCGGCAGCTGGGCATCCGCCAGGCGTTCGAGGGCGCTTCGCCGCTCAAGTACGACCAGGCGCGCGACGTCATCGCCAACACCGCCACCGGTGTGGAATACACCCCGGTCAAGCAAGGCGACAGGGAGTACTTCGTTGACGCGGAAGGTAAGCGGTTGTCCGACCAGTCCTGGCTGGCCAACGTGGGCTTTTCGAACTATCTGCGCGTCTTTTCGGACCCAAGGATCAGCGGGGACTTCCTGCAGATCTTCGCCTGGACCTTCATCTTCGCAACAGTGTCGGTAGCAGGAACGTTCCTGCTCGGGCTGGGGCTGGCTACCGCGCTCAACGATCCGCGGATCAAAGGACAACGCTTCTACCGGGCCATCCTCATCCTGCCCTACGCGATCCCGGGGTTCATCGCCCTGCTGGTCTGGTCCAGCTTCTGGAACAAGGACTTCGGCCTCATCAACAGCGCCCTGGGCCTGGACTTGAACTGGCTCGGTGACCCCTTCCTGGCGAAGGCGGCCATCCTGCTGACCAATTTCTGGATGGGGTTCCCTTACATGTTCCTGGTTTGCACCGGGGCCCTCCAGGCCATCCCGGCCGACCTCAAGGAAGCATCACGGATCGACGGCGCCAGCGGTTTCCTGGGCTTTCGAAAGATCACGTTCCCGCTGCTCCTGGTGACTGTTGCCCCGCTGCTGGTATCCACATTCGCCTTCAACTTCAACAACTTCAACGCCATCTATCTGCTGACAGAAGGCGGACCGTTCGATCCCGCGAACCCGACGGCGGGAGCAACTGACATCCTGATCAGCTACACCTACCGCCTGG
This sequence comes from Arthrobacter sp. Y3221087, assembly GCF_059089905.1. Taxonomy (NCBI): domain Bacteria; kingdom Bacillati; phylum Actinomycetota; class Actinomycetes; order Micrococcales; family Micrococcaceae; genus Arthrobacter; species Arthrobacter sp. Y3221087. The sequence continues at coordinate 42,263 of NZ_JBNHFE010000010.1, forward strand.
CCTTCGGCGGGCAGGGCGCACAGCTCGGTTTTGCCGCGGCCGTGTCCGTGCTGCTGTTCGTTGTCACCGGCATCATCGCCGCCATTCAGTTCCGTTTCACGCGCACCCTGGAAGAGGTGAACTGATGTCGTCTTCCCAGACACGTCTTGCTGAAGTACCGGTTCAGGAGCCGCACCGTACCCCCGAATCCCGGCGCAGGCAACACCGCAGCCGATGGTTTGCCGAAGTGGGGTGGCGCCACCTCGTGGCAATTGCTGCGGTGTTCATAGCCCTGTTCCCCGTGTTGTTCATTGTCTCGGCGGCGCTCAATCCGCTGGGCACCGTAGCCTCCACCAGCCTGATCCCGCGGGAAGTGAGCCTCGTGCATTTCCAGGCCCTCTTCACGGACCCTAACCGGCCTTACCTGCGGTGGTTCGCCAACACGCTGATCATCAGTACAGTGGTCACGCTGGGGCAGATCCTGTGCAGCGCCCTGGCCGCCTACGCCTTCTCCCGGTTCCGCTTCAGCGGCCGGCGGATCGGCTTGCTCAGCCTGCTCCTCATCCAAATGTTCCCCCAGTTCCTCGCTGTAGTGGCGTTGTACCTGATGTTCACTGCCATCGGGGAGGTCATTCCCCAGCTCGGCCTGAACACCCTCCTGGGTTACGGACTCCTGCTCATGGGCGGGGCGCTCTCGCAGGTGTGGCTGATCAAGGGATTCTTTGATTCGGTGCCGAAGGAACTGGACGAGGCGGCCACCATGGACGGGGCGGGCCACGCCACGGTGTTCTTCCGGGTCATCTTTCCGCTGATAACGCCGATCCTTGCAGTCACCGGCCTGTTGTCCTTCATCGGTGTGCTGGGCGAATTCGTCCTGGCATCAATCTTCCTCACCGATAACGACGTCAAAACCCTGGCCGTCGGCCTGTACGCCACCATCGACGCCGACCGGTCGGGCAACCTGGGCGTCTTCGCCGCGGGGGCCCTCCTGACCAGCCTGCCCGTGGTGCTGCTGTTCCAGTTCCTGCAGAAGTTCATCACCGGGGGACTCACCGCCGGGGCGGTCAAGGGATGAGCACAACACAGCTCTGGGACCAGCCGCATCATGACGGCTCGGCGATGTACGTTTCCAATCCCAACCCTGAACTGGGGGAGACGGTCACGGTGTTCCTTCGGGTTCCCCGCGCCAGCTGTGTAACGAAGGCCCTGCTCCGCGTGTGTATCGACGGCGAACAGGCCCTCCTGGCGGCGGGCATTGACCGGGAAAACAGCCATGAATTCTGGCTGCGTGCTGATTTCCCCATGGAGAACCCGGTTGTGAACTACCGGTGGCTGCTTGACGGCCCGCCCAGCGGTTACCAATGGTTGAACGGGACCGGCCTGCACACCGGTGACGTCACGGACGCCAGCGATTTCCGTATCACCGCGTACGCCCCGCCGCCGGCCTGGGCGAACAGTGCAGTTCTGTACCAGATTTTTCCGGACAGATTCGCAAAATCCGTCGACCGGCCGGCACCCGATTGGGCCATCCCCGAGGACTGGGGTAACGAGGTCATCGGCCGCGGACCCGAGACCCCCTACCAGTACTTTGGCGGAGACCTCGACGGGATCACCGCCTGCCTCGGGCACATTGCGTCCCTGGGGGTGGACACCGTCTACCTGACGCCGATCTTCCCTGCACGGTCAAACCACCGGTATGACGCGTCCAGTTTCGACCAAGTGGATCCGCTGCTTGGCGGCGACCAGGCGCTGCAGCGACTGTCCCGTGCTTTGCATGCCCGGGGCATGCGCCTGCTGGGCGACCTGACCACGAACCATTGCGGGGATGCCCACGAGTGGTTCAAGACCGCGGTTGCGGATCCGGACAGCGTCGAAGCAGGATTCTTCCTCTTCACCAACCACCCTGACGAGTACGTGTGCTGGTTCGGGCACAAGTCCCTTCCCAAGTTCAACCACGCCAACCCGGAACTGCGCCGGCGCCTCTACGAGGGCAAGGAATCCGTGGTGGCCCGCTGGCTGGGGCCGGGCGGGCTTGACGGGTGGCGCATCGACGTCGCCAACATGACCGGACGGCACGGGACCACCGACCTGAACCACATGGTGTCCACCACTCTCCGCCGCACCATGGCCGAAACCGAACCGGACGCGCTGTTGCTGGCTGAACACAGCCACGATGCATCGCAGGACCTGCAGGTGGATGGCTGGCACGGCGTGATGAACTATGCCGGTTTCACCCGCCCGGTATGGCAATGGCTGAAGCCGGCAGCCCCCGTTCCGTTCGAGGAGGGGCCGTTTGTTGCCATTCCGCGGCTCTCGGGGACGGACATTGTGGGCTCCATGCGTGCCTTCGCGGCGGCCGCCCCCTGGCGGGCCACTGCGCACGCCCTGAACCTGGTGGGTTCCCATGACACCTTCCGGATCAGCACCATGCTCGGTGACGCGGGCCTCGTCACGGTGGCCTTTGGCCTGCTGGCCACCATGCCCGGCATCCCGATGTTGTGGGCGGGAGATGAGATCGGGCAGGAGGGCGAAAACGGTGAAGACGGCAGGCGCCCGTTCCCCTGGGACAACCTTGGCGAGTGGGACCATGACCGGCTCGCCGCCACCCGTGCCCTTTTCCAGGCGCGGAAGCAGTCCGAAGCCCTCCGGCAAGGCGGACTGCGGTGGCTCACCATCGGCGAGGACGCCTTCACGTTCCTGCGTGAATCGCCCCATGAAACGGTCCTGGTCCATGCAGCCCGGGCGGACCACGCCGCCATCAAAATGCCGGCCCGCGTTGTCGGCCCCCACCTTCGCGGGCTGGCTGGAACCCCCGACCTCCACGCGGACACCGAAGGAACCATTACCCTGCCCAGCCGCGGGCCCGGCCTTGCCATGTGGCGCTGCGATGCGCCAATGACAGGATTCGAAAGGAACCATCAATGACTGTCTCATCCCACTCGCGGCAGAAGACCCGCCAACTTTCCCCGGCCCCCGACTGGTGGCGCCAGGCGTCTGTGTACCAGATCTACCCGCGCAGTTTCCATGACAGCAACGGGGACGGACTGGGCGACCTGCCCGGTATCACGGCCAAGGTGCCCTACCTGAGGAAGCTGGGCATCGACGCCGTATGGCTGAGCCCCTTCTATCCCTCCGCGCTCGCGGACGGAGGTTACGACGTCGACGATTACCGCAACGTGGACCCCCGGCTGGGCACCCTGGCCGACTTCGACGAGATGACCGCGGCGCTGCACGAAGCAGGCATCAAATTGATTGTCGACATCGTTCCCAACCATTCATCCGACCGCCACGAATGGTTCTGCGAGGCACTGGCTTCCCCTGTCGGTTCTCCGGCCCGGGACCGCTACATCTTCCGCGACGGGCTGGGACCCGGCGGGAACGAGCCGCCGTCGGACTGGCAGTCGATCTTCGGCGGTTCCGCATGGGAACGAATCACGGAACCGGACGGTACGCCCGGGCAGTGGTACCTCCACCTGTTCGCCAAGGAGCAGCCTGACTTCAACTGGGACAACCAGGAGGTCCGCGAGGACTTCCTCACCACGCTCCGGTTCTGGGCCGACCGCGGTGTCGATGGGTTCCGCGTGGACGTGGCGCATGGCCTGACCAAGCACCTTCCCGAGACCCTTCCGGCTGAGATCGAGATGCCGGGCATGGCCTCGGAACACGGGCAGCACCTGTTCTGGGACCGTGACGAGGTCCATGACATCTATGCCCAGTGGCGGCAGGTGTTCAACGAATACGATCCGCCGCGGATGGCCGTGGCGGAAGCGTGGGTCCACCCGTCCCGGCGTGCCCGTTACGCCAGCCCGGAAGGACTGGGACAGGCCTTCAACTTCGATCTTCTGACGGCGGACTTCGATGCGGCGGAGTTCCGCTCGTCCATCACCAGAAATCTCGCTGAAGCTGACGCTACCGGGGCCTCTTCCACCTGGGTGTTCTCCAACCACGACGTGGTCCGCCACCCCACCCGCTACGGGCTCTCTGCAGCGCCGGTGCCTATGGCAGCCGTGGAGACGGAGACGGGCACGCCGATGGCTGGCGGAGCACATGATGGCAAAGCGTGGCTGCTGGCCGGCGCGCCGGAGCACGAACTCGACCGCGACCTGGGACTGGCCCGTGCAAAGGCCGCCACGCTGCTAATGCTGGCCCTTCCCGGATCCGCCTATCTGTACCAGGGGGAGGAGTTGGGGCTGCATGAGGTGACTGACATCCCGGATGAGCATCGGCAGGACCCCGCATTCTTCCGCAACCCTGGCGTGGATATCGGACGGGACGGTTGCCGCGTGCCGCTTCCCTGGGACGTGGATCACACCGCGTTCGGCTTCAGCGCCACCGGGGCGCACCTGCCCCAGCCGCAGTGGTTCAGCAAGGTGGCAGCAGAACTGCAGGAAAGGAACCCCCGATCAACCCTGAATCTCTACCGGAAAGCCCTCTGGCTCCGCGGGATTCTGCAGGGGCCGGAGGAACTGCAGTGGATTGAGGAAGATGACCCGCAGGTCCTTCACTTCGCCCGTCCGCAGGGCTGGCACAGCGTCACCAACTTCGGCGACAAGCCGGTGCCGCTTCCCGCGGGCCTGGTGCTTTTGTCCAGTGGCGTCCTTCCACCGGACGGAACGTTGCCGCCTGCCACAACCGTGTGGCTGACCCGCTAGTTGGGCAACCCTCTCTCACCTCTTGCAGTAAATTGGGCAACCCTCTATCACCTCCTGGATCTGCTTAAGCTACCGGATGCACGCTGCCGCGGCAGCACCGCCGCCGGACTTCATAGGGAAGTGATAGAGGGATGCGTAAAAGCTGCAGGAGCTGATAGAGCGTTGCAGGAAAAGCTGCAGGAGCTGATAGAGCGTTGCAGGAAAAGCTGCAGGAGCTGATAGAGCGTTTGGAATGCCGGGTTGGAAAGCGGCGGATCCGCAGGCACCCAGGCACCTGCCGCTTGCAGCGCCTGGCTAGCTGGCCACCGCAGCCTTCGCCGCCTTCGAGGCCGCCATCCACTCGCTCAGCCACGGGGCCCGGACGCTTGCCGTGATCCGGCAGTCGGCCACAAAGGTGCCCTTGGCGCCGGCGTCGATCCAGTCCTGCAGCGCGGCAAGGTCGGACAGGGACCGGATGACCGCCGACTCGGCCCCCAAAGCCCGGGCAACGCCGCTGAAGTCCACCTCGGGGATCAACATGGGCTTTTCGGTCAGGCCCTGGGAGCCGTACTGATGGATCTCGGCCCCGTAGGCGGCATCGTTGTAGATCACGACGACGGCGCTCTTTGCCGCGCCGATGAGCGATTCGAGGTCGGACAGGCCCATCAGGAAACCGCCGTCGCCCGAGGCCAGCACCAGGGTGCGGCCGTCCTCCAGTGCACGGGCCGCCCCGACGGCGCTCGCGAGTCCCAGCCCGATGGACTGGAAGGCGGTCCCCACCATCACCAGGTCCTGCGGCCGCGGAATGTTCCAGTACATGGGTGCCCAGCCGATGAAGTGCCCGCCGTCCTGGACCACCGTCCGGCGCTCAGGCAGCACGGCATTCAGCGCCGTGGCGAGGGCGCGCGGGTCCAGCCGGCCGTCCTCGGCCATCTCCGAGCCGGGGTGGTGCGCCGGCCCCTCGGCCAAGCGACGGCGGGCCTCTGCCCGCCAGGCGTCTCCCACAGACGGACCGTCCACCAGCTGGAGGAGACGTCCCGCGGCGGACTTCACGTCGGCGCTGACGAACAGGTCCACCCGCGGGTTGGTCGGCTGCAGGGCGGTGTCGATCTGGATGACCGTGCTGTCCGGACCCAGCAGGTGGCCGAACCGCATGGTGAAGGGGCTCAGGCTGGCCCCGGCCACCAGGACCACGTCGGCCTCGCCCATGAGGCCCGCCGCGGTGTCAGTGCCGAAACCGCCGGCCACGCCCAGGTACCCCTCGCCATTGAGGAGGTTGAGCGCAAGGGCGGTTCCGGCGGTCAGTGCGCCGAGCCGGTCGGCGAGTTCGCGGAGTTCCGGGCCGGCACCGGCGAGGTGCGCGCCGCGTCCGGCGAGGACCAGCGGCCGCCTGGCACCGGCGAGCAGGCGGGCCACCTGCCCAAGGTCCGTGCCGCCGTCGTGCGTCACCTGGGGCGCGGTCGGCGCGGGAAGGTCCTCGTCCGCAGCCTCAAGTGCCGCGAGGTCGTAGGGGATGGCAAGCACGACGGCGGTGCGCCGGGTGAGCGCGTACTCCACCGCCTGCCGGGTGATGGCACCCGCGGCGTCGCGGGTGACGGTGAAGGTGGCCGCGCCGAGGCCCGCGGCGATGGCCGCCTGGTCCACGTCCCAGGGCCGGGCACCGCTGGTGGGAGCGTCGCCGGTGACCAGTACCACGGGGATCTGCGCCTGGACCGCCTCCGCGAGGGCGGTGAGCGCGTTGGTGTAGCCCGGGCCGTAGGTGGTGGTGCCCGCGGCGAGGCGTCCCGAGGCCCGGTAGTAGGCGTCGGCCGCGGCGATGGCGGCACCCTCGTGCCGGACGGGGGAGAAGCGGAGGCCCTGCTTCTCCGCGGCGTCCAGGAAGTAGGCGTTGCCGTTGCCCATGACGCCGAAGACGTCGCTGACATAGCTGCTGAGAACCTGTGCCACGCGGCCTGAGACGGTAAGTGAAGTCATGCAGGAATCGTGAGGCACGGCCTGCGGATAGGCAACACCTTCAGATTCTGCTGGGACTTTTGGCAGCCAAAGCGGGAGGAAGTGACAATCTGCCAGCTGTGGGCGGCGTCACTTGCCTTTAGCCCGAGGGGCGGCCTTCCTGCTCCGACAGGCGGCTGATGAGGCCGTCGTACCGGGGCGGCATGAGTTCCATGACGGAGATGGCCGTGCTGGTCCGCTGGATCCCGTCGATTTCCAGGATCTGGTTGGTGATGCGGTAGAGGTCGGCGGTGCCGCGGGCCACCACCTTGGCCATGAGGTCCGCGTCGCCGGTGGTGGCGTGCACCTCGATGACCTCCGGGATCGCGGCGAGGCCGGTTTCCACCGAGCCGAACCGCGTTTGGCTGATTTCCAGGGAGAGGAAGGCCATCAGCTCGTAGCCGAGCGCCGCGGGGTCCAGCCTGCGGCTGAAGGAGCGGAGCGCGCCGCTGCGCTCCAGCCGCGCCAGCCGGGCGTGGACGGTGTTGCGTGCGACGCCGAGTGTCCGGGAGAGTGCCAGGGCGCTGGCTTCGGGGTCCTTGTCGAGGGCCAGGATGATCCTGCCGTCGAGGGAATCGAGGGTGCGCGAGTTCGTGATGGTCATATTTTCACCAGAGCTACTAGAAGTTGAGCAGAAGTCCCAATGGCTAGAGCGTATCTTGCAGTGTGGGCGGGGTCACAATCATGATCGGTCTTCATGAGCCCTGATCAACTCCTGGCCGAACCCCGGACCGCGCTGCCCACCCTTCGCGGCGCTGTCACCGGGCTTCCGTCCTACGTCCCGGGCCGCCGGGGCGCCGGTGCGGATATCGCAGCCTTGGCCAGCAACGAAAGCCACTACGCGCCGCTGCCCGCCGCCGCGGCTGCGGTGGCCGAGGCGGCCGGCACCATGAACCGCTACCCGGACAGCGCCGCCGTCGAACTCCGCGAACGGCTCGCCCGGCACCTGGGCGTCACCGCCGGGGAGGTGGCGGTGGGGCCCGGCAGCGTGGGCGTCCTCCAGCAGATCATCACCGGACTGTGCGACGCCGGGGATGAAGTGATTTTCGCGTGGCGCTCCTTCGAGGCGTACCCCATCCTGGTGGAGCTGGCGGGCGCCCGGCCGGTCCGCATCCCGCTGGACGATGCCGAGGGCCACGACCTCGGGGCTATGGCCGCTGCCGTCACCGACCGTACCAAGGTGATCCTGCTCTGCACCCCCAACAACCCCACCGGCGTGCCGATCAGCCACGACCGCATCGAGGCCTTCCTGCAATCCGTCCCGTCTGACATCCTCGTGGTGATCGACGAGGCCTACGTGGAATACGCCGACGCCGGCAGCGGCCCCGACTCCCTCGCGCTCTACCGCGAATACCCGAACGTCTGCATCCTGCGCACGTTCTCCAAGGCCTACGGACTTGCCGGCCTGCGCGTGGGCTACGCCGTGGCGGCGCCAGCCATCGCCGAAGGGCTGCGCCGCACCGCCCTTCCCTTCGCCGTCAGCGCGCTGGCCCAGAAGGCGGCTATCGCATCACTGGACGCGGGGGAGGAGATGGAAGCGCGGGTGGCCGCTGTCCGGCAGGAGCGTGTCCGGATGGCTGCGGAGCTGGAAGCCCTGGGCTGGAAACTGCAGCCGAGCCAGGGCAACTTCCTGTGGATCCGCGCCGATGACACGCTCCGGGCACGGCTGGTGGACGCGTTCGACGCCGCCGGCATCCTGGTCCGGGCGTACCAGGGCGACGGCGTGCGGATCACCGTTGCCGACCCCGCCTCCAACAATCGCGTGCTCCGGCTTCTCGAAGCCCACGCGGCCTGACAACCGACTGACCCTAAATCCCCAACCCCGTTCCACCTACACCTAAGAGGAATCCCCATGGAACAACAGACAAAGACGTCTGCCCGCGCCCTCGGCGCCGCGCTCAAACCCCGGCAGCTGACCATGATGGGCCTGGGCAGCGCGATCGGCGCGGGCCTCTTTATCGGCTCCGGCGCCGGCATCCAGGCTGCCGGCCCGGCGGTGCTGATCTCCTACCTCGTGGCCGGCACCCTCATCATCCTGGTGATGTGGGCGCTCGGCGAGATGGCCGCCGCCAACCCGGACAGCGGCGCGTTCTCCGTCTACACCGCCAAGGCCTACGGGCCGGTGGCCGGCGCCACCGTGGGCTGGCTCTGGTGGCTGCAGCTCGTGGTGGTCATCGCGGCCGAGGCGCTCGGTGCAGCAGGGCTGCTGGCCACCATCTTCCCGGCCCTGCCGGTCTGGCTGATGGCCTTTGTGTTCATCGTGGTGCTCACCGCCGTGAACCTGACCAGCGTGAAGAACTTCGGCGAGTTCGAGTTCTGGTTTGCGCTGCTGAAGGTGGCGGCAATCGTCGCGTTCCTGGCTGTCGGCGCTGCCCTTCTCTTCGGCTGGCTGCCGGGCGTGCAGTCGCCGGGCCTGTCCAACTTCATGGGTGACGGATTCGCGCCCAGCGGGTTCGCCGGGATTGCCACGGCGCTCTTTGTGGTGGCGTTCGCGTTCGGCGGCACCGAGATTGTGTCAGTGGCGGCAGCCGAGACCGCTGAGCCTGCCCGCAGCGTGAAGAAAGCTGTCCGGACGGTGCTGTGGCGCATCCTGGTCTTCTACATCGGCGCGATCTTCATCATCGCGGCTGTGGTTCCGGTGGGTTCCGAGGGGCTGAAGAGCCCGTTCGCCGCAGTACTGGAGGCCGCAGGCATGCCCGGCGCTGGTACCGCCATCACTTTGGTGGCCGTGGCGGCACTGCTCTCCGCCCTCAACGCGAACCTCTACGGTGCCTCCCGGATGGCGTACTCCCTCGCGGAGCGGGGCGAGGCGCCCCGCCTGCTCGCTTCGGTGTCCAAGGCCCGGGTTCCGGTGGTCGCGGTCCTGGCCAGCGTCGCCTTTGGCGTTGTCACGGTGGTGTTGGAGATGGCCTTCCCCGAAATGGTGCTTGGCGTCCTGCTGAACATTGTGGGGTCCACCTGCCTGCTGGTGTGGACGTCCGCACTCTTGGCCCAGCTCGCGCTGCGCCTCCGTGCCGACCGCGAGGGAACCCAGCTTCCCCTGCGGATGCCCGGCTTCCCGTGGCTCACTTCCCTTGGTCTGGTGATCCTCGCTGCGATCTTCACGGTGGGCTTCATCGGGGAGGATTCCCGTCCCCAGCTCCTGAGCACCTTCGGACTCGTGGCGCTGCTGGCGGTGGCGAACTGGCTGAACCACCGTAAGCGGGACGCTCGCCCGCGTGTCGAAGCTACGGACGGAGCCAAGCAGCCGGCGCTCATCGACTGACAGGATCGGGGGTGGCGTGCACCTTGTGCGCGCCACCCCCGACGGTTCTAACGTCCTGCTGGCTTTAGGCTTCTACATCGTGGTCCGTTTCCAAGATCCCAACCAAGTGGTTGAGGGCTTGATCCGCGCCCGGGCCGTCGGCGCGAAGTACTACGACGTCGCCGTGCGAGGCGCCAAGGCTCATGAGGGAGAGGATGCTGGCGGCATCGAGAGCTTCGTCGGGGCGTGCGCCTTGGGAAGCGATGGTAACGTCCAGTTCCAGTTTGCTGACCGCCTCAGCGAAGACTGACGCGGGGCGGGCGTGCAGGCCTACGCGGCTGGCGATCATTGCGGTACGTTCGGGCATCTGGTTCCTTTATCTGCGTGTTTGGCCGTGGTCGAGGAAGACCGGGAATCCCGTTATGCTGCGGGACTCTCTTGCTTGGCTTTCGTCTTATCGTTTTCCTGGGCTTCGGCGAGCCAGGCGTCGCGCTTCGCACCCGGAACCCATCCACGATCGACAACCCGCCGTTGGAAGACGATAGCGGCCGTCACCAGGGCAGTGGCGATAAGGATGGTCAGGACGGTGCCGATCGCAGGACCGCCGCTGAGACTCACGCCGATGAGGGTGCCGAACCAGCCGAAGTCGGCGTCCCCGAAGGTGCTGTTGGCGAGACCGAACTGGCCCAGGACGAGCAGCAGAACGGCGGGCAGGATAGTGATGATGATGCCGTTCACGAAGCCGCCGAGCATGGCTCCTCTCCGTCCGCCAGTTGCGTTGCCATACACACCGGCGCCGCCGCCGGTGAAGAAGTGCGGGACCATTCCCGGGAGGATCAGGGCCAAGCCGAAGACGGGGTTCAGCCAGAGGGCGAGGACGCCGAGGGCGATCAGGCCTCCGGTGAAGGAGCTCAGGAAGCCGATGAGCACAGCGTTTGCTCCGAAGGGGAAAACGATGGGGATGTCGAGTGCGGCCTTGGCGCCGGGGACCACCTTGGCTGCGATGCCCTGGAAGGCCGGGACGAGCTCGCCCAGTACTGTGCGTACGCCGTAAAGGATGACGGCCACGCCGACGCCGAACAACAGCGCCTGTTCGAAGCCCGCCATGATGAAAGCTCCCGCATCAGGGACGTCAAAGATTGCCAGCGCTTCAGTAAGCGGGAGTGCGATAAGTCCCCAAATGGTGAAGACCATGTAGATCAGGACCATGGACAGTGACGTGGCCACCATGGAGTCGCGGAGGAACTTCAGCCCCTGAGGGAACTGGATCTCTTCGGCTGACTTGCTGCGCTTGCCCGCGGCCTGTCCAACTGCGCCTGCTGCGATGTAACCCAGAGACCCGAAATGTCCGATCGCAATGGTGTCATTGCCGGTGATTTTCTTCGTCCACGGGTGAAGGAACGCTGGCATGACCACCATGATCACGCCCAGCAGGACAGCCCCGAGGAGCACCACCAGCCAGTCAAGGCCTTGTCCCAGGCCGACGGACAGAATAACCGTGAGCATTGTGGCCATGAACACCATGTGGTGGCCGGTCAGGAAGACGTACTTCAAGGGAGTGAAGCGCGCCAGGAGCAGCATGATGAGGAAGCCGAAGGTCAGGACGTAGGCGCTTTGGGCGCCGAACTGTTCCTGGGCCATTGCTGTGATGACCTCGTTCGTCGGGATGACCCCCTGGGCGCCGGTAACGGTGAGGATGAGTTGACCGAGGGGATCCAGTGATCCGGTAACGACTGTGGCGCCAACGCCAAGAATGAAGAAGCCCAAGGTTGCCTTGAGCGCGCCTCCGATGACCTGGCCCGAGTTGCGCCGCAAGGCGATAAGGCCTGCTGCGGTAATGATGCCGATCAGGTACGCGGGCACATTAAGAATCTGCTGCCCTATGAAATTCAGTACTACTACGAGCCAGTCCATGCCGTAGGCACTCCCTTATTGCTGAAATGTTGGTTGGTCTTTTGGTGTTGCAAGTGGAGGAACCACCGGCGTTGACTATCGAACCGCGGCAGACAGTTTCCTGTGGATTTCATCAAGGTCAAAAAAGTTTTCGATGACAATAACCTCTGCCGGGACATCGCCAATTTCAGGTGCGAGCTCGTCGGAAGTAAGCACGATTTGCGCGGTTTGCGCCGCGCCCCGGGCGACCCCAATGTCAGCGGCCTCAATTTCGGCGTCGATGCCGAGATCCTGGAGAACTTTTTCTGCGTTCATCTTCAGAAGCACTGATGTCCCAATGCCCATTCCACATACAGCGACGATCTTCATGGTTCGTTGCCTTTCAATTCAGAGGTGATATTGGAGTTACTTATTTCGGGGAGGCCGCGCACGCCAGGAGGGAACGAACTTCTTCCGGGCTCGCCGCGGCGTCAAGGCCACTGCGGGTGGCCGGATTCGAAAGGATCCCGGCGACTGCCCTGAGGACTTCGATGTGGGCAGTGTGGTCAAGTGCTGCGAGGCCTATAACCAGGGAGACGGGGTCGTTGGATTTGTGCCCGAACTCCACAGGGGAGGCCAGGCTGACCCAACTGAGCCCTCCCTTTTTGACGGACTCGGAGGGGCGTGCGTGGGCGAGGGCGACGCCGGGGGCGATAACGATGTAGGGGCCGTGCTCTTCGACGGCCGCGATCATCTGTTCCGTGTAGTCCTCTGTGGTGACTCCGCCTGCCACCAGTCCATCACCTGCCCGGCGGATGGCTTCCCTCCAGTCGGAGACAGCGACATTGGTGGTAATGGATGAGAGTTCTTCAGCAAGGTTTACGGCCACGGTGGGGATCCTTCAGTCAACGGATCACATCACGGCGATGTGAGTTCGATCACCGTAGCAAGGAATCGGACCTTAAGTCTACAAGTAGACCAAAGTATTTCAGTTGGCAGATCTCGTCAGGTGGATGCCAAAGCAAGAGAGTTTGCTCCGCTGTGGGTGAGCCGACTGATCCTGTCAGGCGCGAAGAGTGCGTCCTGGGCAAGCAGCGATGCCCCTGTCAGGCCGGCCACAGCCCCAAGGCCGGACCGTTCAACGGCGAGGTCCTGGGTGGCAAACTCACGTGCCCCCGCATAGATGGCTTCGCGGATGGGTGTGAGGAAGGGTTCGCCGGCTGCGGCAAGACTCCCGCCAATAATCACCGCGTCCGGATTGATCAGTCCAACGATGTCGGCCAGCGTCTGGCCAAGGGCTGTTCCCGTTTCCTCAAGGAGGGTCAGCGTTCGGTGGTCCCCGCTTTTCGCAAGCTCAACGATGTCGGCTCCTGTCCTGACTTTGTAGCCGCGGGCCACCAATTCGGCGCGCACCACCGCTCCGCTGGCTACTGTTTCGAGCCGTTGGAGGCGCCCTCCACCGATCCGCGGTCGGCTCAGGTCCCCCGCTCCTCCGCGCGCGCCACGGTACACCGCGCCGTCCAGCACAAACCCGAGCCCGATCCCGATGCCGGCCTTCACGCCCACGATGTCCCGGTACCCGATTCCTCCCCGCCTGGCTTCGGCGAGTGTCATGACATTTACGTCCCGGTCGACTGCAAGGACAGCATGTCCGTATCTGCTTGTGAAGTAGTCGCGGACAGCGACGCCATCCCACTGCTTGTCGACCTGCGGTGATGCCAGGCGGCCGGTTGCGATGTCAACAGGACCGGGGACGCCGACACCGATCCCCAGGACGTCGGCCCTGGTCTTTCCGAGGCGTTGCAGCATGTGGTCGAAGACCTGGCCCGCCCATTCAAAAATCTCAGCCGGCCCTTCGCTGGGACCGATGTCTGCTTCATCAACACTGAGGATCGTGGAAACCAGGTCCGTGATGGCCACCATGCTGTGCGAGCCGCCGATGTCAAGGGCTAGCAGTACGCCGGAATCGGGCTTCACGGCGAACGTTTCAGGTGGGCGTCCTCCGCGTGAGTCGAGTTGGCCTACGCTCATGATGATGGAGGCGTTGAGCAGCTCTTCGAGCCGCCGGGCCAGGGTGATTCGCGACCATCCCAGCCGCTCCAGAAGGTCACTCCTGGTGGTAGCCTGCCCGGATCTGATCAGGTCCAGGACAATGCCCGATCCCGTCGAAAGTGATTGCGCCATTTCAACCTCTCGTGATTCGGTCACTGCCTCCGGGATCTGCACCGGTCCCGATTTATGCATACTAATATTCGAAAGCCTACCCCCATGCGTACCCTAACCACTCGAGGCTTAAACAGGATACGGCGGGGCTAAATCCAGAAAACCTTCGGAACTTCGCCGCGTGGACGGCCGGGCCATCACTGGGTCCCGACGTGTTGTTGCCATGCGCTTTCGGCGCCCCAGGTTTTGAAATCAGCCTGACGCGGCGGCATGGTCCTTCGCCAGTCCCATGAACATGGTTCTATGCAGGATGTCCACATGCTTCCGCGACACCTCCACCGCTTCCTCAACATTGCGGGCGCGGAGGGCTGCCACTAGGGCGATGTGGTCCTGGTTGGACTTGTGCAGCTTCTCGATGGGGTAGGGGATGAAGTAGTCGTAGAGTTCGGCGAGGGTCTCGTGGTAGACCTCGACGGCGGAGTCCAGGCATGATGCAGCGCCCACCAGCTGATGGAACTGCTCGTCCATCCGGTGGTAGTAGGACCAGTCGGTCGCCTCGGCCATCTCACGCGTCAGCCGCTCCAGTTCATCCAGCTGCTCCGGTGAGGCGTTGACCGCCGCATAGTGGGTCACCGCGCACTCAAACAGGAGCCGCCGGTCCACCAGCCGGTTCACCGCCTGGGACTCGGCGGGCGACGCCGAAAGTGACGCCAAAACCTCAGTAGGCGGCGCATCCGCCACGAACGTCCCGCCGGCCCGGCCGCGCCGGCGCACCACCACACCCTGGTCGGCAAGACTGGCCAAAGCGCGGCGGGCGGTGATCGGGCTGACCGAAAGGCCCAGGGCCACGTCCTCCTGGTCCGGCAGCCGTTCACCTGGCTTCAGAAGCCCCAGCGAAATCGCCATCCCGATCCGCATCCGCACGGCGTCCATGGCACTGCGGCGCTCCATCCCGGGCATCCTGCCGGCGCCGAGGCGCGGGGGCTCGGCGGTGTCCTCCAGCTGACGGGTCATATCCGCTACCTTACGGCCCACGCCGGCCCCCTTCCCTTTATTGGATCATTCTGATCTAATATAACCCGGATCACACCCCAACGCGGAGAAAAACCCATGCAACGCATCCTTCCCCTCATCGCCGCCCAGGCCCGGCCGCGGCTCATCGGCGAACCCGTCTCGGCCTTCGCCGACGAGGTCAAGAAAGCCCTCGAAGCCCAGCCGCACAGCAAGCTGGTCGTCTTCCCCGAGCTCCACCTCTTCGGCGACGAAAACCCGGACCTGCAGCGCACGGAAATCCTTCAAGAATCCGCCGAGCCGCTGGACGGCCCAAGAGTCAAAGAGCTCCAACAGCTCGCCAAGGACCTCAACATCTGGCTGGTCCCCGGCAGCGTCTGCGAACGCGGCCCTGAAGGCCAGCTCTTCAACACCCTGCTGGTCCTGTCCCCGGAAGGGGAGCTCGCCGGCTACTACCGCAAGATCTTCCCCTGGCGCCCGTTCGAGCCCTACGATCCCGGCGACCGGTTCACCACCGTGGACCTGCCCGGCATCGGCAGGGTGGGCCTGAACATCTGCTACGACGCCTGGTATCCGGAGGTGTCCCGCCAGCTCGCCTGGATGGGCGCCGAGGTGATCCTCAACGTCGTCAAAACCACCACCCCGGACCGCAAGCAGGAACTGATCCTCGCGAAGGCCAACGCCATCGTGAACCAGGTGTTTATGGTCAGCGTCAACTGCGCCGGCCCCACCGGCCAGGGCAAGAGCATCATCGTGGACCCGGAGGGCAACACCCTCGCCGAGGCACCAGACGATCAGCCGCTGCTGCTCACCGCGGAACTGGACCTTGCCGCCGTCGACCGCGTCCGCACGCACGGCACGGAGAACCTCAACCGCCCCTGGTCGCAGTTCCGCGAGGGGGAGCCCGCCGTCGAACTTTCCGTCTACCAAGGCCGGATCAATCCGGCCACCTGGACACCGCCGTCCTACAAGCCGTAAGGAAACACCGTGACAGCCACCCTCACCCGCACGCTGAAGCTGCCCTCGCTGGTCCTGTTCGGGCTGGCGTACCTGACCCCGATCATCGTCCTGGGAATCTTCGGCATCATCGCCGAAACCACCGGCGGCGCCGCGCCCGCCGCGTACCTCGTGGCGCTCGTGGCCATGCTGTTCACCGCGCACAGCTACGGCCGGATGGCCATCGCCTATCCCGTGGCCGGCTCCGCCTACACCTACGTCCGCCGGTCCATCGATTCCCGGGTGGGGTTTCTGGTGGGCTGGGCCGTGCTGCTGGACTACCTCTTCCTGCCCATGGTCATCTGGCTCATCGGCGGCTCCTACCTCAGCGCCCAGTTCCCCGGCATCCCCATCGGCGTCTGGATTGTTGGCTTCATCCTCATCACCACGCTGCTGAACATCCTGGGCATCAAGGTGGCGGACAAGGCCAACTACGTGCTGATGGCGTTCCAGCTGCTGGTCCTGGTGTTCTTCGTGGCGCTGGCCATCGGCAGCGTGGTGTCCGCCAACGGCGCCGGGGGACTGGCCAGCGGCCAGCCGTTCTTCAACGACAGCGCCAGCTTCGCCACCATCTCCGCCGGCGCGGCCATCGCAGCGTACTCATTCCTGGGGTTCGACGCGGTCACCACCCTCACCGAGGAAACCATCAACCCGCGCCGGACTGTGCCGCGGGCCATCATGCTGGTGGCCCTGATCGGCGGCGGCATCTTCGTGGCCGTGTCCTATGTGACCCAGCTGGTGCACCCCGGCGGCGTGTTCGAGGACTCGGCATCCGCGGCCAGTTCCATCGCCCTGCAGATCGGCGGGCAGCTGTTCGGCGCGGTGTTCCTCGCCGGCCTGGTGGTGGCGCAGTTCGCCTCCGGCCTCGCCGCCCAGGCCAGTGCCTCGCGCCTGCTGTACGCGATGGGCCGGGACTCGGTTCTGCCAAAGGCTCTTTTCGGCCGGCTGAGCGCGAAGTTCCATACCCCTGTGGTGAACCTGGTCATCACAGGCATCGTGGGCCTGATTGCGGTCTTCCTGGACGTGGCCACGTCGACGTCGTTCATCAACTTTGGTGCCTTCACCGCCTTCACGCTGGTGAACGCCTCGGTGGTGTTCCACTATGTTCGACAGCGCCGGGCCGGGCAGCAGCTGAACCCGGTGTCCTACGTGGTGGTCCCGGTGGTCGGCGCGATCATCTGCGCCTACCTGCTCTCCCGGCTGGACAGCAACGCCATCACGCTGGGTGTGTCCTGGCTGGTGCTGGGCGTGGTGGTCCTGGCCCTGATCACCCGCGGCTTCAGGGCGGCGCCGCCGGAGATGACGGCCACGGAGAAGGCAACGGTCGAGGCGGCCGCCTGAGCCTTGCGGTTTGTAGTGTGGCCGTTGGGCCGAGGGAAGGAACTCTTGTGAGGGTAGCGCTGGGGCAGCTGGAGTCGGGCGCCGACATCCGGGCCAACCTGGCTGCGATCGACCGGTTCGCCGCCGAGGCAGCGGGCGACGGCGCCGCGCTGGTGGCCTTCCCGGAGTACGCCACCTACGAGAAAAAGAAGGTGGACGCGACCTTCCCCGCGGTGGCCGAGCCGCTCGACGGGCCCGTCTGCCGGGAGCTCGCCGACATTGCCCGCCGCCACCGCATCGCACTGGTGGCGGGCGTGGTGGAAGCGTCGGATGAGCCGGGCAGGGCGTACAACACGCTGGTGGCGTACGGGCCCGACGGCGGCCGGCTGGCTTTCTACCGGAAGATCCACCTTTTCGACGCGCAGGGCTTCGGGGAGTCGACGTTCATCAAGCCGGGACCGTCCACCGCGCCGGTGGTGTTCGAGCACGGGGGAGTGCGGTTCGGGCTGATGACCTGCTACGACCTGCGGTTCCCCGAACTGGCCAGGTCATTGGCCGACGCCGGCGCGCAGGTCCTGCTGGTCTGCTCGTCCTGGGTGCCGGGGGAGCACAAGACGGAGCAGTGGCTGGCGCTTAACGCCGCGCGGGCGATTGAGAACAGCGTGTACGTGGCAGGGGTGTGCCAGGCGCCGCCGGTGTCCGTCGGGTGGAGCGTCCTCGTTGATCCCATGGGGGTGGTGGAGGAGGACCTTGGGCTGGCTGCTGGGGTGCGGGCCGTGGAGGTTTCGCTGGAGACGGTTGAGCGGGTGCGGGAGTCGTTCCCGATGTTCCGGCAGCGGCGGCTGTAGGGAGCGCGCTTAGTTCTGGTTGCCGATGACAAGAGTTGGCCAGGAACGTCTGCCTGTTCTAGCTATCCGTTCTGGTTTGACCGGTCCACGCGTGTCCGTCCCAATATGCCAACACCCCTTGCGTAGGCGTTGGGTACCAACCGGCCGGGGAAGCCAGCTGTCCCGTCGACGGAGGTGGAGCCGCTAAAGGCGGGACCTGCTGCCTTGCCAGTGCCTCCTGAACGGAACATACGTGAACCGTCCACCTTGTCCCATTCCACCAGCGCGCGGTGCCGCGGCCTTCGTGATACCAGCCAGGAGCAGGATCGCGACCAAGAATATTGTCTAGAGCCTTCCATGGAGATGAAGTAACTAGCGAGGAGCTTTTTGGCGGGGGAGTCAACCGGTTATGCCACTGTTCGGCGACAAATACTTCGGCTTGCTCTTTGGTCATGCGGCCTGCGTGAAATTCTTTGTCTGCCCATTGGCATAGATTGGCGTACTCATTTGCCATTTGCTGACGCCGAAGCTGGTCAAGCTGAGCAGCTGCAAGTTGCGCCTGAATCGCTCCCTGCATCGCCAGCTGTCTCTGAATATCGAGCTGCTGCCGGGACGTGATGAAGCTGCCTACGTTGGCTGCCGTGTTCAGGCGGTTGCCTTTCATCTTCCCCACGGGACTTTCCTTCTTCCGAGCGGCCTACGAGTACTTGCCCCAGCCCTTGGCGGCAGATTATCGGAGATGGCTTCGCATGGCTAGATCTCGTTCACACATCTCGAGTCGCCTTGGCTACGCATGTCACAAGAAGTTCACATCCCGATACAAAACCTGAAAGTCATCGGTCTTGTAGGCCCGATCGCAATAGCCCAGAACCTGGCAAATGTCGACGTCGAATTAGCAACCTCAGGGTCATCACCGCCCTGACGCCCGCGAATGCTTTGGTTGTGTTCCGGCTATCTGCTCCTGCCCTGGTCGTCCTCTTTGTTATCTGCTTGGTCCGGCGCCGAACCTGGTGGCGGAGGTTCCAGATAAGGAACCTTTGAGCGTATTTCCACTACACCGGAATGCAGCGATTTCCGCAGCTTCATGAGCTCATCCTGGTAGTTATCAGGATTACGGTCGGAGCGGCTCAGATGGCGGTTACAGGCCACCAGCATTCCAGAAAGTGTTGGGCTGGCATGGGAGCGTGGGGGCAGGCTGTTACGAGCTGTTCTGATCCATTCGCGCATCTCCAGCACGCTTTTCGTTGTGCGGTCGAAGTCGGGAGACTCTCTAGCATTCGGAACCCGTGTGGGGGTGATGGCTCGAAGGGCCCGTTTGTGATGGAGATCGTGAATTAGGTTGGTCAGGACCTGCTTCTCCGTATGCCTTTGTTGTAGCTGAAAAGTCTTGTAGGCAATACCTACAGTCAGGCATGCTCCCAGAACTGCTCCAATGATGGTTACAAGAGTGTCCGACAAGAAGGTGTCCCACATGGTCAAAGTATGCAGCACCTTTCCCGCGTGACCGTCACGACAGGCGGCGCTTATCCATCGAGCCTCCCTACCACCGCCCCTGGTTACACGCTGTCACCACCCTCACGGACAAAACCATCAAACCCCGCCGTACATGTCTCGCGCCGTCATGCTAGTGCCTGATCGGCGGCGGCATTCTCGTGACGGTGTCCTAGGGAACCTAGTTGGTCTACCCGGGCGTGTTTGAGGACTCGGCTGTAATGAAGCGAGCACATCGACTGCTTCCGGGCTGTCGAGCGAGTAAGCTTATCGCCGGATTTGCCCGTAATAGCACTATCGCATGCGAAATTACAGGCGCGAGGAGATCCTAGCGTCGGTGGAATAGGGTTCGCTGGAGCAGGGCAAGAACACCCAACACCGCGAGGGCGTGGCTTGATGCCCGCGACCTCCAGGACGCCTCCTTCGTCACGGTGAACAAGGACGACAAGAAGCACTCGGCGACCAACATGATAGGGACTATGCCATCGGTCCTGAACTGTTCCAGTGGGAGTCGCAGAATGCGACGTCACGGAGCAGCCCGCCTGGACGTGGGCACGTCGACGTCGTTCATCAATTTTGGTGCGTTCACCGCCTTCACGCTGGTGAACGCCTCGGTGGTGTTCCACTATGTGCGCCAGCGCCGGGCCGGGCAGCAGCTGAACCGGGTGTCCTACGTGGTGGTCCCGGTGGTCGGCGCGATCATTTGCGCGTATCTCCTCTCCCGGCTGGACGGCAACGCCATTACGCTGGGTGTGTCCTGGCTGGTGCTGGGCGTGGTGGTCCTGGCCCTGATCACGCGCGGGTTCAAGGCCTCGCCGCCGGAGATGACGGCCACGGAGAAGGTGACGGTCGAAGCCGCCGCCTAACCCTGCCAGTTTGTAGTCTGGCCGTTGGGCCGAAAAAGGAACTCCTGTGAGGACAGCGCTGGGGCAGCTGAAGTCCGGCGCCGACATCCGGGCCAACCTCGCCGCCATCGACACGTTCGCCGCCGAGGCAGCGCGCGACGGCGCCGTGCTGGTCGCCTTCCCGGAATACGCCACTTATGAGAAGAAGAAGGGCGATGGGGTAAGCCGAGCAGAGCGGCCAAGCTCAGGGTCTTTGGGAAGGCCAACAGAGAATAGACGGCACTCCTATTTTGCTCTGGCAGAAAAAAATCTTACACGTCAAAAGAGTGCCTCCGAGGCACTGAATCCGTTCAACCAGTACTGTTGCCGGAAAGAGGCATGAACCATTTAGGAGACTAGCATGACCGTTCCACGCGATTCCGAAGAAGTACTGTGGGAATTCCTAGGAAATCTGTGGGACCGTTTTACCGGCGGAAAGGACGTGGCGGCGCGTCCAGACAAAGCGGTCGATGACGTTTGGCCGTCCGCAACCCGACCGCCAGGGGTTGGCGCTGCTTTGAGTTGGCTTGAGTCAGGTTCGGAAACCGGCACGCCGCGCGTGCTACTGCTAGTGGGTGGTCCCGGAGCAGGTAAGTCGCATGCCACCACGAGTGCCGTCCGTAACATGACAAAAGTATCGATCGGGGACAAAGGGCTAGCGAGCCGGGCGTACCTCTACCAGAGCGATCACCGCAAACTGTTAGTGGTTAATGATGCCACGATTAGCGACGGGAACGAAAGCACGCCTTTAGTCCTCGATATCAATGATTCCTTGACCGCTGGATCAGATGATTCTATCCCCACTGATATTCTGGCGTGCGTCAATCGCGGCATCCTAATTGAAGAAGCTGGGCACCTTTCCGAGAGGGATGAGACACCAGGAGCTCTCCTCGTGTCTTGGCTTGCAGATGGTGCAACCTCACGCGGTGCACTTGGACTATTCAATGATGTAAATCTCACATGCGGTCGGTCGGCAGAACTGCGACACCTAAACAAACTTTTAGCACACGTCGTGGTGATATTTGTAGATGAGTGCTCATTATTCGAGGAAAGCCCCGAACTTGAAATTATAAATAGCTCAATTGTAGAAACATCACCCTACATTATTCGTCGAGTTTTTGAACGCGCTGGCCTCAGTTCAGAAGCTCAGAGGGTACCAGCAGCCGACCTCTTGCATTCGGTGCTAGCGACAATTCACGAACGAACCGACTTCGTGAAACAATCCCAAGACGTGTGGATAGACCCATTAGCGGCGAACCTAAAGTCGCTGGAGTCGGCCTCTATACAGGCATCGATTCTGACGCTTGCCCGGGCAGCAGAACTTGCAACTTCAACCCGCATGACCTACAGGGAGCTGTGGGGATTTTTCGTACGGGCAATAGTTGGATGTGCTCCAGAACAATTAGCACGAGGCGAACTTGCCGCCTTCATCCGTGACAACCAACCCGAAGGTGCGACCTCGATTTCTAGGTTCGAAGCGCTGCGACAACTCTCAGCTCTTCGTTTAACGCAGGGGATATTCGGCGCCGGGACAGAACCGGTCGCATCCGCACGTGTTACCAACGACCCCGTTTTGCGGTTTACCGTAGCCATAGATCCAATTGCCGACGCACTTCCTGGGAATGATCCAACAAACCCTCGTGCCGGCTGGGCGGATCCCGTTCACGAAGCGTTTTCTATGCAATCCGAGCATGCCTCTCCCTTGTCAGCGCTCCTCGGGGGATGCGCCGAGCGTGCGGACGGTCAGCATGTATTCGAAACCCTCTCCGAGATGGTAACGGAGTTTGATTGGGAAGTTGACAAAGCGTTCTCGAAAGTCTGGATCGACGATGCAATTCCTGACGCAGAGCGATTGGCAGCGTCATCCTGGTACGGTGCCTACCTGACTCGTCTCTACGCTGTGGGGCTTGGTATCTGCGGCTTTCGCCGTGAAATTGATGCCTTGATTGAAGCCATAGTCTCAGCCCCCCGGCTACCAGACGTTTTGCGTAAGCCAATGGAGACACTCCTTAGGCCGAAGCGCGACCTTCGCGACGGCGACAGCGAGGCGTTGCTACCACTATTTGACAGCAGGACCGAACCTGTTGTGGGCCACCTAATAGAGCCAAAAGTGGCAGTACGTGTTGAAGACGGAAAGCTAGTCACTTACCGAGGTGATAGCGATCAGGTCTTCCTAGAGATAAAGCACGAGGGAGAGGTCCACGGCAGAATCAACATCGACTTTGCTCTGGTTCGTGAAGCGCTTGCCTGTATTGACGATCATGCAGGCGTCACAAACCTCGTCGACGTGACTGCACCCCGTCTTGAGCGTGTGCGGTCATCGCGGCTTCGAAGCAACCTTGTTACCGGTGCCGAAGTGCGCATCGCAACAGCAGTTGAAAGCCATCTTTTGACCCTGCGGGATAATTAGGATAAGAGTGAAAGAGTCTTTTGCAAAGCATCTGCTTTTGCCGTTCAACCGTCCAGAATATTTTGCCGTACCCGAGGCTTTAGTGTCCGCCCTTGCCTGGAGGGCATATGAGCCAGTGGTGGGGACGGAATTTGGTGTTCCTTTTTCGCGCTTGGGGTTCATGTACAAGGCGGAACCACAAAATCCTACGACTTTTGAGTTTCGTGTCACCTGGCCCGGAGGCCCAAAGGCCGAAAAGTTTGGAGCTGCATTGAAACAAAGGGGCCGATTCTCGACTGAGGCTCCAGATGATCTTCTGGGCAATGCCTTTGCACGAAGCGTGCTCGGTATTCGTAGTGAAAATTCCGGTAGTCAGCCAGCGAGTCCTATGACACCAGCTTTAGCGCTGATGCAAAATTCACGCGGAGTTATGGTAAAGCCAAGTCCTCCGGATTACGGGAACATTATAGAAGCGATGTTCGCGGCCGGCCATTCCGGGCTCCCATCAGCCCAGGGTGAATCTGCGACTAAGAGGTGGATAACTGCTGTCGATCAGCGTCTTGAGGCGGACAAAGTTCTAGCCGCAGTCGATGTTTCCCTCATGGATATGGTTCACGGTGGGAGTTTCAAGCGCCGTCCAGATTTCCCTGTTCACGAAAAAGCCGCAGAGTGGTCGGGATTACTTGGGGGAACTCCGTTCGAGTGGTTGACCACCTCTTGGGAAAGACTCACCTCGCAAGAATGGGTGGATGCACTCCCCGCTCGCGTTTGGGTGGACTGGGCAACCACGGTTCTTCGGTTGGGGGTCGGATTCGGATATCTCTGGGAAGCAGCCTGGTACGAACGAATTGCTGAAGCCATCCTGAGCGATGATAGGATGCCAGCGAGTTTCCAAGAACTTGTCCGCTCAGTTCCCGCACCTTTGCCCTGGAAGTCCAAGCAGGCTTCCATTTCGGTAAGAGAAGTCGGATCCATGATCAAGCTGCGCCTGAATCGCGGTGAACAAGTGCGGAAATTCTTGGACAAAAAGCTGAATTCGCCAGTTCTTGAGAACCGATTCGCGGTACACAGCCAGAACCCGATCGACTTTCTAAAAGACCTTTCAGCGGATTCTAAGGAAGAGCTGCGAGCTGCACTAAATTTCACGGGCGAACCAGCAAGATTAACGAATGAAACTGTTCGATATGGACTTTCGATTCGCGATTCTAGTGGGCCGTTCACGGATTACTATGGCCTGCTCAGGTCTCGCGGGCGGCGGTGGCTTATTATTGACCCGGGCACTGAATGGGTCACTGTTGTTGCAAGCCTTGCATGCATAGTGCCGGGGAAAACCTGTAACGTTGGAACCCTGTTAGGGGACCTATCTGCATTAGGCGTTCGGCCGGATCTAGGTGATCTTGTGCAACTTCTGGAAAAAGCGGGACTTGCGCGTGGAAGTGCCGACGCTGACATTGCGGTTGTGGTTGAAAGTGCATACTAAGGAGTTTGGCGTGGATTTTCCCCTTTCGGTAGCACTTGGAAAGAGCTTCCTGGGCGTAAAAGATCTGACTTGGGTCCATGTTCCCGATGGATTAAGTAAAGATGAGGCTCTTGCCATGGTTGACGCAGCGAATCAAACCACCGGTTTTGATCCTGCATACGCTTTCTTGGTATGCGACGACCCTGATCCGAAGGCTAGCGATAACCGTCCGGAAGTTTCCGTAAAGAAGTCCATTCGTTATCGTGAAGGCCAACATGTTGCTGTCGTTTATGGACGTAGACCTGACTTGCCGTCCTTTCACAATACTTTTCAAGAAAGCTTAGGACAGAGTTTTCCAGATGAGACCGGGGGCGGGATCTCCCTTCAGCGAGTGTCGGAAGTCTTAGTTAGGGACTTGCTGGTGCCGTTGGGCAAAGATGTGACGGACGACCAGCTTGCAAAGGTTGTTGAGTCTTGCCTTGCACAGGTACGCGACTTGTATATCGAAGGTCACCTTGACGTTCGTAGTTGGAACAGCGTTTGGTTCCTTCACTGCAACGCCGGGGTACGCAACTTACGCAGTCTTCTTATGGAGGCCAGCCATGAACAGAGTAGACTGACTCCCCGGGAATTCTTCCACAGATATACTCATGCTGCCTTTGGACTCCCCACGCCGCAACGTCTTTGGCGCGAGAGACGTTCTCAGCAAAGAGACGCCAAGCTCCTCAACGATGCCAGAGGGGATTATTGGAATTCGGCCGAGACGGTTGAAAATTCGGTTCGAATTCTGGGTTTCGCCGCGCGATCGGGTATTGGCTCCTTACTCTCCATGAGTTGGGACGGCTTCGATGAGATGCTAGGTTCCTCGCCGAATCCGTGGCTCGCAATGACTGAATTTCTCGGTAGTGATACCGCGCGCATCAGAGCTTTCTCAGAATTGGATGAACGGGACTTTCTGAATCCTGGGGGTGACGCGCAAAGCAACGTTTCGCTAGCCATTGTTAACGCGCAAGGCGAGAGCCTCAACCTCACTACCGGTGACCTCGCTTCACCTGTTTTTGTTCCGATGGTAGAAGCAAGCGATGGCAATGAGGGCTACGTCTCTGGTGAGTTATCTGTGGTTGTTCCTCTAGCTCGCTCGATTGATTCTAGTTTTCTTACCGGCCGTGAGGTGAAGGTGGTGGTTTCACCTTCATCTCAGGCGGAGTGGTCGACGGTTGATATCGATAGCACTTCAACCGAGTTATTCGTTCGAGGGCAGCTGAAATGGAAGACTGGGACTGGGAAGAACGCGCAACCATTCCGTCAGCTTCGTTTATCTGCCATATTCCAGTCTGGCTTACCAGCCAGCCCGCACCTGCCGTTGAAGGCTCAAACAGTAACGGTCTTTTCATTTGATTCCAGCGGTAATTTCCTCGCATTAGCGCCAAAGAAATCTAAGGGTGCGCTCGGCCAAGCGATCGTTAGAGGTTTCTGGAAAAACGCGGTCGAAACGATTGACCCCACCGTGGAGCTGAAGCCTGCACTTCAAGGCTATCAGGCCTTTGTTTGGAGCTCAAACGGAAACCCTTCATACCTTGACCGGACGGAAATTCCGCACCATAGTGTCCTACCCAAAATGGCTATAAGCCATTTTGTTCCGACCAGCTCGCATGAGTTCATATCCGGTGAGCATCGTTATCGTGTAAATAGCGTTGAGGCCGATTCAGGACAACAATCTGCTCTTCTGGCCGCTGCCCTGAAGCAACTTGTAACGCCCCATCGTCCCGCGTCCGCGACGGTGGAATCCGTTAGGGGCCAGTACGAAGTTTATGCGGCACAGACATTGTGCTCCCCGGACGCTTCCGATTTTCTAAACGCGCTTGGTCATATTGCCTTTCCTGTGGACTTACCGGGAACAATGAGCGAGGTCAGGAGTCAGGATGGCGGTGCCATTCTGATGTCCGACAAAGCCCGACTCGCACTTCGGAACGTTGATTTCGTATCATTCGATTATCCTGAATTTGTCTACGGTGACGAAGTGCGAAACTTTCGAAACGCATTCGAGAAGCTTGCTGTTTCCGCTCGTCTTGGAGTTGAAGAGGACGATGACGGTCTTACATATGAATGGCCCTCCCGTACGTCGTGGCGATTCATTTGGCAGACGGAACAGCTTGCCAACTATCTTCAGGCGTACACAGAGATGGTGCAAAGTGCTAGACGAACCAATAACCCGGGGCTGATTTTTTGGGCAACTTATCCTTTTTGCATAAGCATATGGGATGTGGATAGCGGCGCAGGTTGTAGCAGCCTACTGCTTAGCCCGCTGCATCCAATTCGTTTGGCATGGCTCGCTGGGGTTGAAAATGTTCTTGCCAGTTCCACTGACTCACTCAATTTCTTGGGGTCGATTGAGGGTTGGAACTTTCCGACAGCAGGACCGGGTTCACGATTGGAGCATAAGCTGCTTGCGGTTCCATGTGATAGCGGGGAAGGCCAGCTTTTCGCAAGCTGGGGAATGCTGGTTAAGGCATCAACTTCCGATCCGACGCCCCTCTTATCCCCGACATCTATAGGCAGTTTCGACGCACCAGGAACAGCCGTAAGCGGCTTGAATGCTTCCGCCGTTGACGCGGCTCTCCGTTCGTATCGCAAGATGCACCCACACGTTACTACCCTGACTGTTGACCTCAGCGGCAATAAAAGACAGCCTCGACTGACAGAGATCGACTCCGCTGTGCTGAAGATGGCCGTCAACTGGAAGGACTCCGGTCAAGACGGTTTGCTGGGAGGCATTCGTGTGTTGGACTCGGTCAATCGGTTGGGGAGTCCACCCAGAGCCGAGCTGACACGTTTAGTCCGCGATAATCCCGACCTACTGTTCACGTGGTCCAGATACAACCCCAAAAAAGTCCCGGACAGGGCTTGCAGCGTTCGTTTCCTTCAGGACTCGAGCAGTGTGATTCGGTCAGGCGACAGCGATAAGGCCAACGGGACTGTTGGGCAGGTGCCGCTCCGTCGGTTCGAGGCCAATAGCGGAATCCTCTCAGAATCATTTCTCAACAATGCCTACCCGGGTATCAATCCGTCTGCGGGGTGGCAGCCTTTCACCAGAGCGTTGGCAGCCATAGAAACTCGTCCAGTGGTTTCGTCTGGAATCTCCCGAGGAACTCTTAGTAACAAGTCCGCGAGTTGGACGGTGATGGGAGAAACGTACTTAAGTCCGTCGACCATAGCTGCTCTCATGGGGAATGAGCATCATGGTGATCAGATGCTTTGGGAATGGCGGCCTCCTTTGCTAGATGAAGGCCCGGTTCGAGCCTTGCTAGAAAAGAGACCCTTTGTTTCGGTCGCCCGGGTGCCACGGGCTTTTAGTCGCGAGCTGGATAGGCTCCTCAGACGTGCCTGCCCGGCAGAAGAAACAGGAGAGCTTCGTCGTCAGGTCATGACCACGTTGGGATCACGTGGTGTGGGACTGTCGTCCTTGCTGGCAATGGGAGGTACGCAAGTAGCTGGGGCCATAGGTTTTTACTTGGCGCTTCGGCTCTTTGACCAAACGGCATCTGAAACTAGCAACCGCCTAGTTGTTCCTATCGACGCCGCGGACTACTTCCTCAGGACCTTGGCTGATGGAGCGGCACACGCAGGCCTGCAACGAAGGGCTGACCTCCTAATTTTGGATCTTTCAGATGAGGGCTTGAGGATGACTCCCGTCGAGATAAAGGCATATGGAATGCAGAGCCAAAGGGAGAGCAATGTGCTTCCGCGCCCTACGTCTTCCGATCTCAATCCGGCCTTGGATCAATTAAGGGATAGCCATGGTTTGCTTGTGAAGGTACAAGAGCTTTCTGAGTCGTTGAAAGGCAGTGACGCAATACTCTGGCGTAACAGTTTGGCTGCCCTCGTCGAAGTGGCGGCCAAACTTAGCCCACGCACTTTGGGGTCAGTGCCGGCCTTTGTCCGGCGTATTTCTGCTCTGATAGAAGGTAACCTCCCACTAACAGTGGGGCGACCGATATTGACCTACTTCTCGCACAACGCTCGCACGGACGACGGCAGAAGTTATTACGTCGGCCCGGTGGGCGGAAGCGAGCTCAACGCATGCGGACTGCTTTGTGACGTCGAAGCTGGATTCAAGTTTGCCCGAGCCGGTGATGAGGATTTCACGTCGAACTGGCAAGCAATGGTCAACTCATCCTTTGGTAGTGCACCTACAGACGTTAAAGTAGATTTGCCTGCCAGCGTCCTAGGGGCTGGGGTTCGAGAAGGCTCAGATGAACAAGCTCCAGAAGTCCCAGCGTCGCAGGCCGATTCGGCTTTCGACGTGGGAGGTCAGCCTGATGCGCCTGAGAAAGATGGAAGTGTTGCGGGGGATCCTCAGATAGTTGGCACAGGAGAAATTGAACCAGATGAGGATAGGGATGAGCACCCTACCAAGGAGCCAGAGGAAGTCGCATCTCCAATCTCTTCATCTTCGCCTGGGTGGGGTGTCAAGGGTGAGGGAGTCAGAATAGAAATTGGTTCGATCCTAGATTCTATTGGAAATGCCTCTGCCGATTTCTGGCCGAGCAATACCGGCTTGAACCAGCCGAATATTGGTGTTGTAGGTGATCTTGGAACGGGAAAGACCGAACTAATTAAAGCTTTGATTTACGAAATTCGGCGACAGGTCAAGGTGGTCCAGCCAGGTGTGCCCACTTCTATGCTCGTTTTTGATTACAAGGGCGATTTTCAGCAGCAGGAATTTCTCGACCGTGTAGGGGGCCTGGTTCTTGATCCACATCAGATCCCTCTAAATGTATTCCTTCCGGTAACAAACGAATATTCACGTAGGCCCTATCAGCAGGGCGCGGCTCTAGTCGATACATTCAAGAAGATATACTCCGGTATCGGTCCCAAGCAGATGAGTCTCCTGAATCAGGCTGTGAGGGAATCTTTCGAGGATGCAGATACACCGCCAACTTTGGCAGATGTGAGAACGCGGTACATACAACTATCACCAGATCCCGACTCGGTTAGCTCGATCTTAGATACTTTCGTTTTTGGTGAAATTTTCAGCAGCCGCCAAGACGATTTGCGAAGCTTTGACGAGATTCTTGAAGGCCGGGTCGTAGTACTGGCATTGAATAAACTGGGGCAAGATTCAAATACTAAGAACTCTCTCGTAGCTCTTTTTCTTAATCTTTACCATGACTATATGTTGCGTCTTGGAATACTCCCCTTCGTCGCAGGTACGCCAACGCTTCGTCATCTGAAATCGTTCCTGCTTGTGGACGAAGCCGTAAATATCATGCGCTATGAGTTCCAAGTGCTCGAAGACATAATGCTCAAGGGGCGCGGTGCTGGCGTTGGAGTTATATTGGCAAGTCAGTATTTATCTCATTTCAAGGCCACCAAAACCAACTACATGGAGCCGTTGAGAACCTGGTTCATCCACAAGATACCAAGCCTGAGCGCGAGAGAATTAGCTGCGATCGGCGTAACCGAAGGGGCTGATGAGGTAGCACAACGTGTGCCAGCGCTCGGTAATCATCAAGTGTTCTACAAGTCCTTTGGTTTCGATCAAGGACGCTTCGTTAGAGCGACGCCATATTACGAGTTGGTGAGAGAGTAAGATGTATCTTTGCTTGCCGCCTGGACAGAAGGGCCCAGACGGCTCATACTTGAAGATGTGGTATTCGTAGATATGTTCGAACAGTGAGATTCGTTGACCTCTTTGCCGGCTGCGGTGGTCTGTCCCTTGGTGTCCACCGAGCCGGCGGTACCCTTCACTTTGCTGTAGAAAAATCTGATATGGCAGCGAGGACGTTCTTCCATAACAACGTCGCCAGCACGAGATCGGCTAGCGAATGGACACGCTACCTGCGCCTGCCGATTGCCGCTCAGGCCGATAGAGGCGTTGTCGTCAGTCCGATTGCAGATGTTCTCGCGGACCTCGACGTTATGGAGGCTGCAACAGCAAAGCACCTCGATCTTGTGGTCGGCGGGCCGCCCTGCCAAGGGTTTTCAATGGCGGGTCGCCGCGACAAGGACGATGTCAGAAATAGGTTGGCTTGGGAATTTCTTGCGTTCGTAGAACAGACGTCACCCAAGATGGTGGTCATTGAGAACGTTGTGGGCATGAGTCGAAGCTTCACTGAGGGCGAGGACTCATCTTTTCATCAACTACGTCGAGCCCTCGAGCTCAATGAGCGAGGTCGGCACCGGTATGCCGTCCAGGCGGTCCTTGTAAACGCCATGCATTTCGGTGCTCCTCAGCATCGCCCCAGACTGATGCTGATAGCTCTCCGAAGTGATATAGCAGAGGTTCTCGCGGTGAAGGTGACTCAGACCATTTGGAAATCGGAATTCATGGACGAGATTGATATGCACCTCATTCCGGATCTCGCGCCCGTTCCCACCGTGAGAAGGTCAGAAAGGATGCTCCTTCGTGACGCGATAGCTGATCTTGATTCCTGGCCGGCTCAGCCCACGACAAGAAACCAAAGTTACCTTCTGAAGCTCCGTGAGTTTGAAGAATCGGTAATCAAAAGGGACGAGCAACTTTGGCGACAAAATCACAATAAAAGGCGACACTCAAGCCGTGTTGTGCAGCGTTTTTCCCTGTACCGCCTGTTGCTTGAGAGCGGCATAGACCAGCGTCTCTTATCGGTAATGGGCCAACTCGACGAAGATTCGGCACTGCGATACGCGCTTTATGAGCTAGGCGCGATTAGGTTCCCTGTCGAAATACAGATGGATAGTTCAGGAAATTCCAAGCAGATTGAAACTGTGGAAGAACTCGCGGCTCTTTCTTGGACACTAAGGACAAAGAAGCACAGCCAAAAGGTCTTGCGGGCTGACGAGCCGTCGAGGACAGTCGTTACACTTCCTGATGACTACGGGCATCCGATCCATCCAAGAACTTTCACTGTTCGAGAGCTAGCCCGCTTTCAGGGGTTCCCGGACAACTTTGAATTCATGGGGCGAGAGACGACCGGCGCTGAGCGACGTCGGATTGAGGTCCCGCAGTACACACAGGTCGGCAATGCTGTCTCGCCTTGGCAGTCCTTTGCTGTTGCTGTGCGTCTTAGTAGGATCCTGGAACGATACGAACTCGCGAGAGCGGGTACCCGGGGCTGGGCAAATTTCGAGTCGATGTTCGGCGAGGCGGCGCTCCAAGACCAGCCGGTAGCCTAACCAGGCACTCGCGTGACGGACGAGGACGGGAGGTCCGCATACGGCTTTTGTGTGGCAGGTGAGTTATCTGTACCTTCACGGGCAGTACGTGCCGGTTGATAGAATTCTTCGGTGGCAGACTTCATGACTCCGGCGGATCGAAGTGCCCATATGGCCAAAATTCGGTCGATCGACACCAAGCCCGAGTTGTGGCTCCGACGCGCACTGCACGCTGCGGGCTACCGGTATCGTGTTCATGTCCGAGACCTACCCGGGCGCCCCGACATCGTATTCTCTCGACGAAGAAAAGTGATCTTTGTCAACGGCTGTTTCTGGCACGGACATACGTGCGATGTCGGTAGTCGTTTGCCAAAATCAAACACCGATTTCTGGGAGGAAAAGCGACGACGGAATCAGGCGCGCGACGGCCGGCAGCGCGCCAAGCTCGTCGAAATGAACTGGGAATATCTCGACGTTTGGGAGTGCCAGACTGGCGAAGGCGGAACAGCTTTTACTGCCGCACGAGAATTTCTTGAGAACATATAACTGGAATAGGGCTGCAGACAGTACAGCTTCCTCTTCCTTTACCGGCTCTTCGTGGTTGATGGTGAAACAGGTGCCGTGTCTTGAAAGCTGAAGGGCTCGGAGTGGGCCTTAGGATCGCCATCTGCATTCCACTCCTGCGTGGAATCTAAGTATCGCGTACGTTCTGTGCCTATGAAAACGCTTTATGAACCACGTTGGTACAACATGCCCGCCGTCGTGCTAGCGTCTCGTGCCCGACACAATGCACAATCGGTGATTTGCCTTACGCTAACAACGAATTTACCTTCGGGGTCGATTCCGAATCCGGGACCGGGCTCATCCGTTGCCCAAGCATCGGAACTCTAGGTACTGGTGTTACTGCCCGTATTACGTATAGGTGCTGGGCAGTACTTGATGGGTGAAACTGACGTCAGCCTCACCTATAAGCCGAAGTCCTTGTGATCGATGTTTTATGTGGGCCGACTGCCCGAGAACATATTCTAGGAGCCACCACGCGGTGCCAAGCGCGCCCTTTTGGGCTTCCCTTACAGCCTTGATACATGTACGGACCTGCCCCGAAGACAGGACCTCGTTCGTGTGAAGCAGGCTTAGTCCCACCACGTCTCCCCGTTGCAATATCTCGTCAACCACTCGATTGTCCACCTGACAGCCCGCGGTCAACAGAATGTGAATTGCCCATGCTGAGGCATCTGAACGACCGTACACCGCAGCTCTTGCCGCTAAGTCGTTCAATTCCGACTCATAAGGGACTGCACCCTTGCTGCTGAACGAAAACACTTGATTGAGTAGGGGCATTAGCCCTGGGCGATGAAAAGACAAGTTTAATATAAGGCGCGCCAAAACATCATTAGTATCCGCGTCCTGCTGTTCGGGGGCCAGAGCTTTTATTGCATATTTGAGAACGCTTCCCCCAACTTCTTCTGAGGCTAAACCTATTGCGAGGTCCAAATAAGCCCGGAGCTCGTTTTTACTAGATATTTCTTTTGGTCGAGCTAGGACTAATTGAGATAGCCATCTTGGTCGCGAAACCTTCGGCAACATTTCAATTGAAGTCTTTGCCCCATTTATTTGTAGCTCAAACTCACGCAGCAGGGCCGACAGGTCATCGATAAAACGTTGACCCTCATCATAGCTGTCCGCATAAAACGTGTAGTCGTCAATAACTCGATGAAAGTCGCCGAAACCCCGTTTTGATAATTCGCGGTCTACCGGATGGAGTAAGATTTCTGCTCCTACACTTGAGGTCCCAGGTCCAATCGGAAGACCGTTTGTTTGATTCCTTTGACAGTTTCTATAGCTTGCATCTAAGTCGTTATACCAAGTCTTTTGGGCCATTGTCGTCTTCGCCTCAGGCTTGCCAATCAGCGCCCAAGGAATGGCATGGGTGTAGATGCTGGGAAAGAAGTTCTTTATATCGGTCTTAACGACAAATTTTCGGCCGAAGCGTTCAGCAGCTTCTGCGGAAAAATCTGTAGAACGCGGGTCGGTGTAGCCCATGGAAAAGAGCCGACCATCTGTACGTAACATCGGCCTGAGTGCGCTGTGGGGATTGGTGCCGACGTGCTTTATCTTGTCCCAGTGCTCCCTAATCGTCTGAACTAACTTGGCGTAAGCGGTGGGGTGTGGAATACCCGCAGTGCGGACGCTTAGGTCGAATCGAGTGAGCCCATAGTTCATACACTCGTAGGGCTTTTTGGTTTGGGCGTCTGCTGCCGCAACTTCGGCCAGCAGTTCAACCCCAAATCCCTCAGTATTTATAGAAGGAGGCATCTCGGACTCGTCTGCGGCGTGACTTGGAAAGTAGTTGCGACTCAGCAGCGACTCGGCAATTGCCTCGGAGGTCAACTCGAGGACATTGTCTTCGTCCTCGCTGCTCAAAGTCATTCGTCTCCTTCAAGGTACTTGCTCAATCCCAGACTAGGCGGTCTGCAGAGCTTGCTCTCCGCCAACGCGCCCGCGTCTCATGAATCAGTGGGGAATGCCCTGAATGGTGCGTCTAGGCGGGATGTCCGTGACCGCCTTCAAGTGTTCACGGCAGGGCATCGACCTCCCCGAGTTCACCGGAGCCCGCAGTACATCGAGGGACCAGCGACACGCACGGCTGACGCTGGCTGGCACGCTCCTTCCACCGGAATTTCGTCACAATCACCGCCAATGGCACTGACTCGGGACACGACATGCCCGCAGACTAGTTCAGTGACGGCGGACGGGAGTGGCCGCTTCTTTTCCGAGCACTGTTGTCCAGGGGCTGGCGGCCCACGACGTCACGACGCCATTGATGACATAGGGATCGGCGACTGCAAAAGCTTTCGCGGCTTCCAATGGGTTTTCGCCGGTGAAGATCAGCAAGCCCTTGAAGGGACCTTCGCCAACAGCGCCACCCAGCAGAAGCTCGCCGCGTTCGACTGCCTCCCACCCCGCTTTGAGGTGGTCTGAGCGGTACTTTTCGCGGGTCTCAAGGTAGTTGTCCTCGTACGTGTACTCGAGCACGGCATTCATGCATGGCTCCAAGTTCAGGGGCTTCGTTCGTCGCAGAAGTAGCCTACCCAGCGGGACTTAGCCCGAAACGGAAGCCACCTCAACCTGTACCCCCGCGTCACGGAACTTCTGCACCTGCTCCGGGTCGGCGCCGTCGTCCGTCACCAGGGTCCAGGGCAGTGCCAGCCGGGCCCACGCGTGGAAGGGCCGAAGCCCGAGCTTGGAGGAGTCGGCCAGGACGTAGACTTCCCGGCCCGGTCGGGCCATGAGCTCTTTGAGCCGGGTTTGGGCGTGGTCGGCTTCGCAGATGCCGTCCTCGGCGGTGACGGCGTCGGCGCCCAGGAACACCCGGTCGAAGCTCATCCGCTCCAGCGCTGCCTCGGCCAGCGGGCCCACAAAACTCTGCGAAACGCTACGCAGCCGGCCGCCCAGGCAGTCCACCTCGATGCCCTCGGAGTCTGCGAGTTCCTGCATGGTGTTGATGCCCGGCGTGGTCACGGACAGCTTTTCAAACCCGCGCAGTTCGTGGGCCAGGGCACCGACGGTGGAGCCCGCGTCGAGCAGGACGTTTTCCCCGGGCCGGATCACGGACGCCGCCCAGCGGGCGATGGCGTGCTTCTGTTCGAACGCCTCGCCGGTGCGCTGCCGCAGCGACGCCTCCGGGTGCGCGCCCAGAGCATGGCCCCGCCGTAGGTGCGGGCCAGCCGGCCCTGCCCGTTCAGCAGTGCCAGGTCCCGCCGGATGGTAGACGCCGTCACCTCGAACCGGGCCGAGAGTTCCTCCACGGACGCAAGGCCGGTGTCACGGCAAGGTGGTAGATCTCCTCGCGCCGTGCGTTTGCGCTCAGCATTCCCGGTCTCCTTCCCGTGGCAGTGGTACCCATGCTAGTTCCGGCCCCTGGAAACCTGTGCTGCTACACGGCGACGGCCGGCCGGTGGCCATCTCCGCCGCCTGGTGCAGCGCCTCCACCATGGACCGCGAATCCGCGATCGCCTTGCCCGCGATGTCGAAGGCGGTGCCGTGGTCCACGGACGTGCGGATCACCGGCAGGCCCACCGTGATGTTCACGCCGGCCTCAATGCCCAGCACCTTCACCGGGCCGTGCCCCTGGTCGTGGTACATGGCCACCACCAGGTCGTAATCGCCCCGGCCGGCCAGGAAGAACAGCGTGTCCGCGGGCAGCGGGCCCACCGCGTTGATCCCGGCTGCCTGCGCCGCTTTCACGCCCGGCTCGATCTTCTCCGCTTCCTCGCCCTGGCCGAACAACCCGTTCTCGCCCGCGTGCGGGTTGATGGCGCACACGTCGATCTTCGGGTTGGGGATGCCTGCCCGGACCAGCGCCTCGTGGCCGCGGCGGATGGTGCGCTCCACCAGGTCCGGGTTGATCTTGCGGATGGCGTCCACCAGGCCGATGTGTGTGGTCACGTGGATCACGCGGATCTTGGGGGTGGAGAGCATCATGGACACTTCCTCTGTGCCCGTCAGGTGCGCCAGCAGCTCGGTGTGCCCGGGGAAGATGTGCCCGGCGGCGTGCAGCGCCTCCTTGTTCAGCGGTGCCGTGCAGATGGCCTGCACCTTCCCGGCCATCGCCAGCTCGCTGGCCACTCGGATGTACTCGTACGCGGCGTGCCCGGCCACGGGGGAGAGCTGCCCCCACGGCAGGTCCTCCGGTAGCAGCGCCAGGTCGATCACGTTCACCCGGCCCGGCGTGAACACCGCGTCCTCCACGTCCTTGATGCTCTGGATGTCCGCCTCGATGCCCAGAACGTCGGCGGCCTGGGGCAGGCGCAGCACGTCGCCGATCACCACCGGCCGGCACTCGGCGTTGCTCTGCGGATCCAGCACGGCGGCCACCACCACCTCCGGCCCCACCCCGGCGCCGTCGCCCACGGTCGCGGCCACGTAGGGGAGGGCGTTCTGCTCAGTCTTGCTTGCTTCGGTTGTCATGAGTACTCCAGATTGTTCGGAAGTCTTGCGGGAAGGGTGTTGGCCGGGCCGTTTCACCACCGGTAAGGATTAGGTCAGCTGGTGTTGCTTTCGCTGCCTCGGCTGCGAACGTGGACAGGGCATGCACTATTCTGGCTAATCCGGACGGGTCCACTTTTGAAGCGGCAAGTGTGATGGCTACGCGGTGGCCTGCCTTCAAACCGTCTATAACCTGGGCCAGTTGGGAAGCATAGGCCCCGACGGCACCGGCGTATTGCGGGTGCAGCCGGACCACGGTGAAACCTTGGGCTTCCAGTTGGGCCAGCTGCGCCTGCGCGGTTCTGGATGCGGAGTGGCGACGGCGAAGCACCGGCCTCGCGCTCTCCGGCGTTTCCGCGGCGGTTGCGTCAGCCGGTGCCCCGGGTTGCGCATTTCGCGCAAGTTCTTCAGCCAAACGCTGCGCGAGCACGTCCGCCGTTCCGCCGCCGCGGCCACCACCAACCGGACCTCCTGCGGCTCGACGCTACTTGGTTGGCCCCAGATACTTTCTGGCCGTTGCCACCTTCATGTACATCCGCAGATTGCTCCTGCCGGTGGCAGCAAAGCCGTGGCGTCCATACCACTCGAGCAGTCCGGCGTTGTCTGCATCGACCACAATGATTTGGCCGCCGCCTATCTCTGAGGCACGGATGATCGTCTCCAGGGCTGCCCGCAGCAACTGCGAGCCCCACTGATTTGAGTGATCGCCGCGCTTGGTACGGTCGAGTGCCAGCTTGGCCAAGAACCAGCCCGGTGCCCTGCGGAGCACTTTCGGCTGGAGTGGCTTCGGCATGTCATCGCGGATTACCAGGGTGGGGCAGATTGCGAAGTACCCCATAACTTGCGCCTGAGTGCCAGGCGCTTCCTCCAGAAGCAGGCAGACCATGCTCGCCCCGGCCTCGACCGACTGCAGGGCATGGTCCGTCAGCCACTGGTTGTAGGCCGGTTCGCCGCAGTCAAAAGCCCCCAAATCCTACCAGGGGGTGAGCCTGGCGATGCGGAGCGAGGATTCGCCAGTCACCCGATCAGTCGAGGAAGTTTGGCCAGTGCCGCAAGTTCCTCGGACTCGTCCGGGGTATCGAGGGAAGCCATCATCACGTCGAAGACCTCCGGGGCCATCAGCGTCATGTCCGCCCGCGAGACAACCTTCTGGGCAGCCTGCCGTGCGGCGTCGGCCACGAACGCGGATTTGGTCACGTGGAGCAATTCGGCCGCCTCCGTGATCGAAGCGTCAGTGCTCTCGTCCGTGCGCAACTCAAGCCGGCGTGATTTTGGATTAGGCATAGGAACCTCCAGAAACAACTGTATGGCGCTTGTACGGTCGCTGTTAGAGGTTCACATAGCGCCGATGCGTCAAACGGGTTTCTGTGGAGCGTCACTTCTCGGCTTGGCGCGCTGACCCGAGTTCAATTACTGCAGGCTGCCAGGAACGACAGGTACCGTGCATCCCCGCGTCCCACCAGCCGGCCCAGTGCTTCCACTGCTTCGAAGTCCGCAGCACCCATATCCGTGGACAACCAGTGCACCAACAACCCAGCATCCCCGCTGGCCCTCACCGCCGCTCCAACAGCTAAGTCCAGCTGGTCCCGCAGCAGCTGCACCGCCAGGACGCCGGACCGGCTGAGCAGGGGAGCAGTGTAGGCCTCCAGTGCCTCGGCCACCCGCCTGTCCCGCAGCAGCCGCAGCACCCGCCCCGAATCCGAACATCCGGCCAGCCCGGCAGCCAGCCGGTACGGGTTCGACTCCACCGCATCTTCCAGCATCGACCGGACCCGGAACATCTCCGTTCGGATCGCCTGCGGCGTCCCGGCGTCACCGTGCAGCTCATACGCCAGCTCCTCGGCGCTCCAGCCCTGCGACCGCGAGTCCAGCAGCGCCAGGATCTCCGCCCGGCGCAGCGTCAGCGGCACCCGGCTCCCGTCGGCAAACACCGCGGAAGGCTTGTCGCCCAGCAGCTCCAGCCGCTCCACCCCAACACCAGACCGGCGGACAGCCTGCCGGGACGCGCGCACGGAAGAAGAGGCACGCGCGGAGGCGCCGCCGTCGGACGTTCCCAGCAGCGACTCCGCCACGCGGACCGCGCACCGCACCATCCGCAGCGTGTCCGCGCTGATGGTGTCCAGCGGCCCGGAAACGTCCAGCACGCCCAGCAGCCGGCCGGTGGCCGGGTCCGTGATAGGCGCCGCCGTGCAGGCCCAGTCGTGGTGGGTGCGGACCAGGTGCTCGGCGGAGAACAGCTGCACCGGCCCGCCGGTGACCAGCGCCTCGCTGATGGCGTTGGTGCCGATGCCCGCTTCGGACCAGTCGGCACCCTCGGAGAATTCCAGCCGGTCCGCCCGGCGCAGCGCCTCCCGGCTGCCCACCCGCCACAGGATCTCGCCGGTGGCGTCGGTGAGCACCAGCAGGTGCCGGCCAGCACTGGAATCGTCTGCCAGCAGGTCCTGCAGTGCCGGCATCACCTGCTGCAGCCGGTGCTCACGCCGCAGCTGCAGCACCTCGGACGGATCATGCAGGTGCCGCGGGCTGTGCTGGTCCGGGCTGATGCCCAGCGCCATGGACCGGCGCCACGACTCCGCCAGCGGCACGGGGATCTCCGGACGGGGGACACCGGCGATGACCAGCTCGTGCGCGCGGCGCAGGGCACGCGCGTACTTCGCCGGGTCCGAGAACCTCAGGCCGTAGTCCACCGTCTCCTCCTCACCGCCGGCGTCCTTGCCGGCAGTGCCCGTGTAACGCGCTTGTTACCCCCGCCGCGTTCCAATAGTGATGCAGCTCACGGCCGCCCCAGCATACCGCAGGGACCCCGGCGGGATGGGGCCGCCTGGACCACCTGAGGACCGCACACAAAGGAGTGGAGATGACCGAAACACCCACCGCCGCCGCCAACGCCTGGCTGGCCAGCCTGGACGGCGCGCTGCAGCGGCGCGACGTGGACGCCGCACTGGACCTCTTCGAGGACGAAAGCTACTGGCGCGACTTCGTGGCGTTCACCTGGAACCTGAAAACCCTGGAAGGCAAGGCGGACATCCGCCGGATGCTGGAAGCCACGCTGGACCACGTGCAGCCCGCCAACTGGGCGCTCGCGGAGGACGCCACCGGCAGCGCGGGCCCGGACGGGACCGTTGAAGCCTGGATCACTTTCGAGACCGGCGCCGCCCGCGGCTACGGCCACCTCCGGCTGCGGAACGGCAAATGCTGGACGCTGCTCACCACCATGCAGGAGTTGAAGGGCTTCGAGGAGAAGAAGGGCGCGCGCCGCGAGCAGGGCGTGGCGCACGAAATCGTCCGCGGCCGCCGCTCCTGGAAGGAACTCAAGGAGGAACAGGAGGCGGGGCTCGGCTACGAGGAGCAGCCCTACTGCGTGATCATCGGCGGCGGGCAGGGCGGCATCGGCCTCGCGGCCCGGCTGCGGCGGCTGGGCGTGCCCACCATTGTGATCGAGAAGAACCAGAACCCGGGCGACTCCTGGCGCAACCGCTACAAGTCCCTGCATCTGCACGATCCCGTCTGGTACGACCACCTGCCCTACCTGAAGTTCCCGGACGACTGGCCCGTCTTCGCCGCCAAGGACAAGATCGGCGACTGGCTGGAGTACTACACCCGGATCATGGAGCTGACTTACTGGTCCGGCACCGAGTGCGTGGGCGCGGAGTACGACGACGGCACGCAGGAATGGGCGGTTAAGGTCCTTCGCCATGGGTCACCTGTGACGCTGCGGCCCAAGCAGCTGGTCTTCGCCCTGGGTGTCTCCGGCTACCCGAACATCCCCGCGTTCGACGGCGCGCAGTCCTTCCTGGGGGAGCAGCGGCACTCCTCCCAGCACCCCGGCGGCGGCGACTGGACCGGGAAAAAGGCTGTGGTGATCGGCTCCAACAACTCCGCGCACGATATCTGCGCGGACCTCTGGGAGCACGGCGCCGACGTCACGATGGTGCAGCGCTCCTCCACGCACATCGCCCGCAGCGAATCGCTCATGGACCTGGCGCTGGGGGACCTGTACTCGGAGAAGGCGCTGGCCAACGGCGTCACCACTGAGAAGGCTGACCTGCTGTTCGCGTCCCTGCCGTACCGGATCCTGCCCGAGGCGCAGGTGCCCGTGTACCAGGAGATGGCCAAGCGGGACGCGGAGTTCTACTCCCAGCTGGAGGCCGCCGGGTTCGAGCTGGACTTCGGCGTGGACGGGTCCGGGCTGTTCGTGAAGTACCTGCGGCGCGGCTCCGGCTACTACATCGACGTGGGCGCCTCCCAGCTGATCATCGACGGCCGGGTGAAGCTGAAGAACGGGCAGGTTTCCAAGATCACCGGCAACGCCGTGGTGATGGACGACGGCACCGAGCTGGAAGCCGACCTGATTGTCTACGCCACCGGGTACGGGTCCATGAACGGCTGGCTGGCGGACCTGGTCTCTCCCGAAATCGCGGACAAAGTAGGAAAATGCTGGGGATACGGCTCGGACACACCGAAGGACCCTGGTCCCTGGGAGGGGGAGCTGCGCAACATGTGGAAACCAACCAACGTCCCCAACCTCTGGATCCACGGCGGCAACCTGCACCAGAGCCGGCACTACTCCTCCTACCTGGCCCTGCAGCTCAAGGCCCGGATGGAGGGGCTGGAGACGCCGGTGTACGAACTGCAGCCCAGCCACCACACCCGCTGAAAGGAAGAGCCCATCATGAAGGCAGCCCGTTTCCACGGCCGCGAGGACGTCCGGATCGAGGACATCCCGGAACCAGAGCTCCGCGCCGGGGCGGTGAAGATCGACGTCGCCTGGTGCGGCATCTGCGGCAGCGACCTGCACGAGTACCTCGAGGGCCTATCTTCGTCCCCGCCCCGGGCCACCCGCACCCGCTCTCCCACCAGGATGCGCCCATCACCATGGGGCACGAATTCTCCGGCACCGTCTCTGAGGTCGGCGACGGCGTGGAGGGGCTCGCGGTGGGGGACAGCGTCGTCGTCGAACCCTACTTTGTGGACGGGACCTGCGACATGTGCCGGGCGGGCAGCTACCACCTCTGCCGGCAGATGGGCTTCATCGGGCTCTCCGGCGGCGGGGGAGGCCTGAGCGAGAAGATCGTGGTGGACCGGCAGTGGGTGCACCCCATCGGCGACATCCCCCTCGATGAGGCCGCCCTGATCGAGCCGCTGTCCGTCGCGCACCACGCGGTGGCGCGCAGCGGCGTGAAGGCCGGTGACACGGCGCTGGTGGGCGGGTCCGGGCCCATCGGCCTGCTGACCGCGGCCGTCCTGAAGGGCCTGGGCGTGACCACGATCGTCAGCGAGTTGAGCCAGGCCCGCAAGGAGAAGGCCACGTCCAGCGGGGTGGCGGACCATGTGCTGGACCCCAGCCGGGAGGACGTCCCGGCGCGCGTGCTGGAGCTGACGAACGGGACCGGGGCCGACGTCGCGTTCGAATGCGCCGGCGTGAACGCGGTGCTGGACACCATGCTCGACGCCGTCCGGCCCGGGGGAGTGGTGGTGAACGTGGCCATCTGGGGTGCGCCGGCCACCGTGGACATGCAGAAGCTGGTGCTCAAGGAGATCGACCTGCGCGGCACCATCGCCTACGTCCGCGACCACCCCGCGGTGATCAGGATGGTGCAGGAGGGCACGGTGGACCTCAAGCCGTTCATCACCGGCCGGATCGCGCTGGAGGACCTGGTGGAGCAGGGCTTCGACACCCTGATCAACCACAAGGACACGGCGGTGAAGGTGCTGGTGCACCCGTAGGGGTGCGACGACGGCGGGAGGCAAGTCCCGCCGTCGTCGTTCCAGCCCTTCCTGCTGGCCCGGCAACGGAATCCGGCGCCCCTGGCCGGGTTGCACCTGGCGCACGCCGCGACCGCAGAACGGTCATAGGCCGCGCAGGAAAGCCAGGCCGCTGGCAGCCAGCTCATCCTGGCTGGGGGCCAGCGGCCGCCAGATGGAGGCCGCAACGGCAATCGCCGCATTGTCCCCGGTGAAACTTTCAATGTTCAGCGGCCCGCTGTAGCCCACCTCATCCAGGGCATGCAGGAACGCTTCCCAGTCAGTCTGGTCCCCGCCGGGGGCGCCGCGGTCGTTCCCGGACACCTGCACGTGAACCACGTGTTCGCCGGCCGCCCGGACCGCCGCGGCCAGCGAACGCTCTTCGATGTGCAGGTGGTAGCTGTCCAGGGCCAGGCCCACGCCGTTGCCAAGCAACGGCCCCAGCGCCTCGAGCGCCTGGTCCACCGTGTTGATCAGCGACGTTTCATACCGGTTCAGCGGTTCGATGCCCAGCACCACGCCCGCTTCAACAGCCCGGGCCGCCACCGGTTCCAGGTTGTGGCGCAGTTCGGCGTAGGCCTCCCGCCGCTGTTCAGGCGACATCCGCCAGACCCGGCCCGTCTGGGCGTAGAAGGGACCGCACACAGTGGGCGAACCGATACTGCCCGCCATGCTGATGCAGTCCAGAAGGTAGGCCTGCGTCCTTTCCACGGACGCCGGGGCAGTGGACACGAGGTCCCGCCCCGGGGCCATGGCACCGACAAGAAACGGTCTCAGCCCCGTGGACTCGAGGGCTTCGCGCACCGCGGCGGAAGTGAAGTCGCCGTCGTTCTCCAACGGCAGTTCGACGGCGTCAAACCCCAACGCAGCGATCCTTGCCAGGAGTCCGCCCAGGTTGGCATCGGTCAGGGGAGACTCCCAGACCCAGGTGCTGATCCCGATGGAACGCTTCACGCCGCTCCCTCCCAAGCCACCTGCAGCGCAGGGTTACGGTATTTGCCGCTGCTGCCAGACCTCCGGGTAGCCGGGAAGGTCTTCTCCGCCGAACTTGGCGTAGTGACCGCCGGGCATTCCCTGGTTGCGCTCCAGCCAGGAGTCCAGTTCGTCCGCGAGGATGGGTTCCTGCGGAAGAATCCATTCGGCCGGAATCTGCTCACCCTTGAAGATCTTCTCCAGGGCCAGCAGCGGGGTCCGCCACTGGAAGTTGGAGTAGACAGGGGCCATGGCATCGATGCCGGTTTCCTTCCACTTGGTCAGGAAGCTCATCTCATCCTCGCCGGTCATCACCGGAAGGTCCTTGCCGGCATCCTCGAAAGCCTCGAGGGCAGCCACCGCACCGTCGCCGGCGTCCATCCACACGCCCTGGACGTCGCCGGTGGCCAGTTCATCGGAGATGATCTTCTTGATCTCGGTAGGGTCCGCTCCGGTGAAGTAGTCCGTGGCCTCGATGCCCTTCTCCTCAAAGATCTTCTCTGCCGCCGCCCAGCGGTGTTCCAGCACGTCCACGCCGGGAAGGATGCGGAGGGCCACCACCTTGTCACCGGACTGCAGCCTCTCGGTGAGGAACGTGGCAGTGTCGATGCCCCAG
Source organism: Arthrobacter sp. Y3221087 (assembly GCF_059089905.1). Lineage (NCBI taxonomy): Bacteria > Bacillati > Actinomycetota > Actinomycetes > Micrococcales > Micrococcaceae > Arthrobacter > Arthrobacter sp. Y3221087. The sequence continues at coordinate 85,980 of NZ_JBNHFE010000010.1, forward strand.
GCAAAGCCGCCGATCGGATGAATGAACGTGGTGGCGCAGTCCGTTTCCACCCCGCGGTCAAACACCACTACCGGCTTGCCGGTCTCGCACGCACGTTCCACGGCCTGGGTCAGGGCCGCCGTCGAGTTGGGCGAGATAACGAACGCATCGCAGTTTCCCTCGTCGATGAAGTAGTCAATGTCCGCGATCTGTGTGTTGTCGTTGTCCTTGGCATCCCGGGTCTCCATCTCGGAAATGACCCCCGAGTCCTGCAGGACCTTGAGCTGCTGGTTCATGGTGATCCAGCCGGTCTGGCGCCACGGGTTCGAGATGGAGGCGTTGGCGAAGCAGACCTTCTTTGGTCCGGATGAGGCGAACTTCGCGGTGTCCGTCATGTCCCCGGCAATGTACTGCAGGTAGGGCTGTTCCGCGTCCCCTTCGAAGGTCGCCGAGCGTTGCTCAAACTGGTCATCGTACAGCTCCTGGTCAAACCAGTCCTGGCTGGCCGGACTGGTTGCTGCGGGCGAGCCGTCGCCCGGATCCGTCGTTTCGGTAACCGACGGATCCGTGGTGGTGCAGGCTGTCAGCACCACCAGCGGCAACGCCGCCCCAAATGCGATCGTGCGGAGAGGGTGTTTGCGCATCAGAATCGATTTCCTCCTTGTTCGGTGCCCTCGTGGGGCATGGGTGCTGCACTTAGCCGGTGCCGTTCTTCATGGGCAGCGGAAGTGGCTCCCTTGCGTTTGCGCTGCCATGACTTGGACGCTGCTGCCACAGCGATGATGATGATGACCCCCTGGACCGTGTCCCGCCAGGTGGCCTGGACACCCATGAAGTTCAGGAGGGTAAACAGCGCCTCGAGGGCGAACGCGCCCGCCGCCGCGGACAGGACCCAGCCGCGTCCGCCTCCCAGCACCACGCCACCGAGGACGACGGCGGTAATCGCCGTGAACTCGTAACCCCGTCCCACCGACGGATGGACCCCCGCATAGCCCACGAGCAGGATGCCGGCCACCGTGGCCGACAGCGACGAAATGATGAACGCCCGCGTCCGCACCCACCAGACTTGGGAACCGGACAGTTCCGCAGCCCGTGGATTGTCGCCGACGGCGATGAGCATGCGGCCAAAGGGGCGGCGCATTACGACGACCGCCAGGATGGCCACCGCCGTCAGGATGATGACCGGGTACGGAATGATGTCCAGGACCGGGACATCCTGTATCCCGCCGCGCCCGATCTGGCGGAAGCTATCCGCCGGGTTCCCCTGGGCAGCGCCGCCGGTCCAGTAGAGGACCAGTCCGAGCAGGGCCAGCATCATGCCCAGCGTCACAATGAAGCTGGGCACCTTCAGCAGCGTTGTGATCAGTCCGTTCACCAGCCCGATGAAGGCACCGAGCACAAACATGAGGACCAGGACCGGTATCACCCTGGAATCGTCCTGCCGGATGAGGTTGCCGGCGACGATGACCTGCATGGTCACCACCGATCCCATCGACAGGTCGAATTCGCCGCCGACAATCACGAAGTACTGGCCGACGGCGGCGATGGCGATCGGGGCTGTCCTGCCGATGAACCTAATGAAGGAGCCCGGCTCCCCGAAGGAGGGATTCAGTGCGATGATGGCGGCCAGGAGACCGATCAACAGGATAAAAACGGCGCCGCCCGGAGTGCGCACGGCCCGCAGGAGCCGTTCGGAACGGCTGGCACGGTTCTGCCGGAGGACTGTGCTGCGCCCGGAGGGGAGTGCCGTGCTCATGGCCGCTCCGCGGATACAGCCTGCGCGGCAGGCGCTTCATTGGAGTCCTTCGAGCTGAACCGCTCCGGTCTGTTCACGATCCTGCGCCGGGCATACACGGCGACGGCGACCACAATCACCACGCCCCTGACCACGTCCTTGAGGAAGGGGTTGATCTGCATGACGGACATGATGTTGTCCAGCATGGCGAAAATGAGGACGCCGCCGAGGGTGCCGGTGATGCTCCCTTTGCCGCCGGCCAGCAGGGTGCCGCCGAGGACCACCGCGGCGATGGAGAGCAGGTCGTAGCCGCCCTGGGACCCTACCGTCGGGCTGCCCACGCCCAGCCGGCTGGCGAGGAGCAGCCCCGCCATTCCTGCCAGCACCGAGCAGATCACATGAGCCGTGATGACCGGCACATCGACGCGGATTCCGGAGGTCCGGGCGACGGAAATGTCGCCGCCGACGGCGTAGAGGTGGTGGCCCATCCGGGTGCGGTGGAGCAGCAGCATGGCCAGGCCCGCGCAGGCCAGCATAATGATGGTCGAGATGGGAACAGGCCCCAGGCCGGTGGCCCCGATCAGCCGGAACGAGAGCGGGGTCTGTCCAAAGCTGCCCTTGAAATTTGTGGCGAGGTAGCCGCTGATGATCAGGCCCATGCCCAGGGTGGCGATGAACCCGTGCACATTGAGCCGGGCCACGATCAGCCCGTTCGCCAGGCCGATGACCGCCGCGGCACCCAGCGTGAGCAGCACGCCGGGCAGGACGTTGCCCGGGTTGTTGGCCATCACCCCGGCGGCAATCAGGCTGGCCAGGCTGGTGACATAGGGAACCGAGAGGTCCAGGCTGCCGGCCAGGATGACCAGCGTCTGTCCGATCGCGATGAAACCCAGGACGCTCGTTCCGGTCAGGATGCTGGAGATGTTGCCCTGGCTGAAGAAATTCCGTCCCACCGTGCCGACCAGCACCGAGCCAACGATCAGCGTCAGCAGCGCCACCAGGTAGACGATCTGTGTGGAGGACAGGCGCTCGATTAGGCTGGCCCGTTGTTTCATGTTCCTCCTCCAGGTGCGGTCCTGGCGCCGGTTCCCAGCTGCAGGATGGCTTCCTCGGATGTGCCGGCCGGAAGCTCGCCGGCGAGACGCCCGTCGCGCATGACCAGGATCCGGTCGGACATGCCGATGACCTCAGGCAATTCGCTGGAGACCATCAGGATGGCTTTGCCTTCGGCCGCCAGCTGGCGCATCAGCCGGTAGACGGCCACTTTGGCTCCCACGTCTATGCCGCGGGTAGGTTCATCCAGCAGGACCAGCCGGGGGCTGATGGCCAGCCACTTGGCGAGGACCACTTTCTGCTGGTTCCCGCCGGAGAGGTATTGCACTTCCTGGTCCAGGTCCCGGGCCACAACCTCCAGGGAGGAAAACACGCCGGGTATCTCGGTCCGGACAGCTTTTGTGCGGCGCGGGAAGACCGATCTGATGACGGTCAGCGCGTTATTGAGGATGGACTGGTTGAGGCTCAGGCCCTCGGCCTTGCGGTCTTCCGTGATGAGGGCCATGCGCGCCCGGACCCCCTCCCGCGGCGACTTGGGCAGGACGTCCCGGCCCTCCACCTTCATGGTGCCGCGGGTAAAGGGGGCGGCGCCAAAAATGGCGTGCAGCAGTTCAGTCCGGCCGGAGCCTTGGAGGCCTGCCACACCCACGATCTCACCCGGCTGAACGCTGAAGCTGATCCCGTCCAGCTGGCCGTTTCCGGCGCGCCCCACTTCGAGGATCGGCTGTGCCGGGCTGCCCGCAGCGGCGTCGCTGTCAGTCCGGGGGAGTTTGTCCGGGAAGAAGGATGAAATAGGCCGGCCCACCATCAGCCGGACCAGCCTTGTATCGTCGAGTTCCGAGGCGGGGCCGGTGCTGACCACGCGGCCGTCCTTCAGGACGGTGATGACGTCGCACAGATCGAAGAGCTCCCGAAGCCGGTGGGAGACATACAGGATTGCCGTTCCACGTTCCCGGAGGCGGGCCACAATCTGGTAGAGGAGCTCAACTTCGGCACCGGCCAATGCAGCGGTGGGTTCGTCCATGGAGACGATCCGGGCGTCGTAGCTGACAGCCTTCGCAATCTCCACCACCTGCTGCTCCGCGACGGTCAGGCTCCGCACCTGCGCGGTGGGCCGGATCGCGGTGATCCCGAGCGACTCAAGCAGCTCCGCCGTTTTCGCGTTCATCAGCGCCTTGTTCACCAGGACTCCGCGGCGGGGCTCCCGGCCCAGGTAGATGTTCTCGGCCACCGTCCGGTCGGGAAGGAGATTGAACTCCTGGAATACAGACGACAGCCCGGCTTCATGGGCCTTCGTAGGGTGGCTGAAACTGACTTCCCGGTCGTCCAGGAGCACCGTTCCGGCGTCCGGCTGGTAGACCCCCGCGAGAACTTTCATGAGGGTGGATTTCCCGGCACCGTTTTCGCCCACCAGCCCGTGGACCTGGCTCCGGTGAAGGGTGAGGTGGGCGTCTTCCAGAACCGGGATGCCGAAGAAGCTCTTGGTCAGTCCGCGGACTTCCAGCAGGGGCGGTTGGGCCTCGGATCCTTGAGTGAGCCCACCGGGGATTGACGCCGCGCCCGTCCGCCCGTGGTTCTCCATCGATCCGCCCACGCCTAACTGTTACAGGGCGGGTTCTGTTCCGTCAAGGGATAAGCGATTGCTCACTACCAGGCCTACTTGGCTGGGTTTTGTGGATATCGCGCCACGTCAAACAGGGGTGGGGCGGTCAGTGATCTGCGCTGGCCGCCCTGTTCCATCATCGCATCCCGGCTATCCTCCCCTTCCTTCCTTCTGGAGCACAGTTGTAGGGTCGGGGCGTGATAGTCCCCGACATCTCCCAGGACGCCGCGGCGGTGGCGGATCACTACGACGCGCTCGATCCCGTCTATCGCCGGGTGTGGGGGGACCATGTCCATCACGGGCTGTGGGCGACGGGTTCCGAGACGCCGGGCGAGGCGGTCGAGGCGCTGGCGGACACTGTCGGCGACCGGCTGCGCCTTCTCCCCGGCCAGGAGTGCGTGGACATCGGCTGCGGCTATGGGGCCACCGCCCGCCGCCTCGCGGCGGCACGCAGGGTCAGCGTCACGGGCTTCACGCTTTACGCCGAGCAGGCCCGCTACGGCGCCGCTCACCCGCTACCGGACGTGGACATCCGTGTCCGCGACTGGTTGGTCAACGGCCTGGCCGATGCCTCGGTTAATACGGCTTGGGCTATCGAGTCCAGTGAGCACATGGTCGACAAGCCCAGGTTCTTCGCCGAGGCGCACCGCGTGCTTACGCCCGGCGGCCGCCTGGTTGTCTGTGCGTGGCTCACCGGGACTGACGACGGCGGGTGGAAGGTCCGCCACCTGCTGGAGCCTATCTGCCGCGAAGGGCGCCTGCCGTCGATGGGAACGCGCGAGGAGTACGAGGCGATGGCAACGGCAGCGGGCTTTGCGGTCACCGGCTATGAGGACGTCAGCCGCGGCGTTGCCCGCACCTGGTGGATCTGCGCCGGCCGGCTCGTAAACCCATGCTCACCGATCCCGAGATGCGCCGCGTCGCCCTTGGCGCACGCAACCGCGGCGCCGTCCTAAGCATTCCCCGCATGATCCTGGCTTACAGCACCGGCGCGATGCGCTACGGGATTTTTACACTGACCAAGGCCTAGGTGGGCAGCCTTCTATCCGGCGTGCCTGTCCCCAGCTAGACCTTCTTTGAGCCACAGTGTGTCGTCCTCCACCCGGTCCAGTTCATCCGCAGCAAAGTAGGCGTGGCCCGTCAAGAGGCCGGATTTGTCGACTTCCACATAACCGATCCGCAGCAACCTCTCCGCGGTATGGTGGGGCAACTTTGACGCCGCAGCAAAAGCGGCAATCCCGGTGTTGACGAGGCCCCCTGTTTCCGGGTCGGTTTGACCTTCCGCGGTAATGGCCTCCGGATCACCCATTTTCAGGTCCTTGACCTTGCCGACCTTTTTCCCATCGGACGCCATGACGTGCATTCCTTCACGCACCTGTTCGATGACCTCCATGCTCCTCCTTCGGGTCGCAACCAATGGGGTTAAGAGCCAGTGTAGGACTGCCGGTCCGCCAGTAATAGAGGGGAACCGGGCTGCTGCAGGGGCCTATCCTATCCGTGCCAGCAGCGGAATTTTAGGGGTTCCTTCCCCCTATCCAGCCAGTCCGGATGCGCGGAAGATGTCCCTTATGAAAAAGCTCGTGCTGGCCGGCTTTGCCGCCCTTGTCATGGTTACTGGCACCCTCCTGGGCTTCGTTGTTCCGGCCGGTGCCGCGCCCGACCCCACAATCACGGTCGGGCAGATCCTCGTGAAGTTCCGCGACGGCGGGGTGGCCGCGGGCGTGCTGCGACAGCACGGACTCACTGACGGGCCCGTGGTCGGCAGCACCGGGGCACGCGTCATCACCGTACCGGCCGGAAAGGAGCTTCAGCTCATCGAAGCCCTGAGCAGGAACCCGGTGGTTGAATATGCCGAACCGGACTACGTGGTCACGCCTGCCTCAAACGACACCTACTTCAAAGACCAGTACGCATTGCAGAACAATGGGCAACCATTCACCAACACGGCCGGCACCATCGAGATAGCTGCCGGCACGGTGGATGCAGACGTCGACGCCGTCGAAGCGTGGAAGATCACCACCGGCAACGGCATCAAAGTGGCTGTCCTCGATTCCGGTGTCGCCACCGACAACCCCGACATCAATCCAAAGGTCGTTGCACGGGCCAACTTCACCACGTCGAGAAACAACGAGGACAACTACGGCCACGGCACCCACGTTGCCGGCATCGTTGCCGCGATGGCAGATAATGGCATTGGTGTCGCCGGCGTGTGCTCGGGCTGCACCATTCTTGCGGGCAAAGTCCTCAGCGACTCTGGGATGGGGTCCAGCTCAGGCCTCGCGAACGGCATCAACTGGGCGGTCAAGAGTGGCGCGAAGGTCATCAACATGAGCCTCGCCGTGGGGTCGTCAACCACTCTGCAAACTGCGGTCAATAACGCCTGGAATGCGAACGTGGTGCTCGTTGCTGCAGCCGGCAACGGAGGTAGCACCAGCATGATGTATCCGGGGGCCTATGCCAACGTCATTGCTGTGGGGGCAACCGACAACAAGGACCTGAAGGCAACGTTCTCCACTTATGGCCCATGGGTGGATGTCGCAGCGCCAGGGGTCAGCGTCTACTCCACCTTCCCCAACCACAGGTTTGTTATTGCGAGGGAGTACAACCGTTCCCAGGGTTATGACATCGGCAGCGGCACGTCCATGGCTTCGCCGATTGTCGCTGCCACTGTTGCCCTCGCCTGGAGTGTCAACCCAGGCGCGAGCAATTCGGTAGTCCGTGCCAAGGTCGAGTCAAGTACCGACCCCGTTGGCCGCATCGGGACTGACTGGGCACATGGTCGCGTGAACGCAGAGCGCGCCGCGACGTGGCCTTAGGCCCCGGAGCGCTCTGTTACAGTCAGGCTTCATGACGGAACTTCGCCCCGCCACTTCCCGCACCGTCGGCTTCCTCCATACGGCGGAGGTCCACCTGGCAACGTTTGAGGCCCTGGCCCGGGAGCTCCTGCCCTCGGCAGCCACGGTCCACCGTGTGGATCCCGAAGCGCTGGAGCTTGCCCGGCAGGACACGACGGCGGAGAGCGTGCGAGCCGTCGTCGCCGCCCACCTCGCGGCACTCCGCGGCGACGGGTGTGAGGTAGTCCTCTGCACCTGCTCCACCCTTGGCGGGATTGCGGAGGAACTCGCGGCGGACGGCCTGAAGGTCATCCGGATCGACCGGCCGATGCTCCGCCGGGCCGCAACCCTCGGACCGCGGATCGGCGTCCTGGTCACCCTCACCAGCACCGTCGAGCCAACAACCCGCCTCCTTCCCGAGGAGGCTGCGGAAGCCGGCGCCAACATCACGGCCGAAGTCAGCGTCGTGGAAGGTGCCTGGGACGCTTTCCTGGCCGGCGACGCGCAGGCTTATCACGCAAGCATCGCCAAGGCGGCGCGTGCGCTCGCAGGCCGTTGCGACGTCGTCGTCCTCGCCCAGGCCAGCATGGAACCTGCCGCCGCCCTCCTGGCCGGGCTCGAAACACCTGTCCTCACGAGCCCGCGCGCCGCGGTCGAAGCGGTCGCGGCTGTCTTCCGGCCAGCCCCAGTCTGTGAACCCGCATTCGGCCTAACGCACGCGGATGTACCACGGTCAGGGGAGCGGCTGCCGTTCGCCGACGCTCACTAAAGCCACGGACGTGACGTAGTCCCGCCGTCGTCGTTCAAGCCGTTGCTGTTGCCCCGGTGAAGGGATCCGGGCGCGCTTGGCCCGGTTGCACCTGGCGCAGGCGGCGACGAAGTTCTGAACGCTGGTGGATCCGCCTTTGGACCACGGATAGAAGTGGTCGCCGTGCTCGGCGGGGCGGGTGCAGCGGCGGCCGAGCCCGGCCTCCAATTCGCACTGGCCGCCGGCCCGGGCCATGCCCTCGCGGCGCTGCTGGCGGGTGAAGCGCCGCACCGGGTCCCGGCGTCGGATATCCCGGCGGGTGAGGACGGCGGCCACGATGCCCAGCACGACGGCGGCGATGCCGGGCAGTGAAGCCGCAGCGACGACGCCGCTGACCATTTTGGCTAGAACCTCCCCGGCGGTGGAAGGCCCCGTGCCGGCAACAGATGCGGCTTTCGGCATGAGCGCGGTCATCGCGGCGACGGCGAGCCAGACCAACACTGCTGAGTAGGCCAGGCGAAGGCCCTGGCTTGTCCAGTAGATGCGTTTGAGATCCAGCATGAATCGTCCCCCTCGTCCCCGGCCCGGTGAAAACTTCCTGCCCGGACTACGGGGAATCGTACAGTCCGGGCGTCGTTAAGCGGCAGTGGCTGGACCGGCAAAGCCTGTAGGGAACTCGGGTTTTCGCCTCCTATTCCGATGTCCTTCGTGGAAGACTTCGCGTATGGGCATCGAGCAGTGGTGGACAAAACTGCAGCCATCAACGCAGGAATGGCTGGTTGAGAACAACGGCGGCGTGGTGCCGGAAGACGTGGTGGCCGAGATCAGCCGCGCCGGGGGACCGGCCAGCACCGATGCGTGGTGGGCAGGACAGGGCGGGCAACCGGGCCACTATTTCCCGGACGAAGCCATTGATTGGGTCGAGGCGATGGCGAATGATGAGAACCCGGTCTAAGAAGATGCTGCCCGCTGCAGCCATGGGAGGTGGCCTTGAACGGAGTCTTTGGTCTAAGCGGCCCTCACTGGCGCAGGGTCATGGCAGCGCTCGCCAACCGGGAGGCACGTACAGCGTACGCGCAGATTGTGCTCGGTGAAGAGGTACTTCCCGGCGCGAAAGAACAGCGGCGCGCCAAAGCCATCGGGATGCTGCTGGAAGCCGGCCTGGTCGAGTGGTCCGGGAACAAGGGCCTTGAGGCCACGGACGCGGTCTTCCGGGATCTCCTGTCGCAGCACCCGAAGCGCCAGCCGAAGACCGGGGTGGACCGATTCCTGCGGCTTGGCCGGATTGACCGGTACCCGGCCAGCCCTGCGGACCGGCGCGAGCTCCTGGCGTGGGTGGTGGGCCAGGCCATCCGGCCGGGGGAGGACCTCACCGAGCGGCAGGTGAACGAGCGGCTCCTGAACTACACGGACGACGTCGTATTGTTGCGCAGGTATCTCGTCGACTTCGAGCTGCTTGAGAGGACTCCGTCGGGGTCCTCGTACCGGCGGCCAGCCGACGAGCCTGCGTAAAAACCGCATGCGAGAATGACGCCATGACCCACGAACAGCACCACTTCACCGCGCCGCAAGCCACCGCCGACCCCGGGTTCGAAGCCGCCTACCAGGCCGCCCAGAAGAGCCTGGCTGAAGGCGGTATTCCCATCGGAGCAGCGCTCGCCCGGGATGGCATGATCGTGGCCAGCGGGCACAACGAACGGGTCCAAAACGCGGATCCGATAGCGCACGGGGAAATGTCGGCGCTCCGCGCCGCCGGTCGGCAGAAAAGCTACCGGGACACCACGCTCTACACCACCCTGGCCCCGTGTGCCATGTGTGCAGGAACCATCATCCAGTTCAAGATCCCCCGCGTGGTGGTGGGGGAAGCAAGGACGTTCGACGGCGAACTCGAGCTTCTGCGGTCACGCGGGGTTGAGGTGGTGGTCCTGGATGATCAGCGGTGCGTGGACATGATGCGGGGTTTCCAGTCCGCCCACCCGGAACTATGGTCCGAGGATATCGCCGAATAGGGTCACGCCGATGGCATGACGTCCCGCAACCTAACCCCCTTCGGAACCCTTCGGGGCCTGCTGCTGGCTGGTGGTCCACTTGGCGTGCTCCTGGGAGATCAGGCCCTCGATCCTCTCCGCCAGCTGCCGGTGCCGGTCCGCGCCGAGGTAGGGTCCGGCCTTGGCCAGGTAGAGGTAGCGCTCATGCTTGAGCGCCTCCGCGGTGGAGCGGTACGTGATCCAGCGCTCCTGGAACTGGTAGAGGTGCTGGGCGCCTTCCAGGACCACGATGACGGCGGCCAGCGCGCCGGTCGCAAGGGCCGGGCTGCCGATGCCGGCCACCACCGGCAGCGCCGCCGCGACCGCCAGCTCCAGGAGCTTCAGCCACTTGTAGCGCCGCTGGTTGTCCCCGCTCCTGCTGTCGTACCAGGTGATCTGGTCCTCCAGCCGGTCCCACGTGGGATCCGCCGTGGCCGGCGGAGGGACGGCCTTGATCCGCCGCGCCCGCACGGGTCCTTCCTCACCGCGCTCCATCCGCATCCCCTTTGATCGACGCCGGCTATTCGGCCAGGACGAAGAACTCCTGCCACCTGTCAGGGCAGAAGCGTTCCCCGGCCAGCACATAGCAGGGCCAGATTGTCCACGTGCCTGCGCTGTCGATCAGGACCCGGCCCTGGGCGTTGACGGTTTCGCCGGGCTCAAGGACCTTTCCTTCGTTCATGTCCTCGGTATCCCGGTGCTCATCAGCCGGGTCCCGCACCCCCACAAACGTGTATTCCAGCTCCAGTCGCTGGTCCGTGGTGTTCGTTAGCGCATAGCTCACCGTGACGGTGTCACCCACCCGGGGAGTCTCGGGATCGCGCCGGCTTGCCGCCTGCAGCCCCGTCAGGCGCAGCCCGTCCTCGCTGGTCACCGGCGAGGAGTCGATTTCGATTCCGCCCCCTGCCTGGACCGGCGCTCCGCCGCCGGAGTTGGCATCCGGCGACGATCTCGGCTGCAGGTTCGCGAAGAGCAGGACCACCAGCAGGACCGCGACGATGACGGCGGCCGCCCCGCCCAGGATCAGCGCCCGCTTGGGGAGGGGCCGGCGCTGCCTGTCCCCGGGTTGGGGCGTGGCTGGAACCGGCCCGGGCGTTTCCTGGTCCAGGGGAGCGGACGCGGCGCTTACCGCCCCGGCCGCCATCCCGCCGTCGTCCTGGCTTCTCCGAACCTCCGCAAGGGTGGTGTCCAGGACCTTGAACAGCCGGCTGGTATCGAACTCGAAGCGGGCCGGGCTGAACTCGAGGGCCTGCCGGCGCGTTAGCCGTGCCAGGCTGTCCGGCAGCTCATCGGCCCGCGGCATCCGCGCTTTGTCCACTAGGATGGGGATCACCCGGACGTTGCGGGTTAGGGCGGCCTGGACCTCGAGGCGCACAAAGTCGTCAGGGTCGTCGAGCCGGCGCCGGCCGTGCTCATCTGCGATGGTGAGCCACTCATCGCCGATCAGCACGAGCACCACGTCGCAGGAACCGACCGCCCTGGTGATCGCCTCCACGAAGTCGTCGCCCAGCTGGATGGAATCGACGTCCTTGAAGACCTGCCCGCCGCCGTACCGGTCAGCCAGCCGGTCATACAGCCAGCCGGCCGGGTACGCCGTCTCTTCCCGCCGGTAGCTGATGAAGATCCGGCCCGTAGCATTCGGGGGAGAACCAGGCATTGCCCACGCCCTTACGACCGAGCCAGACCCCCGAGGGCATTACACCGCCGGGGGCGTTACTGGGGCGTTACGGCCGTGGGGGGCGTGGCGTTCTTTGCCCACGCAGTCAGCTGATGGCGGTCATGTTGTTCCAGCCGTCGCCGGCGCTGGTGGGCCAGCCGAGGTGGCCGGTGCCGGTGCCGGGGTAGATCAGGAGGGTGCCGTTG
>NZ_JBNHFE010000011.1:0-93783 GCF_059089905.1 Arthrobacter sp. Y3221087
GAAACGCCCGGTCCCATTCCGAACCCGGAAGCTAAGACCCACAGCGCCGATGGTACTGCACCCGGGAGGGTGTGGGAGAGTAGGACACCGCCGGACATAACATTAGTAGGGCCCTGACAATCACTGTCAGGGCCCTACCACTTTAACCACCACCCAACGTCAGGCATTAAGCCCCAGGCCGGCCCCCCACGGATAACAGCCACCCTCCCCAGGAACGACCGCCCACGCGTCCAGCCCGGAACCACCAGAAGTGAGCGCGCATCGGCTCAATCGCCGCCACAAAGGAGCGCGCGTCGGCCCGGGAAGGTGCACGCCTGGGCGGCGGTCGGGTGTGAAGATTGCCACGATGCGCCACTTCCGGGCCGGACTGTCCCGGTGGTTTATGGGGCTCGCCTAGAATTGATGAAGATGTACGGACTTCGAAGCGCTTGATTTCGGGTTGCGTAGGAAACGAAACACGGATACGAGCGGCTGCAGTTGCGCCAGTGGTCGGCTCACAACAGGAGGAATCCATCATGGCCGAGCACAACGGCGGCAACCGCGGAAACGACCGCGGAGCCTTCCGGGGAAACAACAACTCCGGCGGCGATCCACGCGGGTTCCGATCCCGCGCTAACCGCGACAACAATGACCGGGGCGCGGCCGGCGGCGGCGAGCGGAAGCCCTTCGGAGAGCGGAAGCCCTTTGGCGATCGTGACCGGAAGCCTTTCGCCGATCGTCCGCGCCGTGAGGGCGATGACCGCCGCGGGTTTGGCGGCGGGGAGCGCAAGCCGTACGGGGACCGGGAGAACCGGCCTTTCGGTGACCGTCCGCGCCGTGAGGGCGATGACCGCCGCGGGTTTGGCGGCGGGGAGCGCAAGCCGTACGGTGACCGGGACAACCGGCCTTACGGTGACCGTCCGCGCCGTGAGGGCGATGACCGCCGCGGGTTCGGCGGCGGGGGAGAGCGCAAGCAGTACAGTGACCGGGACAACCGGCCCTACGGTGACCGCCCGCGCCGCGACGACGGCGACCGCCGCAGCTTCGGCGGCGGCGAGCGGAAGCCCTTCGGCGACCGTAAGTCCTTTGGCGATCGTGACCGGAAGCCTTTCGGTGACCGGCCGCGCCGTGAGGGCGAGGACCGCCGCGGGTTTGGCGGCGGGGAGCGCAAGCAGTACAGTGACCGGGACAACCGGCCCTACGGTGACCGCCCGCGCCGCGACGATGGCGACCGCCGCAGCTTCGGCGGCGGCGACAACCGCAGGCCTTTCGGTGACCGGCAGGATCGGCAGGACCGTGACTCCCGCAGTTTCGACCGTGGTGAGGCACCCCGCGGTGGTGCACCCCGTAGCGACTCCGGTCCCCGTGGATTTGGCCGCGACCGCCAGGAGGACCGTCCGGCACGCGTTCCCAACGCCCGGGACATCCGCAGCGCCAACCGCCCCGACCGCGAACGCTCTCCGGAGATTGACGAGGACGTCACGGGCAAGGAGCTGGACCGCGCCACTCAGCACCAGATCAAGACCCTCGAATCGCGGAGCGCGGAGTGGGTTGCCCGCCACCTGGTCATGGCCGGGCGCCTGATTGATGACGAACCGGAACTGGCGTTCCAGCACGCATTGGCGGCAAGCCGCCGCGGCGGCAGGCTTGCTGCGGTCCGTGAAGCTGTGGGCCTCACCGCCTACGCTGCCGGCCACTACGGCGAGGCGCTCCGGGAATTCCGCACCTACCGGCGCATCAGCGGTTCCAACGTGCACCTGCCGGTGATGGCCGACTGCGAGCGGGGCCTGGGCCGGCCTGACCGGGCACTTGATGTGGCCCGGTCGGAGGAAGCCCAGGACCTGGACGCTCCCGGCAAGGTGGAACTGGCAATCGTGGCAGCAGGGGCCCGGAGGGACCTCGGCCAACTGGACGCCGCCGTCGCCGAACTTGAAATTCCGCAGCTGGACATGAACCGGGCCTTCTCCTACAGCCCCCGGCTGTTCCGCGCCTATGCTGATGCCCTCGCCGCCGTGGGCCGTGAAGCTGAGGCGGACAAGTGGCAGAAGCAGGCCGTTGTGGCTGAGAACGCGCTGGGCCAGGGAATCGACGAGGAGCCTGACATCATCGACCTCGGCTGGGACGAGGAGGAAGAGGCCCGCGAGGAAGCCGAGCGTCGCCGCAACCTGGAGCGCGCCTCCGTGGCCAGCCAGTCGGCCGCCGCTGCCGGTGCATCCACCGGTACAGCGGACGGCTCAGCCGGGGAAGCAACGGCCGACGCCGGTCCCTCCGTTGCTGCCCACGCCGGCACCGCTGCTGGTACCGATGAGGTCCACGCAGCCCGCCTCGACGACGCTGACATCGACGACCAGGAAGCGGACTACTTCATGTCCGACGATGCGGAGTCCGATGAAGACTCCGTGGAGCACGACGAACTGGACGGTTTCTCGGACAACGGCGATGCCCCGGACAACAGCGACGCTGCGGACACCAGCGGCATCCAGGGCACCGAAGACAACCAGGACAGCCGGGAAGACTGACACGAATGGCCGAAGTTCCCCTGATCTCCCTGTTCGATGCGCTCCTGGCCGATTTGGACGGAGTGGTCTACGCGGGTCCCCACGCCATTCCCGGTGCCGTGGAGTCGCTGCAGCGGTTGTCCGGCCTGGGAGTGGGGCTGGGCTACGTGACCAACAACGCGTCCCGCTCTCCGGCGCAGGTTGCGGCGCACCTGCGTGAACTGGGTGCTCCCGCGGAGGACAACCAGGTGGTTAGCTCGTCGCAGGCTGCGGCCGAGCTCCTGGCGTCGAGGCTGGCGCCAGGATCCCGGATCCTGATCACCGGAAGCCCGGCGCTGGCCCGCGAGATCGAACTGGTGGGCCTGGTCCCGGTTTACAGCCAGGACGAAAATCCCGTGGCAGTGGTCCAGGGCTTCAACCCGGACATTGGGTGGAAGGACCTGGCGGAAGCCACGTATGTGGTCAACGCAGGAGCGCTCTGGGTTGCCACGAACACGGACATGTCCATACCCCAGGCACGGGGAATCGCCCCCGGCAACGGAACGCTGGTGGCTGCGGTAGCCGCGGCAACCGGGCAGCAGCCGCTGGTGGCAGGAAAGCCGGAGGCGCCGCTCTTCCACTCGGCCGCCAAGCGGCTGGGTGCTGAGCGTCCGCTGGTGGTGGGGGACCGGCTGGACACTGACATCCTGGGCGGCAACAACGCCGGCTTTGCCACAGTGGCGGTGCTGACCGGCGTCGACACCCGGCAGACCATCCTGGCGGCACGCGCCGCCGAACGTCCGGACTACATCATCGAGACGCTTCCGGACCTGTACCGGCCCTACCCGGAGGTGACGCACGACGACGGCACCTACATGTGCGGGCGGGCTTCGGCCCGCGTGGCCAACGGCGCGGTGGGCATCATCGGCAGTCAGGACAGCCTGGATGCCTGGCGGGCGGCCTGCGCTGCGTGGTGGGCGGCGACCCCGGAAGCCACGGCTCCCAGGGCGCCAAAACTTGCCTGGCTGGATCATTAGACTGGTTGAATGACTGAGCTGACCGGACCCGACGCAGCAGCAGCCCAGCCTTTCCCGGACTGGCCGGAGGCAGCCGGCGCCGGCATCACGGATCCTGCCGTGGCGCGGGCCCTCGCCCGGCTGGCGGACCTGCCCCAGGCCCCCGTGGCAGAGCACGAAGCAGCCTACACCGCCCTGCATGACGAGCTCCTCGAAGCATTGAATGATGAGCACCCGGACGCCGTGCAGGCGGACACGCGGGCTACGGACGGCGGAGCCTGATGCCTGTACGCCTCGACCAGGCCCTGGTTGTGCGCGGCCTGGCCCGGTCCCGCACGCACGCTGCCGCGCTGATCGCCGAAGGAAAGGTCACGTCCGCCGGCAAAGTCCTGGCAAAAGCGTCCCTGCAGGTCGACGACGACCGGGACCTCGCCGTCGAACACGACGAAGAGGATACCTACGCCAGCCGCGCCGGGCACAAGCTTGCGGGCGCCCTGGACGCCTTTCCGGAGGTTACGGCAGAGGGCAAGCGGTGCCTGGATGCCGGCGCCTCCACGGGCGGTTTTACTGACGTCCTGCTGCGGCGGGGCGCGGCCTCCGTGGTGGCGGTCGACGTCGGGCACGGCCAGCTGGTGCCGCACCTCCGCAACGATCCGCGGGTGGCCGTCCACGAGGGCATGAACGTCCGGTACATCGAACCGGCGGACATCGGCGGACCCGCTGCCCTGACCGTCGCGGACCTGTCCTTCATCTCGCTCACCCTGGTGGTCCAGCCGCTGGCGCAGTGCACCGAACCCGGCGGCGACCTGGTGCTGATGGTCAAGCCGCAGTTCGAGATCGGCAAGGACCGGCTGGGCCGCACCGGCGTGGTCACCTCCGGGCGCGAACGCCGGCTGGCGGTGGAGAAAGTGGCGCTGGCGGCGTTCGACGCCGGGCTGGACCTCTGCGGTCTGGCGGCCAGTCCACTGCCCGGCCAGGACGGAAACGTCGAGTACTTCCTGTGGATAAGACGCAGGATCGGCACAGACTTGCCTAAGATCGAAGAGCGCGGGGCAGCAGTTGCTGCCTTGCTCGGACGTATCTGGCCGAACCACTAGAGAGCGGAACCTGATGAGCAGGCGAGTACTGGTCCTTGCCCACACCGGCCGCGAGGAATCCCTGAAGGCTGCCTGGGAGGCCTGCGCCCTGCTGCACGCTTCCGGCATTGTGCCGGTGATGCAGGAGTCCGAACTGGGGGACATGGAGCGGTTCTTCGGGCACCTCGCCCAGCCCGTGGAGGTCCTCCACGACCACGTCCAGCTGCCGGACGTCGAACTGGTGATGGTCCTGGGCGGCGACGGCACCATCCTGCGCGCCGCCGAGCTGGTTCGCGAGGTGGACGTGCCCCTGCTGGGCGTCAACCTCGGCCATGTGGGCTTCCTGGCGGAAAGCGAACGGGCGGACCTTGCCCAGACCGTCGACTGGATTGCCAGCCGCGAGTACACGGTGGAAGAACGGATGACCATCGACGTGCAGGTGTGGGTCCGCGGCCAAAAAATCTGGCACACCTGGGCCCTGAACGAGGCCGCGATCGAGAAAGCCAACCGTGAACGCATGCTGGAGGTGGTCACCGAAGTGGACGAACGTCCACTGACGTCCTTCGGCTCGGACGGCATCGTGCTCGCAACCCCCACTGGCTCCACCGCCTACGCCTTTTCGGCGGGCGGCCCCGTGGTCTGGCCGGAGGTGGAGGCCCTGGTGATCGTCCCCATCAGCGCCCACGCCCTCTTCGCCAAGCCCCTCGTGGTCTCTCCCCGCTCGAAGCTGGCGGTGGAGGTCCTGGGCCGCACCGACGCCCTGGGGGTCCTCTGGTGCGATGGCCGGCGCTCCGTGGACCTCCCGCCCGGCTCGCGCGTGGAAGTCACCAAGTCGGCCACCCCCGTCCGGCTGGCAAGGACCCATCAGACGCCGTTCTCCGCCCGGCTGGTCCGGAAGTTCGAGCTCCCCATCCACGGCTGGCGCGGCCCGGTGCCCAAGGCCGAGGCCATCCACACCGGGCCCATCCCGATCGTCCGGACGCCGCGGCCCATGCCGCCCCTCCAGGTGCCGGAACACGGCCAGCCCGATGCTGATCCCGATCCGTCGACCGCAAAGTGAAACGATGCTTGAAGAACTGAGAATCCGCGATCTCGGCGTCATCACCGACGCAACCCTGCCGTTGGGCCCGGGCCTGAGCGTGGTGACCGGTGAAACCGGTGCCGGCAAGACCATGGTGGTGACCGCCGTCGGCCTGCTGCTGGGCGCCCGCTCGGACGCCGGCGCAGTCCGGAGCGGGGCGAAGAGCGCCACGGCGGAAGCTGTGCTGAAGCTCGACGCCGGCCACCCGGCTGTGGCCCGCGCCCTTGATGCTGGCGCGGAAGCGGAAGAGTTCGACGGCGGCGCCGAGCTGATCCTGGCACGGCGCCTGGGTGCTGACGGCCGCAGCCGTGCGTTCCTGGGTGGCCGCGCCGCCCCCGTCGGGGTCCTGGCCGAGATCGGTGAAACCCTTGTGGTGGTGCATGGCCAGTCGGACCAGATCCGGTTGAAAGGGGCCGCCGCCCAGCGCGGTGCCCTGGACAAGTTCGCGGGGGAAGCCCTGGCCGGGCCGCTGGCCGCCTACCAGGACCTCTACAACCACTGGAAAGCCAGCCAGTCCGAGCTGGACGCGCTGCGCAGCGCCGCCCGCGACCGGCTGCGCGAGGCCGAATCGCTGCAGACTGCCCTGGCCGAAATCGACGAGGTGGATCCGCAGCCGGGGGAGGACGAGCTGCTGAAGGCCGAGGCGGTCAAGCTCGCCAACGTGGAAGAGCTGCGCATCGCCGCCAGCACGGCCCATCAGGCACTGATCGCCGAGGACTTCGGCGAGGAAGGCGACGCTACCACCCTGGTGGACACGGCCAAGCGGACCCTGGAACATGTGGCCGAACATGACGCCGAACTGGGATCGGCCGCCGCCCGCCTTGCCGAAGTGGGCTTCCTGCTCAACGACATCGCCACGGAACTGGCCAGCTACCAGGCCGGACTGGATTCCGAGGGCCCGGAACGGCTGGCGGAAATCGAGGACCGGCGTGCCTCGCTGGCCAAGCTGGTCCGGAAATATGCGCCCACCATCGACGAGGTGCTGGAGTGGGCGGAGAAAGCCCGGATCCGGTTCGACGAACTGCAGGACGATTCATCAAGGATCGAGGCCCTGGACGCGGAGGTGGTCCGGGCAGAGGTCGAGCTGAAGAAGCAGGCCGCCGCCATCAGCAAGATCAGGGCCAAGGCAGCCAAGGACCTTTCGGCCCGCGTCAGCGCCGAACTGAAGGCGCTGGCCATGGCTGATGCAACCCTGGTGATCACCCTGGAGCCGGCCGCCCAGCTTGGCCCGCATGGGGCGGACGAGATCGGCTTCCTGTTGCAGCCGCATTCCGGTGCGCCGGCCCGGCCGCTCGGCAAGGGCGCGTCCGGCGGTGAACTGTCCCGCGTCATGCTCGCCATCGAGGTGGTGCTGGCCGCGGTCGATCCGGTGCCGACGTTTGTCTTCGACGAGGTGGACGCCGGCGTGGGCGGACGCGCCGCCGTCGAGATCGGCCGCCGGCTGGCCATGCTGGCCCGGCACGTGCAGGTCCTGGTGGTGACCCACCTGCCCCAGGTCGCCGCCTTCGCGGACCAGCACATCACCGTCACCAAGACCTCGGTCCGGGGCGCCGACGGCGGCACGGCCACCGGGTTCACGTCCAGTGATGTGCGCCTCCTTGACGGCCCGGAAAGGGTCCGCGAGCTGGCCCGCATGCTGGCCGGGCAGGAGGACTCGGAATCCGCCCGGGCACACGCGCAGGAACTGCTGGATGACGCCAAACTCCTGCCACAGCGGGCCTGACGGCGCCGGCGCGCCGGAACCCAGCCGCCTCCCGCCGGTCCACAACCCTTGATCCACGGGCGGCCGGACCTGCAGACTAGGAGGTTTGGGGGACAGTTCCACCCGACCCGTGGAAGGCTCAATTGATGATAGGCTCGAATTCCGTGGTGCAGCGATCAAATTCCCGTGTAAATTCCCGGTTCCCGGGCTCATCCAAGACGACCAAACACATCTTCGTCACCGGTGGTGTGGCGTCCTCGCTCGGTAAGGGACTGACGGCTTCGAGCCTCGGCCACCTGCTGCGGGCACGCGGCCTGTCTGTAACTATGCAGAAGCTCGATCCCTACCTGAACGTGGATCCGGGCACGATGAACCCCTTCCAGCACGGTGAAGTCTTCGTCACGGACGACGGCGCAGAGACCGACCTGGACATCGGGCACTACGAACGCTTCCTCGACGAGAACCTTGAAGGTTCCGCGAACGTGACCACCGGCCAGATCTACTCCACGGTCATCGCCAAGGAACGCCGCGGCGAATACCTCGGCGACACCGTCCAGGTCATCCCGCACATCACGGACGAGATCAAGCGCCGCATGCGCCTGCCGGCCGAGGGCAAGAACGCCCCGGACGTCATCATCACCGAAATCGGCGGCACCGTTGGCGACATCGAGTCCCAGCCGTTCCTCGAATCCGCCCGCCAGGTGCGCCAGGACGTCGGCCGCACCAACGTGTTCTTTCTCCACGTCTCGCTGGTGCCCTACATCGGGCCCTCGCAGGAACTGAAGACGAAGCCAACGCAGCATTCCGTCGCCGCCCTGCGCTCCATCGGCATCCAGCCTGAGGCCATCGTGATCCGCTCGGACCGTGAAGTGCCCGAGGCGATGCGCGAGAAGATCGGCCGCATGTGCGATGTCGACATCGACGCCGTGGTCAACGCCGCCGATGCCCCCAGCATCTACGACATCCCCAAGACCCTCCACACCCAGGGCCTGGACTCCTACATCGTGCGCGCCCTTGACCTGCCGTTCAAGGACGTGGACTGGACCAGCTGGGACAAGCTGCTCGAAGCCGTGCACAACCCCAAGCACCACGTCGAGATCGCCCTCGTGGGCAAGTACATCGACCTTCCGGACGCCTACCTGTCCGTGACAGAGGCCCTGCGTGCCGGCGGCTTCGCCAACGACACCAAGGTGAAGATCCGCTGGGTTCCGTCCGACGAATGCGAAACGCGTGAAGGTGCCATCAAGGCGCTCGACGGCGTCAACGCCATCTGCGTCCCCGGCGGCTTCGGCATCCGCGGGCTTGAAGGCAAGCTCGGTGCGCTGAAGTTCGCCCGCGAAACCAAGCTGCCCGTCCTTGGCCTCTGCCTCGGCCTGCAGTGCATGGTGATCGAATACGCTCGCAACGTGGTGGGGCTGGAAGGCGCCTCCTCCAGCGAGTTCGAACCGGACTCCAAGTACCCGGTGATTGCCACCATGGAGGAGCAGCTCGAGTTCGTCGAAGGCCGCGGCGACCTGGGCGGAACGATGCGCCTGGGCCTCTACGAAGCCAAACTCGACGAAGGCTCGGTCATCGCCGGAACGTACGGCAAGACCACCGTCCGCGAGAGGCACCGCCACCGCTACGAGGTCAACAACAAGTACCGC
The DNA here is from genome assembly GCF_059089905.1 of Arthrobacter sp. Y3221087. Taxonomy (NCBI): domain Bacteria; kingdom Bacillati; phylum Actinomycetota; class Actinomycetes; order Micrococcales; family Micrococcaceae; genus Arthrobacter; species Arthrobacter sp. Y3221087. The sequence goes on from NZ_JBNHFE010000011.1 coordinate 8,978, forward strand.
GACCAGATCGCGGACAAGGGCCTGGTGTTCTCCGGGACCTCCCCGGACGGAAAGCTGGTGGAGTTCGTGGAGCTGCCCGCCGACGTCCACCCGTACTACGTGGCCACCCAGGCGCACCCGGAGCTGAGCTCGCGCCCCACCCGTCCGCATCCGCTGTTCGCCGGACTGGTCAAGGCCGCCCTGGACCACCAGGGCACCGGCACCGAGGCGGACCCTGCCGACACGGCTGCTGCCGGTGCTTCGGAAGCCCAGGCCTCCGGTACGGTAGCCGCTAAGTAGTTCCCACAACAGAAAAAGGACGGCGCGATGCCCGGTACACCTGAAGCCACCCATGTAGTGCAGGTTTCGGATGCACCGAGCCCGCGCCGTCTCTTGTCCACGGAAAAGGTCTACGAAGGCCGGATCTGGGACGTGGTCAGCGATACGTTCCAGCTGCAGGAGTCCGGCGAAGCCCTCACGCGCGACTACATCGACCACCCGGGCGCCGTGGCCGTCCTGCCCATGAACGACGACGGCGAGGTCCTGCTGCTCAGGCAGTACCGGCACCCCGTGGGGATGGACCTCTGGGAGATCCCGGCCGGCCTGTTGGACGTCGAGGGTGAGGACTTCCTGGTGGGCGCGGCCCGCGAGTTGGCTGAGGAGGCGGACCTCGCCGCCAGCACCTGGAACGTCCTTGCGGACGTCTTCAATTCTCCCGGGTCCTCCAGCGAGGCCATCCGCATCTACCTCGCCCGCGGACTGACGTTCGTTCCCCATCACGAACGCCACGAGCGGACGGATGAGGAAGCCGAGATCGAATTCCACTGGATCAAGCTGGACGACGCCGTGGCATCAGTCCTGGCCGGCCGGCTCCACAACCCCTCCGCCGTCGTCGGGATCCTGGCGGCCGCGGCAGCCCGTGCCAACGGCTACGCGGGCCTGCGTCCCGCTGACGCCCCGTGGCCGGAACACCCCAGCCAGCGGTAATGGTCCCCAACCCCTCCGTCGACGCTGCTCCTGCGGCCGGATCCGCCCCGGTACAGGACGTCCCCCCGGCAGCGACGCCCGCCGTACCCGCTGCGATCAGCCGCGGCATCACGGACTATCTCCAGCACATGGGCGTGGAGCGCGGCCTGGCAGCCAACACCCTTGCTGCCTACCGTCGCGACCTTGCCCGTTACGCCCGCTTTCTGGAATCCGCCGGTTGCCGGGCGCCGGAGGACATCACCCGCCAGCACGTGACCGGCTATGTCCGTGCGCTCTCGGACGGCTCTGACGGCGGTTCGGCACTGGGTGTCAGGTCAGCCGCACGGACGGTGGTGGCGGTCCGGGGGCTGCACAAGTTCTGGGCGCTGGAAGGCTACACACCGTCTGATCCCGCGGGCGACGTCCATCCGCCCATGGCAGGCAAGCGGCTGCCCAAGGCCATCAGCGTCGATGAGGTCACCAGGATCCTCGAATCAGCCGGGACGGACACCGCCACCGGGCTGCGGGACCGAGCACTGCTGGAGTTCCTGTATTCCACCGGCGCCCGCATCAGCGAGGCCGTCGGCCTGGACGTTGACGATATCTCCCTCGCCGAGGCCGAAGCGGGGCCGGCTATTGTGCGGCTCTTTGGCAAGGGATCCAAAGAGCGGCTTGTGCCGCTGGGCTCGTACGGAGCCAGGGCGCTGGACGCCTACCTTGTGCGCGGCCGCCCGCTGCTGGCCGCGAAGGGGAAGGGCACGCCCGCACTGTTCCTGAATGCCCGCGGCGGCAGGATCAGCCGGCAGAGCGCCTGGACCATCCTGAAGACCGCCGCCGACAAAGCCAACATCACCAAGGACGTATCGCCCCACACCCTGCGGCACTCGTTCGCCACCCACCTGCTCGAGGGCGGCGCGGATGTCCGCGTGGTACAGGAACTCCTGGGCCACGCCTCGGTGACTACCACGCAGGTCTACACGCTGGTCACCGCAGACACCTTGCGCGAGATCTACGCCGCCGCGCATCCCCGGGCACTCGGATGACCCGCCAGGGCGCCGCAGTTACACTGTGCTTCCTCCTTCGGGACACGCCCGGGGGCACGGAGGTGCTGCTCGGGATGAAGCGGACCGGGTTCGGCAAGGGAAAAATCGTTGGGATCGGCGGGCACGTGGAGCCGGGGGAGACTGACCGGGAAGCGGTCATCCGCGAAGTGTTCGAGGAAACCGGTGTTTCGGTGCAGCCGGAGGACCTTGTTGATGCCGGGGCAGTCCGCTTCGTTTTTCCGGCGCGTCCGGAGTGGAACATGGAAACCAGCCTCTTCACGGCCTGGACCTGGCAGGGCGAACCTGCTGAAAGCGACGAGATCGTCCCGGAGTGGTTCCCCACGGGCAGGCTACCGGCTGACCGAATGTGGCAGGATGCCGACCATTGGCTCCCGGTGGTTTTGGAAGGCGGACAGGTGAACGTGGTGGTCACCATGCATACAGACAATGAGTCGGTTGCCTCGTCCGAAAGCCTGCTTCCCTAACTTTTCTGCTGACGACGGCGGCCCGGCAGAAGGTGCCGGGCCGGCGTCGTGGTCTTCGTTTCTGAACGATTACGCCAGGTGCCGCTCCTCCGGACCGACGTACTCGCTGAGCGGCCGGATCAGGGAGTTTGAGTCCAACTGCTCCATGATGTGGGCGGTCCAGCCGGTAATGCGGCTGGCGACAAACAGCGGCGTGAAGGTGGCAGTGTCGAAGCCCATCAGGTGGTAGGTGGGGCCGGCCGGATAGTCGAGGTTGGGCTTGATGCCCTTGGCCTCGTCCATGGCATGTTCCAGGCCCTGGTACAGGCCCAGGATCTCAGGCCGGCCGTAATGGGCAATCATCTTGTCCAGGGCCGCCTTCATGGTGGGAACACGGGAATCGCCGTGCTTGTAGACCCGGTGGCCGAAGCCCATGACTTTCTTCTTCTCTGCCAGGGCGTTGTCCATCCATGCTTTGGCGCGGGCGGACGCTTCCTCCAGGGACTCCTGCGGGCGGATGCCGATCTCGTCGAAGGTGTGCATAACGGCCTCGTTGGCGCCGCCGTGCAGTGGCCCCTTGAGTGCGCCGATGGCGCCGGTGACAGCGGAGTGCAGGTCCGAGAGCGTGGAGGTAATGACCCGCGCGGTGAAGGTGGACGCGTTGAAGGAGTGCTCCGCGTAGAGGATCATCGAGACGTTGAAGGCCTCCACCACCTCGGGAACCTGCTCCTCGCCGAAAGTCATCCAGAGGAAGTTGGCGGAGTAGCCCAGGTCGTCGCGGGGATCAACGGGGGACTGGCCGCGGCGCCGCCGCTGGTCGTATGCCACTACGGCGGGCATGGCCGAGAACAAGTCGATCGCCTTGGCCATGTTGGCTTCCCGCGAGGAATCCTCGGCAAGGGGGTGGCGGGCGCCCATCACCGAGGCGGCCGTCCGGCAGACGTCCATGGGATGTGCGGTTTCGGGGAGGGCATCCACCACCTGCTTCACCACCGGGTCCAGGGGGCGCCCCGCGCGTTCCCTGGCAGTGAATTCCGTCAACTGGTCCTGCGTGGGCAGTTCCCCGTTCCACAGCAGGTACGCCACTTCCTCGAAGCTGCAGCGCGCCGCGAGTTCCTGGACCGGGTAGCCGCGGTAAAGCAGCGAGTTGGTGTCCGGATTGACTTTGGAGACGGAGGTGTAGTCCACCACGACGCCGGCGAGACCTTTTTTGATGTCCTGTTCAGCCATGCTGAAACTCCTTTGTTCCTGTCGCCTGTTGGATGCCGGCCGGAGCCGGCGGCTGGCCGGGTCAGTGCTCCCCGGGAATATGGAAGTTGAAGACCCCCGTGTCGAACCGGTTGTACCCCTCGTAGTCAACCAGTTCGTAGAGTCGGGCACGGGTCAACATGCTGCTGACCTGTGCTTCCTGCGTTCCGTCTGCCTTGATCGAGTCCAGCGTACGCTCCGCGGCGCCCATGGCACTACGGAGCAGCGTGACTGGGTAGATCACCATGTTCACGCCCACTGCCTGGAGCTGCCGGGTGGTGAAGAGGTCGCTTTTGCCGAATTCGGTCATGTTGGCCAGGATCGGCACGCGGACGGCATCGCGGATGGCCTGGAACTCGGCGAGGTCGCGCATGGCTTCGGGGAAGATCGCGTCGGCGCCGGCGTCCACCAGGGCACGGGCCCGGTCTTTGGCTGCCTGGAGTCCGTCGGTGGCGCGGATGTCGGTGCGGGCCATGATGAGGAAGTTGGGGTCGCGGCGGGCGTCGGCGGCGGCGCGGATGCGTTTGGTGGCGGTGTCCAGGTCCACGACGTTTTTGCCGTCGAGGTGGCCGCAGCGTTTGGGGTTGAACTGGTCCTCGATGTGCAGCCCGGCGAGGCCGGCGTTTTCGATTTCCTGGACGGTGCGGGCCACGTTCATGGGTTCGCCGAAGCCGGTGTCGGCGTCCACGATGGCGGGCAGGTCCGTCATCCGGGCGATCTGTCCGGCCCGGGTGGCGACTTCGGTGAGGGTGGTGAGGCCGATGTCCGGCAGGCCGAGGTCGTTGGCCAGGACCGCGCCGGAAATGTAGACCCCCGCGAAGCCCTTCTCCTCGATCAGCCTGGCCGAGAGGGGATTAAACGCGCCGGGGAACTGCGCGATAGTGCCCGAAGCAAGCAGGTTGTGGAAATCGATTCGCTTCTGCTCGGGCGTGACCTTCGAGTACAGCATCAGAAGAGTCCCTTGGGCGCGTTGTTGAGGTTGATGGCGCCGGGGGCGGCGGTGATGTTGAGCTGGTCGAGTTCCCCGGGGCCGAGTTCGGGGAGGCGTTCGACGGCGGCGAGGAACCGTTCGATCTCTGCCTCCTCCACGAGCCCGGCGGCGAGGGTGCGGAACTTGTGCACGTACTGTTCCCGTGCGAACGGGCGGGCGCCGAGGGGGTGGGCGTCGGCGACGGCGATCTCATCGGTGATGACATTGCCGTCGGTGAGGATGATCTCCACCGAGCCGCCGAAGGCCTTTTCGTTGATGTCCAGTGAGTGGTAGCGGCGGGTCCACTCGGGGTCTTCCTCGGTACTGACTTTCTGCCAGAGTTCCACGGTGTCCGGGCGGGCGGCGCGTTTGGGGGCGTAGGAATCCACGTGGTGCCAGGCGCCGTCCTGCAAAGCCACGGTAAAGATGTAGGGGATGGAGTGGTCCAGGGTTTCCCTCGATGCGGTGGGGGAGTATTTCTGGGGGTCGTTGGCGCCGGAGCCGATCACGTAGTGGGTGTGGTGGCTGGTCCTGATCAGCACCGATGCGACGTTGGCGGGGTCGGTGGCTTCAGGGTGTTCGCGGTTGAGTTTCCGGGCGAGGTCGATCCAGGCCTGGGCCTGGTACTCGGCGGAGTGTTCCTTGGTGTAGGTGTCCAGGATGGCCCGCTTGGCTTCCCCTGGTGTCGGCAGGGGAACCTGGTAGGAGGCGTCGGGTCCGTCGAGGAGCCAGGCGATCACGCCGTCTTCGCCTTCGTAGATCGGGACGGGGGAGGTCTGGCCGCGCATCGCCCGGTCTGCGGCTTCGACGGCCATCTTCCCGGCGAAGGCGGGGGCGTGGGCCTTCCAGGTGGAGATTTCGCCCTTGCGGGACTGGCGTGTGGCGGTGGTGGTGTGCAGGGCCTGGCCGACGGACTGGAAGATGGTTTCGACGTCGAGTCCCAGGAGGGTGCCGATCCCGGCGGCGGCGGAGGGGCCGAGGTGGGCGACGTGGTCGATCTTGTGCTTGTGCAGGCAGATCGCCTTGACCAGGTTCACCTGGATCTCGTAGCCGGTGGTGATGCCGCGGATGAGGTCATGGCCGCTGGATCCCACGTGCTGTGCGACGGCAAGGATGGGCGGGATGTTGTCGCCGGGGTGGGAGTAGTCCGCGGCGAGGAAGGTGTCGTGGTAGTCCAGTTCCCTGACGGCCACGCCGTTGGCCCAGGCGGCCCATTCGGGGGAGACGCGTTCGCCGATGCCGAAGACCTTCGCGCCCGTCCCGCCGGTGCTCGGCGCGTGGGCCAGTGCCTGCGCCCGGGCGGCGACGATCGGGGCACGGTTCAGCGAGGCGATGGCCACTGAGGCGTTGTCGATGATCCGGTTGATCACCATCTCCGTGACTTCCGGGGTGACGTCGACGGGGTCGGCGGCTACCACGGCGATTTTGTGCGCCAGCTGCTCCTCCCGGGGCAGGTTCTCTTCGCTCTTGTATACGCGGACGTGGTGTTCCTGGACCATGGGGCTCCTTCTACAGGGATGGCGAGGCGGTTTTGATGTGGGCAAGGCTGCGGTGCAGGTGCATGATGGTGGCAGCTTCGGCAAGCCGCGGGTTCCGGTCCGCGATGGCCCCGGCGATGGCCGCGTGCTCGGCGGCCGCAGCGGACAGCCGGTCGGTGTTGTCAGCTGCCATCCGGCGGATGCGCACCAGGTGTACCCGCAGGCTTCGCATGGCCTGCACCAGGTACGAATTGGCGATGGCCGCATCGATGGCTTCATCCAGCCTGCCCGCCAGCCCGTAGTAGTCGTGGATGCCGGATGCGGAGCCGGTGAGGAGTGCCGGCGCTGCCAGCAGTTGGTCCTGCAGCCGGCGGAATGTGGCAGGCTCGCCGCGCTCGGCGGCAAGTGCAGCGGCGCGGCCTTCCAGGATCCCGCGGAGCTCGAAGAGCTCGTCGATGTCGGCGAGCGAGATGCCGGTGACCACGACGCCCCGCCCGCCAGGGGCCGTCAGGCCTTCCGCCGTGAGGCGGCCCAAGGCTTCCCGGAGCGGAGTGCGGGAGACGCCCAGGCGTTCAGCCTGCTCCACTTCGGCCAGCAAAGTACCGGGCGGCAGCCGCCACTCGACGATGTCATCGCGCAGGACGGCGTACGCCCGTTCACTGGCCCGCATCGCTGCTCCTTTCGCTCCTACGATTCACCACTGTATACACAAAGCGGACTAAAAGCGTCCTTTTTGGCGGAAAACAGATGAGGTGCGGTTTCGTGTATACACATGCGGCCGGGGGCTACCTGCCGCTCCAGCGGTACTCGTTCTCCGGCCTCCCGGGCGTGCCGTACCGTGCAGTGCGGGAGACGGTGCCTGCGTCGGCAAGGTATTCCAGGTAGCGGCGGGCAGTAACCCGGGACATCCCGAGCGCGTCCATCACCTCGGTGGCGGACACCGCATCCTGGTGCCCCTTCAGGAACTCCTGAACGGACTCCAGCGTGGACACGGACAGCCCCTTCGGCAACGGCAGTTCCGAGGGCGCACGCAGGCTGGCGAAGGCCTGGTCCACGTCGCTTTGGGATGCCGCGGATTTCCCGGACCCCGAGTGGGAGCCTGCCAGTTGTTGCCGGAACTGCCGGTAGCTCTCCAGCTTGTCTGCGAAGGTGGCGAACGTGAACGGCTTGATCAGGTACTGCACCACGCCGATGGCCACTGCGCTGCGCACGATGGCCAGTTCCCTGACCGCCGTGATCGCAATGATGTCGGCAAGAATGCCGGCGGCACGCATCCTACGCGCAATGTCCAGGCCGTGGAGGTCCGGCAGGTTCATGTCCAGCAGGACCAGTTCCACAGGTTTGCCTGCCGCCGAGAACTCGTTCAGCAGCCGGAGCGCGGACTGCCCATCTGGAGCGGTTCCGGCGAGCTCGAATCCAGGCAGCCTCCCCACATACGCCGCATGCGCGGCGGAGGCAATGGCCTCGTCCTCCACCACGAGGACCCGGATGTCGCTCACGCGTCGCGCTCCTTCCCCGGAGGTACCGCCGCGGGCAGGAACACTTCGAATTTGGCACCGCGCCGTCCGTTGATGGTCAGCGTACCTCCCAGCCGCTGCACCGCCTGGCGGACAAGGGCGAGGCCGATGCCGCGGCCGCCGGAACCCGCGGGCTTGGTGCTGTAGCCGTGCCGGAAGATGTTGCCGGCTGCCGCCGCCTCAAGGGGCGCCCCGGTGTCGTGGACGGCGATGTCCAGTCCTTCGTCATCGGACTCCACCGTCAGCTCCACCCGTCGGGGCGGGGCTCCGTCAGCCGCAGCATCTATGGCGTTGTCCAACAGGTTCCCCAAAATGGTCACCAGATCCTGCACGGCTATGCCGGCCACTGTTCCGGACCCAAGAGTGGCCACATCCAGCTGGACGCCCCGCTCATGGGCTTCGGCCACTTTGCCCATGACCAGGGCGCTGAGGACCGGTTCGTCCACGGATCCCACCATCTCGTCCGTCAATTGCTGGCTGAGTTCCAGGTCCCTGGTGGCGAAGTCCAGGGCTTCCCGGGTGCGGCCCAGCTCCAGGAGCGAGACCATCGTGTGCAGCCGGTTTGCATGCTCGTGCGTCTGTGCCCGCAGCGCGTCCGAAAGAGTCCGCATGGTTTCCAGTTCATTGCCCAGGGACTCGATCTCCGTCCTGTCGCGGAGCGTGGCCACGGTGCCGTACACCGCGTTCCTTCCGCGCCGGTCAGGCGTTTCGGGGCCTCGTGCCGGTCCCTGGTTGATGACCAGCACGCGGGAGCCGGTGAGGACGATCTCGTCCTTGGCGGTGCGGCCGGACTCGAACAGGCCCCGAAGCCCCTCGTCGAGGGGCAGGTCGGCCAGTGCCGGCGGGCGGGTAGGGTCCTTGCTGCCGGCCTCGTCCAGGCCCAGGAGCTCGGCGGCCTGGTCGTTGTACATCACCACCCTGCCCTTGGTGTCGATCAGGATGAGTCCTTCGCGGACCGAGTGCAGCACGGACTCGTAGTAGGCGAACAGCTGGGCCAACTGCTCCGGCCCCCAGCCGCGGGTGACCCGGCGGAGGTACCGGCCAAGCAGCCAGGAGGCCCAGGATCCGCCCCCCAGCAGTGCCAGCCCTATTGCCAGAAGGGCAGGCAGGCGCGCTGCGAAGGCCACGTCCAGCGTGCCTACCGTGACGCCGGCGGCAACGAGCGCCCTGACGTTGCCGGCACCATCCTTCACGGGGACGATCGTCCGCACGGATGGCCCCAGGGTGCCGGCGGTGACCTCGGTGAGTTCCCCGCCCTGCAACGCGGCGTCGATGGAACCGATGTACGGCCGCCCCACTTCCTCCGGCCGCGGGTGGGTCCACCGGGTGCGGTCCGGGGCCATGATGGTGATGAAGTCGACGTCGGCCGCGGCCATGACGTCCATGGCGTACGGCTGCAGCAGGGCTGAGGGATCCGGCGATGCGGCGGCCTCAAGCACCAGGGGGCTGGCGGCAATTGAGCTGGCAATGCCCGCCATCCGCAAGCCGGCTTCGTCATACGTCCGCTCACGGGCGTCGATGTACGTGGCAGACCCCACGATGGCGATGAACACCACCACGATCAGGAGGTTCGCGACGAAAAGCCGCCGGGCGATGCTCCAGCGCTGGATCATGTCTACCTCCGGCCAAGTTGGTGTGCCGCGACCAATATGAACGCAACGGTGAGCTGGGTCACGGCGTAACCAATGATGGATATCACACCGGAGGACGCGTGGAGCCCAGAGAATGTGCCGCAGCGTCTATCAGATTATCCATATAAGGAGACACATCATGGCTTCTCAACGAGGAGAGTCGCTCGACACCGTGAAGTCGCGGCGCAAGGGCATCGACAAGTCGCACTACCTCTACATCGCCGTCATTGCCGCCGTTATCCTCGGCGCCGTCGTCGGCCTGATGTTCCCCGAGGTGGGCAAGTCGCTCAAGCCGCTGGGTGACGGGTTCATCAAGCTGATCAAGATGATGATTGCGCCCATCATCTTCTGCACCATCGTCCTGGGCATCGGTTCCATCGCCAAGGCCGCCACGGTGGGCAAGGTCGGTGGCCTGGCACTGGGATACTTCGTGCTCATGTCTACGTTCGCGCTCGCCATCGGCCTGGTGGTTGGCAACCTGATCCACCCGGGCGAGGGCCTGAAGCTGGCGCCGTACGATCCTTCCAAGAAGGCGGAAGTGGACAGCACCGTCGCCTTCCTCCTCGGGATCATCCCGGGCGACATTCCGGTCCTTCCGACGCTCTTTGCCGCGCTCCTCGTAGGTTTCGCCCTGCAGAAGATGGGCCCGCAGGGCGCGCCGGTACTCAAGGCCATCGGCCACGGCCAGGCTGTCGTGTTCCGTATCCTCATCATGATCATGTGGCTGGCCCCCGTGGGCGCCTTCGGTGCCATCGCCGCCGTCGTGGGAGCCACCGGTTTCCAGGCCATCGTCAGCATGTTCACCCTGATGGCCGCCTTCTACATCACCTGCGCACTGTTCATCGTCATCATCCTGGGCGGTCTGCTCAAGATTGTGTCCGGAGTCAACATCTTCAAGCTCATGAAGTACCTGGGCCGTGAGTACCTGCTGATCTTCTCCACATCCTCTTCCGAAGCTGCCCTGCCCCGCCTGATCGCAAAGATGGAGCACCTCGGCGTCTCCAAGCCGGTTGTGGGCGTGACCGTACCCACTGGCTACTCCTTCAACCTTGACGGCACGGCCATCTACCTCACCATGGCATCCCTCTTCGTTGCCAACGCCATGGGAACTCCGCTGGACCTCGGCGCACAGATCTCCCTGCTGATCTTCATGATCATCGCCTCCAAGGGCGCCGCCGGTGTCACCGGTGCCGGCCTTGCCACCTTGGCTGCGGGCCTGCAGGCCCACAAGCCGGAACTGCTGGGCGGCGTGGGCATGATCGTGGGCATTGACCGGTTTATGTCCGAAGCCCGTGCGCTGACCAACTTCACCGGCAACGCCGTAGCCACCGTCCTGATCGGCACCTGGGTCAAGGAAATCGACGGCAGCCAGGTCGACAGCGTCCTCTCCGGCCAGGAGCCCTTCGACGAAGCAACCATGCTGGCCCACCACCATGGTGATCCCGCTCCGGAGCAGGCCGAAGCTCGCCCGGTTCCGGTCAACGCCTGACCCCGGCCCGCTACTGGAAACCGCCCCCGCAGCCAACGCTGCGGGGGCGGTTTTGCGTACGCGGACGGACAACCTTCGACCTCTACTAGAGGGTCAGGCTCACCATTCGCGGAAAGTCAAGTTCCGTCGAATACCGTGTCGGCCCCTGTAGCCTTGGGGAGAAGAAGGAACGGCGCTGGCCATCCAGCGGCAGGACATCCCCGTCATCGAAAGTGTGGACAGATACGTGAGCAGCGAACAGGGTTCAGCAACTCTGGAAGGCACCGCATTCGACCTGGACAACGCGGTGATGGGCCCCACGGGGCGCCCATACCGCGAGTTCCCGGAGCCCGCGCCGCTTTCCTCCCACGGTCCGGCCCGCGTCATCGCCATGGTGAACCAAAAGGGCGGCGTCGGCAAGACCACCTCAACCATCAACCTGGCAGCGGCCCTGGCCGAGTACGGTCGCCGGGTGCTCCTGGTGGACTTCGACCCGCAGGGTGCGCTGTCCGCCGGCCTGGGCGTCAATCCGCACGAGCTGGACCTCACGGTCTACAACGTCCTCATGGACCGCAAGGTGGACATCCGACAGGCGATCCACCAGACGGGCGTGGACAACGTGGACCTGCTGCCAGCCAACATCGACCTCTCCGCAGCCGAAGTCCAGCTGGTCAACGAAGTTGCCCGCGAGCAGGTGCTGGACCGGGCGCTGAAGAAGGTCGAAGACGATTACGACGTCGTCCTCATCGACTGCCAGCCGTCGCTTGGCCTCCTGACCGTCAACGCCCTCACCGCGGCACACGGGGTCATCATCCCGCTGATCTGCGAGTTCTTCGCCCTGCGCGCCGTGGCCCTGCTGGTGGAAACCATCGACAAGGTCCAGGACCGGCTCAACCCCCGCCTGCAGGTGGACGGCGTCCTCGCCACCATGTACGACGCCCGCACCCTGCACAGCCGTGAAGTCATCACCCGGCTGGTGGAGGCCTTCGGGGACAAGGTCTTCGAAACCGTGATCAAGCGGTCCATCAAATTCGCCGACGCCACCGTCGCTGCGGAACCCATCACCAGCTACGCCGCCACCCACGTGGGCGCCGACGCGTACCGCCGGCTCGCCAAGGAACTGATCTCGCGCGGCGGAGCGCCGTAGCCATAGCCGTGGCCGACCCCAAGCCCGGCTTCGAGGTGCGGCTGGCCAACTTCACGGGTCCTTTCGACCTCCTGCTGGGCCTCATCGCCAAGCATCAGCTGGACATCACCGAGGTGGCGCTCGCGACGGTGACCGACGAATTCATCAGGTACATTCGCAAGCTGCAGGAACTCGGCGAGGAATGGGCCCTCGACGAGGCCAGCGAATTCCTCGTGATCGCGGCAACGCTGCTGGACCTCAAGGCCGCCCGGCTGCTGCCCGCCGGGGAGGTGGAGGATGACGAGGACATTGCGCTGCTCGAAGCCCGCGACCTGCTCTTTGCCAGGCTCCTCCAGTACAAGGCCTTCAAGCACGTGGCAGGCCTGCTGGGCGAGACCCTCCACCAGGAAGGGCAGCGCCTCCCCAGGCAGGTGGCGCTGGAGGAACACTTCGCGCGGATGCTGCCCGAACTGGTGTGGAAACACACCCCGGAACAGTTCGCCGCCCTGGCTGGGGCGGCCCTCCGGCCCAAAGCCCCACAACCCACCGAGGTGGGGACCGCCCACCTGCACGGCAGCCAGGTCAGCGTCAAAGAGCAGGCGGAGATCCTGGGACTGCGTCTGCAGCAGGACTCGCCGCAGACCTTCCGGGCGCTGATTTCCGACGCCGACTCCACCCTGGTGGTGGTGGCCCGCTTCCTGGCGCTCCTGGAGCTCTACCGGGACAAGGCGGTCTCCTTCGACCAGCTTTCACCCCTGGCCGACCTGGCCGTCCACTGGGCCGCCGGGCTGGGGGACTGGTCAGCCGAAAACCTGAGCGAGGAATACGAGGTGCAAGCATGAACGAGCAGCTGCCGGACGGCTCAATGCCCGGGCAGTCGGTCCATGACCTGCCCGGCGGGGCCAAGGCTGCACTGGAGGCAGTACTGATGGTCCTCGACCAGCCGGCCACCGAGGAGGAACTGGCCGCCGGGCTCGACCTGACGGTCGACGACGTCAAAACCCTGCTGGCTGAACTGGCGCTCGAGTATAACGGCTATACTGGTAAGGCCCCGGATACGGAAACGGCCAGCACGCCTGGTTTTGGTTCCAGCCCCCGGGGTTTTGAATTGCGGAACATCGCCGGTGGCTGGCGCATCTACTCGCGGGCAGAATTTGCTGACATCGTCGGCAAATACGTGCTCGAAGGGCAGACTGCCAGACTCACCCAGGCGGCATTGGAAACACTCGCGGTCATTGCTTACCGCCAGCCGGTTTCCCGGGCAAGGGTGTCTGCGATTCGCGGCGTCAACGTTGACTCTGTTGTACGGACACTGGCCCAGCGCGGGCTGATCGAGGACGCGGGAACGGATCCCGAGTCCGGGGCAATCCTTTACCGGACCACCTCCTACTTTTTGGAGCGTCTGGGAATCAGCTCAGTGGCGGACCTGCCGCAGCTGTCCCCGCATCTGCCGGGGCTGGAAGGCATCGCGGAGTTCTACGACGCTGAAAGAATGTAGGCCGCGGCCTGCACAGGAATTATTTATCAGGGCAGAGTAAATCTGCAGGGCTGGCTAGGGTTGTTGTTGGACACCCTTGACAGCCAGGAACATTGAAGGACGGGTCATGACACAGGCGGGACGCCAGGGTTCACCACGCAGCGGTTCGGGACGCAATCTCCCACAACGCAATACCCCCGGAGGCAGCACCGGCGGCGGCTCACGGGGAGGGGCAGCAAAGCGCGCCACAGGATTCGGCGGCGAACGCCCGCACCGGGCACCCAAGCCGCGCGAGGAACGTTTCGTCGATCCCGATGAAGCCGGCGTTCGCCAGGGGCGCGGCGCTACTGACAAGCCCGCCAAACCGTCGTCGCGGAAGCCGTCAGCGCGCAAGCCCGGTTCGAAGAAGGCTCCCGGAACCCCGGGTGCGCCCAAGGCCAAGCCCCGCACCGCGGCACCGGGTGCCGCCGCTTCGCGCGCCTTCGGCAGCGAACGCTTCGGCCAGAACCTCGGCCCGCTCCGCAAGCCCTCGCGCCGGAAGGGGCCCGGCCGCGACGTGCCGCAGTCGGAACTCCACGACGCCGATGGCATCCGCCTGCAAAAGGTCATGGCGTCCGCCGGCGTGGCATCGCGCCGCGTCTGTGAGGAAATGATCGCCGAAGGGCGCGTGGAGGTGGACGGCCAGGTGGTCACCGAACTCGGTGTACGCGTGGATCCCAAGACTGCCGTCATCCACGTTGACGGCCTGCGGATCCAGCTGGACGAAAACCTGGTCTACATGGTGTTCAACAAGCCCAAGGGCGTTGTCTCCACCATGGAGGATCCCGAGGGCCGGCCGTGCATCAGCGATTTCCTTAAGAACACCAAGAACAAGGGCGAGCGGCTCTTCCACGTGGGCCGCCTGGACGTTGCGACCGAGGGTCTGCTGCTGCTGACCAACGACGGCGAACTTGCCAACCGGCTGACCCACCCCTCCTACGAAGTCCCCAAGACCTACCTGGTCCAGGTCCGCGGCCCCTTCCCCCACGGGATCGGCGCGCAGCTGAAGGCCGGTGTTGAACTGGAGGACGGCCTTGCCTCCGTGGACTCCTTCCGGCTGGTTGACTCCACGCCCGGCCACGTGCTGATCGAAGTTGTGCTGCACTCGGGTAAGAACCGCATTGTCCGCCGGATGTTCGACGCCGTCGGCTTCCCGGTCCAGCGGCTGGTCCGGGTCAAGGTTGGCCCCATCGGACTGGGGGACCAGCGCCAGGGCAGCATCCGGAACCTCGGCAAGCAGGAGATTGGCCACCTGCTGGCATCCGTAGGACTCTGAGCCGTGTCCGCTTTCAAGAGCCAGGGCCGCGGGCACCTGGACGGTCCGGTGGTGGTGCTCGGCACCGGCCTGCTCGGAGCCAGCATCGGCCTGGGGTTGCGGGGCCGCGGAGTGCCGGTCTTCCTGTCCGACCCCTCGCCAACCAACCAGGCCGTGGCAGTTGATATCGGTGCCGGCCGTCCGCTGTCCGAACTGGGCAGCAGCCGGCCCCAGCTCGTGGTGGTTGCTGCGCCGCCTGACGTCACGGCGGAGGTGGTGCGCCAGGCCCTTGCGGACTACCCGGATTCGGTGGTGGTGGACATCGCCAGCGTGAAAGCGGACATCCTCGCCCGGCTGCGGAGCAGTGGCGTGGACCTATCCCGCTACGTGGGCACCCACCCCATGGCAGGGCGGGAGAAGTCCGGACCGGTTGCCGCGCGCGGTGAGCTGTTCACCTCTATGCCCTGGGTGGTGTGCCCTTCCGAGGAAACCTCCGGAGCCGCCCTGCAGACTGCCCGGTCCCTGGCCACCGACCTTGGCGCGGTTGTTTCACAGTTCACGGCTGACGAACACGACGAGGCCGTGGCACTGGTGTCCCACCTGCCGCAGGTCATGTCCTCACTGCTGGCCAGCAGGCTGCAGGGAACCCCGCTGCACGCCCTGTCCCTGGCCGGCAACGGCCTGCGGGACGTCACCCGGATCGCCGCCAGCGATCCCACGCTGTGGGTGCAGATCCTGGGCGGCAATGCGGCCAAGGTGGTGGAGATCCTCTACGGCGTCAGGGAGGACCTGAACCGCCTGATCAACACGCTGGAACAGCCCACGGCCCCCGGTGCGCGCCTTGATCTCGCGCAGCTGATGAGCGAGGGCAACGCAGGCCAGGCGCGGATCCCCGGCAAGCACGGCGGCCCGCCGCAGGCCTATTCCTGGCTGACGGTCCTGGTGGACGACAAGCCCGGCCAGATCGCCCGGCTGCTCACCGAGATCGGTGAAATCGGCGTTAACGTTGAAGACCTGCGGCTGGACCACTCATCCGGACAGAACGTGGGCATGGTGGAATTGTCAGTGTTGCCGAACAAGCACGACCACCTGATCGAAGCATTAAACGACCGCGGATGGCGGGTACTTCAGTCATGACACAGGAACTTCTCGACACCATGCCCGGGCTGCGTATCGGCAGGCCGCTGGTCGTTGCCATTGATGGCCCCTCAGGATCCGGCAAGTCCAGCGTCAGCAAGGAAGTGGCCCGCAGGCTACGCCTTGCCTACCTTGATACCGGGGCCATGTACCGCGCGCTGACCTGGTACTGCGTTACCAACGGAATCGAACTGGACGATGCCGCCTCCGTGGAACAGGCATCACGCGACCTCGTGCTGGAGCTGAGCACCAGCCCACAGCAGGAATTCGTGCGGGTGGGCGGGGTGGACGTCACGGACGCGATCCG
Source organism: Arthrobacter sp. Y3221087 (assembly GCF_059089905.1). Lineage (NCBI taxonomy): Bacteria > Bacillati > Actinomycetota > Actinomycetes > Micrococcales > Micrococcaceae > Arthrobacter > Arthrobacter sp. Y3221087. The sequence goes on from NZ_JBNHFE010000011.1 coordinate 25,083, forward strand.
GGAGCCGGCCATCTCGTCGGCCGTCAGCGCCGTTGCCACCACCCTGGGTGCCAGGACCGAACTCATCCGCCGGCAGCGGGAGCTGATCGAAAAGCACCACCGCCGCATGGTGGTGGAAGGCAGGGACATCACCACCGTCGTCGCGCCCGGAGCGGAAGTCCGGATGCTGCTGACGGCCAGCGAGGAAGCGCGGCTGCGCCGCCGCGGGATCCAGCTGGGCGGAACGCAGAACGCGGAGCAGCTGGCCGCGCAGGTGACCCACCGGGACGCCAAGGACTCCACCGTGGTGAATTTCACGCAGGCGGCCGACGGCGTGGTCACGCTGGATTCCTCTGACCTGGACTTCGAGCAGACCGTTGACGCTGCCCTGGTCATTGTCACCAAGGTCCTCAACCGTGACTGATGCCAGGCCGGGCGTCCCGTCAGGCTGGACCATGTCCTGGAGCCGGCCGGTGGGCTGGGTCCTGGACCACCTCCTCTACCGGACCACCGTCACCGGCAAGGCGAACATCCCCACCGGGGGTCCGGTGATCTTTGCCGGAAACCACATCAGCTTCCTGGACGGTCCCGTGATGTTCGGCGCCTCGCCGCGGCCCATGCATATCCTGGTCAAGCGGGAAATGTTCAAGGGCTTCCTGGGCCGGGTGCTGGCCGCCTCCGGCCAGTTGCCCGTTGACCGGCGCGGTGACAGGGCCGCGCTGAAGCGCAGCAGGGAACTGCTCGACGCCGGCCGCTGCGTGGGGATCCTCCCCGAAGGAACCCGGGGGAGCGGGAAAGCCTCCGGAATCAACGGCGGGGTTGCATGGCTCGCCCTGAACACCGGAGCCCCGGTGGTGCCGGTGGCGATCCTTGGCACCCGGACCGGGAAGGAGCACCTTGACTTCGTGCCGCCGCCCGGCCGGCGCTTCCACGTCAGCTTCGGCACAGCCCTCACCCTGGGCCGCCGGGCCGGCGAAAGCGGCCGTGCTTCAATGGACAGGGCGGCGCAGGAGATCCGCGCGGCACTGGCAGGGCACGTCCAGGACAGCGTCCAACTCAGCGGCCAGCCCCTGCCTTTCGCCGAAACCTCCAAAGACTTAACAGCAGTAGCCGGGACGCCGGCAGATGACCACTAAGGACAGTGCAATGAGCGACACCACGCAGACCCCCGGCCTCTCGGGCCCAGGCGAAGACGAATACACGCCCACGGGCACCGACCAGGTGGCCGAACGGCTGGCAGCCATTGACGACGACGAGGCCGAGCTGCGCGCCGCCTCCCTCCGGGCCGGCCTGGAAGACTACGACCTCGATGAGGAAGACGCCGCCCTGCTCAGCGGGGAGTACGGCGACGAGGACTTCGAAGGCCCGGTCAAGCTTGACCCGGTCCTGGCCATCATCGGGCGCCCGAACGTGGGCAAGTCCACCCTGGTCAACCGCATCCTGGGCCGCCGCGAAGCCGTGGTGGAGGACACCCCCGGCGTGACCCGCGACCGCGTCATGTACTCCGCGAACTGGAACGGCCGCAACTTCACCCTCGTGGACACCGGCGGCTGGGAGCACGACGCCCGCGGCATCCACGCCCGGGTCGCGGAGCAGGCCGAGATGGCTGTGGAGCTCGCCGACGCGGTCCTGTTCGTCGTCGACTCGGCCGTAGGTGCCACCGCCACCGATGAGGCCGTGATGAAGATGCTGCGCCGCAGCAAGAAACCGGTCATCCTGGTGGCCAACAAAGTGGACGACTTCGCGCAGGAGGCCGATTCCGCCGTTCTGTGGGGCCTTGGCTTCGGCGAACCGTACCCCGTCTCCGCGCTCCACGGCCGCGGAGTAGCGGACCTGCTCGACCACGTGATGGACGTGCTGCCGGAATTTTCAACCATCGAAGGCCTGGAGCGCTCCGGCGGGCCGCGCCGGATCGCCTTGATCGGGCGCCCCAACGTGGGCAAGTCGTCCCTGCTGAACAAGCTGGCCGGATCCGAGCGCGTGGTGGTGGACAACACTGCCGGAACCACCCGCGACCCCGTGGATGAGTTCATCGAACTCGGTGGGCGCACCTGGCGCTTCGTGGACACGGCCGGTATCCGCCGCCGCCAGCACATGGCGCAGGGCGCGGACTACTACGCCTCGCTCCGGACCCAGGCCGCGCTGGAAAAGGCGGAGGTCGCCGTCGTGCTCCTCGCCGTGGACGAAGTCCTTAGTGAGCAGGATGTCCGTATCCTGCAGCTGGCCATCGAGTCCGGCCGCGCCCTGGTCCTGGCCTTCAACAAGTGGGACCTGCTTGACGACGAGCGCCGCCGCTACCTGGAGCGCGAGATCGAGCAGGACCTGGCGCATGTGGACTGGGCGCCGCGGGTGAACATCTCTGCCAAGACCGGCTGGCACAAGGACCGCCTGGTGCCTGCCTTGGACCTGGCCCTGGAAAACTGGGACCGGCGCATCCCCACCGGGCGGTTGAACGCCTTCCTGGGCGAGCTGGTGGCGGCACACCCGCACCCGGTCCGCGGCGGCAAGCAGCCCCGCATCCTCTTCGGAACGCAGGCGTCCAGCCGGCCGCCCAAGTTCGTGCTGTTCACCACCGGATTCCTGGATCCCGGATACCGCCGTTTCATTACCCGCCGGCTCCGTGAAACCTTCGGCTTCGAGGGCACCCCCATCGAGGTCAGCATGCGCGTGCGGGAGAAGCGGGGCCGGAAGCGCTGATCCGGATGTTGCCTTCGACACGTTGGGACTGAAACCCCGAAAGTGTCACTGGCACCCTTCCGGATCGTGTAAGCTCTTCTAGGTGGTTCGGCCGGACTGCTGATGGAAATCAGCGGAGAACGGCGGAACCAGCGGGCTGTAGCGCAGCTTGGTAGCGCACTTGACTGGGGGTCAAGGGGTCGCAGGTTCAAATCCTGTCAGCCCGACCAAAAAGCGGAAGCGCCGGACATCAACTCCGGCGCTTCCGCTTTTTTGTGTGCAGGGGCCTGTCTCCTCCTGGAAAGCCCGCCTACTTCAGGAACTTCGATGTCCGGCGGTCCGCGAGGATCTTTCCCTTCGTTTGGCAGGTTGGGCAGTACTGCAGGGCGGTATCGGCGAAGGAAACCTCGCGCACGGTGTCCCCGCACACCGGGCATGGCAGGCCTGTCCTGGCGTGGACACGCATGTGGCTCCGCTTGACGTCCTTGAGCTCCTTGGGCGGTTTGCCGCCGGCCTCCGCCAGGGCTGCACCCAGGACATCGTGGATGGCGTCATAGAGAACCTGTACTGTCGCCCGGTCCAGGGACTTGGCCGTGGCAAACGGAGAGATCCGGGCCGCGTGAAGGATCTCGTCACTGTAGGCGTTGCCGATGCCCGCTATGACGCTCTGGCTCCGCAGCAGCCCCTTGATCTGCTGGGAACTGCCGGCCAGGATCTCAGCCAGCATGCCGGCGTCGAACGCAGCCGTGAAAGGATCCGGACCCAGGGTGGCGATTCCAGGCACGTCCTGCGGGTCCCGCACCACGTAGACGGCCAGGCTCTTCTTCGTCCCCGCCTCCGTGAGGTCGAACCCCCTCGGCCCGTCCGGGCCGCTGAAGGTACAGCGGACCGCGATGAGGCCCTTGCCCATCTTCAGCTGGCCGGTGGCGGGGGAGTCCGTGTAGCGCAGCCAGCCGGCCCGGGCCAGGTGGAACACCAGGGAGATGCCATCGGTGTCGATGCTGATGAACTTCCCGAACCGGCGGACCCCGGACACTGTCCGGCCCGCCAGGGCCGAGTAGGGCGGGTCCGCCGTCTTCAGCACGGCAAAGGAGACAATCTGCAGCTTGTCGAGGACGCAGCCCCGCAGCTGCTCGTCGAGGAACCGGGCCAGGCCGGCCACTTCGGGAAGTTCCGGCATGGCCTACCTGCCGGGTCCCGGACGTCCTGCATCGTTGCGCACGCTCATGGCTCCCATCTTGTCAGAAAGCCCGGTGGACGCCCCGCCGGATGTGCCTATACTTTCAGCGGCGGTCTGTTTCCCGGGCCCCGTGACCTTCGAGATTGACCCGATGAAAGGCCCCCCATGAGCAACATTCCCGAAGACCTGTCCTACACCGCCGAACACGAGTGGGTTTCCGCTCCCAATGCCGACGGCGTGGTCCGCGTGGGCATTACCGACTTTGCGCAGGACGCGCTTGGAGATGTTGTCTACGCCCAGATGCCCGAGATCGGCACCAAAATTACGGCAAACGAAGTGGTGGGCGAGGTGGAGTCCACCAAGAGCGTCAGCGACATCTACGCCCCGGTCAGCGGTGAAGTCGTGGCCCGCAACGAGTCCCTGGACACCGATTCGGCACTGATCAACACGGATCCCTATGGTGACGGCTGGCTGATCGAGGTCAAACTCGCCGAGGCCGACGCCGTTGATTCATTGCTCAGTGCATCGGAGTACGAACAACAGGTAGGCTAAAGCTAACCGGTACATCCGGTCCGGCCCCGCGTCGCAGGCAGGACGTCTTCGCACGTCAAGGGCCGGATGGGGAGCCGGTGCCGGACCTGCCGTGCAGGTCCGGAGGGCAAATGTTGGTTGCACGCCGGAGGGCTGCAGCGGGAAGAGGAGGAATCCATGGCTGGCCACACATCGAACCCTGCCGATGGGGGATACGGAACGGGTGCGGCTAAGGCATCGGAGACCACCTCCATCAACCTGACCCCCGTCAGGGACGAGCCCACCATCGCCCCCAAGCTGTCCTCCGAAGAGCGCAGCTCCGTCGAGGCACTTCCTGCCGGTTCCGCACTGCTGGTGGCGCACAGCGGCCCCAACGCCGGCGCCCGGTTCCTGCTGGATTCGGACGTCACCACCGCCGGCCGGCACCCCGACGCTGACATCTTCCTTGATGACGTCACCGTTTCCCGCCGGCATGTGGAGTTCCGCCGTACTGCCCGGAGCTTCGAGGTGGTGGACATGAACAGCCTCAACGGCACCTACGTCAACCATGACCGCGTGGACGCTGTGGAGCTCAAGTCCGGCAGCGAAGTCCAGATCGGCAAGTTCCGCCTCACCTTCTACCTGAGCCCTGCCACCGCTGCAGGCCGCGGCTGATCCGGGGACCGCTGCCTGTGGCAATGGCACAACCGGAACGCCGGGGACCGCAGGTCCTGAACATAGGGGAAGTCCTCGCGCAGCTGAGCGCCGACTTCCCGGGCATGACAGCGTCCAAGATCCGGTTCCTCGAGGAAAAGGGACTTATCAACCCGCGGCGGACTCCTGCGGGCTACCGCCAGTATTCCGACGGCGACGTGGAACGGCTGCGCTTCGTCCTGGCGCTGCAGCGGGACCAATACCTCCCCCTGAAAGTCATCAAGGACTACCTTGACGCCATCGACAGGGGAGAGCGGCCGGAGAACCTTCCGCCCGGCGTCGTGGTTTCGCCGCGCATTGTCTCCGACGAGCTGGCCGCAGAGCTGCAGAACCGCGGGCGCAAGCTCACGGAGGAACAGCTCCGCACGGAATCCGGCGCCAGCGTCCCCCTGCTCCAGGCACTCCTGGATTTCGGGCTCATCAGCCACAGCAACGGCATGTTCGACGAACACGCCCTCCAGGTTGCGCGCGCCTGCGTGCAGCTGGAAAGCCATGGGCTGGAACCCCGGCACCTGCGCCCCTTCCAGGCGGCGGCGGAACGCGAGTTCGGCCTGGTGGAACGGGCGGTGGCACCACTTGCGTCACGGAAGGACTCCGCGTCCCAGGCACGGGCTGCAGAGGCCGCCCGTGAGATCAGCGACCTTTGCCTCACCCTGCACCGCGCCCTGGTGCAGGACCACATCTCACGCATGGACATCTGATGATTGAAGTCGAGATTGTAGGCGTTCGGATCGAACTGCCTTCCAACCAGCCCCTGGTCCTGCTGCGGGAGATGCACGGGGAACGGCATGTTCCCATCTGGATCGGCACCCCCGAGGCCAGCGCCATCGCCCTTGCCCAGCAGGGTGTGATCCCCCCGCGCCCCATGACGCACGATCTCCTGGTGGATGTAGTGGAGTCGCTCGGCCACAGCGTGGTCAGCGTCAACATCGTGGCCGTTGAGGACAACATCTTCTACGGACAGCTGCAGTTTGAAAACGGCACCACGGTGAGCTCCCGGGCCTCCGACGCCCTCGCCGTCGCCCTCCGGGCCAAGTGCCGCATCTGGTGCGCCGATTCAGTGATGGACGAGGCCGGAGTCCGCATCACCGAGCACGACGAGGGCGAGGACACCGATCCGGGCCCCACCGTGGATGAGGAGCGCGAGCTCCGGCGGTTCCGCGAATTCCTTGACGACGTGGAGCCTGAAGACTTCGACGGCTAAGGTCACGTTAAGGTTAAAGTTAAGGCTGAACGTTTCGACACGCCTGCACAAAGCCTCCAAGGTCTTTGACCTCGGGCCCTGCCGGGCCTAACGTCGAAGTATCAAGTTCCCATTGCCTACGGCAGCCGCGCAAGTCACACTGGAAAGTGCGCCCCGCGAAAATTACATGCATGCTTTTCATGCCAGCTGCTGCAGGTGTTCCCCGGGAGCGCAGGACAAGGAGGATCCAGGTGAGTCCCAAAGGCGAAGCAGGCGGGCTGAAACAACCCACGGCTGGTGTTGCTGTGCCGGCAAGCGGTGCCCAGGGCCTCCTGTTCACCGAGGACCTTCCCGTGCTGGACGAGGACGCCGGATACCGCGGACCCACCGCATGCAAGGCGGCCGGCATTACCTACCGGCAACTGGACTACTGGGCACGCACCGGGCTGGTGGAACCCGCCGTCCGCGGCGCTGCCGGCTCCGGATCCCAGCGGCTGTACGGCTTCCGCGACATCCTGGTCCTCAAGGTGGTCAAGCGGCTCCTGGACACGGGCGTTTCCCTGCAGCAGATCCGCACCGCGGTGGAACACCTGCGTGAACGCGGCGTCGAGGACCTGGCGCAGATCACCCTGATGAGCGATGGCGCCAGCGTGTACGAGTGCACCTCGGCTGACGAAGTCATCGACCTCGTCCAGGGCGGGCAGGGCGTGTTCGGCATTGCCGTGGGCCGGGTCTGGCGCGAGGTGGAAGGCAGCCTTGCTTCGCTGCCCAGTGAACACGCCGCCGAACAATCCTTTCCCGACGACGAGCTGAGCAAGCGCCGCGCAGCACGCAAGATCAGCTGAGCCTCCCTGACTTAAAAGGCAGAGGGCCGCTCCCATGGGAGCGGCCCTCTTGCTGTCTGGTGGTCCGGTACCGGTCCCGCGCGGCGTCGGCCAGGACGCGCCAGGCCTACCTGGCGCGGCTGCGCAGCCCGCTGCCCACTTCCATCAGGTTGGCCAGCAGGTCATCGAAGAGGGCAGCGGCAGACTTCGCCGACTCTCCCGGCCAGTGGTGCACCGGGTGGGCGGCGCCCTGGATCTGCTGCCAGTTGGCCTGCTCCGGGATGCGCGGGCTCAGGAGGAGCTCGCCGAACATGGACTCCATTTCCGCCAGCCGGTAACTGTGCTCGGAGGAACCGGTGCGGACCCGGTTGGCCACAATGCCCGCCGGGGAGAGGTTGGGGGCGAATTCCTGCCGGAACAGCTGGATGGCCCGCATGGTGCGTTCCGTACCCGCCACGGAGAAGAGTCCCGGCTCGGCCACGAGGGCAACCTTGTCGCTGGCGGACCAGGCCATCCGGGTAAGCCCGTTCAATGACGGCGGGCAGTCGACCAGGACCAGCTGGTACTTGTCCGCGCCGGCCAGGACCGTCGAGAGCCGGCGGAGGTCGCGACGGCCAAGGTCCGGCCGGTCGTAAATACCCGTATAGGCCGAGCCGACGGCGACGTCCAGGACCGCGGTGCCGGAACCGTTGGAGGCGGCCCGGGCCGTCCAGCTGCTGCCAAGGACGTTCTCCGCCAGTTTGGCGCGGCGCGGGCTCTTGAGCATCCTGCCGATATCCAGCTGGTCCCCGGGCTGAACGCCCAATGCGGTAGTTGCGTCGGCGTGCGGATCGAGGTCCACCACCAGCGTGCTGACGCCCGCGGCCAGCGCCGCAGACGCCAATCCTGTGGTGACGGAAGTCTTGCCGACTCCACCCTTAAGGCTGCTGATGCTGACTACTTGCACTTGAGAGACCAAAACCTAACGCCGGATGCCGTGTTGGGAGTAATGTTTGCTCCGGCAGCGCCGAAGCCGGACGGTCCTGCCGCCCTACTCATCATATGTGGATGCGTTGGCGAATCCCGCCTTATCGGGGGTCGGCATGGCATCCACTGTGCTGCCGGGGCGCTTTCCGCCGCGACAGGCGGAAGCGATCGGGACATGACGGGGAAATTTGTGATGGTCGACACAAAGATTTGTGTTTGTCCTTGTAGGTCCTAGACACTGTGACCACTCACCGATCCACCCGCAATGATGCAGGAGAAGTATGTTTTCCAAAGTTCTGGTGGCCAACCGCGGCGAAATCGCGATCAGGGCCTTCCGCGCCGGCTACGAGCTGGGCGCCAAGACCGTTGCCGTTTTTCCCCAAGAGGACAGGAACTCCATCCACCGCCAGAAAGCGGACGAGGCGTACCTGATCGGCGAAGAAGGACACCCCGTCCGGGCCTACCTGGACGTCAAAGAGGTCATCCGGGTGGCCAAGGAGTCCGGTGCGGACGCCATCTACCCCGGCTACGGTTTCCTGTCCGAGAATCCGGACCTGGCCCGTGCAGCCAAGGAAGCCGGCATTACCTTTGTTGGTCCGCCGGCGGAAGTGCTGGAACTGGCAGGCAACAAGGTGGCGGCGCTCAAGGCCGCCCGCGAGGCCGGCGTGCCCGTCCTTAAATCCAGTGAACCCTCCAAGGACCTGGACGAACTCCTTGCAGCTGCGGACGAGATCGGCTTCCCCATCTTTGCAAAGGCAGTGGCGGGCGGCGGTGGCCGCGGCATGCGCCGGGTGGACACCCGTGAGGCGCTGCCCGAAGCGCTGAAGTCCGCCATGCGTGAAGCCGATGCCGCTTTCGGCGACCCCACCATGTTCCTGGAGCAGGCCGTCCTGCGCCCCCGCCACATCGAAGTGCAGATCCTGGCCGACGCCGAGGGCAACGTCATGCACCTGTTTGAGCGTGACTGCTCCATTCAGCGCCGCCACCAGAAGGTCATCGAGATCGCTCCGGCGCCCAACCTGGACGAGGGCATCCGCCAGGCCCTCTACCGCGACGCCGTCAAGTTTGCCAAGGCGCTCAACTACGTCAATGCCGGCACGGTTGAGTTCCTCGTGGACACCGCCGGTGAACGCGCCGGCCAGCACGTGTTCATTGAAATGAACCCGCGCATCCAGGTGGAGCACACTGTCACCGAAGAGGTGACCGACGTCGACCTGGTGCAGGCGCAGATGCGGATCGCCTCCGGCGAGACGCTTGCAGACCTCGGCCTTTCCCAGGAAACCGTCCACCTCAAGGGCGCGGCCCTGCAGAGCCGCATCACCACCGAGGACCCCGCCAACGGCTTCCGGCCCGACGTCGGAAAGATCACCGGCTACCGTTCCGCCGGCGGCGCAGGCGTCCGGCTGGACGGCGGCACCGTCTACTCGGGTGCCGAGATCAGCCCCCACTTCGACTCCATGCTGGTCAAGCTCACCTGCCGCGGCCGGGACTACCCCGCCGCCGTGGCACGCGCCCGCCGTGCCCTGGCAGAATTCCGCATCCGCGGCGTCTCAACCAACATCTCCTTCCTGCAGGCCGTGCTCGACGATCCGGACTTCATCGCCGGCGACGTCGCCACCAACTTCATCGACGAACGCCCCCAGCTGCTCAAGGCCAGGGTGTCCGCCGACCGTGGCACCAAGCTCCTCACCTGGCTGGCCGAGGTCACCGTCAACAAGCCGAACGGCGAGCTGACGGTCCACTCCAATCCGGCAGACAAGCTTCCGTCCGTCAAGGACCGGCCGGCCGCCGCCGGCTCACGGCAGAAGCTCCTTGAACTGGGACCGGAAGGGTTCGCCAGGGCGCTCCGGGAGCAGCAGGCAGTGGCGGTGACGGACACAACGTTCCGCGACGCACACCAATCCCTGCTTGCAACCCGTGTCCGCACCCGCGACCTTGTTGCCGCCGGTCCTGCCGTGACCGCGCTCATGCCGGAACTGCTGTCGGTCGAGTGCTGGGGCGGCGCCACCTACGACGTCGCACTCCGCTTCCTCGGCGAAGACCCCTGGGACCGGCTGGTGGCGCTGCGCAAGGCGCTGCCGAACGTCTGCCTGCAGATGCTGCTCCGCGGCCGCAATACGGTGGGCTACACGCCGTACCCGGAAGAGGTCACCGAGGCGTTCGTCAACGAGGCCGCAGCAACAGGCATCGACATCTTCCGCATCTTCGACGCGCTGAACGACGTCAGCCAGATGGCACCCGCGATCCGCGCCGTCCGCGCCACGGGCACCGCCGTCGCCGAAGTGGCGCTGTGCTACACCGGCGACATGCTGGACCCCAAGGAAACGCTGTACACGCTGGACTACTACCTTGGGCTGGCCCAGAAGATCGTCGACGCCGGTGCGCACATCCTGGCCATCAAGGACATGGCGGGCCTCCTGCGTCCCGCTGCGGCCGCCAGGCTTGTCGCGGCCCTGCGGGAACGTTTCGACCTGCCGGTGCACCTGCACACCCACGACACCGCGGGCGGCCAGCTGGCCACACTCCTGGCGGCTGTGGACGCAGGCGTGGACGCTGTGGACGTGGCCTCCGCATCCCTGGCCGGCACCACCAGCCAGGTGTCGGCGTCGGCTTTGGTAGCGGCCCTGGAGCACACTCCGCGCGATACCGGCCTGGATCTGGACGCCGTCAGCTCCCTGGAGCCCTACTGGGAAGCGGTCCGCAGGGTTTACGCCCCGTTCGAGTCGGGCCTTCCGGGCCCCACCGGCCGGGTTTACAAGCACGAGATCCCGGGCGGCCAGCTGTCCAACCTGCGGCAGCAGGCAATGGCGCTGGGCCTGGGGGAGCGGTTTGAAGCCATTGAGGACATGTACACCGCTGCCGACCGCATCCTGGGCCACCTGGTCAAGGTAACGCCGTCCTCCAAGGTTGTGGGCGACCTCGCCCTGCACCTGGTGGGCCTCAACGCGGACCCCGCCGACTTCAACGAGAACCCGCAGAACTACGACATCCCGGATTCCGTCATCGGCTTCCTGTCCGGCGAGCTCGGTGATCCCCCCGGAGGATGGCCGGAGCCCTTCCGCACCAAGGCCCTGCAGGGCCGGAGCGTGAAGGTCCGCGACGCCGAGCTCAGCTCCGAGGACAGCGCTGCCTTGAAGTCCGACTCCAAGACCCGCCAGCACACGCTGAACCGTCTGCTCTTCGACGGCCCCACCAAGGACTACCTGAAGAGCGTGGAGACCTACGGCAACATCTCTGTCCTGGATACGCGCGATTACCTGTACGGGCTCCAGCGCGGCCAGGAGCACGAGATCCAGCTGGAGAAGGGCGTCCGGCTGATCGCCTCCCTGGAGGCAGTGTCGGAGCCCGACGAGAAGGGCATGCGCACCGTGATGTGTACCCTCAACGGCCAGTCCCGGCCCGTGGTGGTGCGCGACCGTTCGGTGGTGAGCAACGTCAAGTCCGCCGAGAAGGCAGACCCGGCGCAGCCGGGCCACGTTGCGGCCCCGTTCGCCGGTGCCGTGACCGTCACGGTCAAGGCCGGCGAGACCGTCAACGCCGGAGACACCGTGGCCACCATCGAGGCGATGAAGATGGAGGCTTCCATTACGACGCCGGTGGGCGGCAAGGTTTCCCGCCTCGCCATCTCCTCGGTGGAGCAGGTGCAGGGCGGAGACCTGCTCCTGGTGGTCGAGCAGTAACACCAGCCATAACAACAAAGGGTCCTTCACGAGTGAAGGACCCTTTGTTGTTGCCGGCGTCAGGAACGCGGCGCCGCGTACATTTCCTCGATGATTGTCTCGAAGTCCTTCATGACCTGCGCCCGCTTGACCTTCATGGAAGGGGTCAGGTGGCCGGAGGCCTCGGTGAAATCGGCAGGCACGATCCGGAACGACTTGATGGCCTCCGCCTGGGACACGGAGCCGTTGGCCGCCGTGATCAGGTCCTGGACCGCGGCCTTGACCACAGGGTTGGCGGCGGCCTGGTCCAGGGTGGTGTCCGCGGGCAGCCCGTGGCGCTGCAGCCAGCCCGGCAGGGCTTCCTGGTCCAGGGTCACCAAGGCGCCGATGAACGGCCGGTTGTCGCCCACCACCAGCACCTGGGACACCAGGGCGTCGGCGCGGATCTGGTCCTCAAGCAGGGCGGGAATGACGTTCTTGCCGCCGGCCGTGACAATGATTTCCTTCTTGCGCCCGGTGATCCAGAGGAAGCCGTCCTCGTCCAGGCGGCCGATGTCGCCCGTGCGGAACCAGCTGTCGGTGAACGTTTCCGCTGACAGGTCCTCACGCTTGTAGTAGCCGCGCATGACGCAGACGCCCTTGGCCAGGATCTCGCCGTCCTCGGCGATCCTCACGGCGTTCCCGGGCAGCGGCTTGCCGACCGAACCGATCTTGATCCGGGACGGGGTGTTGACGGAGATGGGAGCCGTGGTCTCGGTCAGGCCGTAGCCTTCCAGGACCTGGAGGCCGATGCCTTGGAAAAAGTGGCCCAGCCGTTCGCCGAGGGGCCCGCCCCCGGACACCGCGTGGGCGACATGGCCGCCCATCGCTGCCCGGAGTTTGCTGTAGACCAGCTTGTCGAACAAGGCGTGGCGCAGTTTCAGCCCCAGTCCCACCCGCCCGGCCTGCCGTGCCTTGGAGAAGGCGATGGCCGTATCCGCCGCCTTGTGGAAAATGGCTCCCTTGCCGCCGTCCTCCGCCTTGGTCATGGCAGAGTTGTAGACCTTCTCGAATACCCGCGGGACTGCGAGGATGAAGGTGGGCTCATAGCTCTGCAGGTCCGACAGCAGGTTCTTGATGTCCGGTGTATGGGCAACGGTGGTGCCGGCGCCCATGGCCAGTACCGAAATGAACCGTGCGAAGACGTGGGCCAGCGGCAGGAACATGATGGTCTTGGCGTTCTCATGGACAATCTCGCCGATGATGGCCAAGGCGTTGTCGGAGAGTTCGACGAAGTTGCCGTGGGTCAGCTCGCAACCCTTGGGGCGTCCGGTGGTGCCCGAGGTGTAGATGATCGTTGCGAGATCGGACAGTTTGGCGGCAGTCCGGCGGGACTCAAGCTCCTCGTCGCTGATCCCTGATCCGGCCGCGCGGAGGGCATCCAGGCCTGCACCTTCCAGCTGCCAGACATGCTGGAGGCCAGTCAGGCCTTCCGCCGTTACGGCCTGCCGGATGACGTTCTCGTGGTGCGCGGCTTCGCCAAAGGCGGCCACGGCGCCGGAGTCGCCAAGGTTCCAGGCAACCTGGGACGGGGACGAGGTTTCGTAGATCGGGACGGAGACGCCGCCGGCGAACCAGATGGCAAAATCCACCAGGGACCATTCGTACCGGGTGCGGGACATGATGCCAACGCGGTCACCCACGCCGACGCCACTGGCAATCAACCCCTTGGCAAGCGCTTTGACGTCGGCAAGGAACTCGGTGGCGGAAACATCCTGCCAGGCACCCGCTGAATCAAGGCGCGAGAACAGTGCCGGGTTGCTGGCTTTGTTCGCCTGCCGCAGCACCAGATCGGTGATATTCGTTTCCGGTGGAACAACAACAAGAGGCGGAACACTGAATTCGCGCACTATAGCTCCTTTGATATCCGAACTCCCGCTTCAGGGGTATGCCTACAGAGTAGTACGCCGGTGCGGGAGCAGTGCAGCACTTAAACGTACTGGTGAGTAACTTATCCGTCAATGGCTCCCGCTGCACGAGGAGCGGTCCCGCCGCCCATGGGTGCAAAACCTAGAATGGGGAACTATGTACGCACAATTTTCCGGCGAGCAGGCCGGTCCCCTTAGCAGGGCCGTCCCTTGGCGGCGCCGCTCCGCCCCCTACCGGGCAGGCAGAAGAGGGGGTGACGGCTTCCACGGGCAGGTGCGGCTTGGCCGGAAGGGACTGGCCATAGGTATCGACATTGGCGGCACCAAGGTGGCGGCCGGAGTGGTGGATACCGAAGGCAGGATCCTTAGCGAGGCGCGCCGCTCCACGCCGGGCACGGATCCGCGCGAGGTTGAGCAGGTCATCGTGGAACTCGTGGAAGAGCTGGGCAGGGGACAGCGCATCCGCTCGGTTGGAATAGGCGCGGCCGGCTGGATGGACCTCGACGGCGGCACCGTACTGTTCAGTCCGCACCTGGCATGGCGCAATGAGCCCCTCAGGGCCAACCTGCAGCAGCTCTTGCGGAGGCCCGTGCTGCTGGCGAACGACGCCGATGCCGCGGCCTGGGCTGAATGGCGCTTCGGTGCCGGCCGGGGTGAGGACCGGCTGGTCTGCATCACCCTCGGCACCGGCATCGGCGGTGCGATGGTCATGGACGGCAGGGTGGAGCGCGGCCGGTTCGGGGTGGCCGGCGAGTTCGGCCACCAGATCATCATGCCGGGCGGGCACCGTTGCGAGTGCGGCAACCGCGGATGCTGGGAGCAGTATGCCTCCGGCAATGCCCTGGGGCGCGAAGCCAGGATCCTGGCCCGCAGTAACTCCCCAATGGCGCAGGACCTGCTCGCAGCAGTCGGCGGCCGCGCTGACACCATCACCGGGGCCGTGGTGACCGACCTCGCGCTGGCCGGCGACACTGCCTCCCGTGAGCTGCTCGAGGAAGTGGGCGAATGGCTCGGCCTGGGCCTCGCGAACCTGGCAGCAGCGCTCGATCCCGGCCTGTTCGTGATTGGCGGCGGACTGTGCTCGGCCGGAAACCTGCTGGTTGAACCGGCTCAGAAGGCGTTCGCGCGGAACCTTACAGGGCGCGGCTTCCGTCCCGCCGCCGGGATCGAGCTTGCCGCCCTGGGGCCCAATGCCGGACTGATCGGGGCGGCGGACCTGTCGCGGGTCAGCGGCCGGGTCCGCCACTGACCCGCTAGACCCGGGCGCCGTCGTCGTCCTCGTCTTTTTCCTGCGGGAGCTTCATGATCAGGTAAACCGTTCCCAGCACGAACGCGGCCACGATGCCCACAACCGCCAGCAGCGGCGCGGAACGCCAGAACATCGCCGAGAGCAGCAGGGCTACCGGCCCGCCCACCGCCGCCAGCCACGCCAGCATGGTCAGCGGGTCCGTGCCGGCCAGGCTCGGGGGTTCTTCAGGGATGAAGTCGCCGCCGTCGTCGTCCACTGCATAGTGCCGGGGGCCCTCCGGCGCATCCCCGTTCCGGCCCTGGCCGGCCCTTGCCTGGCGCTGCGCCGCAGACGGTTCGGCCGGGGCTGCGCCCGCCAGGCCCAAGGGATCGAAATCGCGGAAGGACGCGGTTCCCCGGGCTGCCGGAGCCTCCGGCTCTGCGGGCGGCGCCGGATCCGGGGTGCGGGGATCCGGCGGCCCGGAAGCGGTGTCAGCTTCCAGCCGCGCCACCAGGTCCAGCCAGACGGCGTCGTCCTGGTTCGCTCCCTGGTCCGCAGAGTCGGGGGAACCGGAGTCATGCCTGTTCATGCTGCACCTCCTGGCTTCCCGCCGCCGGGGCTTCGCCGGCGGCCAGCACCCGGCGGATAAACTCCACCGACCCCTGGAAGATGCGTTCGGCGTCGTTATCCATGGTGGCCACGTGATAGCTGTTGTCGAGCCGGACCAGCTCCACGGGCGCGCTCAAGCCGCGTCGCAGCGCGGCAATGCTCGCATCGGAGACCACGTGGTCCACGGTGGACTTGTAGACCTGCACGGGGGCGGTGATCCGGGGGAGCAGCCGGATGGTGTCCCTGAACATCTTGTTCATCTCATGGGCCGCCGCTACCGGAGTGCGGGTATACGCGCCCTCGTCCATGCCTTCCTTGAGGATGTCGTTGGCAATGGCCGGCGTGGATTTCAACACCAGCTTGAGGATGCCCGCGAGCGGAGCCCTGGGATCGTCGATCACCAGCGCGGGATTGACCAGCACCACTCCCGCCACGGGGCGTGTGGCCGCAACCCGCAGGGCCAGCGCGCCGCCCATGCTCAGCCCCGCCGCAAACACGTGGTCGCACTCCGCTTCCAGCTCCAGGTAGGCATCATCCAGCGCGCCGTGCCACTGCTGCCAGCGGGTCCGGGCGAGGTCCTGCCAGCTGGTGCCATGTCCCGGCAGCAATGGCATGCGCACAGCGAATCCGGCAGTGGCAAAGGCCTGCGCCCACAGGCGGAGTCCATGGGGGCTGCCGGTGAAGCCATGGGAGAGGACTACGCCGGTCCTGGGCCCGTCCCCGCTGGACGCGCTGGTGAAGGGACTGTGGTCCGGGCTGGACGTCATGGTGTCTCCGAAGTGCTGGTCAATCGGGCATGGGCGCGGATGAAGGCGCTGGACCTGGCGAAGATCTCCGGCGCGTCCACGTCCAGCGTAGCCACATGGCCGCTGCTGGCAAGGTCCACCACCTCAGTGAGGTGCGGGCCGAGCCGTTGCTGGAGCAATGCCAACGACGTGGGCGGAACCACAATGTCCGTCCTGGACTTGAAGACCTGGACCGGTGCCGTGATGCGGGGCAAGCCGCGGATTGCGGCGCCAAAGAGCTTCTTGAGCTCGTGCACGGCCGCCAGCGGCGTGCGGGAGTAGTCACCGTCTTCGGTGGCTGGCGCCGTCGGCTGGTCCTCCTGGATGGGGATGGTTGTGCGCTGGAAGTATTTGAGCACCCCAATAATATGGATGCGGCGGTCGTAAAAACTGAGCCCCGGATTCACCACCGAGACCCCTGCCACCGGATGCCGGGAGGCGGTCAGCAGGGCCACCGCCCCGCCCATGGACAGTCCCGCCACAAAGCACGTTTCGGTGCGTGCCTGGAGCTCCAGGAAGGCGGTCTCGTAGCTGCTGTACCAGTCGCTCCATCCTGTCCTGGCCAGCTGGCGCCAGTCCGTTCCGTGCCCGGGCAGCAGCGGGACCGAGACGGCATATCCCTGCCCGGCCAGGTGCTCGGCCCACGGCAGCACGCTCAGCGGGCTGCCGGTGAATCCATGGCAGATTGCCACGCCCACCTGCGCGTTTGCTCCATGCCCGGGATAGCTGAAAGCGGCAGGGCGGGGCGGGACGCTGCTTTCAGTCATGAGTCCATCGTGTCACTGTTCCGGCCAAATCTCACTAGAGTAGGGTTGCATTGAACTGCTGACCAGGCCCGGTGCGGAGCCTGGGGGCCGCCTTCCGGAGAGGTTCACCACGTGTTCTATTGGGTCATGAAGAGGATCTTCCTCGGTCCGGTCCTGAAGCTGCTTTTCCGCCCCTGGGTCAAGGGCCTTGACAACATCCCCGGCCAGGGTGCGGCGATCATCGCTTCCAACCACCTGTCGTTCTCCGATTCCATCTTCCTGCCGCTGATGGTCCGCCGCCCCGTGGTCTTCCTGGCCAAGATGGAATACTTCACGGGCACCGGCATCAAGGGCCGGCTGACAGCCCTGTTCTTCCGGCTGACCAACCAGCTGCCCATGGACCGCTCCGGCGGTGCGGCATCTGCGGCATCCCTCAGCGCCGGGATGGACGTGCTCAACCACGGCGGGCTGCTCGGCATCTACCCTGAGGGCACCCGCAGCCCGGACGCCAGGCTTTACCGCGGCAAGGTGGGTGTTGCCCGGCTGGCGCTGGAGGCCGGCGTTCCGGTCATCCCGGTGGCCATGATCGGCACGGACAAGGTGCAGCCGATCGGCAAACGGCTGCCCAATATCCGCAGGATCGGCATGATCTTCGGTGAGCCGTTGGACTTCACGGCCTACCGGGACCAGGCAGAGGACCGCGATGTCCAGCGGAAAGTCACGGACCAGATCATGTTCGAACTGCAGCGGCTTTCCGGGCAGGAATATGTTGACGAGTACGCGGCGGTAGTGAAGCTCCGGCTGGCCGGCAGGCCGGTCGAACCCGAGGCAAGCGCAGAACCTCTGGCATCGCCGGCGGGCGGCGTGAACCCCGCGGATCCCGTTCCCGGCCGCGGTGTGAGGCAGCAGGACCGGACGGACGACGGCGGTGCTGCCGCCACCGGCTGATGGGCGGGCTTTTTCACGCATGGGGGTTGTGACGCGGACGCCGGCCAGCGTGACGGTGCGGTGTCCAGTGGTCCTGCGCTGCCGTTAGTCTTAGATGGTGACTGAGCTATCTGCAAAACCTGCCTTTTCGCTGTCCAGCACCGCCCAGAGCGGAGCCGCCAACTATCCCGGACTGGACGACTGGCGGGACCTTCCCATTTCCCAGCAACCCAGCTGGCAGGACCAGGAAGTTTTCGACGCCTCCGTCAAGGAACTTTCCGTGCTCCCCCCGCTGGTGTTTGCCGGTGAAGTGGACATCCTGCGCGAGCGGCTCGCCGCTGCTGCCCAGGGGAAGGCGTTCCTCCTGCAGGGCGGCGACTGCGCGGAAACTTTCGAGGCCGCCACGGCGGACAAGATCAGCGCCAGGGTCAAGACCATCCTCCAGATGGCCGTCGTGCTGACGTACGGCGCTGCCATGCCCGTGATCAAGATGGGCCGGATGGCCGGCCAGTTCGCCAAGCCGCGTTCCTCCAATGACGAGACCCGGAACGGTGTCACCCTGCCGGCCTACCGCGGCGACATCGTCAACGGCTACGAGTTCACCCCCGAATCACGCGGCCACGACGCCTCGCGCATGCTCCGCGCCTACCACACCTCCGCATCCACGCTGAACCTCATCCGGGCCTTCACGCAGGGCGGCTTCGCCGACCTCCGCTCGGTGCACCAGTGGAACAAGGGCTTCACCGAAAACCCTGCCCACGCCCGCTACGAGTCGCTGGCCAGGGACATCGACCGGGCCATCAAATTCATGGACTCCTGCGGTGCGGATTTTGAGGCGCTCAAGCGCGTCGAGTTCTTCGCCAGCCACGAGGCCCTGCTGCTGGACTACGAGCGGGCGCTGACCCGGATCGACTCCCGGACCGGCTTCCCGTACGACACCTCCGCCCACTTCCTGTGGATCGGGGAGCGGACCCGCGAACTGGACCATGCCCATGTGGACTTCCTGTCCCGCGTCCGGAACCCGATCGGCGTCAAGCTTGGTCCCTCGACCACCGGCGATGACGCCCTGCGCCTGATCGACAAACTGGATCCGGAACGCGAACCGGGACGCCTGACGTTCATCACTCGGATGGGTGCCGGCAACATCCGGGAGAAGCTGCCCGCCGTCGTCGAGAAGGTTACTGCCTCCGGCGCCCAGGTGCTGTGGGTCACCGACCCCATGCACGGCAACACTGTGACGTCCCCCAACGGGTACAAGACGAGGAACTTCGACGACGTCATTGACGAGGTGCGCGGCTTCTTTGAGGTGCACCATGCCCTGGGAACGGTGCCCGGCGGCCTGCATGTGGAGATGACCGGCGACGATGTGGCTGAGTGCCTTGGCGGCGCCGATCCCATCGACCAGGATGCTTTCCTGGACCGCTACGAGTCGGTCTGCGACCCGCGGCTGAACCACATGCAGTCCCTGGAAATGGCATTCCTGGTGGCCGGCGCACTCGCCAAGCACTGACCCTGCCGGATGGCGTGGGCGGCCGGGCCGCCTACACCACGGTCAGCGTTATGACGGACCCTTCGGGGACCTCTGTGTCCACGGGGTCCTGGGCGCGGACTGTTCCAAAGAAGCCGCCCAGCACATTGTTCACCCGGACCTCGAAGCCCAGTGCCTCGAGCGCCCGCCTGGCTTCGTTCGCCTGCCGCCCGATGAAGCTGGGAACCTCCACCATTCGAGGGCCCTTGGAAATGGTCAGGGTCACGGTGCCGCCGCGGGTAAGCGTCCCGCTGGCAGGCGACTGGCTGACAACAGCACCCTCGGGCACATTCCGGTCAAACACCTCTTCGCGGGCCACCTCAGCCTGCAGCCCGGCCGCCTCGATGGCGTCCACGGCATCATCCTCGTCCTGGCCCACCACGGAGGGGACGGGGATGGGCTCAGGTCCCTTGGAAACCACCAGGGCCACCGGCGTTCCATGCCTGGCCGGCGTCCCGGCAGCCGGCTCCTGGGACAGGACAATGCCGGCAGGCACGTCCTCGTTGAATTCCGCGGTGACCGTACCCAGCGCCATTTCGGCACCGTTCAGGGCGTCCTTGGCCTCGTCCAGCGTGCCGCCGGAGAGTTGCGGCAGAGG
This sequence comes from Arthrobacter sp. Y3221087, assembly GCF_059089905.1. NCBI lineage: Bacteria > Bacillati > Actinomycetota > Actinomycetes > Micrococcales > Micrococcaceae > Arthrobacter > Arthrobacter sp. Y3221087. The sequence continues at coordinate 45,102 of NZ_JBNHFE010000011.1, forward strand.
GAAAAGCTGCGGGCCCTTGGACACATAAAGCGATACAGGCTGGAACTTTCGGATTTCCGTTCCGGCCTCCGGCTCGCTTCCCACCACCAGCCCGCTGGGAACATCGTCGTCGAATACGTCCCTCGTGGTGGACCTGAATCCTGCTTCACTGAGGAGCTGCTGGGCCTCCGCCACCGTCCTGTTTGCCACGGCCGGGATGGTGGCCGCAGCCCCGGGGCCCATACCGAAGAACCAGCCCGCTCCCGTGGCGAGCAGGGCCGCGAGGACAAGGACCACCACCCACAGGACGCCTCGCCGTCGGGCACTGCCTTCGCGGAGTGAACGGACAGGGGTCGCGGCGGCCCGGGCGCGGGCCTTCTCGTCCTCCTTCTCAGCCTTGCGCTGTGCCCGCTTGCTGAGCTGGGGTGCCGGGGGCGCCCAGGGTTCCTCCACATCCTCCCCGGGAGGGGTAAGGATGTGGCTGCCCCGGCCGGCTCCGGGAGCCGGCCGCGCAGGCTCGCGCCCCAGCGCGGGTCCATGGACAGGCGGCGCCGGCCTGCCCGAGGGCATGACCGTGGTGGGGTTGTTGGTTTGCGCAATGAACTCTGTGTGATTCCGGGAAGCTGCATCCTGGACCGGGGCTGTCTCCTGGGCGCCGGGGGAGGCAGGCGCTGGGGTCCCGGCGGCGGCCGGAGGATGCAGGTCCAGCTCGGAATCGGTCAGGTTGGTCCGAATGTGCCGCAGCTCCTGGAGGAGCGCATTCGCATCCACTGGCCGGTTCTCCGGGTCATTGGCCGTACACCATTGCACGAGCTCGTCCAGCTCGCCGGCCAGCCCGGGCACCAGAGCCGACGGCGGACCCACTGTGCCGTTGACATGCTGGTAGGCCACCTGGATGGGGACGTCGCCTTTGAACGGCTGTTGCCCGGTCAGCATTTCAAACAGCATGATGCCCACTGAGTAGACGTCGCTCCGGGCATCTGCCGGCCGGCCCAGGACGATCTCGGGCGGGACATAGGCGACGGTTCCCATCAGTGTCCCGGAGCTCGTGGACGAGGTGACCGCCCGGGCAAGGCCGAAGTCGCCGATCTTGATCCTGCCGTCGTCGGCGATCAGGACGTTTTCGGGTTTCACGTCGCGGTGGATGAAGCCCGCGGTATGGGCCGCTGCCAGTCCTTCCACCACGGGATCAATCAGGGCAAGTGCGAGCCGCGGCGGCAAGGCCCCCTTGTCGTTAATGACGTCGCGAAGGGTGTGGCCCTTGATGTATTCCATGACCAGGTAGGCGGTGTGGCCGTCATGGCCCTGGTCCAGGACCCCCACAACATGGGGGTGCGAGAGCCGGGCCGCCGCCTTCGCCTCCCGCCCCAGCCTGCCGAGGAAGCTCTCATCCGCGGCCAAGTGCGGGTGCAGCACCTTCAGTGCAACGGCGCGCTCCAGCCTCTGGTCCACGGCCAGGTAAACCGTGGACATGCCGCCGCGGGCGAGCCGGGACTGCACGGTGTAGCGGTTGTCCACCAGCGTTCCCACAAAGGGGTCAGAGACGTGTTCCTGCACCCTTTGATCCTAATCCCGCAATGAAAAGGGTCCGAACCCATCATCGGTCCGGACCCTCCTCACAGCAGTCCCCGTATCACCACAGTAAGTGCCGCTGGGACTATGCGAAGTTTTTGCGGTGCGCCTTGATGGCGGCTACGTAAGCCTTCGTGTCGTCGTACATGCCGTACTTGCTGACGGAGTACTGACCCTGGTAATACCCCGCGATGGCGGTGTCTTCGTCCTTGCTGGTTGCCAGGAGTTGCCGGATGATCGCCACGCCTGCAGTCGCATTGTCGTACGGGTCCAGGAGGTTCAACTTCCTCCCCACGAGGTCCGAGGCCCACTGGCCGGAGCTGGGGATCACCTGCATGGTGCCGATTGCGTTGGCGGGAGAGACGGCGCGCTGGTCGAAGCCCGACTCCTGGTGGGCGAAGGCGAGGGCCAGCGCAGGATCAACGCCCATGCGCCGTGCCGTGTCCGCCACGATGTTGCGCATTTCAGCGCGGGACGGCACCGGAGCCGCGTTCAGGAGCGCCTTGTTCTCATTGGCCGAACTGACCACGGCGGCGGGATAGCTGAATCCGAGGAAGGAACTCGGTACCAGCGGTGCGGCTGCCGCCGCGGGCTGCGGGGCCGGAGCCTGGCCGGGGGCGCCGGGAATGACCAGCTTGTTGCCCGGGTAGATGACGGTGCTCATGCTCATCTTGTTTGCGGACAGGAGCTCGGAGAGCTTGACGTTGTGCCGTGACGCGATGGCATAGAGGCTGTCCCCGGCCTTGACGGTGTAGGAACCAGTGGCCGGGGCGGGGGTGGCGGCTGAATTCGCCAATACCGCGGGTGCCGGCGCTGCGGCGGGGGCAGCCGGTGCGGGCTGTCCGCCGCCCACCTTGATCTTCTGTCCCGGATGGATGATCGAGCGCATGTTGAGGTTGTTCCAGCTGAACACCTCGGACAAGCGCACATTGTGCCGGGCGGCGATCGCTCCCAGCGTGTCACCGGGCTTTACGGTGTAGGTGGCACCCTCACCCGTTGCGGGTGCTGCCGGTGCGGGCGCAGCGGCGGGCGCGGCCGGTGCCGCCGGCTCTCCGGAAAGTTTGATCTTCTGCCCCGGGTAGATCAGGGTGTTCGCCTGGAGGTTGTTGAGCCGGAGGACATCCCCGGTGTTCAAGCCGTACCGCCCGGCAATGCTGCTGATGGTGTCGCCCCGCACAATGGTGTACTCCGCAGGAGCTGAAGGCTGTGCCGGCTTGAAAGCGGTGGGGATGGTCGTGGACACCGAAGCCGCAGGAATGTGGGCCGCCTTTGCCTGTGCCGCCTGCGCTTCCATGGCCGCAGCCAGGGTCGCAGGAAGGGCGCGCGCAGGCCTTTCCGCAGCAGCAGGCTCGGCCACAGCCAGGGATGACAATACGACCGCGGGAAGTGCCGCTGTGGTGGCGGCAATCATTGGCAGGCTCGGCTTGGGTGGCCGCTTGGGCGAGCGGGACATTGTCATGGAAAAAATCCTCTTCTCAACTGCGGGCGCGGACGGGGATGCCGCTGACATTCCTGATACTACTGTTACTCAAGTTATTGCTGTTACTGGCGTTATCACTGTGAATCTCTCATGAATCCGGAAATAGCACAAGAATTCCGGGAATCCCGGCAAGAAAAGATTTTCGGAGTGTCCGCAGGTCAGGAGCCAGGTTGCGCTTTATCGACTAGGCGCCCGGGGGCCCACCGTGGCAACCTTGATCCGTGAGTAATGTAGAAGACCTCGTGGGCGAATGGTTGCCCCTCCCGGACGTAGCCCGTCTTTTGGATGTTTCCATCACCAAGGTGCACAGCCTTATTGACGAGCGGGCACTGGCCGCTTTAAGGGTGGGGGACCGCAATATCAGGTCTGTGCCCGCGGAATTCATCCAGGACGGGCAGGTTGTTGACAGCCTCAAAGGGACAATCGTGGTCCTCGCCGATGCCGGATATTCGGACGAGGACCTGATCATCTGGCTGTTCACTCACGACGAATCGCTGCGCGGCCGGCCTATCGACGCGCTGCGGGAGGGCCGCAAGACCGAGATCAGGCGCCGGGCCCAGACCCTCGCCTGGTGACAAACAGCCCTAGGAGGCGCGGCTGACGGTGGCCTCAGCCAGCCTCCGCAGGGCTGTTTTGGGCAGCTCCTCGAGCGGAAGGGCCTCCAGGGCCTCAAACGCCGCCGAGCCGAACTCGCTGATGAGAACCTCCGTGGCCTGCAGTGCACCGGATTCCTCAATGATCCTGCGGATTTCCTCCACGTCGTCATCCGACAGGTCCGGACTGCCCAGCCTGCCGTCGATGAATGCGGACTCCGCAGCTGTTGCCTGGTCGAGTGCGAGGGCCACCAGGACGGTTCTCTTGCCTTCGCGCAGGTCGTCCCCGGCAGGCTTTCCGGTAGTGAGCGGGTCACCAAAGACACCCAGGACGTCGTCCCGCAACTGGAAAGCTTCGCCCAGGGGCAACGCAAAAGCTGAATAGCCCCGCAGCAGCTCATTCGAAGCACCCGCCAAGGCACCGCCCAGGGCAAGGGGGTGCTCGGTGGAGTATTTGGCGCTCTTGAAGCGGATGATCGACTGGGCCCGGCTGACGGCGCCGGCGCGGTCCCGGACCGGGCCTGCCACTTCCTCGAGGATGTCCAGGTACTGGCCGGCCATGACCTCTGCCCGCATGAGGTTGAAGATCAGTCTCGCCCTGCTCCCCGAGGCCGCCCGCTCGCCGATGTCCGTGAAGGCTTCCTCGCTGAAGGACAGGCACAGGTCGCCGGCGAGGATGGCCGCCGCCTGGCCGAACCTTTCGCTGTCCAGCGCCCAGCCCTGGGCACCGTGAAGCTGGCTGAAGCGGCGGTGTACGCTCGGTCCTCCCCGCCGGGTGTCCGAGCGGTCGATGATGTCGTCATGGATAAGGGCGGCTGCCTGGAAGAGCTCCAGGGCGGCACCTGCAGTCACCACTTCCGCGGCCGCGGCTTCGCCGCCTGCTCCGCGCCAGCCCCAGTAGCACATCAGGGCCCTAAGGCGCTTGCCGCCCGTGACCAGGTTGGAAATGGAGCCCATGATCGGATCGATATCAGGGGAAATGGCAGACATGACAGACTGCCGCGACGTCAGGAACCCGGTGAGTTCACCGGCCACCGCCGCCACATAGTCTGCCTGTTCGTGCCGCAGTTGCTCCGCGGCGGTCACTTGGCTGACTCGGCTGCCACATTGGCGCCGATGGTGAAGGTGGACACGCCCGAGGCTTCCACTACCGCGACGTTCACCGTTTCGTTGTCGCCCCGGACAAAGTCCTTGGATGCCACTGCCCCCACAGCATCACCGGGGACCGCCTTGAAGCCCTGCCCCTCCAGGGCCTTGGTGTAGAAATCGAGCACGGCGGCGGGAGGCGCGCCCGCTGTTGCGACCAGGGCAGCGGTTGCGGGTGCCGACGCCTTGTCGAAGCTGCTGGACACCACCGTGGCACCCGGCATGAGGGGCAGCAGTTCCTGCGGGAAACCTGCCACCACGCCGCCGACGGTGGCGGAGGTGTTGGGCGAAGCGGACGGGCTGGGCGAAGCCGTCACCGTAGCCTGCGTGGCGGCCGGCCGGGACGTGGCGGAAGTGGATCCCGGTGCCGCTGACGGAGTGGGGCTGCAGGCTGCCAGCGCCAGGGCTGCACCGGCAGCGAGAGCAGCCAAGCCCACAGGCTTGAGGTTTCCAAAGACCGTCACAGGGATTTTCCTCCTGGAGTTGATGCCGGATGCAGCCTCCAGTTTAGTCAGTACCGGCGGATAGGATTGCAGTCGTGGGGCCAGACCATACCAACCAGCCAGCCGCTGCGCGCATTCCGGGCCGCAGGCGCAAGTGCATCATGCACGTGGATATGGACGCCTTTTTCGTCTCGGTGGAGCTCCGGACGCGTCCGGAACTGCGTGGAAGACCCGTTATCGTCGGCTTTCCGGCGGAGCGCTCGGTAGTCCTGTCCGCCTCCTACGAGGCCCGGGCTTTCGGCGTCAAATCCGCCATGCCCATGGCAGTTGCAGCAAGGATGTGCCCGCAGGCGGTAATCATCGAACCGCGTCACAAGCTGTACTACGAGGTTTCCGCGCAGCTGATGGCCATCTTCGGGTCCATTACCGAACTCGTTGAGCCGCTGAGCGTCGACGAAGCCTTCCTCGATGTCAGCGGAGCCCTCCGCCGGCTCGGTCCGCCGAGAGGGATCGGCGAACTGGTCCGCCGGCAGGTAGCCTCGGAGCTGGGCATCACGGCGTCGGTGGGCATAGCCGAGACCAAGTTTGTGGCCAAGATCGCCTCCACCCGGTGCAAGCCTGATGGCCTGCTCCTCATCGGGCCCGATGAAACGGTGCCCTACCTGCACAGCCTGCCGGTCGGTGCGCTGTGGGGAGTCGGCGCCAAAACGGCTGAGGTCCTTGCCAAGATGGGCATCCGGACGGTTGCGGACGTGGCGGCAACACCGGTATCCGCACTCCGAAAGACGCTGGGTGCCACAGGTGAACACGTCCACCAGCTCTCCTGGGGCATCGACCCCCGCCCGGTGACCCCGGTACGGCTGGAGAAGAGCATCGGGGCAGAAGAGACATTCGCCACGGATACCGTAGACCAGGCAGTCCTGCACCGGGAACTGCTTCGACTGTCGCACCGTACCGCCGCGCGGTTGCGCAGTTCGGGAATGGTGGCGCGGACCGTTGCCTTGAAACTGCGCTTTGCCGACTTTTCCACCATTACCCGTAGCCGGACAGTGCCCACGCCGGTGGACAGCGCCCAGCTCATCTACGCGGTGGTCCTTCAGCTGCTGGAGTCGGCGGGCAACCGGGGCATGGCGGTCCGCCTCGTGGGAGTAAGGGCTGAGCAGCTGGAAGATGCCTCCCGGACCTCGCTCCAGCTCAGCATTGACCGCCGGGATGACAACTGGCGCGCGGCGGAACAGGCGCTGGATGAAGTGGCCCGGAAATTCGGCAACAAGTCGGTGTTGCCGGCCCGGTTGATGGAACCCGGAACGGGCACTTAATCAGCGGTCAGCTCCCGTCTGCGGGCGGTCCACAAAGCCGATTGCCGTCTTTCAGAACAGCCCTCAACAAACTATCCTTAGAGATACATAGTTTTTGAGTGACTGGACTTACTGCCGGACCCTCTTGGACATGCTCCCGCTCCCGCGGCTGTGTGCCTGGTTTCTGTTTTTGCCAATGCCGGCAAAGCGGGAACCACAAAGGAACAGCAGTCGTTAACGGTGCAGAAGTAGTGGCTGGGAACCAGCCCGGACGTTGGCCTACAAAAGGAGGTCGTGATGCCGCTGTCGGAGCACGAACAGAAGCTGCTTGAGCAGCTGGAGAAGCAGCTTCACGAGGATGACCCGAAGTTCGCGAATTCCATGGGGTCCGACCCCGGACGCTCCTGGTCCACGCGGCATGTGGTGATTGGCGTCCTCTGCGCATTGGCTGGAGTCTTCCTGCTATTGGTGGGTGTCACGCTGCAGAGCATCCTCGTCGGCGTCCTGGGTTTTATCGTGATGGGCGGCGGCGTTTACTTTGCCACGATGCGAAGTTCGGCCGGGGCAAAAACGGGTACCAAGTCCGGCGGCGGAAAGTCCGGCAAGCAGAGGAGTTCTTTCATGAGCAGCCTCGAAGAGCGCTGGGATGAAAGGCGCAGGGGCGAGCAGTAATCGCCGGGGCCCTGGCCCCGCCACTTTCCACCCCTGCGGGGTGCGCAATTCCAAAAAGATCCCCGAAAGGGGATTTTTTTGCTTTAAGCCCCCTCTTTTCAGGACCGGGATGCAGCTGCCCCACATGCCTGCTGACCGTTAGGCAGCGGGCGAGGCAGGCGGTGCTTCCAACAGCGCTGGCTGGATAAATGCCCTCCACTTTCCACCACCGGCCCAAAATCCGCGCCATTTCAGGGTTCAACTCCCATAACTCGCAGCTTCCGTGGTGTGTTTTGCGTTGACTGTGGGGGAAAGTGGAGTAATGTGGAGGACATAAGAGGGTGGTTGCAACATTGGGGATGTGCAGTTCCTGACAGCGGACGGACGGTGGGCCAGTGTTTCTGGGCACGCACTCGCCACGTCTGGATGAAAAGGGACGGATCATTCTCCCCGCGAAGTTCCGCGAGGAACTTGCCAGCGGGCTGGTGCTCACAAGGGGCCAGGAACGATGCATCTACGTCTTCAGTGAGAAGGAATTTGCACGGGTCCATGAGCAAATGCGGGAGGCGCCAATCTCCTCGAAGCAGGCCCGTGACTACATCCGCGTTTTTCTCTCTGGAGCCTCTGACGAGGTACCTGACAAGCAGGGGCGCGTAACTATTCCACCGGCGCTCCGGGAGTACGCAGGACTGGGCAGGGAGCTTGCCGTTATTGGGGCGGGTTCGCGGGCCGAGATCTGGGACGCCCAGGCTTGGAATGAATACCTCGCCGAGAAGGAAACTGCCTTCTCGGAAACTGATGATCCCATTCCGGGCATTCTCTGAATTCCCGGAATAAGCATCAGGAGTTTCTTGGACGAGATCTCCAGCCGCCCATCGGCTGGCCAACCTGACTCACTTCCCCGGAGCCAGGCGGGCGGGACGATAGGCGCGGATGGGGATCTGGCCCAAGAAGCAGGTACGGCGACCACGACGGCGAGAAAGGACGAGGCATGAACGAACAACCGAAGCCCACGTCCGAACGCCATGTGCCGGTCCTGCGGGACCGGTGCATCAATTTGTTGGCCCCGGGATTCGAGGCGGCAAGGCTCCGCGGCGAAACGCCCGTGGCAATAGATGCCACCCTCGGCATGGGCGGCCACTCCGAAGCCATGCTCCAGCGCTTCCCGGACCTTCACCTCATCGGCATCGACCGGGATGAGGAGGCCCTTGCCCTCGCGGGGGAGCGCCTGGCGCCCTTCGAAGCCCGCACGGACCTGGTCCACGCTGTCTATGACGAGATCCAGGACGTCCTTGAGGACCTGGGCGTGCCGGAGGTGCACGGGATCCTGATGGACCTTGGTGTTTCCTCGCTGCAGCTCGACGAGCGGGAGCGGGGCTTCGCATACTCCTTCGATGCTCCCCTCGACATGCGCATGGACACGAGCCGGGGCCAGACCGCCGCGGATGTGGTCAACAACTACAGCGAAGAAGAGCTGGTCAGGATCATCCGCAAATGGGGCGAGGAAAAGTTTGCCGGCCGGATAGCCAACCGAATCGTCGCTGCCCGCGCAGAGGCACCCTTTACCACCACCGGACAACTGGTGGACCAGATCCGGGCAGTGGTACCTGCCGGCGCCGCCAAGTCCGGGGGACACCCGGCCAAGAGGACTTTCCAGGCACTGCGCATTGAGGTCAATGAAGAACTCGATGTGCTGGAGCGGGCCGTCCCGGCGGCGGTCGACGCCACCGCTTTGGGCGGGCGCATCGTCGTGATGTCCTACCACTCCCTGGAGGACAAGATCGTGAAAAGCGTCTTCCAGTCCCGCTCCAAGTCGTCGGCGCCCCTCGGTTTCCCCGTGGAGCTGGAGGAGCATAAACCGGAACTCAAGACCCTGACCAAAGGCACCGAGGTACCTACCGCCGTCGAAATCGCCGAAAACCCGCGGGCAGCCTCAGCAAGGCTGCGCGCGGCTGAACGAATCAGAGCCAGGAGAGCTGCATGAGCACCGCTGCCGTCAAGAACTTTCCCGTCGTCTCCGGCAGTTCGGCAGCCAGCAGCAGCCTGCCTGCAGGATCACCGGGCGTCGGCCGCAAGAGCCGCACGCCGCTCTCCGTGGTCCGCAACATTCCCCGGAAGCGCCGCGCTCCCTTCGTGGTGCTGTGCTTTGCCCTGCTGGCCGTGGCGCTGATCGCTGTCCTGGTCCTGAACATCTCGGTCTCCACCGCGCAGTACCAGCTCGTGGAGCTGCGCGCCCGGCAGAGCACCCTGACCAAGCAGAACCAGGACCTTACCCAGCAGGTGCAGAACTTTGAGGCTCCGCAGAACCTGGCCGCCAAAGCCAAGGACTTGGGCATGGTGGCCTCCACCGTCAAGGGGCAGATCGATCTGTCCACCCTGTCGGTGACGGGCAAGGCGACACCGGCAGTTAAGGGAGGTTCCGAGGGAGCCGTCATCCCGGCCCCGGCCGTCGCCGGCCAGCTTTTGGTGGTCCCGCCGGCAACCAAGGGGGAGCCGCTGGAAAGCCGCAAGCCTGTGGAAGCGGCACCGCCTGCAACCCAGACGCCCGCCGCTGACGCTCCCGCCGGCCAAGCGCAGGCACAGGCACAGGCCCAGGCGCCCGCAGCACCGCCTGCCGCGGCGGTACCCCCTGTTGAGCTTCACGGCGGCACTGTACCTGTGCCGCAGCAGAAGGTCCCGGGGCAATAGCCAGGACATCCGGCAGGTAACAGGGACGAACAGCAAGGAATTCCACGGTGGCGCAGAGGACCGGCAAACCGGCAGACAAGGTACCCAACGCCACCCGGCGGCTGCGCCTGGGGCTCGGCATCATGCTCACCCTCCTGCTGGTGGTGGGCGGCAAGCTGTTCCTGGTCCAGGGGCTGGACGTTGGTGGCATGGCAGCGGCCGCCCTCAACAAGCGGATGACCGAGACGGTCCTGCCGGCCGAACGGGGAAGCATCCTGGACTCGAACGGCACCGTCCTGGCCAACAGCGTCATCCGGTACAACGTGGTGGTGGACCAGCGGGTCAACACCAAGACCGAAACCTTTAAGCGGCTCGACGAAGCCAACGAAAAGCTGGTGGACGTTTCCCGGGACCAGGGGCTCACCGAGCTCGCTGCCGCACTGGGGATGGACAAGGACGCCATCCGTGAAGCCGTGACCGGGGAGCGGCCCTACTACATCGTGGCCAAGGACGTGAAGCCGGATGTAGAAGACCGCATCTCGAAACTCCAGATCCCGGGCATCGTCACGGAAGGCGTCAGCAAGCGGGTCTATCCCAACGGTTCCGTGGCCGGCGGCATTATCGGCTTCCTCAAGGACGGCAGCACCGGCCAGGCAGGCATCGAGCAGACCCAGGACGAACTGCTTCGGGGCAAGGACGGCAGGCGGCTCTTCGAGATTGGTGCGGACGGACTGAGGATCCCGGTGGGCATGGACGAACTGACGCCGCCGGAGGATGGCAAGGACGTCAAGCTCACCCTCAACTCGGATCTTCAGTACTTCGCCCAGCAGGCCATCCAAAGCCAGACGGACAAGCTCGGCGCCGAGTGGGGCACCATCATCGTGATGGATGCCAAGACGGGCGACCTGGTGGCCATGGCGGACACCAATGCCCCGGACCCCAATGATCCCGGCCGGGTGGCCGCCAAGGACCGCGGAGTCCGCGCTGTCACGGCCGCCTATGAACCCGGCTCCGTGCAGAAGATGATGACGGTTGCCGCCCTGATCGAGGAGGGAAAAGCCAGCCCGCTGGACACCTTCACCCTGGGTCCCTCCTATACAGTGGACGGCCAGACGTTCAGCGACTCCTTCGCCCACGGCACGGAGGAACGGACCCTCGCCGGCATCCTGGGCTATTCGATGAACACCGGCACGGTGATGGCCGGGCAACGGCTCAGCAAGCAACAGCGGTACGAATGGCTGCAGAAGTTCGGCATCGGCGAGGCCCCGGACATCGGGCTTCCCGCCGAAGCCTCCGGCATCCTGACTCCTTGGGAGCAATGGGACGGCCGGCAGGAATACACGGTCCTGTTCGGCCAGGGCGTCTCCCAGTCGACCCTCCAGACGGTGCGGGCGTTCCAGTCCATTGCCAACAACGGGGTCATGCTCCAGCCGCGCCTGATCGATTCCTATGTTTCGCCCGACGGCGCGGAGGAGAAGGTGCCCGCAGCCCCTTCCCGGCGGATCGTCTCGGAGGATACGGCCCAGCAGGTCCAGGACATCCTGGAGAGCGCCGTCACCGAAGGCCAGATCAAGGATGCCGGCATCGACGGCTACCGCGTGGGGGCGAAGACCGGCACCTCGGAGTCACCGTGCGACGACGGCGCAGGCTACTGCGGATACACAGCCTCCCTGGTGGGCATGGCACCTATGGATGATCCGCGGTTTATTGTTGAGGTGGTACTCCAGCGGCCCAAGGGCAGCATCTACGGGATTACCAACGGGCCGGTCTTCCGGTCGGTGATGAGCCAGGCACTGCGGACCTACAACGTCCAGCCGTCCACCGGCGAGCCGGCCAGGCTGCCCCAGTTCGCCAAGTAGCATCCCGGCCTGAAGCCCGGACCAGCGGCCCGCTGATCCGGTCCCCTCTGCGCCGGCCACGGTCCACTAGCACCATCGGAGATTCCTTGTCTGAGTTCAACCTGCCCCAGGACAGCGCCGCTCCCGCCGCTCCTGCCACCAATGCGCGGTTCCGGCCCTCGGCCGTGGAGGCGCTGCCGCTGGGCAGCATTGGTGACGCTGTGGGCGTCAACGTTCCCGGACCTGCCGCCGACATATCAGTGACCGGCATCTCCCTGGACTCCCGGGCAGTGGAACCCGGAGACCTCTATGTTGCACTTCCCGGCGCCGCGCGCCATGGCGCCGACTTCGCCGCCCAGGCGATTGAGGCCGGGGCGGTCGCAGTGTTGACGGACGACGCTGGTGCACGGCTGCTGGCTTTGTCCTCCGATACGCCCGTACCCGTACTGGTCGTTGAGTCGCCGCGCAATGTAGTGGGACCGCTGTCTGCCATGATCTACGGCAGCCAGTCAGGCGCGGACCGGTCCCTGCAGCTGTTCGGTGTCACTGGCACCAACGGCAAGACCACTACCACGTACTTCATCACCTCCCTGCTGGCCGCCCTCAGCAGGCGTGCCGGGTTGATCGGCACCATCGAGATCCTTGCCGGCGGCGACCCCATCCCAAGCCTGCTCACCACACCGGAGTCAACTGACGTGCACGGGCTGCTGGCACTGATGCGCGAACGGGGACTGGCAGCCGCCGCCATGGAGGTTTCCTCCCATGCCATCTCCTACCAGCGGGTGGACGGGCTGATGTTCGACGTTGCCGGCTTTACCAACCTGACGCAGGACCACCTCGACCTGCACCACACCATGGACGACTACTTCGCCACCAAGGCTGAGCTGTTCACGCCCGGCCGCGCACGCAAAGCAGTGGTGACGATCGACGACGAGTGGGGCCGGCGCCTTGCCGGCGCCGCGGAGGTGCCGGTCACCACCTTGGGCACCGTGCCGGGGACTGCCGCGGACTGGATCGTCGCCTCGGCGTCCGCGCGCGGCCTGGGCACGGAGTTCACGCTTCGTGGACCGGAAGGCATGGAACTTCGCCTCCACACCGGCCTTCCCGGAAGCTTCAACGTGGCCAACGCGGCCCTGGCGGCACTCATGGTGCTCCAGTCCGGCGTTGAACCGGCGGACCTGCAGGCGGCCCTGGATGCCGCGGATCCCTTCACCGTGGCGGTGCCCGGCCGCATGCAGCTCATCTCCGAGGAACCTGCTGCCGTCGTGGACTTCGCGCACAACACGGATGCGCTGGCGCGGGCCCTGGAGGCAGTCCGTTCACCCAAGCCGGATTCCAGGCTGATCGTGGTCTTCGGTGCCACCGGGCAGCGGGACCAGGGCAAACGCCCGGCGATGGGTGCCATCGCGGCCCGGCTGGCCGACACCGTTATCGTCACTGACGACGACCCCCACGATGAGGACGCCGCGGCCATCCGCCGGGACGTCCTGGCCGGGGCGGAGGAGGCCCAGGCCGGCGACGGCCTGCCGTGCGAACTTCTGGAGGTGTTCCCCCGTGACAAGGCGATCCGCCGGGCAGTGGAGCTGGCGCGGCCACAGGACACCATCCTTGTCGCAGGACGCGGCCATGAGGTCTGGCAGGAAGTGAAGGGCGTCAACCTTGCCCTCGACGACCGGGTGGAACTGCGGAGCGCCTTGACAGCCAGGGGATTCAACGTTCTCCAAGCCGACCGGATAGAGTCCTAGACCGAGATGATTGCATTTACTGCGGCGGAGATCGCCGAAATCACCAGCGGGCGCCTGGACGCCGATCCCGGAATCACGCCCCTCACGGTGGTGACGGATTCACGCGAAGCCACGACAGGTTCGCTTTACGTCGCAAAGCCGGGCGAGTTCGCGGACGGCCACGACTTCCTCCCGGCCGCCTTTGAAGCCGGGGCCGTCCTGGCCCTTGCCGAGCGGCCCGTAGCCGGGCCGGACGGGCTGCCATACCCCTCCATCCTGGTGCCCGACGCCGTCCTGGCCATGGGTGCGCTGGCAGCCGAGGCTGTCCGCAGGATACGTGCGGCGCGGGCTGAAGCAGGCGGGGAACTCACAGTGGTGGGCATCACCGGCTCCGCCGGCAAGACCACCACCAAGGACCTGCTTGCCGGAATCTTCTCGGCCCACGGCGAGACCGTGGCACCGCAGGGGTCCTACAACGGCGAAGTCGGAGTACCGCTCACGGTGTTCCGTGCGGATACCGACACCCGCTACCTCGTCATCGAGATGGGTGCTACCGGCATCGGACACATCCGCTACCTGGCGGAAATGGTCAAGCCGGACATCGGGGTTGTCCTTGGCGTCGGGACAGCGCACGCCGGCGAATTCGGGGGAGTGGAGAACATCGCCCTCGCGAAGGGTGAACTCGTGGAGGGACTCACCGCCGCCGGAACTGCCATCATCAACCTCGACGACGACAGGGTGGCTGCGATGCGCAGCCGCACCACGGCAGCGGTGCTGGGCTTCTCCGCGGAAGGACGCGAAGACGCCGCCGTCCAGGCCCTCAATGCCGACACCAACGCCGGCGGCAGTCCGGAGTTCGACCTCCTGCTGCCAGGCGGTGAAGGGCCGCACCACGTCTCCAGCCGCCTTATCGGCGCCCACCATACCGCGAACCTCCTCGCAGCGGCAGCAGCGGCCTTCGCCGCCGGCATCTCCGGCGCGGACATCGCATCCGGGCTGAGCAGTCAAACAGCTGCCAGCCGCTGGCGGATGGAACGGACCGAACGCGCCGACGGCGTAACCGTCATCAACGACGCCTACAACGCAAACCCCGAATCCATGAGGGCCGCCCTTCGTACCCTCGCCGACCTGGGGCGCGGACGGCGCACCTGGGCCGTCCTCGGCGCCATGCTGGAACTCGGCGATGACTCCATCCGGGAACACACCGCCGTGGGCACCCAGGTGGTGCGGCTCAACATCTCCCGGCTGGTAGTGGTGGGCCGCGAAGCGCGTGCGCTCTATGTCTCCGCCGTACAGGAAGGGTCCTGGGGGGACGAATGCATCTTCACGGAGACCGCCGACGAGGCCTACGAGCTCCTGAATGCCGAACTCCAACCCGGGGACCTGGTGCTGTTCAAGTCCTCCAACAGCGTGGGACTGCGCCATTTGGGCGATCGGATAGCATTACCCCCAACCCGCCAACCCGCCGATGAAAGGAGCACTCTGCTGTGATTGCACTTTTGATCGGCGCCGGGCTCGCCCTGCTGTGCGCCCTGGTGGGAACACCGCTCTTCATCCGGCTCCTGGTCCGCCGCGGCTATGGCCAGTTCATCCGCGACGACGGGCCCACCTCGCACCACACCAAGCGCGGGACACCCACCATGGGCGGGACGGTCGTCGTGGCAGCGGTCCTGCTGGCCTACGGACTCACCCACCTCATCATGTTCATGATGAATCCGGATTCCCCCGGGCCGTCCGCATCCGCCCTGATCCTGCTCTTCCTGATGGTGGGGATGGGGCTCGTCGGCTTCCTTGACGACTTCATCAAGATTTCACGGCAACGCAGCCTGGGCCTCAACGCCAAGGCAAAACTGATCCTGCAGGCAGCGGTGGGCATCATCTTTGCCGTGCTGGCGCTCAACTTCCCGAACGAGGACGGGCTGGCGCCGGCTTCCACCAAGATCTCGTTGGTCCGGGACCTGCCCTGGCTGGATCTGGCTTTCGGCGGCACGGTCCTGGGCGCCATCCTCTTCGTCATCTGGTCCAACCTGATCGTGACGGCCGCCACTAACGGCGTAAACCTCACGGATGGCCTCGATGGACTGGCAGCCGGTGCTTCGGTCATGGTCTTCGGCGCCTATACCCTGATGGGCATCTGGCAAAGCAACCAGGCCTGCGGGTCCCCGAGGGAAGCCGGCGGCGGCTGCTACTCCGTGCGGGACCCCCTGGATCTTGCGCTGCTGGCGGCCATCATGAGTGCTGCCCTGGTGGGCTTCCTCTGGTGGAACACGTCACCGGCCAAGATCTTCATGGGCGACACCGGATCGCTTGCCATCGGCGGCGCCATCGCCGGCTTTGCCATCCTGTCCCGGACTGAACTGCTGCTCGGAATCATCGGCGGCCTCTTCGTGCTGATCACCCTGTCCGTGATCATCCAGGTGGGCTACTTCAAGGCCACCGGAGGCAAGCGCGTCTTCAAAATGGCGCCGCTGCAGCACCATTTCGAACTCAAGGGCTGGGCGGAAGTGACGGTGGTGGTCCGTTTCTGGATCCTGGGCGGACTCTTCGTGGCCGCCGGCCTTGGCATCTTCTACGCTGAATGGGTTGTACTGCTGTGACCGTTTCCCCCCGCCTGCAAAACCTCGTTACCTGGGACTCCGACTGGAGTGGCCTGCGCGTGGCCGTCACCGGTATCGGCGTTTCCGGCTTTGCCGCTGCCGACACCCTGATCGAACTGGGAGCCCGCGTGGTGGTGGTGGATGCCGCCACCACCGACAAAGCGAAAGCACACGCCGAGACTCTCAAGATCGTCGGCGCAGCCGATGTGCTGCTGGGGGAGGACGCCGTCACCCGCATTCCCCGGATTGACGGGGAACTTCCGGAACTGATCGTCACCTCGCCGGGCTGGCGCCCGGACCAGGCACTCCTCGCTGCCGCAGCCCGCGCCCACATCCCCGTCTGGGGCGACGTGGAGCTCGCCTGGCGGGTACGGACCAGGGAAGGCCGGAAGACCGCCGACTGGCTCGCTATCACCGGCACCAACGGAAAGACCACCACGGTGGGCCTTACCGAATCGATGCTCCGTGCAGCAGGCCTAAAAGCCATCGCCGTGGGAAACGTGGGAACGCCCATCCTCGATGCCATCCGGGACCCCGTAGAGTACGACGTCTTCGCCGTTGAACTGTCCAGCTTCCAGCTGCATTGGGCCGAATCGCTCTCCCCGGTGGCCAGCGTCTGCCTGAACGTTGCCGAAGACCATGTCGACTGGCACGGCTCGTACGACTCGTACCTCGCGGACAAAGCCAAGGTCTACGAGCAGACCCAAAAAGCTTGCCTTTACAACGCCGAGCAGTTCGAGACCGAGCGCATGGTGGAGAACGCCGACGTCGTGGAAGGATGCCGGGCCATCGGGTTCACAACTGTCACGCCCGCCATCAGCATGCTCGGCGTGGTTGAAGGGCTCCTGGTGGACCGGGCCTTCATCGAGGAGCGCAAGGACAGCGCGGCCGAACTTGCTTCGATGAAAGACCTCGGCGCCTTCGCGCCCCGCCACATGGTGGCCAACGCCCTCGCTGCCGCCGGGCTGGTCCGGGCCTACGGGGTGGATGCAGCCGCCGTGCGGCAGGGCATCCGGGACTACATCCCCGGCGACCACCGGATCCAGCCGGTGGCCCGCCACAACGGCGTGCTCTGGGTCAACGATTCCAAGGCCACGAACCCGCACGCGGCCTCCGCCTCCCTTGCCGCGTTTACCAACGTGGTCTGGATTGCGGGGGGCCTGTCGAAGGGCGTCTCCTATGACGACCTGGTGCGGGAGCACGCCTCCCGGCTGAAAGCCGTGGTGCTGATCGGCAAGGACACTTCGGTCCTTACTGCCGCCCTCCAGCGACACGCGCCGGATGTCCCGGTGATCAAGGCGGTAGCGGGTGACACTGAAGAAGTGCAGACTGCTGCAGCGGGTGCCGACGAAGCGGGTTCCCC
Source organism: Arthrobacter sp. Y3221087 (assembly GCF_059089905.1). Lineage (NCBI taxonomy): Bacteria > Bacillati > Actinomycetota > Actinomycetes > Micrococcales > Micrococcaceae > Arthrobacter > Arthrobacter sp. Y3221087. The sequence continues at coordinate 62,453 of NZ_JBNHFE010000011.1, forward strand.
CCTGTCCGGGGAACAGGTGATGTCGCTGGCCGTTGCGTCGGCCGCCCGGCAGGCCGCCTCCGGCGATACTGTGCTGATGGCTCCGGCAGCTGCTTCCATGGATCAGTTCTCTTCCTATGCTCACCGTGGTGACACTTTCATCGCAGCTGTCCGCGGGCTGGTGGAAGGGCAGGGACAGACCGGCGAGGAGTAAGCATGGCCAGCACGCCCACCCGGCCGCCAGCCAGACAGCAGGCCCGCACGCCCGGCCCCGGCTCCTCCGCAACGTCCCTCAGCCGGCAGTCAACCCTGCCCGGAAAGCTGCGGAACGCGTACCGCAGGTTCTGGTCCGCCCTTGAAGGCAACGGAACCTCCCGCAACGGCTCCACGTACTACCTCATCCTGGGCTCCACCCTGGCCTTGACGGCCATCGGGATCATGATGGTCCTTTCGGCCTCAAGCGTCGAATCCATCGCAGCGGGCAAGTCGCCTTACGGGGACGCCCTGAAGCAGGGCATGTTTGCCGCCATCGGTATCTTCACCATGTTCGTGCTGTCACGCATCAACGTGGTCTGGCTGAAGCGGCTCGCCTGGCCGGCGATCGGCATCGCGCTGGCACTGCTGGTCCTGGTCCAGGTGGTGGGTGCCGAAGTCAACGGCAACAAGAACTGGATCGACCTGGGCGGCATCACCTTCCAGCCATCCGAGGCGTCAAAGCTTGCCCTCGCCCTCTGGATGGCCACGGTGCTGGCCATCAAGGGCCGGCTGCTGAGCCGCTGGCAGCATGTTGCCATCCCCGCCGTCCCCATGGCCGCTGCGGTGATCGTTCTTGTCCTGGTGGGCAACGACCTCGGCACCGCCATGATCATCATGATGATTACCGCTGCGGCACTGTTCTTCGCCGGGGCGCCCGTCTACCTCTTCGGCATCGCCGGCCTCGTGGCAGCCGCCGGAACAGCCGTTATGGCTGTGACCAGCTCCAACCGGGTTTGCCGGATCACCTCCTGGTGGACCGGTGAATCCTGTGCCGACGGCGTCGACGCCAACTACCAGGCGACCAACGGCCTCTACGGACTGGCCTCCGGCGGCTGGTTCGGCGTGGGACTCGGCCAGAGCCGGCAAAAGTACAGCTGGATTCCCGAAGCCCACAACGACTTCATCTTCGCCATCATCGGCGAGGAACTCGGCCTGGTGGGCACCGTCGTCGTCCTGATCCTGTTTGCGATCCTCGGCGCCGCCATCTACCGGGTCGTAGTGGCCCAGGAGGACATGTTCCACCGGGTACTTGCCGGAACCATCATGGTGTGGCTGCTGGGCCAGGCGACCGTCAACATGGCCGTCGTCACCGGGCTGATGCCCGTCATCGGCGTGCCCTTGCCTTTCATCTCCTATGGCGGTTCGGCCCTGCTGATGTCCCTCTGCGCCGTCGGCGTAGTGCTGTCGCTGGCCCGGGAGCAAATGGCTCCCGCCATCCGCCCGAAGAAGATGCTGAAGTTCAAGGGCGGGAGCCGCGGGGCTGCTGCGAAGAAAAAGACTGCAAGAAAGCGTGCCTGATCCGAGATGACTCCGAAAACCCCCTCCATCGTCCTGGCGGGCGGCGGAACAGCCGGCCACATCAGCCCTCTCCTGGCCATCGCAGCAGCGGTGCGCAATGCCTCTCCGGATGCTGCCCTGCTCGCCGTCGGGACGCCCGCCGGAATGGAAACCCGGCTTGTCCCGGCGGCAGGGGTGGAACTGGCCACCATTGACCGCGTGCCGTTGCCCCGGAAGCCCTCCGTGGACCTGGTCCGGCTGCCGGCACGCCTGGCAGGGGCCGTCCGCCAGGCGGGCTCCATCCTCGACAAGGCGCAGGCGGATGTCCTGGTGGGCGTCGGCGGCTACGTCTGCACCCCGATGTACCTTGCTGCCCGGAAGCGGCGGATCCCCATCGTCATCCACGAGGCCAATGCCCGGCCCGGCCTGGCGAACAGGGTGGGGGCAATGCTGACAAAGCGCGTCGCGGTTGCCTTCGATGGAACGCCGCTCCCGCACGCCGTGCACGTCGGCATGCCCATGCGCACCGAAATTTCATCGCTCGACCGGCCGGCGGCACGGCAGTCTGCCAGGGAAGCACTGGGACTTGAACCGGACAAGCCCACCCTGATCGTGACCGGAGGCTCCTCCGGCGCCCAGAGCATCAACCGGACCATCGCCGGCGCCGTCGGCCAGTTGGCAGCCGCGGGGATCCAGACCCTGCACATCACAGGGCGGGGCAAGTCGATCCTGGACGACGCCGGCAAGCCGCTCAGCGCGGAAGGCTACCGGCAGGTGGAATACGTCGACGGCATGGAGCTCGTCTACGCCGCCGCCGATGTGCTGCTGGCCCGCTCGGGTGCTGCGACGGTCTGCGAAGCAGCCGCGGTCGGAGTGCCTGCAGTCCTGGTGCCGCTGCCCATCGGCAACGGGGAACAGGCCCTGAACGCCGCGAACCTCGTGGCGGCCGGCGGCGCACTGCTGGTTCCGGACCGGGATTTCAATGCCGGTTGGGTGGCGCGGGAGCTGATACCGCTGGTCACCGACAAGGACAAGCTTGCCACCATGGCAGCCAATTCCTACCGGCTCGGCATTCGAAACGCCGACCAGCGCATGGCTGGTCTCATCCTGGAAGCGGTAACTGCATGATCTCCCACAACGCCGGCCTTGAATCTCCGGGCAGCCTGCAATCCCTCGGCAAGGTCCACTTCATCGGCATCGGCGGTGTAGGGATGTCCGCCGTGGCACGGATCATGGTGGCCCGCGGCGTCCCCGTCAGCGGCTCGGACGCCAAGGACCTTCCGGTCATGGCGGACCTGGCCGCCGCAGGTGCCCGCATCGCCGTCGGCTACGACGCAGCCAACCTCGCCGACGCGCAAACGGTAGTGGCCGGCTCGGCCATCCGCGCAGACAACCCGGAGCTCGCTGCCGCCAGGCAGGCTGGCCTGCCCGTGCTGCACCGCTCCGAGGCGCTTGCCGCCACCATGGGGGAGGACGTCGTGGTCACAGTGGCCGGAACCCACGGCAAGTCCACCACCACGTCCATGGTGACAGTCCTGCTGCAGGGTGCAGGGCTGGACCCCTCGTTCGCGATCGGCGCCAACGTGCCGGCCCTCGGCGTCAATGCCGCGCACGGCAACTCCGGAATCTACGTCGCCGAAGCCGACGAGTCCGACGGCTCGTTCCTGAACTACCGTCCCCGGATCGCGGTGGTCACGAACGTGGAGCCCGACCACCTGGACCACTACGGCACGGCAGAGGCGGTCTATGAATCCTTCGACCGGTTCACAGCGCTGCTGCCCGCGGACGGCGTGCTGGTTGCCTGCGCCGACGACGCCGGGGCGCTGGCCCTTGCCGAAAGAACCAGGGCACGCGGCAACACCCGCGTGGTCCTGTACGGCACCGGTGCAGGCGCGGACCTGGTGCTTCACGACAACGGACCCGGCAAGGTGGCGGTGTCCGGACCCGCAGGCCGCCACGAACTTTCGCTGCAGGTACCGGGGCGGCATAATGCGCTGAACGCCGCCGCCGCGTTCGCCGTTGCCCTCGAACTGGGCGTGGAACCGGCCACGGCCGCCGCTGCCCTGGCGAACTTCTCCGGCGCGGCCCGGCGCTTCGAACTGAAGGGGTCCGCCAGGGGCGTCCGGGTCTTCGACGACTATGCGCACCACCCCACCGAAGTCCGTGCCGCGCTGACGGCAGCGCGGTCGGTGGCAGGCGAGCACAAAGTCCATGTGCTCTTCCAGCCGCACCTGTTTTCACGGACGCGCGAATTCGCCCGGGAGTTCGCTGAGGCCCTTAACCTCGCCGATACCGCCCTGGTCCTGGACATCTACCCCGCACGCGAAGACCCGATTCCCGGCGTCTCCAGCCAGCTCATCGCCAACCACCTGGGCGCAGGCGGCCGGCTGGTCCCTGCGGCGGACGCCGTGACAGCGGTCGTGGAGGCGGCGAAGGAAGGCGACATCGTCCTGACGGCCGGCGCCGGCGACGTTACCGCGTACGGCCCGCTCATCCTCGAGGCCCTGGGTGCCTAGCTCCCGCCGGCCCACCTACCGGCCGGCTGGAAGGACGGGGAGCACTGCCACCGGCTCCGGCGGAAAAAGCACGCCGGCTTCCGGGCTGCCTGCTTCCGGCCGCGACGATGTGATCTCCGCGTCCCGCAACCTTCCAGAAACTGCGCCGGACAAGCCTGCCGCAGCCAGGAAACCCCCGAAGGCCGCCAAGCAGGCCGGTGAAAGCAAGCTGCGGTTCCCCGGGCTCCGGAAGGACAAGCCCGCAGGGCCGTCCGGCGGTGCCGCCCCGAACGTCCTTGCATTTCCGGAACCGAAGGGAAAGCGGCGCAAGAGGAACCTGCTCATGGTGGTAGCTGCCGTTGCGGCGCTGGTTGCCGGGCTGCTGGCAGGAGCTGTCTATTCGCCCGTGCTTGCCCTGGAGTCCATCTCGGTTTCCGGGACGCGGCTCCTGACCCCTGAGCAGGTGCAGGGCGCCCTGGAGCCACTGCGGGGCAAGCCGCTGCCGCAAATTACTGACGAGGAAGTGGGACGGCTGCTTCAGCCGCTGGTCCAGGTGAAGTCCGTTTCGGCCGAGGCACGGCCGCCGTCAGGACTCGCCGTGGCTGTGCGGGAGCGCGTGCCCGTGGCGCTGGTCAAGCAGGGGGAGCAGTACCAGCTGGTGGACGTGGAGGGCGTGCAGCTGGCAACTACTGCCGATGCCGCCTCGGTCTCCCTGCCGGTCATTGACGGCGGCGCCGGGACGATCGGACAGGACCTGTTCCGCGCCACTGCCGCCGTCCTGGGTGCCTTGCCCGCCGATGTCCTGGCCAAGCTCAGCAATGCCTCCGCGCAGTCGGTGGATGCCGTGGAGCTCAAGCTCGTGGACGGGCAGACCATTATCTGGGGGAATGCATCTGAGAAGGAACTTAAGGCTAAAGTCCTGGAGGCGCTCCTTAAGGTTCCAGCAGACCCCAAGAACCCGGTCAAGGTGTACGACGTCAGCGTGCCGCGCCACCCGGTGACGCGGTGACCGGCATTCTTTCCGGTATTAATCCGACACGCGGACCCGGTTATTGAATGTGGCAACCAGAGGAAATACCGTCACAGACATGAGTTACTTGACATAACTATAACCTTCAAGTCGAAGGTTAAGGTTGCAGGCTTCAAGCTCTCCATCAGTTTTCGCAATAAACACGAACAAGGGACACGTAACGTGGCAGCTCCGCAGAATTACTTGGCCGTCATCAAAGTCGTCGGCATCGGCGGCGGTGGCGTGAACGCAGTCAACCGCATGATCGAGGTCGGCCTCCGGGGCGTTGAATTCATCGCCATCAACACGGACGCCCAGGCCCTGCTCATGAGCGATGCCGACGTCAAGCTGGATGTTGGCCGCGAGCTGACCCGTGGCCTGGGTGCGGGAGCCAACCCCGAGGTCGGCAAGCAGGCGGCCGAGGACCATGCTGATGAGATCGAGGAAGTGCTCCGCGGTGCCGACATGGTCTTTGTCACCGCCGGCGAAGGCGGCGGCACCGGCACGGGTGGCGCGCCCGTCGTCGCACGCATCGCACGTTCCCTTGGTGCCCTGACCATCGGTGTTGTCACCCGTCCCTTCACCTTCGAGGGCCGCCGCCGGGCAGGATCCGCAGAGGCCGGCATCGACGCCCTCCGCGACGAAGTGGACACGCTGATCGTGATCCCGAACGACCGGCTGCTTTCCATCAGTGACCGCAATGTCTCGGTCCTGGACGCCTTCCGCTCGGCGGACCAGGTGCTGCTGTCCGGTGTCCAGGGCATCACCGACCTCATCACCACCCCCGGCCTGATCAACCTCGACTTCGCGGACGTCAAGTCCGTTATGCAGGGTGCCGGTTCCGCCCTGATGGGCATCGGCTCCGCCCGCGGCGAGGACCGTGCCGTCAAGGCTGCAGAACTCGCCATCGCGTCCCCGCTCCTCGAAGCTTCCATCGACGGCGCGCACGGCGTGCTGCTCTCCATCCAAGGCGGCTCGGACCTCGGCCTGTTCGAAATCAACGAGGCCGCCCGCCTGGTCCAGGAAGTGGCCCACCCCGAGGCAAACATCATCTTCGGCGCCGTCATCGACGATGCCCTGGGTGACGAGGCGCGTGTCACCGTCATCGCCGCCGGATTCGACGACGTCAAGGCAACCTCACCGTCCATGGACCAGTCCCAGCCGCAGGCGGCTCCGCAGCGCCCCGCCGCGCCATCCGCAGCTCCGGCGCCGGCCCAGGCTCCGTCGTCCGGCCACCACCAGGCCAGCGCCCAGCCGGTCCACGCCGGTGTTGGTGCCGCAGGCCTCAGCAGCTGGGGCCAGCAGCGTCCTTCCGCCGTCCCTGCAGACTCCGGGTTCGACGTCGACCTTCCTTCCGTGGTGGAGCCGGATCTCACCGGCAACCACCCGGATGACCTGGATGTCCCCGACTTCCTGAAGTAGGCCCCGGCTTGTTCCATTGGCGAGCCGACATCCTGCCCGGGGTGTCGGCCGCATTCACGAATACGGACGCCGGCAACCTCGCGCTGCATGTCGGCGACGATCCTGCCCGGGTGCAGCGACGGCGCGCCGAGCTTGAACGGACCATGGGCGTGGCGCCGGCCGGACTGCGCTTCATGAACCAGGTGCACGGCACGGCCGTGGCCGTCATGCAGCCGGACACCGCAACGCCCGAGGCTGACGCCATGGTCTCCCGCGGAGTGCCTCTTGCCGTGATGGTGGCAGACTGCATCCCCGTGCTCCTTGCGGCCGAATCCGCGGATGGTCCGGTCCTCGCTGCCGTCCACGCAGGGCGCCCGGGAATCGCCAACGGGGTCATCCCGGCAGCGGTGGAGAGCATGAAGTCCCTGGGCGCGGGCGCCATCCGGGCCTGGCTGGGTCCATCAATCTGCGGACGCTGCTACGAGGTTCCCGCCGTGCTCCAGGACGAGGTGGCGGCGGAAGTGCCCGCCACCCGCAGCACCACGTCCTGGGGCACACCCGGACTGGACCTGCCGGCCGGCGCGCGCAGCCAGCTGGAACGCGCAGGCGTGGAGGTGGCGTACACCGGAGCATGCACGTTGGAGACAGAGTCACTCTTCTCCTACCGGCGCAACAGGGAAACAGGCAGGTTCGCGGGTCTGGTGTGGTGCCATGACTGACGCGCCGGATGCAAGGGATTCCCGCACTGCCGAACTTGCCGGGAGGCTCGCCGTGGTCCGGCGGCGCATCGAAGCAGCCGCAGCAGCCGCACGCCGCGAGGACCGCCTGCCCACGCTGATCGTGGTCACCAAGTTCCACCCCGCCGGGGACATCCGCCGGCTCGCTGGGCTGGGCGTGACGGACGTCGGCGAAAACAGGGACCAGGAGGCCGCTGCCAAGGCCGCGGAACTGGCGGACTGCGGGCTGACGTGGCACTTCGTGGGCCAGCTCCAGACCAAGAAAGCAAAGTCGGTTGCCCGCTACGCCGCCGCGGTGCACTCCGTGGACCGGCCCCAGCTGGTGGAGGCGCTGGCGAAGGCCGCTTCCGCAGCACAGGCAAGCGCAGGCAGGGCGCCACTGGAATGCTTCATCCAGGTCAGCCTCGAGGACGACGCCGGGGCGCACCGCGGCGGTGCCGCCCCCGCCGACGTGCTCCGGCTGGCCGAACAGATCGCGGCGGCCGACGGCCTGCGCCTCGCAGGCGTGATGGCGGTGGCCCCGCTCGGTGCCGCGCCCGAGCCGGCCTTCGAGAAGCTCGCCGGCGTCTCGGCGCACCTGGTGGCGGAGCATCCCGCGGCCACGGGCATCTCCGCCGGCATGAGCCAGGACCTGGAGGCAGCGGTCAAGTTCGGGGCGACACACCTGCGGATCGGTTCCGATATTCTCGGATCACGTCCCGCAGTGGGGTAGCGTCGGTCCTGTTGGAAGTGATGGGCGGGGGACCCCAATGCTGTCAAGTCATTGGACGACCCGCATACGGGACACGAATAGGAGTCGACCATGGCCGGCGCTCTGCGCAAGACAATGATCTATCTTGGGCTCGCCGACGGCGATGAGCATTACGAGTCCGAGCAACAGACCGCACGTAAGGATGAGGACGAAACGATGGAAGCTGACCGCGAGGAGCGCCGTGCACCCGCACCCGTCCGCGAGGTCAGCCGCGAAGCGTCCTACACCCCTGAAGAGGAATACCGCGCCCCAGTGACCCCCATCAAGCGAGCGGCTTCGAGCCGCGAAGAGACCGGCGGCCTGCGCCAGATCACCACCATCCACCCGCGCTCCTACAATGACGCCAAGCTCATCGGCGAGAGCTTCCGGGACGGCATTCCGGTGATCATGAACGTCACCGATATGGGCGAAGCGGACGCGAAGCGCCTGGTGGACTTCTCTGCAGGACTCGTATTCGGGCTGCGGGGGAGCATCGAACGGGTGACCAACAAGGTTTTCCTGCTGTCGCCGTCGTATGTCGAAGTCATCGGCGACGACAAGAAGGCAAGCGACAACACAGCCAGCTTCTTCAACCAGAGCTGACCAGCAGGCAGGATCCGGATGCCAGGCAGGGACACCTGTCTGGCATCTGTGCTGAAATAGACGGGAAGCATCGGCAACATACTGCCGTACCCACAATGGACATGGAGATATGAATTAAGTCATGGGAATTGTTTTCGGACTTGTCTATCTCGCGCTCCTGCTGTTTTTTGTGGCCCTCATCATCCGGTTGGTGTACGACTGGGTCCAGATGTTTGCCCGGGAGTGGCGGCCGCGCGGGGCCGCCCTGGTGGCCGCTCACGCCGTGTACACCATCACCGATCCGCCCCTGAAGGTCCTGCGCCGGCTGATTCCTCCCCTCCGCCTGGGCGGCATCTCGCTGGACCTGGGTTTCCTGATCCTCTTCATTGCCGTAAGCATTGCCATGGGAATCACCCGGGGACTCGCCTGATTTACCGAATAGACCAGCAGCGCAGCCTGGACCCGCGGGAACAGTTACTGTGAAGCGTAGAAACTCGCGTTTGACACTGCAGTGTTGAATTAGAGTAAGCAGACCAAATTTAGGTACCGTAGTTTCGACGGCCGGAAGGCCTACTGACTAACCAGACCAGTGAGGTGACCAGATGGCTTTGACGCCAGAAGACGTTGTCAATAAGCGCTTTCAGCCGACCAAGTTCCGTGAGGGCTACGACCAGGATGAAGTTGACGACTTCCTGGACGAGATTGTCGTGGAGCTCCGACGCCTGAACCAGGAGAACGACGAGCTCCGCAAGAAGCTCGCCGAAGCCGGTTCCAGCGTTCCTGCCAGCGCCGCCGCCGCACCCGTAGTGGAGAAGGTCCCCGCGCCCGTCAAGTCCGACAAGGACGAAGCACGCGAAAAGGCCGAGGCTGAAGCCAAGGCCGCCGAAGCTGCTAAGAAGAAGGAGGCGCAGGCTCCCGCTCCGGTCGCTGCCGCCCCCACTCCTGCCAGCCAGGCGGCCGTCGCCACGCCGGCCGCCGAATCCGCCGCAGGCCTGCTGGCCATGGCGCAGCAGATGCACGACCGCCACGTTGCCGACGGCCAGGCGCAGAAGGACAAGATCATCGCCGAGGCGCAGATCGAAGCCAGCAGCCTCGTCAACGACGCCCAGGAAAAGTCCCGCAAGATCCTTGGCGCCCTCGAGCAGCAGCGGTCCGTCCTGGAACGCAAGGTGGAGCAGCTCCGCGGCTTCGAGCGCGATTACCGCTCACGCCTGAAGGCCTACATCGAAGGCCAGCTCCGCGACCTCGATGCCCGCGGCTCAGTGGCTACGCCGGAAGTAAGCGAAGCCAACTAGTCCGTCAAGCACGTATTCTGAAAGCCGGTGGCTGAGGATTCCTCGGCCGCCGGCTTTCGGCATTGACAGCTGTTTTACGAATGAAAGCACCATGACTGACGAACTCGCTGCAGACGCTGCACGCCCTGTCCCGCCCTCACCGCGTCCCCGCCGGGCCGTGCTGCTCTCCCTCTTCGCCGGGTTCGCAGTCTTTGCCTATGTCCTGGACCAGCTGACCAAGCTGTGGGTCACCTCCACCATGGTGGAAGGGGAACGGATCCCGGTCTTCCCCCCGCTGCTGCACTGGTACTTCATCCGCAACTCGGGCGCCGCGTTCTCCATCGGCGAAAACGTCACCTGGGTGTTCTCCATCATCATGGCCGTTGTCGCCATCGCCATCGTCCTCCAGATCCGGAAGCTGGGCTCAAAATGGTGGGCCCTTGCCCTGGGCCTGCTCCTGGGCGGAGCGCTGGGCAACCTTACCGACCGGCTGTTCCGGGAGCCGTCCTTCGGCATGGGGCACGTGGTCGACTTCATCCAGCTTCCCAACTTCGCCATCTTCAACATCGCCGATTCCGCCGTTGTATCCGCCGTCGCCATCATCTGCATCCTGACCCTGCGCGGGGTCGCACTGGACGGCACCCGGCTTGCCCCGGAGCGCAAGGAAAAGTCCGGCGATGCCTGAGCGGTATGTCGTTGCCGAGGAATTCGCCGGCTCCCGGGCCGACGCCGGGCTGGCCGGAATCCTGGGCGTCTCCCGCTCCATGGCGGCGACCCTGATAGCGGAGGGCCACGTGGTGAGCCGGGGCAAGGCTCTGGGCAAATCGGCAAAGCTGGCTGCGGGGGACGTCCTGGACGTCAGCATGCCGGAACGGCGGGACCCGCTCGAAGTCGTGGAGGAAGTTGTGGAAGGCCTGAAGATCCTGCTGGACGACGACGACTTCGTCGTCGTCGATAAACCCGTGGGCGTTGCCGCGCACCCGTCGCCGGGCTGGGTGGGACCCACTGTAGTGGGCGGCCTCGCGGGCGCCGGATACCGTATCTCCACCTCCGGCTCGCCGGAACGGGCCGGCATCGTGCACCGGCTCGACGTCGGAACATCCGGGGTAATGGTGGTGGCAAAGACCGAACGGGCCTACACGGCCTTGAAGCGCGCCTTCAAGGAGCGGACCGTGGACAAGGTGTACCACGCCGTGGTGCAGGGCCTGCCCGACCCCCTGACCGGCACCATCGATGCACCCATCGGCCGGCACCCCGGCCACGACTGGCGGTTCGCCGTGATCGAGGACGGCCGGGAGTCCGTCACGCACTATGAGGTGATCGAGGCGTTCGGCAAGGCCAGCCTGGTGGAAGTCCACCTTGAGACGGGTCGGACCCACCAGATCCGCGTGCACTTTTCCGCGCTCCGGCACCCCTGCGCCGGGGACCTGACGTACGGCGCCGATCCCCGCCTCGCCGCCACCCTGGGCCTGACCCGGCAGTGGCTGCACGCACGCGAACTTGCGTTCGACCACCCGGCCACGGGGGAGCGTATCCGGGTCACCAGCGACTACCCGCAAGACCTGGCGTATGCCCTTGAGGTCCTGGGGTCCGGGCGGGCCTGACGCGGGCGGCCGGGGGCCAACGCTTAGAATAGTGCGGTGACTTCCAGCAATGATTCGTTTGTCCACCTGCACACCCACACCGAATATTCCATGCTGGATGGAGCAGCCCGCCTGGGAGAGCTGTTCGATGAAACCGAACGCCTGGGCATGCCCGCGCTGGCCACCACCGACCACGGGTACCTGTTCGGCGCCTTCGACTTCTGGCAGAAGGCCCAGGCCAAGGGCATCAAACCGATCATCGGCGTCGAAGCCTACGTGACTCCCGGCACCGCGCGCACGGACAAGGAGCGTGTCCGCTGGGGGGACGAGTCGCAGCGCAAGGACGACGTCTCCGGCGGTGGCTCCTACACCCACATGACCCTGCTCAGCTACAACAACGTGGGCATGCGGAACCTCTTCCGTGCCTCGTCCATCGCCTCGCTTGACTCGGTCTTCGGCAAGTGGCCGCGCCTGGACCGCGAGCTCCTCAACACCTACTCCGAGGGCCTCATCGCCACTACCGGCTGCCCGTCCGGGGAAGTGCAGACCAGGCTCCGGCTGGGCCAGTACCGCGAAGCGCTGGAGGCGGCCGCCGAGTTCCGGGACATCTTTGGCGCGGAAAACTACTTCTGCGAACTGATGGACCACGGCCTGGACATCGAACGCCGCGTCACCGGCGACCTGCTTCGGCTTGCCAAGGAACTCAACCTGCCCCTGGTGGCCACCAACGACCTCCACTACACCCACGAGCACGACGCCAAGGCCCACGAGGCGCTGCTGGCCATCCAGTCCGGTTCCACCCTGCTGGAGCCCACCTACGACAACGGCGGTTCGCGCTTCGCCTTCTCCGGCAGCGGCTACTACCTGAAGTCCCCGCGGGAGATGCGGGAACTCTTCCGCGACCACCCCGAAGCCTGCGACAACACCCTCCTGATCGCCGAACGCTGCGAGGTGTCCTTCAACACGGACGCCAACTACATGCCCCGGTTCCCCTGCCCGCCCGGCGAGGATGAGACCTCCTGGCTGGTCAAGGAAGTGGACAAGGGCCTGCAGTACCGCTACCCGAAAGGCGTGCCGGACGAGGTCCGCAAGCAGGCCGACTACGAGCTCGGCGTCATCACCTCAATGGGCTTCCCGGGCTACTTCCTGGTGGTGGCCGACTTCATCAACTGGGCCAAGAACAACGGCATCCGGGTGGGGCCGGGCCGTGGTTCCGGCGCCGGCTCCATGGTGGCCTACGCGATGCGCATCACCGACCTCGACCCCCTGCGGCACGGCCTGATCTTCGAACGCTTCCTCAACCCGGACCGTGTCTCCATGCCCGACTTCGACGTCGACTTCGATGACCGTCGGCGGCCCGAGGTCATCGACTACGTCACGCGCAAATACGGCGACGAGCGCGTGGCGATGATCGTCACCTACGGCACCATCAAGACCAAGCAGGCGCTCAAGGACTCCTCCCGCGTCCTGGGCTACCCCTTCAGCATGGGCGAACAGCTCACCAAGGCGCTGCCGCCCGCCGTCATGGCGAAGGACATTCCGCTCGCCGACATCCAGAACCCTGAAGCGAAGCGCTACAGCGAGGCAGGGGATTTCCGCCAGCTGATCGCCACGGATCCCGAGGCCGCGAAGGTGTTCGAAACGGCGCTCGGCATCGAAGGGCTGAAGCGCCAGTGGGGCGTCCACGCCGCCGGCGTGATCATGTCCTCGGATCCGATCATCGACGTCATCCCGATCATGCGCCGGTTCCAGGACGGGCAGGTGATCACCCAGTTCGACTACCCCACGTCCGAGGGACTGGGCCTGATCAAGATGGACTTCCTGGGCCTGCGGAACCTGACGATCATTTCCGACGCCCTCGAGAACATCAAGATGAACCGCGGCATCGACCTGGACCTCGAAAACCTTGAGCTGGACGACGCCGCCTCCTACGAGCTGCTGGCCCGCGGCGACACGCTGGGCGTGTTCCAGCTCGACGGCGGACCCATGCGGTCCCTGCTCAAGCTCATGAAGCCTGACAACTTCGAAGACATCTCCGCCGTGCTGGCGCTCTACCGGCCCGGCCCCATGGGCGCCAACGCCCACACGGACTACGCGCTGCGCAAGAACGGGATCCAGGAAGTCATCCCCATCCACCCGGAACTCGAAGAACCCCTCTCGGAGATCCTCGGCGGAACGTATGGCCTGATCGTGTACCAGGAGCAGGTTATGGCCGTGGCCCAGAAGCTTGCCGGCTACTCGCTGGGACAGGCAGACATTCTCCGCCGCGCCATGGGCAAGAAGAAAAAGTCCGAACTGGACAAACAGTTCGCCGGCTTCTCCAAAGGCATGCAGGACAACGGCTACTCCATGGACGCCGTCAAGACCCTGTGGGACATCCTGCTGCCCTTCTCCGACTACGCCTTCAACAAGGCCCACTCGGCCGCTTACGGCGTGATCTCCTACTGGACTGCATACCTCAAGGCGCACTATGCGCCGGAGTACATGGCCGCCCTGCTCACCTCCGTGGGTGATGACAAGGACAAGTCCGCCATCTACCTCAACGAATGCCGACGCATGGGCATCACCGTGCTTCCGCCGGACGTCAACGAATCCGCCCTGAACTTCACCCCGGTGGGCAACGACATCCGCTTCGGCATGGGTGCCATCCGGAACGTCGGCGTCAACGCGGTGGAGGCCATGGTGGCGGCCCGCGAAAGCGAGGGTGCCTACACGTCCTTCAAGGACTACCTGATGAAGGTCCCGGCGGTGGTCTGCAACAAGCGCACCATCGAATCGCTGATCAAGTCAGGCGCCTTCGATTCACTGGGGCACACCCGACGCGCCCTGGCCATGGTCCATGAAGAGGCCATCGATTCGGTCATCACCCTGAAGCGGAACGAGGCGATCGGCCAGTTCGACCTCTTTGCCGGGATCGGGGAAACCGAGTCGGAGTCGTCCCTCAGCATCGACATCCCGGATCTGCCGGAGTGGGAGAAGAAGGACAAGCTGTCCTTCGAACGGGACATGCTTGGCCTGTACGTCTCCGACCACCCGCTGCAGGGCCTCGAAGGCCTCCTCAGCCAGCACGCGGAGATGAGCATCACGTCGGTGCTGGGGGAAGACGGGCCGCAGGACGGCGCCATCATCACCATCGCCGGAATGATCACGTCCCTGAGCCGCCGGATTGCCAAGGCCAGCGGCAACGCCTACGCCCGGGCGGAGGTTGAGGACCTGGGCGGTTCCATGGAAGTGATGTTCTTCGGCCAGGTCTACGGTCCCATCGCGTCGGTGCTGGCCGAGGACCTGATCGTGGTGGTCAAGGGCCGCCTGCAGAAGCGGGACGACGGCGCGGTGACGCTGAACTGCATGGAGCTCTCCGTCCCGGACCTGAGTGAGGGCATGAACGGTCCCCTGGTGATCACCATGCCCACGCACAAGGCCACGGAGGCCGTAGTCACTGAGCTGGGCGACGTGCTGCGCACCCACCGGGGCAACTCCGAGGTCCGCCTGCACCTGCAGGGCGATACCCGCACGGAGGTCATGGCCCTGCCCGTGCACCTCCGGGTGAACCCCAGCCCGTCCCTGTTCGGCGACCTCAAAGTGCTGCTCGGTCCGGCCTGCCTGGACGCCTGACAAAACCGCGGACGACGACGGGCTGCACGTTCCGCCGTCGTCCGCGGTTCGCGGCGGGAAGCGTCAGATCTCGTAGTCCAGGGGCATGGGCTGCCCGTAGGCGCCGCCGTGGTACAGCAGGGGCGACCCTTCGCCGCCCACCTGGCCGTCAATCACCTGGACCACCACCACTGCGTTGTTCTCGAAGGAGAGCCGCATCTGTACCTCGCCGACGAGCCAGCCGGCAACGTCCTTCAGGATGGGCACGCCGTGCGGCCCGATCTCCCAGTGGTTGCCTTCGAAGCGGTTGCCCGGGCGGGCAAAGCGAGCGGCCAGTTCCTGGTTCTCCAGCCCCAGCATGTGGACGCCCAGGTACTGCGTGTTGGCCACGGCCGGCCAGGACCTGGAGCTGCGGGCCATGTTGAATGTGAACCGCGGCGGTTTGGCTGACAGCGACGCCACCGACGTTGCAGTGAACCCGTAAGGCTCGTCCTGGTAGTTCACCGTGATGATGGCAACCCCCGCGGCATGGCGCCGGAACAGCTCCCGGAACGTCTGCTCGAAGGGCGCGCTGTTGTCGGCCACCGAAAACTCCTGACATGGATGGGTGCTTCCCTCCAAGCGTATTGTCCGCAGGCTCCACGGGGGAATCGCCTGTCGGAGCGGGTCAGCGCGTTGCGCCGCCGGAACGTTTGTTAAGGTTTGTTGCATGGTCAAACTTTCCCGCCGTACTTCCTCGCGGCTGCCGTGGGCCCTTCTGGTGGTTCCGGCGGCGGCGGGTGTTCCGGCGGGCATCCTGTGGTGGCTGCTCGCTCCCGGCGGCCTGAACCTGATCACCAGGGATCCCGGCCTCGCAGCGGGGACCAACCCGGCAGTCTGGCTGCCGCGCGACCTGACCCTTGCCGCCATCCTGGTTGTTGCCGGCTGCGTGCTGGGCGTCTTCCTGGCGGACAAGAAACGCGCCAACCCGCAGGCGGCACTGCTGCTGGGGCTCGGCGGCGCCATTGCGGGCAGCATCCTGGCATGGCAGGCAGGCGTGTTGTCCGCCAGCCTTTGGGGACCGGCGGTGGATGCATCCGCCAACGCGAGCATCGCCTTCTCGCTCCGGGCTCTGCCGGTGCTGCTGCTGTGGCCGGCGGCTGCGGCGATCTCCGTCTTCGTGCTGGAACTGCAGGATTTGCTGGGAAAGAAGCCAGGCAGCGGCGCCGACGCGGCCGGTCCCGCCCCGGGCCGTACCGCACCATGACGGCAGCCACAGCAGCGGGCCGTTGGCAGGGGCACCCGCTCCGGCCCGTAAAATGGTGCGGTGACCATTTCTTCGGAGTTTCCCGCCCCCGCGACTGCCGCCGTGAACTTTCGCACCATTGATGTGCGGGGACAAAGCCTCACCCTCGCTGGCCTGCGCGCAGCGGTGCCGCGGGCCAAGGGCCAGACTGTTGCCGACGCCGAAGAAAAAGTCCTGGACATCATTGCTGCCGTCCGGCGCGGCGGCTTCGCGGCCCTCGGCGAGTTGGCGCTCCGCTTCGATGGCGTGACCCAGGAGCACCCCCTGGTTCCGCAAGACGTCCTCGCGGGCGCACTGGAACAGCTGGACCCGGCGGTGCGTGCGGCCCTTGAGGAATCCATCAGCCGGGCACGCAGGTTCGCGGACGGGCAGCGCCCGCGCAACGTTGACGTGGAACTGGGGGACGGCGCCGTGGTCAGCCAGAACTGGGTGCCGGTGGCGCGGGTGGGGCTGTATGTGCCTGGCGGCCTCGCCGTGTACCCGTCCTCGGTGATCATGAACGTGGTTCCGGCTCTTGCCGCCGGGGTGGAGTCCATTGCCCTCGCTTCACCCCCGCAGAAGGAATTCGGCGGCCTGCCCCACCCCACCATCCTTGCTGCGGCAGCGCTGCTCGGCATCACCGAGGTGTACGCGATCGGCGGGGCGCAGGCCATCGCCGCCTTCGCCTACGGCGTGGCGGAAACGCCTGCCGGTCCTGCCCTCGAGCCCGTGGATGTGGTGACGGGTCCGGGCAACATCTTCGTGGCCACCGCCAAGCGCCTGGTCAAGGGCGTGGTCGGTATCGACTCCGAGGCCGGCACCACGGAGATCGCCATCCTGGCTGATGCCTCGGCCCAGCCCGCGCTCGTCGCCGCGGACCTGATCAGCCAGGCCGAACACGACCCCCAGGCAGCCTCAGTGCTCATCACCGATTCGGAGGACCTTGCCTCCGCAGTCCGGGCTGAACTCGACCGGCAGGCTGCCGCCACCAAGCACTCGGACCGGGTGCGCGAGGCGCTCTCGGGGCCGCAGTCAGGCGTCGTCCTGGTGGACGGCCTCGACCAGGGTATTGCCGCCTGCGACGCCTACGCCGCGGAACACCTGGAGATCATGACCCGCGACGCGTCTGCTGTCGCCGCCCGGATCCGGAACGCCGGCGCCATCTTCGTGGGGGACTACAGCCCGGTCAGCCTGGGAGACTACTGCGCGGGCTCCAACCACGTGCTTCCCACCAGCGGCACGGCCGCCTTCTCGTCCGGGCTCAACGTGACCACGTTCCTGCGCGCCATCCAGGTGGTCAACTACAGCCGTGAGGCGCTCAAGGAAGTCAGCGGCCACATCGTGAATCTCTCCCGCGCGGAGGATCTTCCGGCTCACGGCGACGCCGTCACCGCGCGGTTTCCGGAGGACTAGCACTACATCTAGTAATTACAGGCTTGTTATTACGCTACATATGCCCGTAAACTGGAAGGCGCTACAGCGCGGATCTTCCGCGCGCTCATTTGGGATATCCCGGCAGCGGGACAATGCGAGGGAGGGACACCATGTACTGTCCGTTCTGCCGCAACCCTGACTCCCGCGTGGTGGACAGCCGCATGGCGGATGACGGCTCGGCCATCCGGCGGCGCCGGCAGTGCCCCGAGTGCGGCCGCCGGTTCACCACGGTGGAAACCACCAGCCTCTCCGTCATCAAGCGCTCCGGCGTGGGCGAGCCCTTCAGCCGCAGCAAGGTGATCAACGGCGTGCGCAAGGCCTGCCAGGGCCGGCCCGTCAGTGAGGATGACCTCGCGCTGCTTGCCCAGGAAGTGGAGGAGCAGATCCGCGCGTCCGGCGCCGCGGAAATCGACGCACACGAGGTCGGCCTGATTATCCTGGGGCCGCTGCAGAAGCTGGACAAGGTGGCCTACCTCCGGTTCGCCAGCGTCTACCAGGCCTTCGAATCCCTCGAGGATTTCGAAACGGCCATCTCCCTGCTGCGCCACGAGGCGGAGCAGGATGCCAAGGGCGCGCCGGCGAAAAACGCCAAGGGCACGGAGAAAAGCCCCCTCTAATCTCCGGTGGCCGCAGCGGAGGGGAAGCCGCAGCCGCCACCGGCACATAAGACAGGACGCCCCCTTCCGGTACCGGAAGGGGGCGTCCTGTCTTTAAGCGTCGTCCGTTCCCGGACTACTTTGCCAGCTTGTGCTTCAGTGCGATCTCGATGGCGGCGCCCACGATGCCTGCCTCGTTCCGCAGGACTGCGGGAACAATGGGGGTGCGCAGTTTCAGCTTGGGCAGGTACTCGTCCGCGCGCTTGGAGATGCCGCCGCCAACGATGAACAGTTCGGGGGAGAACAGGAACTCCACGTGGGAGAAGTAGCGCTGCAGCAGCACGCTGTACTCGTCCCAGGTCAGGCCGTCCCGTTCACGTGCCACCGCGGATGCTTTCGTTTCGGCGTCGAAGCCGTCGATTTCCAGGTGGCCCAGTTCGGCATTGGGGACGAGCTTGCCGTCGAAGATGAAGGCTGAGCCGATGCCCGTACCGAGGGTGATCACCAGGACGGTACCGCCGACGCCCGCGCCGGCACCGTAACGGGCCTCTGCGAGGCCTGCCGCGTCGGCGTCGTTAATGACCTCGACGGGCCGGTTGAGCCGTGCGGTGAGCATGGCGTCGATGTCTGTCTCCAGCCAGCTCTTGTCGACGTTGGCCGCTGAGTGCACCACCCCGTGCTGGATGATGCCCGGGAAGGTGACGCCGACCGGGGAACCGGCGGCGGGCGCCTCGGGGCGGGCCGAAAGTTCAGCCACCACCAGGGCCACGGCTTCCGTCACGGACTCGGGAGTGGCGGGCTGGGGGGTGGGAACCCGGAACCGATCACCTACCAGCTTGCCCTTCTTGAGGTCGACAATGCCGCCCTTGATTCCCGTGCCTCCGATGTCGATGCCGATCAGCGGGGCGTTCTTGTGCGACTTCTCGTCCTTCTTGGCCAAAGTGGGTTTCCGTTCGTGGCAGGTGCGGGCAGGAAAAGGGCGGCCGGTGGCCGGCCCCGGAAAGGATATCCGGCCAGGGGCCGGTGGTTCAGTTCATCAGGGGTGTGAGCACGCCAGGCATGCGTGCGGCACTCAGGGCAGGGTGAGGATCTCGGCACCGGATTCGGTCACCAGCAGCGTGTGCTCGAACTGGGCGGTGCGCTTGCGATCCTTGGTGACCACGGTCCAGTCGTCCGCCCACATGTCCCACTCCACGGTACCCAGCGTGAGCATCGGCTCGATGGTGAACACCATGCCGGCCTCGATGACGGTGCTGTAGGCCGGGGCTGCGTCGTAATGCGGGATGATCAGTCCGGTGTGGAATGCTTCCCCTACGCCGTGGCCGGTGAAATCGCGGACCACCCCATAGCCGAACCGCTTGGCGTAGGACTGGATGGCCCTGCCGATGACGTTGATCTCACGGCCGGGGGCTACGGCCTTGATGGCCCGGTTCAGCGACTCCTGTGTGCGTTCCACCAGCAGGCGGGATTCCTCGTCCACATCGCCCACCAGGAAGGTGTAGTTGGTGTCGCCGTGGACGCCGTTGATGTAGGCCGTGATGTCGATGTTGAGGATATCGCCGTCCTGGACCACTGTGCTGTCCGGGATGCCGTGGCAGATGACCTCATTCAGCGAGGAGCACAGCGACTTCGGAAATCCCCGGTAGCCGAGGGTGGAGGGGTAGGCATTGTGGTCCAGGAGGAACTCGTGGCCCACCTTGTCCAGCTGGTCCGTGGTCACGCCGGGCTGGATGTGTTTTCCCACTTCAACGATGGCCTGCGCGGCGATTTTTCCGGCGATGCGGATCTTCTCGATCGTTTCGGCTGACTTCACCTCGGACCCCGTGAATTTGGCGGGGGCGGGCCTGCCGACATACTCCGGACGGGGGATGGACGCCGGGACGGAACGCTGCGGGCCTACGGTACCGGGGGTGAGGGTGCCGATGGGTGCAGTGGAGGCAAGGGAAGGCATAGATTGATCATATAAGGCACCACAGAACGCCTAACAACCGGGAGCCGTGCAGGGCGCGCGTATGCATTTGTGTTACGCGGGTCACGCCGCAGCTTCCCTGCCTGCCGGAACGGGAGCAACGATGACTGAGTACTGGTACAACATCAGGACCCACGAGGTGGAAGAGGACCGACTCTCAGACTGGAGCCAGCTGATCGGGCCCTACCAGACACGCGAAGATGCCGAGCACGCCCTTGAGAAGGTCCGGGCCCGCAACGAGGCGTGGGAAAAAGACGACGACGACTGACGGCAAGCGGTATTGCCTGGCCCGCGGCGCGTCCTGCGGGAGCAGTCGCTGTCAGAAAGAGTGCTCCGAGCCAGGGAACTGCCCGGACCGCACGTCGTCGCCATAGGCCGTAGCGGCATCGAGGAGCGTACTGCGCAGGTCGGCATACTGCTTGACGAACTTGGCCATCCGGCCGCCCCGCAGGCCGGCCATGTCCTGCCAGACGAGGACCTGGCCGGTGGTTTCCTTGCCTGCGCCGATGCCCACGGTGGGGACGCTGACCGCTGCATCCACGGCAGCCGCCGTCTGGGCCGGCACCATCTCCATGAGCACGCAGAATGCGCCGGCATCGGCAAGGGCCACCGCGTCGTCGATCAGGCGCTGGGCGTCGTCGCCCCGGCCCTGTACCCGGTACCCGCCCAGGGCGTGCTCGCTCTGCGGAGTGAAGCCGATGTGGGCCATGACGGGGATGCCTGCCTGGACCATGGCCCGGACGGTGGAGGCGTAGTACTGGCCGCCCTCGATCTTGACGGCGTGCGCCAGGCCTTCCTTGAGGAACCGGACCCCGGCGGCCACGGCCTGCTCCGCGGAAACCTCGTAGCTGCCGAACGGCAGGTCTGCCACCACCAGTGCCCGCTTGGCGGACCTGGCGACGGCGCGGCACAGCGGAAGCAGTTCGTCCACCGTGACGGGAAGGCTGGTCTCGTTGCCGAACACGTTGTTGGACGCCGAGTCGCCCACCAGGAGGACCTCGATGCCGGCGGCGTCGAAGATTTCGGCCGTGTACTGCTCGTAAGCGGTCAGCATGGCGAATTTGGTGCCGTCGCGCTTGGCCTGCTGCAGGTGGTGGATGCGTACCTTGCCCGGCTTGGCTGCCGGGCCGGGTGCCGGTGCCTGCGCAGGCCCGTTGCCGTAGGGTGCGGGGACTTCGGCGGACGCGCTGGAGTTCGAGCTGTTGCTTGAGGCCATGGCATGAGCGTAGTGCGGTACCTGCCGTCCTAGCTACATGGCCTGGGCCGCGTGCGGGGTGATAAGGGTCATATGCGCTGGGCGCCCACATATGTTGCCCGGACTACGCAGAGCCCGACGGCGGCCCTCTCCGGGATGCCGCGGGTGTTAACGCTGTGTTACGCGCGGCGCAGACGCCAGCATTGGCGCCGAATGCTTAGTACAGTGTTTGTGAACTGCTGCCGGCTTCCCCCAATCACCGCGGACCCCGGAGCATGGACGTTGACCGGAGAAGAGGCCATCATGGACCGCCAGCAAGAGTTTGTCCTGCGCACAATCGAAGAGCGCGACGTACGTTTCGTGCGCCTGTGGTTCACCGACGTCGTAGGTTCGCTCAAGTCTGTTGCCCTGGCGCCGGCCGAGGTCGAAGGCGCCTTCGAGGAAGGGCTGGGCTTCGACGGCTCGGCCATCGAGGGCCTTGCCCGTGTCTTCGAATCGGACATGCTGGCACAGCCTGACCCGTCAACGTTCCAGATCCTGCCCTGGCGCGGCGAGACGGAGCAGACATCGCGCATGTTCTGCGACATCCTTACCCCTGACGGCGAACCCTCCGCGGCTGATCCGCGCAACGTCCTGAAGCGGACGCTCGCCAAGGCCGCCGACATGGGCTTCACTTGCTACACCCACCCGGAAATCGAGTTCTACCTGCTCAAGTCGCAGGAGCTCGGCCCGGACGGAGCGCCGGTGCCGGTTGACGAGGGCGGCTACTTCGACCACGTCCCGGGCGGCGTTGCCCAGGACTTCCGCCGCACCGCGGTGACCATGCTGGAATCAGTCGGCATCTCCGTGGAGTTCAGCCACCACGAAGGCGGACCCGGACAGAACGAGATCGACCTCCGCTACGCGGATGCGCTGCAGACCGCGGACAACATCATGACCTTCCGCACGGTCATCAAGGAAGTGGCCCTGCAGCAGGGCACCTACGCTACCTTCATGCCGAAGCCGTTCACGACCCACCCGGGCTCCGGCATGCATACGCACTTCTCCCTGTTCGAAGGGGACACCAACGCGTTCTACGAGGCCGGCGCGGAATTCCAGCTGTCCAAGACCGCCCGCCAGTTCATCGCCGGCATCCTCAAGCACGCTCCGGAATTCACCGCCGTGACCAACCAGTTCGTGAACTCCTACAAGCGCCTCTGGGGCGGCGGCGAGGCTCCCAGCTACCTGAGCTGGGGCCACAATAACCGCTCGGCCCTGGTCCGCGTTCCGCTGTACAAGCCGGGCAAGGGCCAGTCCGCCCGGATCGAGTACCGCGGCATCGACTCGGCCGCGAACCCTTACCTGGCATACGCGGTGCTGCTCGGTGCCGGGTTGAAGGGCATTGAGGAAGGCTACGACCTTCCGGCGGCCGCCGAAGACGACGTCTGGTCGCTGAGCTCGGCAGAACGCCGCGCCATGGGTCACGACCCCCTGCCGGCCAGCCTGCACGACGCTATCCGCTCGATGGAGGATTCCGAGCTGATGCCGCAGATCCTGGGCGAGCAGGTGTTCGAGCACTTCCTGCGCAACAAGCGCGCGGAGTGGCAGGACTACCGGCTGCAGGTCACGCCCTACGAACTGCAGCGCAACCTCGGCATCCTCTAGGCGGCGGGCGTGAGCCTGGCACGCCGCCTGATCGCGGCTGGTTTCAGCGACCTGGACAAAGGCGAACGGTTCCTGGCCGCCCGGGAACTCGAAGGCCTGGACCAGGACACGCTGTTCGCCGGACTGCAAATGGCGGCCAGCCCGGACACCGCCCTGCAGTCCCTGGTCCGGCTGATCGAAAAGCATCCGGACCTCCGGGAACTGGCTGGTGCCGAGCCAGACACCAGCGAGCCGCTGTACCGGGTGCTGGGCGCATCCGAGGCGCTGGGCGAGTTCCTCATCCGGCATCCCGAGCATCTCGAAGCCTTCAATGTCCGGGCCAGTCCCGAACCGTTGCCGGGAGACCCGGAGAAGCTGCGCGCAACCCTGCTGCAGTCCGTAGGGGCAGACCCGCGGGCAGTGCGGCCAGTTGCCGCAGCAACCGGGCCGGATGCCTACGCAGCCCTGCGCACCGCCTACCGCAGGGGAGTGGTGGACCTTGCCGTCAAGGACCTGTGCGCGGCAGACCCCCTCGACTTCCTGCCCTCGGTGGGAGGGGAACTTGCAGACCTTGCCGGTGCCGCCATCGAGGCCGCACTGGCAGTTTCCCGGGCCGAGGCCGCCGAACAGTACGGCGCCCCTGATGTGGCGGAGGTCGGGCTGGCCGTGATCGGCATGGGCAAATGCGGGGCGCGCGAGCTGAACTACATCTCCGACGTCGACGTCATTTACGTGGTGGATAGCGGAGGGCTGGAGGACGCCCGGGCCAACACCATCGGCACGGCGCTGGCCAGCGGCATCTCCCGGGCCATCTCCTCGGTGGCGCGGGAACCCGGCCTTTGGGAGGTGGACGCCAACCTGCGGCCCGAGGGCAAGTCGGGACCCCTGGTGCGCACGCTGGCCTCTCATGAGACCTACTACGCGCGCTGGGCGGAGAGCTGGGAGTTCCAAGCGCTACTGAAGGCCCGGACCATCGCCGGGGATGCCGAACTGGGGCGGCGGTACGAGGACGCCGTGGAGCCGCTGATCTGGAGTTCGGCGGGCAGGGACGGCTTCGTGGAATCTGTCCAGGCCATGCGGCGCCGGGTCACCGAGCACATTCCGGCGGCGGAGGAACAGCGGCAGATCAAATTGGGCCGCGGCGGACTGCGGGACGTCGAGTTCACCGTCCAGCTGCTGCAGCTTGTCCACGGCAAGGCGGATGAGACCCTGCGACGCCGGGACACCACCTCCGCGATTGCGGCCCTGTCCGCGGGCGGCTACATCGGCAGGTCCGACGCCGCCGCCTTCGACAACGCCTACCGGTACCTGAGGCTGCTGGAGCACCGGATCCAGCTGTTCCAGCTGCGCCGGACCCACCTCATGCCCGTTGCCGAGCCAGCGCTTCGGGCGCTGGCCAAAGCCGTCCTGGGCCCGTTCTCGAATGAGCGGCCGCATCCCGACGCGCTGCTGGCCGCCTGGCAGAAGACCAAGCGCTCCGTACGGGAACTGCATGAGCGGATCTTCTACCGGCCCCTGCTGAATACCGCCGCCAGGCTCAGCAGCGAAGATGCCAGGCTCACCCCGGAAGCTGCCCAGGGCCGGCTTGCTGCCCTCGGCTATCGGGACCCGCAGGGCGCCATGCGGCATATCGAGGCTTTGACGGCTGGAGTCAGCCGGCGGGCGGCACTGCAGAAGCAGCTGCTTCCAATCCTCCTCGACTGGCTCGCGGAAGGAGTGGACCCCGACGCCGGCCTGCTCGCCTTCCGGCGGGTCAGCGAGGCCCTGGGCACCACGCACTGGTACCTCGGCATGCTTCGGGACTCCAATGCCGCTGCCGAGCGCCTCTGCCACATGCTCTCGAACTCACGGCTGATCGCGGACCTGCTGGAAGTTTCGCCTGAGTCGGTTGCCTGGCTCGGCCAGGACAAGGACCTGGTGCCGGTGCCGTTCGAGGCGCAATGGCAGGAAATCACCTCCAAAATGTCGCGGCACTCCGATCCCGAAAGTGCCATGCGCCTCATCAGGCTCATCCGGCGGCGGGAGATCCTGCGGATCGCCGTCGCCGATTCCGCCGGGCTGCTGGATCAGGACCAGGTGGGCACCGCGCTGGCCGACACTGACAGGGCGGCAGTCCTGGGCGCCCTCCGCGTGGCCGAGGGCATCGTCTCCGCCGGCGGGCCCTTGAAGACGGCCGTGCTGGTCGTGGCGATGGGCCGCCAGGGCGGCCGCGAGATCGGGTACGGTTCGGACGCCGACGTGATGTACGTGCACCGGGCGCTCCCGGGCTACGCGGAGGCGGAGGCACAGGAACAGGCTGTCCGCATCGTCACCAAGGTCTCAAGCCTGCTGACCCAGCCCGTGAAGCCGGCCATCATGGCTGAGCGGGTGCTCCAGATGGACGCCGACCTCCGCCCGGAGGGGAAGAGCGGGGCCATGGTGCGGTCCCTGGACTCGTTCGCCGAGTACTACCGCCGCTGGTCGCTCATCTGGGAGGCCCAGGCACTCCTGCGGGCACGTCCCATGGCGGGCGACGACGACCTGGCAGCGGACTTCTTGGCGCTGATCGACCCCATCCGTTACCCCGACGAGGTGTCCGACCAGGACGTCCGGGAGATCCGCAGGATCAAGGCACGGGTGGAATCCGAACGCCTTCCCCGCGGGGCCGATCCCGCCCGCCACCTCAAACTCGGCCGCGGCGGCCTCAGCGACGTCGAATGGCTGGTCCAGCTGCTGCAGCTGCAGCACGCGGGCAAGCACCCCGAGCTGCGCACCACCTCCACGGTGGAAGCGCTGGAAGCCGCTGCCCGGCTGGAACTCCTCGGCCGTGAGGACGCGGACCTCCTGGCTCAGGCATGGCGGCTGGCCAGCCGGATCAGGTCCGCAAATGTCATCTGGAGCGGCAAGGCATCCGACCTCCTGCCGTCGTCGCGCCGCGACCTTGAGGCCGTGGCGCGGTGGTGCGGCTACGAACCGGGCCATGCGGCCGCGCTGGAAGAGGACTACCTGCGCGTCAGCCGCCGCGCCCGGGCCGTGTTCGAACGCGTGTTCTACGGGCAATAGCCGTTTTCCGGCTGCTGTCCCTTTGTCCGGGCCCGGTGCTACCTTTGGCCCATGGCAACCCAACTCTTCCTGAACCTGCCCGTCAAAGACCTCCAGCGCTCCGTCGATTTCTTCTCCGCCCTTGGCTTTTCCTTCAACCCGGACTACACGGACGAGAATGCCACGTGCATGATCGTCAACGACAATGCCTGCGTGATGCTCCTGGTGGAGGACTACTTCCGGACCTTTACCTCCAAGGACGTCGCCGGCACTGCGGGGGCGGCGGAAGCCATCATGTCCTACAGCGTGGACAGCCGGGAGGCCGTTGATCAGGCGGTAAGTGCCGCCCTTGCTGCTGGCGGCACGTTGTCGGAGGATCCCCGGGACCTGGGCTTTATGTACAACCACAGCTTCCAGGATCCCGACGGGCACCTTTGGGAGGTCTTTTGGATGGATCCTGCCGGAATGGCCGACCCTGCTGCCGGCAGCACCTCCGGCACCGTCCAGTCCTGAACGGCGAAGGCGTCTGGCTCATCCCGCTGCGGGACCTCGATGCCGACGCCCAGGCCATCCAGCTCAACGAGGTAGCGCAGCTGGAGCTCAGCCCGGGCCAGGAACGCTTCGTGGGAGATCCCCTGCGGATGGCCCTGGCCGGCCTGGCCGAGGAATCGCGGCGCCCCTACGTCATTGAGTCGGACGGGCGGGCTGCGGGAGTACTCACTTTGCAGCGTGGGGCGGCACGCCTGGCTGGCTGGCCGGACGATGACAGCGCATGGCTCCTGCGGGGCTTCCTGGTGGACCGGCGGCTGCAGGGTCGCGGGATCGGCCGCCACGCAGCCGTTGCTGCCGTGGGGGCTGCCGCCCGGCTGACTGCGCGGCACCGCACCGGGGAGTCCGGCGTCGTGCTGTCCGTCAACGAAGCCAACCCCGCCGGACTTGCCGCCTACCGGTTTGCCGGATTCACTGACCACGGCCGCTACAACGGCGGCCCGTCCGGCCCGCAACGCACCATGTTCCGACGCTTCACGGATGCGGGAATGAGGTAACGGCGGCAGGGCGGCATTGCACTCCATGACGGATTGGCCGAGTATGTGGATTGGCGGTGTTCTTCAACCTTGTTGGGGGGAAGGCTGGATCAGTCTTCGTCTCGGGGGGCATTCGTCAGGGGGTCCGGCTCCCGGTCTCAGCACGTCAGGGGCCGGGCTCCCACCTTCGGGCAGCGCACCCGGCGTCATCGCGCAGGCGCCAACCTTTTTGGGAGCGGCTTATGCTTGGCCCATGTCTACCGATGAAGAGAAGGACCCTCCCGTGCCCGCTGATGTTGAAGGCAAGATCCCACGCAAGGTCCACGACCCGGACGCAGATGATCATGAGGTGCCGACCGACGCGGAACGCAACGGCACCTAGTCTGGCCGGGATAAGCCAAGAACCTTCCTGAACAGCGAAAGGCCCCGCGACTTGGGGGAATCGCGGGACCTCTCGGGCTACTCCAACATTGGGGGATTGCGAAGTAACCGAACACAAAGTTACGGGGCAGTAGCGTAGTCTCGCAAATCGAGGTTCAGCCGGGGTGCGAACGGATACACGAAAGGCGGCTACACGTTTCGGAAAACATGTAGCCGCCTGAACTCGTTCTGGAATGTGCGGACGGTCTGCGGACTATCGCCGCGCCACCCGCATGATCCGGCTAGACGCCGTAGTAGAGCTCGAACTCGTAGGGGTTCGGGCGCAGGGACAGCGGGCGGATCTCGTTCTCGTACTTGTACTCGATCCAGGTGTCGATCAGGTCCTGGGTGAACACGCCACCGGCCTGCAGGAATTCGTTGTCCTCGCGGAGGGCCTCGAGGGCCTCCTCGAGCGTGCCCGGTGCCTTGGGGATGTCCTTGGCTTCCTCGGCGGGGAGCTCGTAGAGGTCCTTGTCGATCGGCGCGGGCGGTTCGATGCGGTTGCGGATGCCGTCAATGCCGGCCATCAGCTGGGCAGCGAAGGCCAGGTACGGGTTGGAAGAGGGGTCCGGTGCGCGGAATTCGATGCGCTTGGCCTTCGGGTTGCTGCCCGTAATGGGGATGCGGATACCGGCGGAGCGGTTGCCCTGTGAGTAGACCATGTTGACCGGAGCCTCGAAGCCCTTGACCAGGCGGCGGTAGGAGTTCACCGTCGGGTTGGTGAAGGCCAGGACGGCGGAGGCGTGCTTCAGCAGGCCGCCGATGTACCAGCGGGCGGTGTCGGACAGGCCTGCGTAGCCCTTCTCGTCGTAGAACAGGGGCTGGCCACCGTTCCACAGCGACTGGTGGCAGTGCATGCCGGAGCCGTTGTCACCGAAGACGGGCTTCGGCATGAAGGTCACGGACTTGCCCCAGGCATCTGCGGTGTTCTTGATGACGTACTTGAACTTCTGCAGGTCATCGGCAGCGTGGGTCAGGGTGGTGAACTTGTAGTTGATCTCAGCCTGGCCGGCGGAGCCGACCTCGTGGTGGCTGCGCTCGACCTCGAGGCCTGCTTCGTCCAGGGCAACGCACATGGCGTCGCGCAGGTCAGCCTGCTTGTCGGTGGGGGAGACCGGGAAGTAACCGCCCTTGACGGGGGTCTTGTAGCCGAGGTTGCCGCCCTCTTCCTCGCGGCCGGTGTTCCAGTGTGCTTCCTCGGAGTCGATCTTGTAGAAGCTGCCCTGCGGGGAGGACTGGTACTGGACGTTGTCGAACACGAAGAACTCGGCTTCGGGAGCGAAGAATGCGGTGTCGGCGATGCCGGTGGACGCGAGGTAGGCCTCAGCCTTCTCTGCAACGCCGCGGGGGTCGCGGTGGTAGGGGTCACCGGTGCGGGGGTTGACGATGGAGAAGTTCAGCGCGAGCGTCTTTTCCATGCGGAAGGTGTCCAGGAACGCGGTGGTCACGTCCGGGATCAGCTGCATGTCGGACTCCGCGATGCCCTGGAAGCCGCGGATGGAGGAGCCGTCAAAGAGTTGGCCGTTGATGAAGAAGTCGGCGTCAACGCTCTTGGCGGGGACGTTGAAGTGCTGCTGCACGCCCGGAAGATCGGTGAAGCGGATATCGACGAACTTAATATCTTCGTCCCTGATGAACTGGAGGACTTCGTCCGCAGTCTTAAACATCTATGCTCCTAACGCATATGTAATATCTGGCGTGCAAGCCATCTGATCCAGCGCAATCCGAAAGCAGGGAGAACCTGCAGTTATCCCTGCTGCGTTGTCCGTGCTGTGTGCTTGTCCCTGCCGGGGAATTGCTTGAAACTGCTAACAGCCTATGGACGCGGCATTTCCCGTCCATGTCCACATTGTTTCGGGCAAGTTACAGAATGCCCCGTTAGGGCAACGCTATCGGCAGTACGCATCATGTTCCAACGCTATCCGGCATCCGGGCAGTGCGCGGGAAAGAGGCCGGTAAACTTGGACAGTGGTAGATCGCAAAGACATTGGTTCCTGGCTCAGTGGACCGGACACCTCCGGCATCTCGAAGTACCCGGGGGAGCGGCTGGGACTTCCCGAATCCGGGCCCGGGTCCATCGCACGGGCCGGCCGGCGCATCCTGGCGATCATGATCGACTGGGGCATCGCGCTCCTGATCAGCAACTTCGCCTTTGATGGAAACTCCTGGGCCACCCTGGCGGTGTTCGCCGTCGAGCAAACCCTCCTGGTGGGCACCCTCGGATACAGCATCGGGCACCGCGCGATGGGCATTGCCGTGGTGAAGCCGGGCGGCGGAGTCCCGGGCCCGCTGGCTGCCCTTGTGCGGGCCGTACTGCTTTGCCTGGTGATCCCCGCCGTCATCTTCGATCCCGACCAGCGCGGACTGCACGACAAAGCCATGAACACCCTGCTCATCCGCCGGTAAGGGCCTCCGCGCACGGCCGGCCCTGACGCGCCCCTAGAGGCGTGCGGATTCCCTCGTCGCCGCGGGGCTTGTCTCCGCAGGCACACCCCTGAGGTACCCCCGCTTACCTGCCCACCGCTCGAACAGGATGGTGGCGAACGGAAAGACTGCGGAAACACCCGCAAAAAGAGCCACCCTGAACGGCCAGCGCTGCAGCCTCCACAGGGCAAGCGCCGCAGCACCGTAGCCCACGAACAGTGCACCGTGGATCGGCCCGGCTACCTGGACACCAATCTCGGTGGTGCCTGCAATCCACTTGAAATACATGCCGATCAGCAGGGCAGCCCAGCTGATGGCTTCGGCGACGGCGAGGATCCGGAATGCGCGGATGACCAGGTTCTTTAGTGGCATGGGAACGTCCTGTCCTTGATGGGGCAGTGGAAAGAGGTTGGCAGCTGCAAGAAAAAATGCCCCGGCGGCCGGTCGGAACCGGTAACCGGGGCGTTCCCAGGCTTAGCGTCCGCGGTTGGGACGCGCCTTGTAGGGGTCGATGCCCTTCGGGATGGGGAGCCTGTTGCCCAGCGACGCGATGCGCTTGGAAACAGCATTGACTTCGACCTTGGTCAGTTCCTTCTTCAGCTTGCCCATCTTCTTGGCAACCTGGCTGAGCGGCACCTGGCCCTCGCCGCGGCCGCTCTCGATCACGTGCACGGTAACGTTGGGCAGGATCCGCGCCAGGCGCTTCCGCTCGGCATCCAGCAGCGGCTTCACGCGGTGGCTGGGGCCTTCGCTGACCAGTACGACGCCGGGGCGGCCGATGGCGCGGAACACGGCATCCTGGGTGCGCGGGTTAACAGCAACGGGCTGTTCTTCCGTAATCCAGCCGCGGCGGAGGGTTCCGAGCGCGGCACCGGAGGCGCCAGGCTGGTTCTCGATCTGGGCGAAGGCGGCGCGCTCCGCACGGCGCGAGAGGATCAGGGTTGCGCCCAGCAAACCAAGCGGGATGCCGATTATCAGGCCCGTAATCCAGTTTTCCAGCCAGAAACCCACCAGGAAGCTCACGGCCACCACACCCAGGAACACCAGCAGCATCTGCCACGGCACCATGGGATCGTGCCGGCGGGTCATGGTGAAGACTTCGCGGATCTGCTTGAGCCTGCTGGGCTTCTTGGCTTTGGCTTCTTTCGGCTTGCGCGAGAAGAGGCCGCGCTTCACTGCGCTGGAGCCCGCCGGAGTGGAGTTGCTGGAATCAGGGGATTTCGCCATAGTGCCTCAATTCTACGTGACTTAAGCCCAGGGGCCGGACGCCGAATCATCGGCGTCCGGCCCCTGCGGCACGCACTGGACTATGAAGTTGCTGCTTCCTAGGAGTGGGCTGCCAGCACGCTGGCGGCTTCCTGGCGGGTGGTGCCGGAGTCCTGGATGCCGTCGGCGATGTGGGCGAGTTCGGCGGGGATGTCGCGGCCCTTTTTGCGCATGGCG
>NZ_JBNHFE010000012.1:0-27570 GCF_059089905.1 Arthrobacter sp. Y3221087
GCTTCAACGGCATCTTCTCCTTCACCCCCGACGGCGGCTCCCTCGTGGGCGAATCCAAGGAACTGGACGGCTTCTACGTCGCCGAAGCCGTCTGGGTTACCCACTCCGCAGGGATCGCCCGCGCCGTCGCCGAACTCCTCGTCGACGGCAAATCCTCCATCGACCTCGGCGACTGCGACATCCACCGCTTCGAAGACGTCCAGCTCACCGACGAATACGTCAGCGAGACCTCGCAGCAGAACTTCGTCGAAATCTACGACGTCCTGCACCCGCTCCAGCCCAAACTCTCCCCCCGCAACCTGAGGGTGTCCCCGTTCCACGCCCGGCACAAACAGCTCGGCGGGGTCTTCCTCGAAGGCGGCGGCTGGGAGCGCCCGTACTGGTTCGAAGCCAACGCCGACCTCCTCAAAGACATGCCCGCCGACTGGCAGCCGCCGGCACGCGATTCCTGGTCCGGGATGTTCAGCTCGCCCATCGCCGCGGCCGAAGCGTGGAAAACCCGTACCGCCGTCGCCATGTACGACATGACCCCGCTCAAGCGCCTCGAGGTTTCCGGCCCCGGCGCCCAGAAACTGCTGCAGGAACTGACCACCGCGGACATGTCCAAAAAGCCCGGCGCTGTCACCTACACCCTCCTGCTGGACCACGCCGGCGGGATCCGCAGCGACATCACCGTCGCCCGCCTCAGTGAGGACACCTTCCAGCTCGGCGCCAACGGCAACATCGACACCGCCTACTTCGACCGCGCCGCCCGCCACCAAACCCAAACCGGCGGACCACAGGACTGGGTCCAGGTCCGCGACACCACCGGCGGGACCTGCTGCATCGGCCTCTGGGGCCCCCTCGCCCGCGAAGTAGTCGGCGCGGTCAGCAGCGACGACTTCACCAACGACGGGTTGAAATACTTCCGCTCCAAAAACGTGGTCATCGGCGGCGTACCCGTCACGGCCATGCGCCTGTCCTACGTCGGCGAACTCGGCTGGGAACTCTACACCAGCGCCGACAACGGCCAGCGCCTCTGGGACGCGCTCTTCAAAGCAGGACAGCCCCACGGGATCATCGCCGCCGGCCGCGCCGCGTTCAGCTCCCTCCGCCTCGAAAAGGGCTACCGCTCCTGGGGCACCGACATGACCACCGAACACGACCCCTACGAAGCCGGCCTCGGGTTCGCCGTCAAAATGACCAAAGACAACTTCGTCGGCAAAGCCGCCCTCGAAGGCCGCACCGAAGAGAACTCCGCCCGCCGCCTGCGCTGCCTCACCATCAACGACGGCCGCTCCATCGTCCTCGGCAAAGAACCCGTCTTCTACAAAGACCAGCCCCTCGGCTACGTCACCAGCGCCGCGTACGGCTACACCGTCCAAAAACCCATCGCCTACGCCTACCTCCCCAACGAAGTCTCCATCGGCGACTCCGTCGAAATCGAATACTTCGGCCGCCGCATCCCCGCCACCATCACCCAAGACCCCCTCTACGACCCCACCATGACCAGGCTCAGGGGCTAAGCCATGACCGGAACGGAAACGGCCGGGACCGCAACCATCGGCTCGGAGACCATCAGCAGCTACCTCACGCGGCTGGCTTCACGCCAGCCCACCCCGGGCGGCGGCGCGGCAGCCGCGCTGCACGCCGCCCAGGGCGCTGCCCTTGTGGCAATGGTGGCCCGCTACTCCACCGGCGCGAAATATGAGCAGCACGCGGCCCTGGTGCAGCGCGTCACGGAAGCCGCCGAGGGTCTGGTGCTCGAAGCACTGGGCCTGGCGGATGCAGATGAAGCTGCCTTCCAGGGAGTCATCGATGCCTACAAGCTCCCCTCGGAATCAGCGGAGCTCAAGGCGGCCCGTGCCGCCACCATCCAGGACGCCCTCGTCCAGGCAGCCAGGACACCGGCAAACCTTATCGGTGTTGCTGGGTCCGTGGTGGAGCTCGCAACCGAGCTGTTCGAAGTGGCCAATCCCAACGTGATCAGCGATGTTGCCGCCGCCGCCGATGCCGCCCGTGCGGCGGCAACCACCGCACGGGTCAATATCGACATCAATGTGGTGGCCGTCAAGGACCCCGGTGCGCGTGCACAGCTCGCCCAGGAAACGGACGGCCTCGAGGACAAAGTGGTGCTCGCCGCCGACTCCCTCGTAGCCCGCGTACGTGAAAGGATCCTCCATTGACTACTGCCACCCTGTCCGGCAAGGAGCTTGCCGGGATCATCGGGCAACGGGTCCAGCAGGACATCAAGTCCCTGGAGCACGACGGCGTCCGTCCCGTCCTGGCCGTGGTCATGGCCACCGACGACGAGTCGACCAAGTGGTACGTCCGTTCAATTGAGCGGGCAGCCGAACGTGCTGGAATTGGCTGCCGGATCATCGACCTCGGGCACGACGCCACCGAACAGGTCCTGGCCAGTGTCCTGCGGGACCTGAGCGCTGAACCGTCGGTGAACGGCATCATCCTGCAGACGCCGCTGCCGGACGGCGTGCGCACGGATTCCCTCGTGGGACTCATCGCGCCCGAAAAGGACATCGACGGCGCGAACCCGCTCAGCCTGGGGCGCCTGGCGGTGGGCCAGCCGGCTTTCGCACCCGCCACCGCGCGGTCCGTCGTCGAAATCCTTGACCACTACGCAATCCCGGTGGCAGGCCGGAACGTCGTGATTGTAGGCCGCTCTGCCGTGGTGGGGAAGCCGCTCTCCCTCCTCCTGCTGGCACGTGACGCCGCCATCACGGTCTGCCACTCCAGGTCCGGACCGCTTGGGAAGTACACCAAGGAGGCGGACGTGGTGGTGGTCGCGGCAGGGCGGACTGGCCTGCTGACCGGCAGCCACGTCTCCCCCGGGACCGTAGTGGTCGACGTCGGCACGAACGTCCTTCCCGACGGTTCCCTGGTGGGCGACGTTGATGAGGCAAGTGTCAGCGGCGTAGCTGCCGCCCTCACCCCCGTCCCGGGCGGCGTGGGTTCGGTCACCACGGCGCTGCTGCTCCTCCACACGGTGGAGGCGGCGCGGCAACAGTCGCCGGCCCTCGTCCTTGAAGCTGCGGGCTAGGGCAGCCGCGGAAGGAACGATGGGCAGATAAACCCAATCAACACGGGCCTGATGGTCCCGTTATCCGTAACTGGTGCTTCGGTGGGCCTAAAACCTGGGGAGGTATTCCTCATCGAAGCACCGTTTTCGGATAACGGGGCCATTGCCGTACCCCGGCCGGTTCCGGCATCCATCCGAAAGGGAAGGAGCAACGATGCTCACCTCTGAAACTGAGGCCGGTCCGCCGGCCGCCCACGCACAGCCCTGCCATGCGGCCCCCTCCTGGGCCGAGGCCCGGCAGCTGGCGTACGAGTGTGCCCGGCCGCTTCCGCCCGTTTGGGTCCCGTTGGCGGACGCTGACGGACGGGTCCAGCAGCGCGACGTCACGGCGTTGCAGGACCTGCCGCATTACGCGTCCTCGGCCATGGATGGCTGGGCCGTCAACGGTACAGGCCCCTGGCTGCTTCCCAATCCGGAGCAGCCGCCGGCGTACCCGAGCCTGGCAGCGCACGGTCGCCTTGCACCCAACCATGCCAGGGTCATTGCCACCGGCGGCCTAGTCCCTGCCGGTGCCCAGGCCATCCTGCGCAAGGAGAGCGGCGAGGTGGTCACCGGGCCCTCCGGGAGCATGCTCCTCACCGTCGGTCCCGGCGCCCGGCCGGATGAACCGCGCCGCGGACAACACATCCGTCCTGCTGGCGAGGAGGCGCTGGCGGGCGATGTGCTGCTGCCCGCCGGCACCGTCCTGAACCCGGCACGCATCGCCCTGGCCGCTGTGGCGGGGCACGATGAAGTCCAGGTCCGGGCCCGGCCGTCGGTCGCCGTCGTGCTCACCGGTTCCGAAGTGGTGACGCAGGGAGTCCCGGCGGCGGGCGAGGTCAGGGATACCTTCGGACCGCAGCTGGGCACAGTCCTTTCGCAGCTGGGCGGCATTGCCGGCAGTCCCGTAAGGATCGGCGATTCCTTTGACGAGTGGCTGTCCGCCCTCGACGCCGCCAGTGCGCCTGACGGCGGGCAGGCCGATGTCATCATCACCACAGGCGGGACCGGACGGTCCGGTACAGACCATTTCCGCGCCGCCATTGGCTGCCTGGGCGGCCGCATCCTGCTCGACGGCATCGCCATGCGCCCCGGCCACCCTGCCGTCCTGGCCGAACTCCCGGACGGGCGGTTTGTGGCCGGGCTGCCGGGTAATCCCCTGGCGGCTATGATGGCGCTCCTGACTGTGGGGGCGCCGCTGCTCGCCGCACTGGCGGGCCGCCCGCTGCCCGCCGCGACGGACGTGCTGTCCGGCAGCGATATGGCACCGGACCCGGGCCGGACCCGCCTGGTCCCCTGCAGGTTCCTGTCGGGGCTGGCGTTTCCTGTCCAGCACACGGGCCCGGGCATGATGCGGGGGCTCGCCTGGGCGGACGGAGTCATGGTGGTGCCGCCGGACGGCGTGGACGCGGGGCAGCCCGTCCCGGTACTTCCGCTTCCCTGGACCCCGGCCCCGGCCTTGCTTACCGGCACGAACCCCCAAGGATGGAGCACACCATGACCCGCATGACCCAGCGCCGCAAAATCCACCGCTTCCATCTGGATGGGTCAGACACCGAGTACCCGGTGCGGCACAAGGAAGATGTCCTGGCCGCCGAGGAACCGCTGGAGATCCGCCTCAACGGCCGCTCCTTCGCCGTCACCATGCGCACGCCGGGAGACGATTTCGACCTGGTGGCGGGCTTCCTCGTCTCGGAAGGCGTCATCCGGCGCCAGGCGGACCTGGTCTCACTGCGGTTCTGCGCAGGCAGGAACGGGGAAACCCAGACCTTCAACGTGGTGGATGCCCAGCTGGCGCCGGACGTACCAATGCCGGACACCATGCGGCACGTATACACCTCAAGCTCGTGCGGCATCTGCGGGACGGAGTCAATCGACGCGGTCCGCAAGGCTATCCATTTCCACCCGGAACAGGACGGCCTGCAGGTCCCTGTCGACGTCCTGGCGGGCCTGCCGGACAGGCTGCGGAAAGCGCAGGCCGTATTCGACAAGACCGGCGGCGTCCATGCTGCCGGCCTGTTCAGGGTTGACGGCCCGGACGCGGAGCTGCTGTGCCTCCGCGAGGATGTTGGCCGCCACAACGCCGTGGACAAGGTGGTGGGCTGGGCCCTCCGGCGGGGGCAGCTGCCGCTCCGCGGCACCGTGCTGCAGGTCTCCGGGCGCGCATCCTTCGAGCTCGTCCAAAAGGCCGCGCTGGCGGGGATTCCGGTCCTGTCCGCGGTCAGCGCACCCTCCAGCCTGGCGGCAGACCTGGCTGCCGAAACGGGCGTGACCCTTGTGGGCTTCAGCAGGGGCCACAGCTTCAACGTCTACGCCGGCCGGGAACGGGTGGGACGGCCAGCGACGGCGGTGCGGCAGGAAAGCATTGCCTAGCGCAGCCTGCTGTACTGGGGTGCCTCGTAGCTGCTTGCGCAACGCGGCGCACGATAAGCAACAGTGTGACGCACGCCACGGCAACTGTCAAGAGACCCTCGTCATGCGATGAAATACCTTGACTTTAAATGTGGCGTGATTCACTCTGTTGCTTAGCGCGAGTTCTGTTGACTCATGCGGAACACCTCCCCAAAGGGCCACCGGCCCGAATGCGACCACGTTTCTCAACCTAAGAGGTGCATCATGCACAAGGCCTGCCCCCCAAGCCTTCCCACGGGACTCTCCGGCTTGATACTCCACGCCAAATCGCAAGCCCATGACTCGCCGAGCAAAGGACCCGCTCATGGCCATCAACAGTGAAACAAAATCTCCCCAACCCAAGAAACCGGCAGCAGGCACAGACCCGCTGACCGATCCCGCCCTTCCGGACTCCGCCACGGCGTCCCCCACAGACCCCGCCGAGGCCGAAACTACCCTCCCGCAGGAGAACGAGGAGTACGAGCAAATCCTCGAGGAACTGCGCCAGAGCAAAACCGAGCAGGCTGTCTCCCAGCGCCGCAACCGCAAGCTCGTCCTGGACAAGGTCACCTTCGGGATCACAGGCGCCGCCGCAGTCGCCTTCGTGATCTGGGGTTTCACGGGTCGGGACAGCCTGTCCACTACGTCCACGGCAGCCCTGAACTGGGTCATGGAGTACACGGGCTGGCTCTTCATGCTCCTGGCTTCGCTGTTCGTGGTCTTCGTCCTGTGGCTGGCGCTGGGCAAGTTCGGCAACATCCCGCTGGGCAAGGACGGCGAGAAGCCGGAGTTCCGCACGATTTCCTGGATCTCCATGATGTTCGCTGCCGGCACGGGCATCGGCCTGATGTTCTACGGTGTGGCGGAACCGCTTTACCACTACATCTCGCCCCCGCCAGGCAGCGTGGACGGCCAGACCCCCGAAGCAATCCAGACAGCCATGGCGACTTCCATCTTCCACTGGACCCTGCATCCCTGGTCCATGTACGCCGTGGTCGGCATCGCTCTCGCCTACGGCACCTACCGTCTTGGCCGCCGCCAACTCATCTCTGCGGCCTTCACCTCGATCTTCGGCGTGCGCGCCGTCGAGGGCCCCATCGGCAAGTTCATCAACATCCTGGCCATCTTCGCCACCCTCTTCGGCACCGCCGCGTCCCTGGGCCTGGGCGCGCTGCAGATCGGCAGCGGCCTCACGTCCAACGGCTGGGCCGGCGAGATCGGCACCCCCATCCTTGTGGTGATCGTGGCCATCCTGACCTTCTGCTTCGTGGCCTCCGCCGTATCCGGCGTCAGCCGCGGCATCCAGTGGCTCTCCAACATCAACATGGTCCTGGCCGTCACCCTGGCACTCATCGTGTTCGTCGCCGGCCCCACGCTGTTCATCCTTAACCTCATCCCGTCCGCCGTCGGCGACTACGTCCGCGACCTGGCCGAGATGTCGTCCCGCACCGAGGCCGTCGGCGACGAAGCCCTGCGCACCTGGATGTCCGGCTGGACCATCTTCTACTGGGCATGGTGGATCTCCTGGACGCCCTTCGTGGGCCTGTTCGTCGCCCGGATCAGCCGCGGCCGCACCATCCGCCAGTTCGTCACCGGCGTGATCCTGGTCCCGAGTGTCGTCAGCATCGCCTGGTTCGGCATCTTTGGTGGGACGGCCATCAACCTCCAGCAAGTAGCAGCCGCGTCCGGCAACCCGGACGGTGGCGTTGCGAAGCTCGTCGACGGCGCACTCGCCGTCGATTTCAACGGCAGCTTGTTCGAACTGATCAAGCACCTGCCCCTGCCGGTCTGGGCCATCACGGCCGTCATCGCGCTGGCCATGCTGCTGATCACGATCTTCTTCGTCACGAGTGGGGACTCCGCCTCCCTTGTCATGGGTTCGCTCAGTTCCAATGGCTCGACCGAGCCCAACCGCGGCGTGATCGTTTTCTGGGGAACGCTGACCGGTGCGGTGGCTGCGGTCATGCTGCTGGCGGGCGGTGACGAGCCCGCTGAGGCCTTGTCCGGCCTGCAGCGGATCACCATTGTGGCGGCCCTGCCGTTCATCATCGTCATGCTGCTGCTGTGCTTCGCCCTGGCCAAGGACCTGCGCCGGGATCCCCTCGCCCTGCACCGCCGACTGGCGACGTCGGTGGTGGAGCGGGCCATCCGCACCGGTGTGGAGCAGCACGGCGGCGCCCAGTTCGAGCTCGTGACCAAACACGATTGCGCCGAAACATGCCCCGACCCTGAAGCCTGCCCGGGCGGCAGCTCCGTGGTGGACAACGAGAAGAAATAGCCGATCGACTCCGGCCCCGGTGGACGCCACCGGGGCCGGATTCTTTTAACTCTTTATTGCTGGACTTATTGCTGGACGGCGACTCTTACTGGGTCCTGACCGTGGCCTGGTTCGCCCTGCTGATCTACGCCGATTCCCGGTTCAGCACCACGTCGTAGGCCTCCACGCGCCGGTCCGTCACCGTCGTGGGTGACTCCAGGTGGACTGCCCCCGACGGCAAAATGCCGGCCCCGCCGAACCGCTCCATGACCTGCCACTGGGCCAGGACGTCCTCCCCCGCGTGGTCAACCGGCAGGTCCGTCCAGAACGTGAACCCGCCGGCGTCGTTCAATGCTTCCCGCCGGTAGAGCACACAGCCACCCAGCCACGCCACCCGGTACGGCACCCACTGGCCGGGCTGCAGGGACAACTCGGCACTCAGGTGGCTGAGGTTGGCTGCGCTGTGGAGCGGCCAACGCTCGAAGCCGGGGGCGCCGGGGCGGATGCGCTCCGCACTTACCTGCCCCTCCCAGGCTTCGAAATTGGCGGTTTGGTCCGGGCGCCTGTCATTCAGGTAGGACAGCCCCTGGGGCGCCATTCCCACGAAGCCGCACGCGAGCTCATCCAGCGCCGCGCTCAGCCGCTCCAGGGCACCCGGTTCCAGCCAGACGTCGTCGTCAAGGAAGAGGCACTGGTCCGCCTTGGACTGCTCCAGCAGGAACTGGCGGTGTTCGGCCAGCCCGCGCCGCGGCAGGTGGCGGAGCAGCGTGACCGGCCTCCCCTGCGCCTCCAGGACCCGGACCATGGCGGCAGCGGCGGGATGCTCCCATCCCGGGTCCCCGGTGGACTGGTCGCTGATGACGACGGCGAACGCGGGGTCAGCCTGTCCGGCGAGCCCGGCGAGGGTAACAGCGAGCTCAGCCGGGCGGTTGCAGGTTGGCACCAGTACGTCGACGGGTACCTGGCCGGGCAGGCCTGCCGGGCGTGCCCACTGTTCTGACGATCTCCTGCTCACAGTTCCTCCTAGTGCCGGCGGACAGTGCCGGCAACTGGTGAAAGGGTTCCGAATGTTCTTACCCAGACCGCGGGCATGTATGCCGGCGGCACGGCAAGGCCCCCGTCCCCGCATCTCGAAGCCTCGAGGAACGGGGACGGGGGCCTTTGCCTGTGCGGCTGTCTTCGCGCAGGCCGCGTTCACGTGGGATCAGCCGGCGTCGAAGCTCTCGCCGCCATCGTCCTTGGGAGATTTCTCCTGCGGAAGGTCGTTGCCGCTGCCGTCCGGGATGCCGGCCGCTTCCTGGCCGGACTCGGAAGAGACCGGCGCAGAGCCCTGCGAATCATCGTTGGACTCGTCGATCTCCGCGGCGCTGGAGGGCAGGTCCATGTCGTGCGGAACAGGCTCCGTTCCGGCCCCGCCCTGCGGCTCGTTGGTGTCGGCGCCGCCTGCTGCCTGGCTGCCGGCGGGTGTGCCGCCTGCGCCCTGGCTTCCGCCCATTTCCTGCTCGGCGGTCGGGGTTCCGTAGCCGCCAGGATCCGACTCGGGCCGGGCCTGCTGGTTTTCCGTCATGGTTCCTCCTGTTGGGATTGCGGTTTGAAAGGGTCTTGGGGCCTGGCTCCTGGCGTCTGCTCAGAGTCCCTTGCCGCCGGTCACCGGAAGTACGGCCCCTGAAATGTAGGATCCGTCCTCGGAGGCCAGCAGCACGTAGGCAGCCGCCAACTCGGCGGGCTGGCCCGCGCGTTCCAGGGGCGTGTCCTGGCCGAACTTGGGAAGCTTGTCAGGCCATTCGGTGGCGGGAATCAGCGGCGTCCAGATGGGGCCGGGGGCCACCGCGTTGACCCGGATACCCTTGGGGCCAAGTTCCTGCGCCAAGGCCTTCGTGAACGCAACCTGCGCGGCCTTGGTCATGGCGTAGTCGATCAGGCCGGGCGAGGGGTTGAATGCCTGGATCGATGCAGTGGTGATAATGGAGGCGCCGGCTTTCAGGTGGGGCACGGCCGCCCGGGCACTCCACAGCAGGGAGTAGAGGTTGGTCTTGAAGACCCGGTCGAATTCCTCCGTGGGCAGGGTCTCAAGGCTTTCGCGGTTCTTCTGGTAAGCCGCGTTCAGCACCACAATGTCCAGGCGTCCGAACTCGGACGCCGTTTCCTCCACGATCCGGGTGCTGAACTCTTCCTCCCGCCCGTCACCGGCAAACAGCAGGGCGCGCCGGCCCGCCTTCCGGATCCAGTCGGCTGTGTCCTGGGCATCGTCCTCCTCCTCGGGCAAGTAGGAGATAGCGACGTCGGCCCCCTCGCGGGCGAACGCGATGGCCGCTGCCTTGCCGATCCCGGAATCGCCGCCGGTGATGAGTGCGGCCTTTCCCTCCAGCTTTCCATGCCCCTCATAGCTGAGCTCGCCGTGGTCCGGCTTGGGGTCCATGGGCGCCGTGAGGCCGGGCTGCTTTTGTTCCTGTTCCGGGAACGGGCCCGCGTGGTAGCCGCCCCGGGGGTCCTTTGGCTGGTCTGTCTGTTTGTCACTGCCGCTCATAGTCCGCTCCCTGTTTCGGTTCCGCTGTGCCGGTCTCGAAAGGCCTTGCCGGAGCACCGGCCATTCGAAGCTATCCCGGCCGGAGGAACAAGTCCACCGATTGGTACGAATAATCAGTAAACTTATCAAATGATGGTCGGGACGCAATGCTTGCCTTGTTTCTGGGTATCTGGGGAGTAGAAAGGGACCAAGGCCTGGCTGTCGCAGGAAGGAGAGGCAATGTCAGAGGTGGAGGACTACACCGGCAGAACGGGGCGGAACGAGACCCGCGAGGAACAACTGGACCGAAACTGGGCGGAACTCCTGCAGGAACTCCGCGTGCTGCAGACCGGCGTCCAGATCCTGGCAGGTTTCCTGCTCACACTCCCCTTCCAGGAGCGGTTTGAGGACCTGGACGATTTCCAGGTGAACCTGTACCTGGTCAACGTGGTGATTGCAGCCCTGACCACGGCATTCATCCTCCTCCCTGTCAGCGTCCACCGGCGCCTCTTCCGCAAGCGGCTCAAGGAAACCCTCGTCTCAAGCGCGGACACCATCACCAAAATCGCCTTGGGCGGCGTTGCCCTCCTGAGCACCGGGACGGCGGCGCTGGTCTTCGACGTAACGCTGAACCGCTCCGCCGGCTTCACCGCAGGAGGCGCGCTGCTGGGCGTACTGCTGGTCCTGCTGGTCTATGTCCCCCTGCACCTAAACAGGCGCGCCGCGGCGAACGGCAAAACCGCTACCGAAAGAAGCAGCGATGGCGAAATGGGCTAAAGAGCACGGGCTGCTGCTCGCAAACCTGGCACTGTTCCTCATCTTCTTTGGCGGGATGATCCTGTCCGGAGCCGCAACGTACAGCGAGGAACAGCAAGGCCATGGCCAGGCCACGGCCACGTTCCTGCAATACATCGGGACCAGCCGCTTCTGGTTCGAGTCCTTCCAGAACTGGCAGAGCGAGTTCCTGGCCATCGCCGTCCTGGTGGGTGCGTCCGTCTACCTTCGGGAGAAGGGCTCGCCCGAGTCCAAACCCGTTGCTGAACCACACTACGAGACCGGCGCCTGAGCCGGCTCGAACGAGAGGAATCCATGCGAACCATTGCGAAAACCGTCCTCCTTGCCCTGCTGCTCCTGGTTGTCCCGGCCCTGCCGGCCGGCGCGTCCCCGGCAGCAGCGCCCGCCAGCCAGGAGAGCGTCATCCAGGCAGGCACGGAATTCTCCGGAGGGGTGTTGGCGCCGGCCGGCAACACCCCCACGCCGTCCCCCGGCGACACCGCCTCCAGCGGCCCGGCCAACCCCGGAACGGGCGAGTCCGCGCAGAATGAGGCCACCCGGCTGGACTGGGCGCCTTGGGTGATTGGCGCCATTGCTGTGGTGGTCCTGGTCCTGATCCTGATCTGGCGCCGCCGCCGCAACACCACCATCGTCGGCTGATGGGCGCGATCCAGGCACGTTTGTTTGGGGGGAGCTCCATGATCAGGCCCAACGTGGCGGACGGGATCCACCTCATCACGCAGGCCCACGTCAACTGCTATGTCATCGAGGATGACGAGGGACTTACCCTGCTGGACGCCGGCCTGCCGGCCATGTGGTCCATGCTGCTGCAGCTGCTTGAGGACCGGGGCCGCGGCCCGGAGGACATCAAGGCCCTGGTGCTGACGCATGGCCACTTTGACCATGTGGGGTTCGCCGTTCGGGCGCAGCAGGAGTGGGACGTCCCGGTGCTGGTCCATCCCGGCGACTCGCACCTGGCGGCCCACCCCTACCGGTACAAGCCCCAGCGCAACAGGTTCCTCTACCCCTTTGCCCATCCCCGGTCCCTGCCGCTCCTTGGAAGCATGGCGGCAGCCGGGGCCCTGAAGGTCAAGGGTGTCTCCAGCACGCGCCCGCTGCGCGCCGGCGATGCGCTGGACGTCCCGGGCCGGCCCATGGCGGTCTACACTCCCGGCCACACGGACGGGCACTGCATCCTGTCCCTGCCCGGCCGGAATGCTGTCTTCAGCGGCGACGCCCTGGTGACCCTGGACCCTTACACCGGCAACCGGGGGCCGCAGATTGTGGCCTCGGCGGCGACGAAGGACACCACGCAGGCACTCTCATCGCTGCATGCAGTGGCGGCTACCGGCGTCGACACTGTGCTCCCGGGCCACGGGGAGCCCTGGACCGGGGGTGCCGGGGCGGCCGTTGACCACGCGCTGCGGGTGGGGGCGCACTGAAGCAGCCCAAGCCCCGGCCGGGCAACTGCGGAACTTAGGCTCCTTCGAGCACCTGGCTTGTTGCCCAGGCCAGGTATTTTCCGGCATTGGCGACGGCGTCTGCCGGGCTGGAGGCCACATCCAGCAACTGCGCCGCGGCCACCACGCCGTGCCCGGCAAGGTCCTCGAGGGTCACCAGGATCCGGCCCGCCACGACGATCACCGGAATGCCCTTCTCCCGAGCCGCGTC
Source organism: Arthrobacter sp. Y3221087 (assembly GCF_059089905.1). Classification (NCBI taxonomy): domain Bacteria; kingdom Bacillati; phylum Actinomycetota; class Actinomycetes; order Micrococcales; family Micrococcaceae; genus Arthrobacter; species Arthrobacter sp. Y3221087. Next base: position 12,655 of record NZ_JBNHFE010000012.1, read on the forward strand.
GGCGAGCGCGATGGGAGCCTTGCCCGTGAGGGACTGCGAATCCATGGACCCTTCGCCGGTGATCACCAGGTCGGCGCCGGACAGCTGGTCGGCCAGTCCGGTGAGTCCGGCCACCAGCGCGAAGCCACCCTCCAGCGCGGCACCGGTGAAGGCAAGGAACGACGCCGGGAACCCGCCCGCGGCACCCGCGCCCGGAACATTGACGTCCCGGCCGGTTGCCTCCCGCAGCACCGAGGCCCAGTTGCGGAGCCCGGCGTCGAGCAGTTCGATGCCGTCCTGGTCCGCGCCTTTCTGCGGTGAGAAGACATGGGCGGCCCCTTCCGGGCCGAAGAGGGGGTTTCGGACGTCCACGGCGATGCGGAAAGTGGTGGCTGCAAGGCGCGGGTCCAGCGCGCTGGTATCCAGCGCGACGACGTCGGCGAGGGAGCCGCCACCGAGCGGCACAACGTTGCCGGCGGAGTCCAGCGGCTTGAGGCCGAGGGCCCGCAGGGCGCCGCTGCCGCCGTCGGTCATCGCGGAGCCGCCCAGCCCGAGCACAATCTCCGTGGCGCCCGCATCCAGGGCTGCAGCGATGAGCTGGCCGCACCCGTAGCTGTGCGCGCGGAGGGCATTGTCTGGAGTGGGCTCCATGTCCGCCAGGCCAGAGGCCTGCGCGGTTTCGATGACGGCGGTAACCGTGCCGTCACCGGACTTCCGGATGGCCCAGGGGGCGCCAATCGGGGCGAGGATGGGCCCCACCACGGCATTGAGGCGTTCCTCGTAGCCGGCAGCAACTGCCGCCTCCAGGGTGCCCTCGCCGCCGTCGGCAATCGGGAACTGGGTGGCCACGGCGTCGGGGTAAACCCGCAGGGCCCCTTCCGCCATGGCCGCTGCGGCCTCGGCAGCCGTCAAGGAGCCCTTGAACTTATCCGGAGCAATAAGGATGCGCATGGGCTCCATCATGCCAGCAACGCGGGGGAAAGCGCTTACCCTGCCGTAACACGAACAGCAGTACCTATCCCTCGCGCCACTCGTGGCTGGTGATGTGCGAACCGGCCTGCGGCCCCATCTGGAGCATGCCGCCGTCCACAGCCCACGCCGCCCCGTTCACGTAGCTGGAGGCAGACGAGGCCAGGAACGCAATGACGGCTGCAATCTCCCGCGCATCGCCGGGCCGGCCCAGGGGCACGCCCGGGCGGTCCGTCGCCGTCGGATCCTCGTCCTCCTGCCCCGTCATGGGTGTGGCGATCTCACCGGGCGCCACCGTGTTGGCGGTTATTCCGTGCTGGGCCAGTTCCAGGGCAAGGGTTTTCATGAGCCCGCCCAGCCCGTGCTTGGACGCGTCGTAGGCGGAGGAACCCACGCGGGGCTGGAATTCGTGCACGCTGGAGACGGCAATCAACCGCCCGCCCCTGCCGGCCTGGACCATGCGGCGGGCGGCGGCCTGCAGGCATACGAAGGCGCCGTTGAGGTTGGTGTCCAGGGTCTGCATCCAGCGGTCCAGGTCCATGTCCAGGAACTTGGTGCTTTCGCCGGTGCCGGCGTTGTTGACGAAGACGTCCACGCCGCCCAGCTCGTCCGCGAGCTCGTCGATCACGGCCCCAGCGGACCTGAGTTCGGTTGTGTCCAGCTGGCGGATGACAGCCTTGCGGCCCGCGGCCCGGATCTCTTCAGCCGTCTCCTCCGCCCCGGCATTGTCCGAGTGCCACGTGACGCCCACGTCCATGCCCGCCCGGGCAAGGGCCACTGCGGTGGCCTTGCCGATTCCGGAGTCCGATCCGGTGACGATGGCGGTGGCGGGCGCAAAGTTGCTGGTGTCCTGCATCGTGGCAAGCCTTTCGGTGGTGGGTGCTGGAAAGGTGGGGATTACGCCGGGCGGCGCAATTCCGGCTCGGGAGGGTAGCGCCTCGCGGCTGCTTCGTCCGGCTCGTCCTTGACGGCCATGAGTGGAACGGCGAAAGTGACCACAGGGCGGTCGGTGTCGTCTGCGGACCTCACTGTCAGGCTCCGGGTGCCTGGCGGCACGGAGGGGGTGAAGACCTGCAGGTTCCGCGATCCCAGGATCGCCGAGTTCTTGAATCTGTACTCGGTGCCAAAGTGGTCCTGCAGGATGATGTTCGGCTGCGGACCCCCTTCGGACGCCATCTGGATATTGACCACCAGCCCGGTGGCCCAGATCTCGACGGACAGGACGGTGAATTCGGTGGATTCCGTGACGTGGCTTCCGTAGGTGGGTGGCAGCAGCATGCCCCGGAGGGAGCCTGATGGTATGAGTTCTCGCATTGTTGGTTCCTGGTGGTAGTGCGTCCGCGGTCGCCGAAGTGGCGCCGGATGTGCTCCGGTGCTGCTGAAACGATTAGGGGCGCCGGTGCGGCTTAGGCGTCTTCCCGGTTGGGGTTTTCCAGCCGGAAGAAAGTGGATTGTTGCCCGTCGCTACGCTGTTCCTGATAGATGAAATTGAGGCGCCGGGAGTCGAAGGTCTCAAACCATTCGTCCCAGCTGATGTGGCGGAGCTTGTCATTGTCCCCGCCGAAGTCGATCCGCAGCACACCCAGGTGGTCGCCGTGTTCGGTGCCCTCAACGGTGGCCGGCACGCCGCTGCGCTCCTCCGCCCACTGCCGGATGACCTCATGGTGCGTGGTGGCCAGGCTGCGGCCCTCGCGTTCCGGCTCATCCTCCGGCGAGGTGACCTCCTGGGAGTACTTGAGCGACTTGGACGATTCCGGGCCCTGGCGGATTTTCCCGCCGTCCGGCCCAGCACCCAGGTCCTGCTCGTCCCGGCCGGTGTCCGCGTCCCGGGTTTTGTTGCCTTTGTCCTCCGCCATGGTGGCCTTCCTTTCCCCAGAGGCTGGAACTAGTAAGTCTACTTATTATGTAGCCTCCCGATCCGGCCCCGTGTCAAGGGGATGGAGTGGTTTCAGCGGCTTTCCACAACCGTGGAAGGACCGGCTTTTCCGGGGCTAATCCCGCGGCCGCAGCACCGCGTAGTACCCGGGTACCCGGCTTCGCCCGTCTACACCGGTTGCAGGATTGGTCTCGATGGCTACCTCGCCGTCCTCCAGCAGCTCCCAGGATGCGGCGGGCAGTACCTGCTGCCTCTCCTCAGGGCCGAAGTGTCCGGGCATTGGCAGGCCCCTAATGGCACGTTCAAGCGGTGCGGGAATGCCCTGCATGGTGGCGCCCAGGTGGGACACGTAATCCACCGCCTTGCCTTGGAAGTTGGTCTCAGCCAGGAACAGGGTGCCCCGGTTTCCGGTGATGAGGCGGAGATTTTCGACCAGGGCCGCCTGGTCCCCGGGGTCAAGGACGTGGAGGACGCCACGGATAAAGACGTTCGCGCCGCCCTCGAAGCCCTTTTCGGCTCCCGGCGCGGTCATGTCCCGCGTCTCGAACCGGACGTTCCCGATCTCCTGGGAATCGGTCGCTGCCCGCCGGACAGCGTGTTCGGAAACGTCCACGCCGACGGCCTCAGGGAAGATACCCGCCAGCGCACGGGTGAAGCTGCCGTGCCCGCACCCAACGTCCACCACAGGGAGCGCCGGGTCCAGGTGGCGGAGGAGGACATCCTTGTAACCGAGGAATTCGTCGTCCGTGCCGGCATCCCACAGGACCTCACCACCTGCACCAGTTGCCCTGATGCCTGCCCAGTACCGGTCCCACGCAAGCGGCCGGTCCTTGGGGGCCGAGCGGGAAAGCCGGACAAGCTTGGGAATCAGCATGTACTTCCGCAGGGCAGACAGTACCGACTTGACGGGTGAGGACTTCGCTCGGGAGGACACCGGTCAAATATATGTCCCACAGCACAAATCGCACGTTTTTGCCGGGCGGGCAGGACCGATTTTACGACGCCGGAGCCTCCCTTTCGCCGCCCGCCAACCATGAGCGGGCGTCAGGCTGACTGGCCGCCGTCGAGCCTCAGCCATGCCATGGCGTCCTGCCTGGAGGTGAAGAACCGGGTGGGGCACGGAAGCTTGCTGACTCCCAGGACGAAGTTGGCCATCACCTTGTCAACGGGTGAGGAACCCAGCAGCGCAATGCGGGAGGCCTGGCACGGCCGGCCGAACACTGCACGAGCGCCCCGGCTTACCCGTTCCGTCGTCGCCATGTCCACCAGCATGGGCCGCCTGCTCTCGCCGCACAGGTCATTGACCCTGCCCATGGCGTTCTCGGCGTCGGCCTCGCTGATTGAGGCGCCGCGCGGCCACCGCAATTGAAGGATCCCGTCCTCATCCAGGCTCAGGTCTCCCTTGGTGGATCCTTCCGGCTGGTCCGTCACTTTGTCCCTCCACATGGTTTTTCTGGAGCCACGAGTCCCGCATCCCCCTACAATGTACTCAACTGGGAGGGAAGGGGTCATTGTGGCGGCTGATACGCCGGGTGACTTGCGCGTGCCACGCACCGCCGTGGTGGCAGACCCCGACGCTGTACGGCTCGCGCGGAACGCTTCCGCACTGCAGGAGGCGGGCTTTTGCGTGGCTTCAGCGGCGGACGCACCGGGGCTGGCAGCACTTTTGGAGGACAGCAAACCGACAGTCATCGTCGCCGACGCGTCGCTGCTTCCTGCCATTGACGCCGAAGCTCCCGTCCTGCTGATGGTGGACCTGGACAATCCCGCCGAAACCTCCGCCCGCCCCTCCGGTATCCACGACTGCATTACCAAGCCGCCCGCCCCGCGGGAGCTGGTCCACCGGACTTCGGCCCTGATCGACCTGGTAGCCAGGCGGAGCGCGTCCAGGCAGCGGGCCGAGGCACTGCGCGAACAGCTCCGGCTGGTATCCGCGGCTGTCCGCGCCACCAACGATCCCCAGGAGATCGCGAACCACGTGGTGGCAGGCTTCGGCCGGACTTTCAAAGCCGACCATGTCCTGCTGGCCACTTTCGAGGACGAGCGGGTTCCACGCATCACCGCCGCCTGGGACGCTCCTGGGCTGCAGCCGCTGCCTGACGGTGCCCTGCCGGACGGCGAAGAGGCGCACCGGACGGCGGACCTCCTGTGGGCCGGCGCGGAAACCATGTCCTCGTACGGACCCGAAACGGACGAACCAACTGGCGACGGGCGGCGGACAGGCGAAGGTGGGGGAACGGCGTCGGGCATCTACAGCACGCTCTCCACCCTCGCGGTGCCCATCGGCGAAGGAAGTTCCTCGCTCGGGATCATCTGGATTGTCATGCGTGACCGGCCACGCCAGTGGTCCCGGGCGGAGCTTGGCCTGATCCAGCATGTGGCAGGCAACGCTGCCTACGGGCTGATCCAGAGCCACCTGATCAGCAGCCAGCAGCAAGTGGTCAAGCAGCTCCAGCAGCTGGACAAGGCCAAGACGGACTTCCTGGCTACCGTGAACCATGAGCTGCGCACGCCGCTGACATCGATCATGGCGTACCTGGACATGATCCAGGAAAGCACCGAGCAACCCGTTTCCCCCGAGGTCCACCAGATGCTTGACATCGTGGTGCGGAACACGGAGCGGCTCCGGTCACTGATCGAGGACATGCTGAGCGTTTCCCGCAATGGCCTGGATGACAGCCTGATGCATTTCACCCCCGTGCGCCTGGGGCAGACCCTTGACCTGGTGGCGGCGGCACTGCGGCCGCTGGCCAAGCTGCAGAACGTGACCATCGAGGTGGACCCGGTGCCGGAGGACCCGGAGATCCTGGCCGACGAGGTGCAGCTGCAGCAGGTTTTCACCAACCTGGTGTCCAACGCCATCAAGTTCACCCCCAGCGGCGGACGGATCGAGGTGGGCAGCGAGTCGCACGCCGCCGAGGACGGAACCCGCTGGGCAACGGTCAGCGTGGCGGATACCGGCATCGGCATCTCCAGCGACGAAATCGACCACGTGTTCACCCGGTTCTACCGTGCGTCCAACGCCATGTCCGGGGCGATCCCGGGGACAGGCCTGGGGCTGGCCATCACCAAGGACATCGTGGCCCGGCATGGGGGGAAAATAGACGTGGCGTCCACTTTGGGCGCCGGTACCACCGTCACCGTCAGCCTCCCCCTGGATGCCGACCGGTCCCGGGCCAACTGAGCGGGGGAAGGAGGGAACCTGATGTTCGCCGAAAACGATCCCCGGCTCTCCCAGCTGCTGGAAGGCATTGTCCGGCTTGCATCGGGAGACCTCAGCTCCCGGATCGAGGTGTCGCCCGCCCGGGACGAGCTGGACGCCATCATTACTGGCACCAACCTGCTGGCTGAAGACCTGCAGATCATCTACGAAGAGCTTGAGCAGCGGGTCCAGGTGAGGACACAGCTCCTGCACGAGGCACACCTTGAGATGCAGAAGATGGCCATGCAGGACCCGCTCACCGGCCTGGCCAACCGTTCTGCCCTGATCCACGCGCTGGAGGCGGCACTGGAGTCGGGGACACCTCCCGGGGAGGGCCCGGTGCTCCTCCTCATGGACCTCGACGCTTTCAAATCCATCAATGACAGCATGGGCCACACGGCGGGCGACCAGGTCCTCATCACCGTTGGGGAACGGCTCCGGGGCGCGGTGCGCGCCGACGACGTCGTGGCGCGGCTGGGCGGGGACGAGTTCGCCATCGTGATGCCCTCCGCCACCCCGGACCAGGCCACGGTGGTGGGCCACCGGATCCTCGCGGCCCTCAAGGAGCCCATCCAACTGCCCGGCAGGAGCGTGCGCTGCGGCGCCAGCATCGGCCTGAGCGCGGGCGGCGAGGGACAGACCCCCGAGGACATGCTGATGGAGGCCGACGTCGCCATGTATGCCTCCAAGGCGGAGGGGCAGAACCGGCTGCACCACTTTGAGCCTGCCTTGCTGCTGATGCGCAGGCTCCGCAGCCAGCTTGTGGAGGACCTGCGCGCCGCAATCAAGAGCGACGGACTGACGCTGCACTACCAGCCTGTGGTGGAGCTCGCCACGGGGCGGGTGGAGGGAGTGGAGGCGCTGGTCCGCTGGAACCATCCCACCCGCGGGTTCATCATGCCGGATGAGTTCGTACCGCTGGCCGAGGAAGCCGGGCTGATCTCCGAGCTTGGCCTTTGGGTGCTCCGGACGGCAGTGCACCAGCTCCGGTCGTGGGTTGCAGCTTCGCTGGTGGATAACCGGTTCTCCATCCGCATCAACATTTCCGCTACAGACCTGCAGAGCTTGCAGTTCATCGAGGACGTCCGGAATGTGCTGAAGGAAACGGGGGTGCGGCCCCAGCAGGTTGTTCTGGAACTGACGGAGGTGGCAATCGTCAAGGGCAACGAACTGGACCGTTATTCGCTGGGCGGGCTGCGCGGCCTGGGGGTGGGAATCGAAATCGATGACTTCGGCACCGGTTACTCCTCCATCAGCTACCTGCGCCGGCTCCCGGTGGACCGCGTGAAGGTTGACCGTTCGCTGATCACAGGCCTGGGCACGGATCCGAGCCAGCCCGCGCTGGTGGCAGCCGTCCTGCAGCTGGTCCGCGCGTGCGGGCTGGAGGCTGTCTGGGAGGGCGTGGAAACCGCGGAGCAGGCCGAGATCCTGCGGGGGCTGGGCTGCCTGAGCGCGCAGGGCTACTACTTCAGCAGGCCGGTGCCGCCCGACCAGATCCCGCTGCTCCTGGCCGACCAGCCCGAAGGCGCCAATCCCTAGCACCGGAAGTTACCGCAGGGTACCCGAATTAGTCCTAAAACTCCCGCAAACCACTGCGTTTTTTGGTGCTGCCGATATACGATCATCCTGCGGTGTCTGGTTTTCCTTGCCGCTTGAGCTGGGGATTCACAGAAGCACCGGAATTAAAGGCGTTTAGAAATTGAAAATAAATTGGGCCACTGGGTCATTACTTCGTCAACTGGGGGCGTAGCTAATGTCGGTTCGTGTACAGGCATGGGGAATTATTGCCGCGGTACTGGCGGAGACAGATCCGTCCGGCGCGGCCGTCCGGCAGCGCCTTAGCAACAGCCTCGACGAGAATCCGGGAGTGCCCGAGCGGGCCCTGCTGGAATACCTTCTTGAAACGCGGCGCAGCGATGCCAATACCGTGGAAACGCTGGAAACCGCACGGGAAATGCGCCTCACTCCCGCCGCCATCCCGCCCAAACTCGCCGAGCAGATCGATGCCATCCGCAGCATGTCGCGGATCAGCGCGCTGCTTGAGAACCAGATGCTGATGACGGCCTTCCAGCCGATCTATGGGCTCAGCGACAAAAATGTGGTGGGCGTGGAGGCGCTATCGCGCTTCGTCAGTGACGACGGCGCCGCGGCCGAACTGTGGTTCGCGGAGGCCGCCGCTGTGGGCCTGGGCGCCAACCTGGAGTTCTCGGCGCTCGGCTCGGCCGCAGCGGCCGCCAGGGACCTTCCGCCGCACCTGTTCGTGTCCCTGAACATCTCCCCCACGTCCTGCCTGGACCCGCGGCTGCCGGAACTGTTCGAGCACATTGATCTTCCCGTCAACCGGATTGTCCTCGAGCTCACAGAGACCATTCCGGATGAGGAGTATGCGCAGTTCATCGCCGCCATCAACCCGCTGCGTGACCAAGGCCTGCGGATCGCTGTCGACGACACCCACTCCGGCGCCGGCGCCCTGAGCCGCATGGTGCACCTGCGCCCTGACTTCCTCAAGGTGGGGCGCGATGTGATCGGGGACGTGGACAATGACGGCCTGCAGCGCGCGCTGACCGCCTGCCTGGTGGATTTCGGCCAGCAGATCGGCACCACCCTCGTAGCGGAGGGCATCGAAACGGTGGGGGAATTGAAGGTCCTGACAGAACTGGGGATCGACGCCGGCCAGGGCTACCTGCTGGGACGCCCGTCGGTCCGGCCGAAAGACTGGGGTTCCTGGAACACCCGGCTGGACGCGGACGGCCTGAACCGGCAGCTTGTGGGGCCCGAACAGGCCACGCCCAATTCACAGGGAAAAGACGCCTCCTGAGGTGAATCTTCAGACAGTGGACCGGCCGGCATGAGTGCGGCCGGTCCACTGTTTTGTTGTGCGCCCTATTCGTCGTGGCCCTGGTCGCCGCTCATCTGGTCCTCGGCCGGGGGCGTCTCACCGGGCGGTACTCCCCCGCCCGGCTCCAGGCCCGTGACATTGCCTTCGGCGGGATCCGGGTTCGCTGAGCCCGCCGAATCCCTGCCTCGGGCTGCCTCGGTGCCATGGTTGCCCTTGCCCGGCTGGTCAGGATTGGCCGGATCATTTTCCGGATGGTAGCTGCTCATGGTGCGTGTCCTTCCTTCCCGGCCGTGGTTCTTCGCCCCAGCTCTGGACTAATTGTAAGCATGCTGATAATTCTGGAGGGGTAGGGCTGGGCGGCCGCTGGGGCGTCCGGCACACACGATGTCAGGAGGAACAGAGATGGGAATCGGCGACAGCATCGGCAAGGCAGCGGAGAACGCCATGGAGGACCTGGCGGGTACATCAAAGCCCACCGAAAAGATGAACGTTCCCGACCCCACGGACCCCAATGACGACGTGGAGGTCCACTCCTCCATCAGCGAGGGGTCCAACGCCATGGAGGCTGAAAAGGAGAAGGCACCGGGCTTGAAGACCGGGCCGGCGCCCGGTCCGGTCTCCGAGAACCCCTTTGGCGGGGATATTGACGAAACGAACAATGACCGTGCTGAAGCCGGCCGTGGAACGGGCGACGACGGGCTGACAGGCAGTGCAGCCGCCCCGGGTGGAGCGGGGGCGGCAGGAGGCGGCGGCCCCAGCGGCGTTGCGGGGGGACTGCCGGACAGCAACCCGGACGAGCTGCGCGCCGACCCGACGGAAGGCGACCAGGACCCGTCCACCAGCACGGGCCGGGGCTAGCACCGGCCGAACATGGGATCAGGCGGGTGGCCCCGGCGGCCACCCGCCTCTTTCCGTAAGCACCTCCCTGAGCAGGTCGGCGCGGTCGGTGACCAGGCCGTCCACACCCAGGTCCAGCAGGCGGCGCATCTCGGCGGGTTCGTTGATGGTCCAGACGTGTACCGCCAGGCCAAGGCCGTGCGCCCGGCGGACAAATCCGGGGGTGACAACTTCAATGCGGCCGCGGCGCGCCGGAACCTGCAGTGCGTGGACGCCGGACAGGACCCGGCGCATCAACCACCGGAACGCAGGCCCCGGCACCACCGGCCCCAGGAAAGTGAATAGGGCGATCGACGCAACCCCGGCCGAGGCCGCAACCGGGCGGCTGAGCCGCTTCAGCACCGCCCGCCGCCGCCGGTCCGAAAAGCTGGTGACCAGCACCCGGTCATGCACCCGGTGGCGCTCAATGGCGGCCGCGGTGCTGGTGACTGAGCCCCAGTCCTTGACGTCCAGGTTGAACCGGATGCCCGGCAGTTCCGGGACCAGTCCGTCAAACGTCGGGACGGGCTCGCGGCCACCGATGCGCACCCTGGCAACTTCGCCGGCCGTCAACTCCGAAACCCTGCCCCGGCCGTCCGTCACCCGGTCCAGCGTGTCATCGTGGAAGAGGAGCAGCACGCCGTCGGACGTGGTGTGGACATCCGTTTCCAGGTAGCGGTAGCCGAGGTCGACGGCTGCCCGGAAGGCGGCCCTTGTGTTCTCCAGCCCTTCAAGGGAGAAGCCACGGTGGGCCATGGCGATGGGCAGCTGGTTGCCGGCGGCATCCGGGTTGGCGAAGAACGGCAGGGTCACAAAGTGAGCGTACCGGAGCAGGCCGGGCCGCTGGCGGACGCCCGGGTCAGTCTTCGTGCGGCAGGATCTCGACGCCGTCGCCGCAGTGCAGCAGCGTGCGGCCGCGGCCGCCGTCGAGATTGATCCACACCACGGTGTTGTCCGGCGTGACCGCGTCCACCACGCCTCCGGCTTCGAACCCGGGGGTCAGCAGGACCCGGACACGGTCGCCCTGCCGCAGCTTCTTCCAGTGCGGCGCAGGCGTTGCCCTGCGCAATGGTGCATCGGCGATGTCCCGCTTGGTATTCCGTGCCATCCCTACCCCTTCAGCCTGCAGGAGAGGAGCTTGCTCTCCGGGGTTCACGCTACGGAGCAAAGGTGAACGCGAGGTGAGCGCCAGCTGAGAAAACAGCGGCGGGCGCGGAAATCACGAACGCGGCGCACCCAGCGAAGCAAGCCGCACCTCCAAAACCTGGGCCACGCCGTCGTCGTCAAAATGCGGTGCCCGCTGCCCTGCCGCGGCGATCGCCTCTGGGTGGCCGCTGGCCATGGCATAGCCGTGGCCCGCCCAGCGGAGCATCTCGATGTCGTTGGGCATGTCACCGAAGGCCACCACGTCGGAGGCGTCAATGCCCAGCGCCCGTGCGTACTCGGCCAGGGTGACGGCCTTGTTCACGCCGGGCAGGGACAGTTCCAGCATGGGCACGCCCGGCGAGGAGTGCGTGGCGGCGGCGAGGTGTTCGACGGCGGGGCGCACCTCGGCAAGGAACTCGTCCGGAGTGCCGTCCCGGACGATGGCGAGGAACTTCACCACGCTGTCATCGTCAACCAGGGTTTCCCGCAGCGGCGCCGGGGTGAACTGCGACAGGAGTTCGCTTGACTCGTTTTCGATGAACCCGGGCTCGAGGTGGAAGCCGGTGAGCGTTTCCGCGGCGAACAGTGCAGCCGGGCGGAGGTCCTTGATGATGCGGCGGATTTCCAGCACCGCGGCGATGCTAAGCGTGCGGGCCGAAACCAGCTTGTCCGTTTCGAGGTCCCAGACCACCGCCCCGTTGGAGCAGATGACCGTCCCGGTATGGCCCAGCTGGTCCTGGAGCGGATGCAGCCAGCGGGGCGGCCGTCCGGTCACGAAGACGAGTTCGACGCCGGCGTCCCGGCAGGCGTGGAAGGCGCGGACGGTGCGGTCGCTGATTTTTCCGTCGTGCCCGAGGATCGTTCCGTCGATATCGCTTGCCACCAACCGCATCCTGCAAGTCTACGTGGCGCCGGCCGGCGGGATGATTCCTGCAGCCGGAGGTCCGCTTGTCAGCCCGCGGCGCTACACTGAACTAATCGAACATATTTTCGAATAGGGGTGTGTTGTGGGCGTTATAGTTGGTCCCCGTGTGATACATGCGGGCGCCTCGTACCTGTCGGTCCTGATCTCTCCTGTCGCCGTTGCGGCCGGCTTCCCGTCGCCCGCGCAGGACTACTTCGATGGCCGGATCGACCTGAACGCGCACCTGATCAAGGACATCACCAGCACGTTCGTGGTGCGCGTGACCGGGGACTCGATGGAGGGCGCCGGCATCAGCGACGGCGACGAACTAATCGTCAACCGGGCCCTTGAGCCCAAGGACGGTTCGGTGGTGGTCGCCGTGCTGGATGGAGAGCTGACGGTCAAGCGGCTGCGCATCACGTCCACGGGGGTGGTGCTGCAGGCGGAGAACCCGAAGTACCCGGACATCCGGGTCCCCGCGTTATCCGAGCTGACCGTGTGGGGCGTGGCCACCAGGTGCCTGCACCATGTTTGACCTGCCGATTGTGGAAGGAGGGCCATGCCCAAACCGGTCCTGATGCGGCAGATGCCGCAGATCGCCCACGTGGACGTGAACTGCTTTTACGCCTCGGCCGAGCGCGCATTCGATCCCTCGCTTGAAGGACGTCCGCTGATCGTGCTGTCAAACAACGACGGCTGCGCGGTAACCCGCTCCGCGGAGGCGAAGGCGCTGGGAATCAAGACCGGCGATCCCTGGTTCAAGCTCGCGCCCCGGGCAAAGGAGTGGGGCCTGGTGGCGAAGTCCAGCAACTACGAGCTGTACGGCGATATCAGCGCCCGGGTCATGGAGCTTCTCGGCAGGCATTCGGCGTGGCTGGAGGTCTACAGCATCGACGAGGCCTTCCTGGGCGTGAAGGGCCGGCCCGAAGAGCTGCTGGCGCTCGGCCGGACCATGAAGGCCGCGGTCCGGCGGAACGTGGGTGTCCCGGTCTGCGTGGGGATAGCACCCACCAAGACGCTGGCCAAGCTGTGCAACAAGTGGGCGAAGAACAACGCCTCCTTCGGCGGGGTGTGCCACTGGGAGGCCGTACCGGCACCGGTTCGGGAGGCCGTGCTGGGCCGGCTCCCCGTGGACGAGGTGTGGGGCATCGCGGCCCGGCTGACCAAGCGCCTGAATGTCCTGGGCATCTTCACGGTGCTGGACCTGGTCCGCGCGGACCCTGTAGTCATCCGCGACAAGTTCTCGGTGGTGCTGATGCGAACGGTGCTGGAGCTGCGTGGCATCCCCTGCATTCCCATGGAGGAGGAGCGCCTTGGCCGGGACCAGCTCATCTTTTCCCGCTCCTTCTCCACGCCGGTCACCACCGTTGACGGCATGCGGCAGGTGCTCAGCATCTATGGCCAGCAGGCGAGCGCCCGGCTCGCAAAGCACGGCCTGCAGGCGAAAGTCCTGACGGCGTTCGCGGCCACTTCCCCGTTCAGGCAGCACGAACAGGCCTACCCTTCCGTGTGCCTGTCCCTTCCCATGCCCACGGCGGATCCGCTCCTGCTGACCAAGGCCACCCATGCCCTGCTGCCCCTCATCCGCGACGGGTTGAAGTACGCCAAGGCCGGACTCATGCTCACGGACCTGCGCCCCACCGGAAACCAGTCTCCCCTGGAGCCCTTCGAGAACCGGCATGAAGAACGCGGCATCGGCCCGCTCCTGGAGGACGTCAGCCGCCGCTTCGGGCGCGGCTCCATCGGGCTCGGCCACGGCGGCATCAAAGGCGGCGTGGACTGGTCCATCAAGCGCGGCATGCAGTCCCCCCGGTACACAACGCACTGGGACGAGCTCCCGCTGGTGAAGGCTGCCTGAGGCTTTTTAGGCCGGGAGCACCGGCGGGGCGGGCGGTCCGTCGAACATGGCGCCCTTGCTGGCCTGCGGCACCACGACGTGGACCGCGTTCCGCTGGATGGTGAAGTCGGCGGGGGTGACGGCCGCAATCTCGCCGTCGAGGTTCACCGGCATCGGCGGTTCTGTGACCAGCCGGACGGACCGGCTGGTCAGGTGGTACACCCGGTCATGCTCAACGAAGCTTCCATCCCGGAGCTGCCGTGCGATCTTCACATGCTCCCGAAGCGGTGCTGCCAGGATGGCGTAGATGTCGAGGATGTGGTCATCGATCCCGGCCGTGGGAGAAACCGTGTTGCCACCGCCGTAGTGCCTGCCGTTGCCGACGGCCACCTGGAGCAGGCCCTCGAGCTGCAATGGCTCGTGGTCCCCGTCCGGGAACTCAAGCCGGGCGCGGAACGGCTCGTGCCGGGCATATGCACGAAGGGTGGCAATGCCGTACGCCAGCGGCCCGAGGCGCCGTTTCAGGCCGGGGCTGAGTGCCTCAGTGACCCGGACGGACAGGCCGGCGGAGGCGACGTTGAGGAATGGCTGGCCGTTTGCCCGTCCGAGGTCGATGTCCACCACCTTCCCGTCCGCGACGGCGGCACACGCCGGCGCCAGGTTGTCCGGGATCTCCAGGGTGCGGGCGAGGTCGTTGGCGGTGCCCAGCGGAAGGACTCCGAGGATCACTTCTGTACCGGCAATCCGGCCGGCGGCGTAGGAAACCGTCCCGTCGCCGCCACCCACGACCACCAGGTCATGCCCGTCCGCAACCACCCGGTCCAGCGTCCCGGCCAGCTCGGCCCCCGAATGCACGTGATGCACGGCGGAGACCGGCACGCCTGCCTTGTGCAGGGCATCCACCGCCAGTTCGCGCGCGGCGGCCCCCCGGCGTGATCGGGAGTTGATGATCACGGCAGCGGAGCGGGCCTCTCGGGCAACCTTCATGTGGGACATGTTAGGTCCATCTGGCCGGGAAATGCCTGCGGGCGCCCCCTCCGCCGAGTGGTGGAGGGGACGCCCGTCATACCTTTGCCATGGGTTGGTTGGTGCTAGGGGTTGGAGAGGGGCGCTGTTACCAGTTGGGGTTCCGACGGAGCATCCGGATCGCGGACGTCTGCGGCGGGCCGGGCTGCGGCGGCATGCTCTGCCAGGACACCTGTCTGGTGGCGGATCTTCAGGCGGTACAGCAGGGTCCCGCCTACAGCGACGGCGCCCACGAAGAGCACCCCGCCCCACTGCAGGTACC
>NZ_JBNHFE010000013.1:0-25003 GCF_059089905.1 Arthrobacter sp. Y3221087
TACTGCCAAGTGCACCGCTGATTAGCTACGTTCGGATGGGATAACCGCTGAAAGCATCTAAGCGGGAAGCTCGCTTCAAGATGAGATTTCCATACACCATTGCGTGTGAGAGGCCCCCAGCCAGACCACTGGGTTGATAGGCCGGATGTGGAAGCGAGGACTAACGACTCGTGAAGCTGACCGGTACTAATAGGCCAACAACTTACACCACAAAACAAACACTGCCAGCGTCCACTATGTGGTTCCCAACCAACAAACCCCCAGGGGTCACGGTTGCACGGAACCAACCAATAACTGAATACAACACCACCACTGCCCCAACGGGCAGGAAGTTGTAACCAAAGATTTCCCCACCCCTTCCAGGGTGCGGGTACAAGGGTTACGGCGGTCATAGCGTGGGGGAAACGCCCGGTCCCATTCCGAACCCGGAAGCTAAGACCCACAGCGCCGATGGTACTGCACCCGGGAGGGTGTGGGAGAGTAGGACACCGCCGGACAACACATCACGGTCGAGGCCCCAACCACAGGTTGGGGCCTCCCGCATTTAAACAACCAACCACCAAACCAAGCTCCCTGAAGGCATTCGGGGAAGTGACGGTCTGTTGGCGGAGGCACTTTTGGGTTAAGAGACCCCGGTAGAGTTGATCACCATGAACAGCCTCTTCAGCCATGGCCAGGACCCCTGGGAAGACGACAGCCAGCCCGCATCGGATCTGCTGGAGCCTGTGGTGCATACCGTCGTGGTGCCGGGGACCATAGCCCATGCCTTCGCCGGCTTCACGGACCATACACACCTGTGGTGGCCGCTGGAAGCCCATGGCGTTTACGGGGCTGACTCCTATGTCGAGTTCGAAGAGAACCTCATTCTTGAGACCGCCGACGACGGCCGAACGAATATCTGGGGAACGCTTGATGACTGGCAGCCGCCGTTCTCCTTCCACGCCACGTGGCATCCCGGCACTACGGCCCTGTGGTCCACTGAACTCCTCGTGGTATTCAAAGCGGTGGATGAGGGAACAGAAGTTCGCGTATTCCATGACGGGTGGGAAGGCGCCGAGGAACCCGCTGCAGTCCGTGCTGAATACGCCGACGCCTGGCCGGAGATCCTGGCAAGGTATGCCCGGTTCATGGGGGCTGAATGACCGAAATCCGTCGCCTGGAAGAGGGAGACGTGATGCTGCGCCGTTGTATCGCAGCAGCAACGGATGAACTGCAGGAGGACCTGCTGGAGCTTGGAGTGCATGAGGACAATGTGCGGGCCCAGCGCCTCTACCTGCGCCATGGCTTCAGGGACACAGGAAGGCGTAGGCCCTACCCGCTGGATCCGGCTGCCAAGGAGCTGGTGATGGAACTGCAGCTCAAGCCCAAAGCTGACGGGGAGTAGCTACAGCGTCCGAGTAGAAGCCTGCGCTGGCGGTACCGCCGTACTCGTCCGGATGATGAACTCCGTGGGATATTCGTGGTCGGTGGCACTTTGTCCCGCACCGCCGTCGGACTTCTGTCCGCCATCGCCAAGCAAGTCGAGGGCGGTTCGTGCCGCCAGCTGGCCCTGCCCCCGCGGATCCTGGCTGATGGTTGTCAACCCGAACGTCTCTCCAAGCTCATGCCCGTCCATGCCCACCACGGAAAGATCGTGCGGAACCTGCAGGCCGAAGTCACGTGCTGCGAGGATGATGCCGACAGCCATCTCGTCAGAAGCCGCGAACACGGCAGTAGGCCGTTCCGCTGCCGTCCCCAGCATGCGGCGTGCGCCCGCATAGGCTCCGTGGATGGTGAAATCGGCCGGTACCTGCCATTCCCGGCGAAGTGGCAGGCCCGCAGCCGCCATCGCCTTTTCGAAGCCGCCGCGGCGGATTCCCGGCAGCTTGAAGTCGCGGTCCAGTTCCGCGTCACCCGTCATGTGCGCAATCCGGGTGTGGCCCAGCCGGATGAGGTGGTCGGTGGCCTCCCGTGCCAGCCGTTCATCGTCAATACGGATGGTGGACGCGCCCGGCAGCGCTCCGCCGATCCCCACGATCGGACGGTGGACAGCCAAGAGCTGCCGGATCTCCTCTTCACTCAGCACCAATGCCACCGCGATCACGGCGTCCAGGCGCTTCCGCAGCAGGAAGTCGTTGAGCACGCTGCTGCGCCGTTCAGGCTGCTCGCCGACGTTATACAGCGTGAGGTCGTAGCCGGCATCCAGCAGGGTCTCCGAGACTCCCTCAAGTACCGAGGAGAAGTACCACCGGTGCACATGCGGCACCACAAGCCCTATGTTGTGGTTGCGCCCCGAAGCGAGGCTGGAAGCGTGGTAGGACGGGACAAAGCCCAGCTCCTGCGCAGCCTCCTGGGCAAGCCGGCGGGCACGCGGTGACACGTTGGCTTTCCCGCTCAACGCCCGGGACACGGTAGCCACGGACAGGCCCGCTTTGGCTGCTACCTCCTTGATGCCCGCCATGCTCAGTCTGCTGCGGCGCCGGGTCCAAGCTGGATCCAGGCAGTCTCGCCCGAGGCGAGGTCCGTACCGGACTCCGAGGGAAGGCTGCGGACGATGACCTGCCCGGCGGGCAATTCCAGTGGCTCGTGGTTGAGGTTCATAAGCACCAGCGTAGTGCCGTTGACATACCCGAGTGAGGAACCGGTGCACCAGTCCTCTGCCCAGGCGAGCGAGCCCCGGCCCAGGTCCAGGTCCCTCCGGATCCGAAGGATGTTCCGGTACAGCGCGAGGTGCGACGACGGCGAAGCAGCCTGGACGTCGCGCGCCAAGGCCGGGAACGTGGGCGGAAACGGCAGCCAGGGGGTGGCTCCGGCACCAAAGCCGAGGTGCTTGTCCGCGGCACGCCACGGGAGCGGAATGCGGCAGCCGTCACGGCCCAGGCGCTCCCCGCCGGTCCGCGCGAAAGTGGGGTCCTGCCGCTGGTGCTCGGGGATGTCGATGCCGTCGGGCAACCCAAGCTCTTCACCCTGGTACAGGTAGGCTGCACCCGGCAGTCCCAGCATGAACAGCGAAGCGGCAGCTGCCCGGCGGCGCCCTAGTGCGGTGTCCGGCGGGGGATCAGCGGGGCTAATCCCGTCCCCGTCACGAGGGCCCGGCCCGTTGTAGCCGAAGCGGCTGGCATGCCGGACGACGTCGTGGTTGGACAGCACCCAAGTGCTTGGGGCGCCAACGGCGTCCAGCGCCACCAGCGAGTCCGTGATCACTCCGCGCAGCCGGTGGACGTCCAACCCTGCATGCAGGTACGGGAAGTTAAAGGCCTGGTGCATCTGGTCCTCCCGTACCCAGTTCGCGAGCCGCGGCAGCGGATCAACATTGGCCTCGGCGCAGAGGATGCGGTCCGGCCCGTACTCGTCCAGGACCCGGCGCCAGTGGCGGTAGATGTCGTGCAGGGCCGGCTGCCCGAACATCGGTGCTTCATGGCCTGGGAACCCGTCGCTGCTCCCGCCGTCCGCCCGTCCGCCCCAGGCAGGAAGCCCGGGAGCCTTGACCAGGGCGTGGGCAACGTCCACGCGGAACCCGGAGACGCCGCGGTCAAGCCAGAACCGGAGGACGCGTTCAAACTCGGCATGGACGGCCGGGTTGTCCCAGTTGAAGTCGGGCTGGGAGGAATCGAAGAGGTGAAGGTACCACTGGTCCGGCTGGCCGTCCGGGCCGGCCACCCGGGTCCAGGCAGGCCCGCCGAAGTGGGACTGCCAGTTGTTGGGCGGCTCGTGGCCGCCGGATCCGGTGCCGTCGCGGAAAATGAACATCTCTCGCTCGGGGCTGCCGGCGGGCGCCGCCAGGGCGGCCTGGAAAGCGGGGTGCTGGTCGGAGCAGTGGTTGGGAACCAGGTCCACGATAACCCGCAGGCCCAGTCGGTGGGACTCGGCCATCATGACGTCGAAGTCGCCAAGGGTGCCGAAAATCGGGTCCACATCGCAGTAGTCGCTGACATCGTAGCCCGCATCGCGCTGCGGAGAGCGGTAGAAGGGCGACAGCCAGACCGCGTCCACGCCGAGGTCCGCCAGGTGCGGAAGTTCCTCGGTGATGCCGGCAAGGTCGCCTATGCCGTCGCCGTTGAAGTCGCGGAAAGACCGCGGGTACACCTGATAGATCACGGCTGAGCGCCACCAGCCCGGGACGGCGTCCGCAGCGTGGATGAGTGTCAGCGGGCCGGCATCGAGTGTAGTGCTGGGGATCACAGTTTCGACAGACATGGTTGACAGTTTAGACAAGGAGAAGGGGAAAATGAAAACGCTTCCATACTCTTACGGCCGCATAACGTTCGCCACGAGGGCGTTGCTGCAGGTCAGTAGTGGAAACGCTTGCAGTGATGCAGGGATACGTTACGAAGTGCGTGCGCGGATGCCCCTAGACTGAGGAGACAAATTCGGCGCCGGATGGAGGCCTTGTGGGCAGCGTGCTTGATGAACTCGAGGGCATGCTCGCCCATGGGCAGGTTGACGTGAGAGAGGCCGCGCTCCGCCGGTACGCCGTGGACCAGGCGCCTATCATCGACTTCCACCTGCCACTCGCCGTCGTTTTCCCGCAATCCGTTGCGGACGTCCAGGCCGTGGTGCGCGCCTGTGCGGCCAGGGGTGTGGCGGTGGTGGCCCGGGGAGCAGGGACTGGAGTGTCCGGAGGCGCCCACGCCACGCGCAATTGCGTTGTCATGTCGCTGGAGCGGATGGACCACATCCTTGCACTCAACCCGGACGACGAAACGGCAGTCGTGGAACCCGGAGTGGTCAACGCGGTGCTCAACGAAGCTGCCGCCGTGCATGGCTTGATGTACGCACCGGACCCAGCGAGCTTCCGCACGTCCACGATCGGCGGCAATGTGGCCACGAACGCGGGCGGGCTGCGCTGCGCAAAGTACGGGGTCACCAGGGACTCGGTGCTGGCCCTCGACGTGGTGCTTGCGGACGGTTCCCTTCTCCACACCGGCCACCAGACGTTCAAGGGCGTAGCGGGCTATGACCTGACGGGATTGTTTGTCGGCTCGGAAGGGACGCTGGGCATTGTCGTCGGAATCACCGTGCGGCTGAAGTACCTGCCCCACGAGGTGCACACGGTGGCAGCCTTCTATCCCGACTTCCGGATGGCTGCCGCGGGCGTCCTGGCAGTAGGCAAGGCGCGGGTCCAGCCCGCCATCATGGAACTGCTCGACGGCGGCACGTTGGCCCAGCTGGACGACATCCATGGGTCGAACCTCACCGCACGGGGCGGCTCCCTGCTCCTGGTCCAAACGGACGGGTTTGGCGCCGGTGCCGAGGCGGAGGTGGTGCGCACTGTTCTGCGGTCCGGCGGTGCGGTAGTCACCGCGGAAGCCAGCGCCGAGGCTGAACGGCTGGTGGAGCTCCGGCGTCACAGCAGGGGCGCGGAGGTTGACGATGAGTATCGGGTGGGGGAGGACGTGGCCGTGCCGCGTTCGCGCCTGGTGGATTATGTCGGCGAGCTGGAGGCCATGGCCGTCCGCCACAACGTGAACCTCAAAGTGGTGGCCCACGCCGGGGACGGCAATCTGCACCCCACCTTCTGGATCGAGCGGGACGGCAGCGGCGTGGATGCCGGGGCGATGGAGCGGCTCCAGCGGGCCCTGGACGAAAGCATTACGGCCGCCCTCGGCATGGGCGGCACCATCACGGGCGAACACGGGGTGGGCCAGTACAAGCTGCGGTGGCTGGGGCAGGAGCAGCCGGTGCCGCTGCAGCAGCTACAGCGCAGGATCAAGGAACTGTTCGACCCCGAGGGCATCCTGAACCCGGGTAAAGCGATCCTGCCTTAGTCGTCCGCGTCCGGGTATTCGTCGATGGACTCCTCGTCGCCATACCGGGACTCCTCGGTCTCCACCTCGAGGATCTTCAGCAGCCCGGTGTCCGGGTTCAGCATGATGGCTGCCTCATCCCGGCGGTGGCGGAGGATGGAGTCGATGTAGGACTGCACCGCCTCGGCCAGGGGAATGTGGCGTTCCTGCTTCTCGGACATGTACCAGCGGTGTTCCAGGACTTCGTGAACCACCTCTGCCTGTTCCAGCTTGCCGGACATGTCACGGGGGATGGAACGGACGATCGGCTCGAAAACCTGGCTGACCCACAGGTGGGCACTGTATTCCTCATCCATGTCCGGGTTGTTGTCAGCCCGGAAGGAGTCCATGTCGTTGAGGAGGCGGCGCGCCTGGTTCTCCTGTGCGTCCAGGCCGGTGAGGCGGAGCAGGCGCCGCTGGTGGTGCCCGGCGTCCACCACCTTCGGCTGCAGCTGGATGGTGGAGCCGTTCTGGGTGGTCTTGATGGCATATTCCTCGACGTCGAAGCCGAGTTCGTTGAGGCGGCGGATGCGGGCACCCACGCGCCAGCGCTCGCCGAGTTCGAAGGACTCCTTCTCTGTCAGCTCAGCCCAGAGGCGCCGGTAGCTGTCCATGATGAGTTCACTGGTGGCCACGGGGTCCACCTTTTCCTCGATCAGTCCGCCGTCCAGGAGGTCCATGAGTTCGCCGGCGATGTTGACCCGTGCAATTTCAAGATCGTATTCACGCTGGCCGGTGGAGAGGTCCGGGTACAGCTCGCCGGTTTCCGCGTCCACGAGGTAGGCGGCAAAGGCGCCGGCGTCGCGGCGGAACAGGGTGTTGGAGAGGGACACGTCGCCCCAGTAGAACCCGATCAGGTGCAGCCGCACCAGGAGCAGCGCCTGGGCGTCGATGAGGCGGGTCAGGGTGTCCTTGCGGAGCATCTGGGAGAACAGCGCCCGGTACGGCATGGAGAACTTGAGGTGCCGGGTGACCAGGACCGGGTTGAGTGGCCGACCGTCCGGGGTTGCGCGGCCGGTAATGACCGCCACCGGCTCCACGCAGGGCACGTCCAGCCGGGCGAGCTTGCGAAGCATGTGGTATTCGTGCCGGGCCACGTGCTCCGAGGTTTCCTTGATGGCGATGACGGAGCCGCCGAGGTGGGCGAAGCGGACGATGTGCCGAGAGATACCGCGGGGGAGGGCAGCGAGGTATTCGGCCGGCCAGTCTTCGAGGGCAATATGCCAGGGCAGGTCCAACAGTTCGGGATCGGCGGCAGCGGCGGTGATGTTAAGCGACGAGACCGAGGCGGCTTTCCCGTCGTCGGCACTGGCGGCCACGAACCGCGGCAGTTTTCCGATCTGCGCGTAGTCGGTGGGTTCGTCGTGCCACTGGGCGCTGTATTCCTCGGTCATGGCTTCAATTCTTCCGTACTTGGCGGTGGGCGGCTAAATTGACGGCCGGCGCATTTAAAGGCCGACGGCGGCCCACACCGTTTGCGAAAAGGTGTGGGCCGCCGTCGGTTAGGCGTGGGATTTAGTCGCCCAGGCGCAGACCGGTCTTGGTGTCGAACAGGTGCACGTGGCCCGACTGCGGGCGGACGTAGATGGATTCGCCCTTCATCGGAGGGCGGCGGCCGTCGACGCGTGCCACGATGTCGTGGTCCTTGCCGTCCAACGTGGTGTGGCCGTAGACATAGGCATCGGCGCCGAGTTCTTCGACGACGTCCACCTCAACCTTCAGGCCCTCGCCGTGCGGAGCGGTTTCCAGGTCTTCGGGGCGGCTGCCGAGGGTGACGGTGGAGCCGTGTGCCTCTTCCAGGACGTCGCGCGGCACGGGGTAGACGGTGCCGCCGAACTGGACACCGCCGTCAACGACGGGCAGTTCCAGCAGGTTCATGGCGGGGGAGCCGATGAAGCCGGCAACGAAGACGTTCTTTGGACGGTCGTAGAGGTTGCGCGGGGTGTCAACCTGCTGCAGCAGGCCGTCCTTGAGCACAGCCACGCGGTCACCCATGGTCATGGCCTCGACCTGGTCGTGGGTCACGTAGACCGTGGTGACGCCGAGGCGGCGGGTCAGCGACGCGATCTGCGTACGGGTCTGGACACGCAGCTTGGCGTCCAGGTTGGACAGCGGCTCGTCCATGAGGAAGACCTGCGGGTTACGCACGATGGCGCGGCCCATGGCAACACGCTGGCGCTGGCCGCCGGAGAGTGCCTTCGGCTTGCGGTCCAGGTACTGCTCGAGGTCGAGGAGCTTTGCTGCTTCGCGAACGCGCTCGGCGCGCTCTTCCTTGGAGACGCCGGCGATCTTGAGGGCAAAGCCCATGTTGTCGGCCACAGTCATGTGCGGGTACAGCGCGTAGTTCTGGAACACCATCGCGATGTCGCGGTCCTTCGGCGGAACATCGGTGACGTCGCGGTCACCGATCAGGATGCGGCCGGCGTTGACGTCCTCGAGGCCTGCGAGCATGCGCAGGGAGGTGGACTTACCGCAACCGGAGGGTCCCACGAGGACCAGGAATTCGCCATCGGCGATGTCGATGTTGAGCTTATCGACGGCGGGCTTATCTGTGCCCGGGTACAGACGCGTAGCGTTGTCAAAAGTAACTGTAGCCACAGTTATCAATCCCTTCACCGGCAGGTACGTGCCGGACGATCCGTTGTGAATGGTTCATGTTTGTTCAGTTTTGTGTTGCAAGGTGGACTCCGGACTGGCCGCAGTGCACCGAGTGACGCCGCACGGTGTCTGTGCGCCACATCACAAGCAAGAGTATGTCAGACGCGTTGTTTATTGTTGCAAATGTTACGGACGTCACATGTTGTCCTGGACACCCTTTACTCCGGCGCCCCGTCCGGATCCTCTTCCGCGACGGCCAGGCTCCGCTCCTGCAGCAGCGCCTCAAGCAGCTCCGCAACGTGCACCGGCGCCTCCACGCGGTACTGCGCCTGGGTGAAGTCCAGGCCCACTTTCACGCCCACATCGCCGGGCTCCAGCCGTGCCAGCGCGTCTTCGTCAGTGGTGTCATCCCCGGCGAACAGGACTGCCGTGGCGCCTGTTGCCTGCCTCAGGAATGTGACGCCTTCGCCTTTCGAGGCGTTGACGACGGAGGTCTCCAGGACGCGCTTGCCGTCCTTCAGGAACACGCCTTTCCGGTCCTGCAGGAGTGAGCGTGCGGCAGCTACCGCGTCCGCGGCGACGTCGTCCGCCGCCTGTCGCGTGTGCAGCACCACGCCTGCCGGCTTGTCCTCGAGCATGGTTCCGGGAGCCTCGGCCACAATCTCCGCGAGGAGGGCGCGGACCTCGGCCAGCAGCGCCGTCTGCTGTTCATCCAGTGTGAGCCCGGTGGAGCCGGGCCCCAGCCAGGCTTCCGCCCCGTGGCTGCCGATGAGCAGTGAGTCCACCGGCGGCGAAGCGACGGCGCGCAGGCTGGCAAGGGCCCGGCCTGAGATGAGGGCCGTCGTCGTCCGCGGCAGCGCGGCGAGCCCAGCGAAGGCGGCGGCCGCGCGCGGCAGGGGGCGCGCGTCATCGGCGTGCGCCACTATGGGCGCCATGGTCCCGTCGAAGTCCATGGCCACCAGCAGATGTTCGGTGCCGGCCACGCGCCGGACGGCCTGGCGGAGCTCCGGGGACAGCGCCAGGAAAGTTCCGGTGCGGCCGTCAGGAGTCATCCCGGACCACCTTTTCGTTCAGGGCCCGGAGGAAATCGGCGGACCAGGCATCCACGTCGTGTTCAAGAATCTGCTTCCGCATGGCGCGCATCCTCCTGGCGGCATCGCGGGGAGGGAGTTCAACGGCACGCATGATGGTGCTCTTGAGGCCGTCGATATCGTGCGGGTTCATTAGCAGGGCCTGCTTGAGCTGGTCAGCGGCACCGGCAAATTCACTGAGGACCAGGGCGCCGTCGTTGTTGGTCCGGGCGGTGACATATTCCTTGGCCACGAGGTTCATGCCGTCCCGCAAGGCGGTGACCAGCATGACGTCGGCGGCCAGGTACAGGGCCACCATTTCCTCTACCGGGTAGCTGTGGTGCAAGTAGCGGACGGCGGTGTTTTCAATGGTGTCGTAGGTGCCGTTGATGTGCCCCACCGTGCCCTCCACCTCTTCGCGCAGGAGGCGGTACTGTTCCACGCGCTCACGGCTGGGGGAGGCCACCTGGATCAGGGTCGCGTCGCCCACCTTGAGCTTGCCGTCGGCCAGGAGCTCCTCGAATGCCTTGAGCCGGTGCCGGATGCCCTTGGTGTAGTCCAGCCGGTCCACGCCGAGCAGGATGGTCTTGGGATTTCCCAGGTCCTGGCGGATCTGCCGTGCCCGCTCAATGATCTCCGGCCTGGCGGCAAGTTCGCTGATTTGCTGGACGTCAATGGAGATGGGAAAAGCCTGTGCCCGGGCAATGTGGGTGATTTGGCCGTCCTGGCCTTTGACATGCACCTGCTGCTGCTTGACGCTGGCACCCAGGAACCGCCGTGCCGAGCGCATGAAATTCCCTGCGTCGCTTACCCGCTGGAAGCCCACCAGGTCGGCGCCGAGGAGCCCATCAATGATTGCGTGCCGCCAGGGCAGCTGCGCGAAAATCTCCGGTGGCGGGAAGGGGATGTGGTTGAAGAACCCGATCTGCAGGTCCGGGCGGGCCCGGCGCAGCATCCGGGGGACCAGCTGCAGCTGGTAGTCCTGCACCCACACCGTGGCGCCCTTGTCCGCGTGGCGGGCGACGGCGTCGGCGAACCTCTGGTTGACCTTCCGGTAGGTGTCCCACCACGTGCGGTGGAATTCCGGCGGGGCGATGACGTCGTGGTAGAGCGGCCAGAGGGTGGCGTTGGAGAAGCCCTCGTAGTACAGCTCCACGTCATCGGTACTGAGCTGGACGGGCACCAGGTCCATGCCGCCGTGGCTGAAAGGCTCTACCGTTTCGTCGGGGGCTCCGTGCCAGCCCACCCATGCGCCGTCGGTCTTGGTCATCATCGGGGCCAGCGCGGTGACGAGGCCGCCCGGCGAGCGGCGCCAGCCCGAGCCGTCATCCCCGCTTTCGCCGGGTGCGCAGCGGTCGACGGGCAGCCTGTTGGAGACCACCATGAAGTCGTATTTCGTCTCGTTGCCATGGCTGCTGCCGGCGGCACCGGCTGCAGCTGTAGCGGCGGGTTTTTCCTGGACGGGTGTTTGCATTGCGGCCCCCTGGGGTTGCTTGTGCCTCTTTCCCCACCCTAACGGGACGGAATCATCGGTGCTATTCGTCCGTTGGTCAAGCCCGATAAATACTTGAAGAGGCAAGCTCTCAGGTTTCTCCCCTAAAATGGGGGTGTGCCACGAAGTGGACCCCCTACGTCAATCGACCCAAGGAACACATGAGCCCTGCAAACGAAGTACGCAAGTCCAAGGCTGAGCGAACCGCGGAGGCGCGCGAGAAAGCGCGCTTGATCCGGGAAGCCCAGGTCAAGAAGGACAAGCGAAACAAGCTGCTGATCGGCTGGGGCATCGTGGCGGCGGTGGTGGCCATCCTTGCGGTCGTGGCCCTGGTGGTTACCACCAGCATCCGGCAGAACACGCCCATCGCGGACCAGGGTCCGGTGCCCGCCAACGGCAATGTCAACGGCGGTGTAACGCTGCTGGCCAACACCGAGGTGAAGGCAACGGATTCGGCCACGGTGGACATTGCCAAACTTCCGGCCAAGCCCGACGCCTTGCCCAACCCGGTGGTTGCCCCGGGCGCCGAGGCTGAAGAAGGCCAGCCGGTGAAGGTCGTGGCCTACATCGACTTCATCTGCCCCGTCTGCAAGCGCTTCGAGGACACCTACAACGACGCGCTTACCGGGCTCCGCAACGAGGGCAAGATCTCCCTTGAATACCGGCCGCTGGGCTTCCTGGACCGCCAGTCCAGCACCAACTACTCGTCCCGCGCAGCCAACGCCGCCGCCTGCGTAGCTGACCAGGCGCCGGACAAGTACGCGGAATACGTCGACGTCCTGTTCACGAACCAGCCTGCCGAAGGCGGAGCGGGCCTCTCGGACGACAAACTCAAGTCCCTCGCCAGCGAGATCGGTGCGGACATCAACAGCTGCGTGGACGACAAGACTTTCCGCCCCTACGTGAAGTACTCCACGCAGCTGGCGTCCAACACCGGCATCACCGGCACCCCCACCATCTTCATTGACGGCAAGCAGTGGGACGGCACCACCGACCTGAATGACGACATCCAGGCCGCGATCGACGCGAAGGCCTAGCACCGGCCCGACTGCTGCCACAAGGGGCCCGGTGCCGGAACGTCAAACTGTTCCGGGACGGGGCCCCTTGCTGTCCCATTCCGGTATGGCCTGCCTCGCCCCCGGCGTTTTTACCACCGGCGGGAGTTGGGCTAACCTTATCTAGCGCCGTCACGGCGCGCCCGCCCGCCAGGGCATGCCTCCTTAGCTCAGTTGGCCAGAGCACCGCTCTTGTAAAGCGGGGGTCGTCGGTTCGAATCCGACAGGGGGCTCCAGAAGAACCCGCCGCGTGGCCTGGTCCTAGCTGCCGGACACCCGGGAGCTGTCAGCCTCCTGCAGCTCCTCCTCGGCCGTCGTCTGGATCAGCGCAAGGAGTTTGGGATCCAGCCCGGGGCGAATTCCTCCCGGCGTTCAGCATCCAGTACACGTTCTGGAGTCCCTGGTCCAGCAGCTTCTTCACTTCCGGAAATCACTGAAAAATCGGGGCACGTCCCCGTGGCGGGACTAAGCTGGTGTCATCTTCAAATAATCAGCCTGCTGATAAAAGGAGGATGGGTGCCATGCCCAAGACCGGGAAAAACGACCACGCACGCAAGGACGAGCTTCCCTCAACGCTACAGCGCTCAGAGCAAAAAGCCCAGGACACGTTCGCCAAGACCTACGATTCCGCGTTGGAGTCCTACGGCAACGATGAGAGCCGCGCCGCCCGCGCCGCCTACGCATCCCTTAAGCACAGCTACGAGAAGGTGGGGGACCACTGGGAACCCAAGGGCAAGAAGGGCCCGTCCGACAAGCGGGCCGAGGAGGGCGTCAAATCCTCCAAGCCCACCGCCGGGGGAGTGGATGCCAATGCTTCCAAGGAGCACTTGCTCCAGCTCGCCAAGAAGCTGGACGTCAAGGGCCGTTCAAAGATGGACAAGGGCGAACTGGTCAAGGCACTCCAGAAGGCCAATGACGCAGCCACCCGGAAGGCCAGGAAGTAGCCTCTCTGCGCGCCTGCCGTGACAGGGCACATCGCAGGTTCCGGAGCGCTGGCACTCTTGCCGTAACGCGTCCCAGGGTGTCGAATCAGAGGACACGTTAGGACGGGTTGCAGGGCAAAGACGCCAGGAGGATCCCATGTCGGTCAAAGGCACGAAGGACACAGCGAGGACATCCGGCGGCCGGACCGGCCCGGAAGCACGCCGCTCGGACGGGTCTGCCGGAATTGCCGCCGAGGAGCCGGCCGGAATCCGCAACATCGCACTGGTCGGCCATTCGGGTGCGGGCAAAACGATGCTCATTGAAGCGCTGCTCGCCGCCAACGGCGTCATCACGCGGAAAGGGTCCATCGCCGACGGAACAACGGTGAGTGATTCCGATCCTGCCGCTGTCCACCAGCAGCGCTCCGTCACGCTCTCGCTGGTGCCCCTGATGGTGGACGGCATCAAGGTCAACCTGCTGGACACTCCCGGCTACCCGGACTTCATCGGCGAGATGCGCGCCGGGTTGCGTGCCGCGGATGCTGCCCTCTTCGTCGTTTCGGCCGTCGACGGGATCGACGCCACCACCACTGCCCTGTGGGCGGAGTGTGAGCAGGCGAGGCTGCCACGCGCCGTCGTGATTACCCGGACGGACCACCCGCGCGCTGACTACGACGGCGTCCTCGCCGAGTGCCGGAAGGCGTTCGGGGAGGGCGTCCTTCCGCTCTACGTCCCGGTCCGGGCGGGCGGGGACGTCACCGGGCTCCTGGGGCTTTTGTCCCGGACCGTCACCGATTATTCGGTGGGGGAGACTCCCGGCTCCCGTGAGGCGGACGCGGGCGAACTGGCAGGCGTCGAGGCAGCCAGGGGTGAGCTGATCGAGGGGATCATCGCCGAGAGCGAGGATGAGACCCTGATGGACCGCTACCTTGGCGGTGAGGACATCGACACCGGGGTTTTGATCGACGACCTGGAAACCGCTGTTGCCCGGAGTTCGTTCTTTCCGGTCCTTCCAGCGTCGGCGCTGACGGGCCTGGGCACTGCCGAACTGCTGGAAGTGCTGGTCCGCGCGTTCCCGCCGCCGACGGAGCGCGGCCTGCCGGGGGTGACCGACCTGGCGGGACAACCGGAGGGGTCGCTGGCCTGCGACCCCGCCGGGCCGCTGGCCGCAGAGGTGGTCCGGACATCCATCGACCCGTTCCTCGGACGGATCTGCCTTGTCCGGGTCTTTTCCGGGACGCTGCGTGAAGACTCGCCGGTGCATGTTGGCGGACACGGGCTCGCGGACCGCGGCCACCAGGACCACGACACCGACGAGCGCGTCACCCACATTTACTCGCCGCTCGGGGCAACCCTGCGACCGGTGCCGTACTGCGTGGCCGGGGACATGTGCGCGCTGGCCAAACTGGGGAGCGCCGAAACGGGGGACACCATTTCCTCCCGGGACAAGCCCCTGATCCTCGCAACCTGGGAAATGCCGGAGCCGCTGCTTCCAGTGGCGGTGGAACCGGACTCCCGCAGCGACGAGGATGCGCTGGCACGAAGCCTGGGCAAGATCGCGGCCGGCGACCCCACCCTCCGCGTGGAACGGAACGCCGAAACACACCAGCTGGTCCTGTGGGTGATGGGCGAAGCGCACGCCGAGGTGGTGCTGGACCGGCTTCGCGAGCAGGGCGTGAAGCTGCATACGGTGGACGTGGTGACCCCGCTCCGGGAAACCTTCGCGGCACCCTCGGCCGGGCATGGCCGCCATGTGAAGCAGTCAGGCGGCCACGGGCAATATGCCGTCTGCGACATTGAGGTGGAACCGCTCGACCGCGGCGGGGGCTTCGAGTTCCTGGACAAGACGGTTGGCGGGGTGATCCCCGGGACCTTCATCCCGTCCGTGGAGAAGGGTGTCCGCGCACAGATGGAGAAGGGAGTGTCGGCAGGGTTCCCGGTGGTTGATGTACGGGTGACGCTGGTGGGCGGCAAGGCGCACAGCGTCGACTCCTCCGACGCCGCCTTCCAGGCCGCCGGCGCACTGGCGTTGAGGGAGGCTGCTGCAGCGGGAAGAATCCAGCTCCTGGAGCCGGTGTCATCCGTGGGTATCACCGTTTCGGACGAGCACGTTGGTTCCGTCATGAGCGATCTGTCCGGCCGGCGGGGAAGGCTGACCGGAACCACCTCCACCGGGGACGGGCTGACCGAAATCAGCGCCGAAGTGCCGGACCAGGAACTGCTGCGCTACGCCGTGGAACTCAGGGCCCTGACCGCCGGAACCGGCCGGTTCACCCGCCGCTACCTGCGGCATGATCCTGTGCCCGCCAGCTTCAGCCCCTCCTAAGCCTTTCCCCCGATGAACGCGGCCGCACGGAAGATCCAGCGGGTCTACCTGACGCTGACACTGGGCAACACCCTTGCGACGTCCTTCATCTGGGGGATCAACACCCTGTTCCTGCTCGACGCGGGACTCAGCAACCTCGAAGCCTTTGCCGCCAACGCCTTTTTCACTGCCGGCATGGTGCTCTTCGAGGTGCCTACGGGCGTAGTGGCGGACAGCTGGGGCCGGCGGGTGTCTTTCCTGCTCGGCACCATCACCCTGGCTTCGTCCACATTCCTGTACTACCTGCTCTGGCAGTGGTCAGCCCCGTTCTGGTGGTGGGCTGTTGTGTCCGTGCTGCTGGGCTTGGGCTTCACCTTCTTTTCCGGGGCGGTGGAAGCCTGGCTGGTGGACGCCCTGCATTTTTCCGGCTACGACGGCGGGCTGGAAGCGGTGCTCGGGCGGGGGCAGATGGTGTCCGGGGTGGCCATGCTGGGCGGTTCCGTGGCAGGCGGCGTGATCGCCCAGGCCACCGACCTGGGTGTGCCGTTCCTGATCCGCGTGGGCGTCCTGGTGGCCATGTTTGCCGTGGCGTTCCTGCTCATGCACGACGTCGGCTTCACCCCGGAGCGGTCGCCGCACCCACTGCGGGCGACCCGATCGGTCCTCAAAGCTTCGATCGAC
Source organism: Arthrobacter sp. Y3221087 (assembly GCF_059089905.1). Taxonomy (NCBI): domain Bacteria; kingdom Bacillati; phylum Actinomycetota; class Actinomycetes; order Micrococcales; family Micrococcaceae; genus Arthrobacter; species Arthrobacter sp. Y3221087. The sequence goes on from NZ_JBNHFE010000013.1 coordinate 15,890, forward strand.
GGCGGTTTCAAGCACCCGCCGGTGCGTTACATCATGCTGGCTGCCCCGTTCACGGAAGGCGTTGGCTTTTATGTGTTCTACGCCCTGCAGCCCTACCTGCTCCAGCTGTTCGGGGACCCCCGGGCCTACGCCGTTGCGGGGCTGGCGGCTGCCATCGTGGCGGGAGCGGACATCGTGGGCGGGTGGATGGCGCCCCGCGTCCGGAAGCGGGTCCGCAGGCGCACCACTGTGCTGATCGTGAGCAACGTGGTCAGCTCATTGATCCTGGTGGTGCTGCTGTTCACCACGGCTTTCTGGCTGGCCCTGGTCCTGCTGGCCCTGTGGGCAGTGGTGGGCGCGGCAGGCACACCGGTGCGCCAGGCGTACCTGAACGACATGATTGCGTCGAAGCAGCGCGCAACTGTCCTCAGCTTCGATTCCCTGATGGGCTCCAGCGGCGGCGTGGTGGTGCAGCCCCTGCTCGGCCGGAGCGCGGACCTCTACGGCTATCCGGCATCACTGGCTGTCAGCGGCGCCGTGCAGCTGCTGGCCGCGCCGTTCATCCTGCTCAGCCGCCGGCAGCGCTCGCAGGCGGACACGGCGTCGGACCTGACCGCAGCACCCTAGCCGTAAACCGCAGGCCGTCCAGACCGGAACCGCTGCAGCCTCAGTCCCCGTCCATCAGTTCAAGCAGCTTTCGTGCTGCGTCCCGGATGTCGTCGTGGCCGTACTGGGCGGCCCTTCCCTCGAGCGAGATGACCGCGCACCGGTGCACCTTGCTGAAGTCCCCGTACGGAAAGCTGACGCTGCCCTTGGTGCCCTCCGTCTTTTCGTCATCCCGGCCCAGGTGCCACGCAGCGAAGTCCTTGAAGCCGTGCTTGTCGATGAACGAGTTTTCCTGGTCCGTGGACGGGGCATGCTCGCTCCAGTCATCCCGGATATCCCGTTGGACCTTTCCTTCCTTGATCAGCCTGCGCGCCTGCTCAAGTGCCGTGCGGTTAAGCTTTGCTGCCATGGTGCCTCCTTCACGCTGCGCTCCGGCTGCTGGGGCCGGCGCGCTTTCAGCGTAGGACCGCGCCCGGCAAACCGCCACGGGTTAACGGCTGCGAGACGGGCGGGAAACGCCGGCCTAGCCCGCGCCGTGCACGGTGAATCCGCGGCAGACGCCGCGTGATTGTCCGGTGGAACACACTATTGCGCCGGTGACGGGATCATGCCCTAAACTGCTTCACTGAGGTGCCGGAAATGGCGCTGCGCAGCAACGAAAGTGAACAGGCTATGGCTACCGATTACGATGCTCCACGCAAGCAGGAAGAAGAGTCTCCGGCTGACTCGCTCGAGGCCCTCCAGGCGTCACGTGGCGGCAATGCGCAGACCGCGGTCATTGACGTCGATGAGAACGACACCGCCGAAGGTATCGACCTGCCCGGCGCCGACCTGTCAAACGAGGAACTGACCGTCATTGTTGTTCCCGAGCAGCAGGACGAATTCACCTGTTCATCGTGCTTCCTGGTCCGTCACCGGTCGCAGGTGGCGCTGGAAAAGAACGGTATGAAGTACTGCATCGAGTGCGAAGGCTGACCCCCTTTTTGCAGCAGTCCGGCGACCGTTACCGCCGGTAACGGGATGATGCAGAAACGGCAGCGGAAGGGTCAAGAAAGGCCCGGAATCAGCGCCGTTTTTATGGCCTCTTAATGCTGGCCGCGGCAGACTAACGGTTGCGCGCCGAAGCGGCCACAAGCCTCGTTTCGCGTGCATGAGGCTCCTAGTCTTGAGCTATCCAATCGCTCCTTCCTTGGGTGGCTCCACAATGAAAAAACTCTCCATCTGGCTCACGGCTATCCTTATGGCCGTCGGCCTGGGAATCCTGGTTCCGGGGCCCGCGTCGGCAACCACTTCGTATTGCGGACTGGTCTGGGGGTCCCTGTCCAAAGCTGACGACACGTTCAGCAAAGCATCAGTCACCAACGTCCGGACCGGGCAGCACTACTGCTTCGACCGGATGGTGGTGGACCTCAATGGCCCTGCAACGGGCTACAGCGTGCGCTACGTTCCGCAGGTGGTCCAGGACGGTTCCGGCTTCACCGTCCCTGTCCGGGGCGGCGCCCGGCTGCAGGTCAGGGTGAATGCCCCGGCCTATGATCCGCAAACCGGGCAGCCCACGTATAACCCGGGCAACCAGGCGGAACTCTCGAACGTTGCCAACTACCAGACCTTCCGCCAAGTGGCCTGGGCCGGCAGCTACGAGGGGTACACCAACATCGGCCTCGGCGTCCGTGCCCGCCTTCCGTTCCGGGTGTTCACCCTGGACGGACCTGGTTCCGGCTCCCGCCTGGTGGTTGATGTGGCGCATTTCTGGTGACGCGTCCGCCGTCGTAAGGCAAAAAGGTGCCGTGCCCCCGGATCCGGGGGCGCGGCACCTTTACGTGCGGACTGCAAATTCCTACTCGGGGACCACCAGGGCAGGGGTGTCCTGTTTCAGGGTTTCGCCCCGGAAGAAGCCGGGCCGCACCTTGGCCATCACCAGCATGAACACCGCGCCCATGGCCAGGATCCCGACGCCCAGCACGAAGACCAGGCCGACGCCGAAGACCTCCGAACCGCTGCCGAACTCGGGCGCGAGGCTGTCCACGGCGGTCTGGAAGAACACCACGAACAGGCCCACCCCGCCAAGCACCGGGCACAGCAGCCGCAGGATGAAGTTGCGGGCGCTGCTGAAGACGCTGTGCCGGAAGTACCAGGCGCAGGCCAGGGCTGTCAGGCCGTAGTAGAAGCAGATCATCAGGCCCAGCGACACGATGGTGTCGTTCAGGACGTTCTCGCTGACCACATGCATGACGGCGTAGAACCCGGCAGAAACGAGGCCTGCAATGACGGTGGCGAAGCCCGGCGTCGCGAACTTCCTGCTGACCTTGCCGAACCGCTCCGGCAAGGCGCCGTAGTGCCCCATGGCCAGCAAGCCACGCGCGGGGGACATGAACGTGGACTGCAGGGAGGCGGCTGAGCTGGACAGCACGGCAAGCGACATCAGGATGGCGAACGGGCCCATGATGGGGGAGGCGAGGGCCGTGAAGATGTTCTCGTGGTTGTCCTCATTGTTCAGCCCGTTGCCCGTATCTCCGAGTCCGGCGAACATCATGGTGGCGATGCTGACCAGGAGGTAGATGGCAAGGACAATGATGGCGGTCAGGGTACCGGCCACACCGGCAGTCTTCTTGCCGTTGGCCGTTTCCTCGTTAAGCGTCAGGCAGACGTCCCATCCCCAGTACACGAAGATGGACAGTGAGATCCCGGCGGCTATCTGGCTGAAAGTTTCGACTTTGGTGATGTCGAACCACTCCCAGCTGAAGGGGATGGCCGTTTCGGAAGCGGACCAGTTGGCGAACGCCATGGCCACGAACAGTCCAAGGACCAGCAGCTGGAACCCCACCAGGCCGTACTGCACCAGCTTGGTGGCGTGCAGGCCGCGGTAGCTGACCCAGACGGCCAGGGCCACGAACACGAAGCACGTCAGGACGTTGATCGCCTTGTTGTCGGCAAGGTCCGCCAATTCGGCGGAACCTGTGAGCTGCGACAGGAAAAGGTAGAAGAAATCGACGGCCACGCCCGCGAGGTTGGACAGGACGATGATGTTGGCGGCGAGCAGGCCCCAGCCGCCCATCCAGCCCACCCAGGGGCCGAAGGCCTTGGTAACCCAGGTGAAGGTCGTACCGCTGTCCGGGGAATCGGCGTTGAGTTCCCGGTAGGCGAGCGAAACCAGGATCATGGGGATGAACCCGATCAGGAAGATGACAGGCAGCTGGAGTCCGACTTCATTGACGGTGGGGCCCAGTGCACTGGTGAGGGTGTAGGCGGGGGCAATGGTGGAAATACCAAGGACGACGACGGCGAGGAGGCCCAGCTGCCCGCCCTTCAGTCCTTTGGCGCTGATTCCGCCGCTGCCCGAGGGTTGGTTGCCGGAGCCGGCTGAGGACGTACTGGTGCGGAGCGTCTCTGTCATGGCACCACTTTCTGAAGACTTTATGATCACGATCACTATATGAATGACGTTCATTTAGTATGGGGGCGGGAAGGCCGGAGCGCAAGGGGCAATATGAATCACATTCGTTTATGACCGGCGCCACTCCAGTTAGTAAGCTCACTGAGAAATTCTTATCCGGGCCCTTCAGGCCTTTCGCGGGGCTGGTAGCGTCGCACGTACTGGACCACTCGAGGAGGACTGATGAAAGCTTCACCGACCCTGACCAACAACCTGCAGGCCGTGCTCACCGACCTGATTGAACTGCACATCCGGGGCAAGCAGGCGCACTGGAACATCGTGGGCACCAACTTCCGGGACCTCCACCTGCAGCTTGATGAGATTGTTGATGCCACGCGGCAGTTTGCCGATGACACGGCGGAGCGCATGCGCGCCCTGCATGCACTTCCGGACGGCCGCAGTTCCACTGTGTCCGGGTCCACCAGCCTGGCGCCGTTTCCCGAGGGCCTGATCAGCACCAAGGATGCGATCGAACGGATCGTGGCCGCCCTCGAGGCGGCCGTGGGCACCATGCGCAAGGTCCATGACGAGGTGGACGAGGAAGACCCCACCAGCGCGGACCTGCTGCACGAGTTCATCCTCAAATTGGAGCAGTTCGCCTGGATGGTGAACGCCGAAACCATGAAGCCCACGGCCAGCGTAACCGCCCCGGATTCCAAGTAGCCCGCCGGCGGGGAACGCCGGCACGCAGCAAGCGCCCGGCGTCTGAGGTTCATCTCCGGCGCCGGGCGCTTTTGCTGTGCTTGACACTGCCGCTTAGGTGGCTGTTGGGACTTTATGAAGTACGACGGCGGCGAGGACTGCCGCCCCAGCCATCAGTACCAGCCCGATTGCCGCGGTGACGTGGACGCCGGAATCGAAGGCTGCCGCCGCAGCATGCCGCACCGCGTCAGCCAGGGGTGCCGGCAGGGCGGCAGCCACATCCATGGCGCCGGCGAGGGTTTCGCCCGCGTTGTGGATGGCGCCCTCGGGTACCGACTCCGCCAACGCGGCCGGCAGCCGGAGGTTGTGCTGGTAGGAAGCTGTCAGGATCGAGCCCAGCACTGCGGTGCCCAGGAGGGCGCCAACTTCGTAGCCGGTCTCAGAAATGGCGGCGGCGGCACCGGACTTCTCCGGCGGCGCTGCCCCCAGGATCAGGTCGTTTGAAATAGTCTCGGCCGTACCCACGCCCAGGGCAAGGACCAGCAGGGCGGCCAGCAGAAGCGAGGGGCCGCCGTCGTGGTTCCCGAAGGTGACCACGCTGTACCCCGTGGCGCTGAAGGCCAGCCCGGCGGCCACCACGAACCCCGGCCGCACGCGCCGCACCAGCGGCACCACGGCCAGCCCTGCCACCACCGTGGCCACAAGGGCCGGGATCATTGCCATGCCCGCTGCCGAAGGGGACATGCCCTCGAGCAGCTGCAAGTGCTGCGCCAGGAAGAGGATGAAGCCGTTGAAGGAAAACAGGGCCAGGACGTTGGCCGTAATGGCCATGCTGAACACCCTGTTCCGGAACAGGGACATATCCAGCAGCGGATTGGCCAGCCGCAGCTGCCGGCGCACGAAGACTGCACCCATGGCCAGGCCGAAGGCGATGCCGGCGATGGCTGCCGGGCCGGCGCCTTCCGTGGCCAGTTCCTTGATGCCGTAGACCAGGGGGACCATCACCAGCAGGGACAGCAGGATGCTGGGCACGTCCACGCGGCCCGGGGCGGGGTCCTTTGACTCCGGGATGAAGGCCGGGCCGAAGGCCAGGAGGGGCAGCATGAGCGGCACGGCCACCAGGAACACCGCGCCCCACCAGAACTGCTCCACCAGCCAGCCGCCAAAAATCGGTCCCAGGGCCGCCCCGCCGGAGAACCCGGCTGCCCAGATGGCTACCGCCAGCCTGCGGCGGCGGGGCTGCGGAAAGATGTTGCGGATCAGGGAGAGCGTGGACGGCATCAGCATCGCGCCAAAGAACCCCAGGGATGCCCGGCCGGCGATCAGCCAGGCGGGGCTTGGGGCGAAAGCCGTGGCCGCGGACAGGGCGGCAAAGCCGATGCTCCCGATGACCAGCAGCTTCCGCCGGCCAATGCGGTCGCCGAGGCTGCCCATGGACACCAGCAGGCCGGCGAGCACCAGGGGGTAGGCGTCCACGATCCACAGGAGCTGGACGCCGGTGGGTTCCAGGGCTCGGGCGATCGCGGGCAGGGCAAAGGTGAGGGCGGTGTTGTCCACGGCAACCAGCAGGACCGGGAACATCAGTAAGCCCAGGGCAAGCCAGTCGCGCCACGGCGCCCGCACGGCCGGGCCGCCGGCGGGGGCCGTCGGGGTCCTGGTGGGGGCAGCGGAAGTTGTCATGAAATAACTATACCGTCCAGACGGTACAGTTACGAATCCGGACGGGTTGGAGAGGCCGCCGCCGCAAAAGGCATGATTAGACGCATGCCCCGAAAGCCCGTAGCCCGTGAAGCGGTCCTTGACGCCTTTGAAGCCCTCCTGATTGAGGTGGGTGAGCGCGCGGCAACCCTGGATGCCGTTGCGGCGAAGGCCGGAGTGTCCAAAGGCGGGCTTCTGTACCACTTCCCCAACAAGGAAGCCCTGATCCAGGTGCTGCTGGACCGGCTTGACGGGCTGGCAGGAGCCGACGCCGATGCCATGGCAGCTGCCGGGGAAGGGGCTGCGGCCTACTTCATCCGGTCTTCCGTCTGGGCGGATACTCCGCTGGACCGGGCGATCGTCGCCGCAACCCGCCTGGCGGAGGTGGCGCACGAGGAAACGCGCCGCCGGTTCGCAGCGATCCAGCAGCGCTGGCTCGACGAGATCGCGGCCGACGTGGGCCCGGCGCTTGCCAAAGCAGTGCTGTACATGGGGGACGGGCTCTACTTCAACGCCATGCTGTCTGTGGGGCCGGTACCACCGGGCGGCGCGGCCGCCGATGTGGACGAATTGCTGGCAGCCCTGGAGCGCCTGCGGCGGTAGCCGGCCATTTGCCCCAGCCGCTGCGGCGTAGGACAATTAAGCGCTGTGGGAGCCGCCAGCGGCTTCCCGCGACAATCCAAATAAATAGCCTTTGATCTGCGGCGGGAGAGTTCTGCCGAAAGTACAGCAGGCGCCGTAGGAGCAAACCCTCCCCAGGAATCTCACAGGCCCATGTACCGCCGCGGCGAGGCACCTCTGGAAAGCAGCAGGCAGTCCGCCTGGGTAACCCGTTGAGCGGGAGCCTTGGGCTGTTGTGTTCACCGACGGTGCAAGCGGGGCCACGCGCAAGCTGGCAACGCGGAAACTCTCAGGTCCAATACAGAGCGGGGAGGAACCCGAATCGCTGCGGCGTACCCTGCGCCGCCTGAATTATGGAGTTCCTGTGACTGCTTCCCCGGTTTCCGCCACCTTTGTTGACCGGCATATCGGCGCCCGCCGCTCTGCCGAGATCGGCGCCATGCTCAAGGCCGTCGGCTATGACAGCGTGGATGCGCTCGTGGACAAGGCGGTTCCCAAGGACATCCGGCAGGACACCCCACTGACGCTGTCGCCGGCGCTGAGCGAGGTTGAAGCGCTCGCAGAACTGCGCAAGCTTGCGGCGAAGAACAAGACCGCGGTCCAGATGATCGGCCAAGGCTATTACGACACCGTGACGCCGCCGGTGATCCGCCGCAACATCCTGGAGTCCCCGGCCTGGTACACGGCTTACACCCCGTACCAGCCCGAGATTTCGCAGGGCCGGCTCGAAGCGCTGCTGAACTTCCAGACCATGGTCCAGGACCTGGTGGGGCTGCCCATTGCCAACGCCTCGCTGCTCGATGAAGCCACCGCGGTGGCCGAGGCAGTGCTCATGATGAGGCGCGCCAACAAGAACAAGGATGCCAAGGACGGCAAGACCGTCCTTGACGCCGACTGCATGCCGCAGACCATCGCCATCGTCAAGGGCCGTGCCGAGGCGCTGGGCTTCGACGTGGAGATAGCCGATCTTTCCGCAGGCCTGCCGGACGGTGCCATCAACGGCATTGTCCTCCAGCAGCCCGGCGTGTCCGGCCGGGTGTGGGACCAGTCCGGCGTCATCACGGCGGCCAAGGAACGCGGCGCGCTGGTCACCGTCGCTGCCGACCTGCTCGCCCTGACCCTGATCACGCCTCCGGGCGAGCAGGGTGCTGATATCGCTGTTGGCTCCGCCCAGCGTTTTGGTGTCCCGTTGTTCTTTGGCGGCCCGCACGCTGCCTACATCGCCGTCCAAAAAGGCCTGGAGCGTTCCATGCCCGGCCGCCTGGTCGGTGTGTCCAAGGACGACGCCGGTGCCCCCGCCTACCGCCTGGCGCTGCAGACCCGCGAGCAGCACATCCGCCGCGAGAAGGCGACCTCCAACATCTGCACCGCGCAGGCACTGCTGGCCATCGTCTCCTCCTTCTACGCCGTCTACCACGGCCCCGAGGGCCTGAAAGCGATTGCCCAGACCACCAACCGCCATGCCCGCACGCTGGCAGCTTCACTGAAAGCCGCGGGACTCGATGTCCTGCACACCTCCTTCTTCGACACGGTCACTGTCCGCGTACCCGGCAACGCGGCGGGCATCGTTGCCGCTGCGGAGGAGAAGGGCATCAACCTCCGCGGCATCGACGCCGACACCGTGGGCATCTCCGTGGACGAAACCACCACGACGGCGACCGTCGCCGGCGTCGTCTCCGTCTTCGGCGGGGAGGCAGTGGGATCAACGGCGTCATTCGCACTGGACCCCGCGGTTGAGCGCACCTCAGAGTTCCTGCAGCACCCGGTGTTCAACACCCACCGGTCCGAAACCCAGTTGCTGCGCTACATCCGCAAGCTCTCTGACCGTGACCTGGCGCTGGACCGGACCATGATTCCGTTGGGCTCATGCACCATGAAGCTGAACGCCACGGCCGAGATGGAGGCCATTTCGTGGCCGGAGTTCGCCTCGATCCACCCGTTCGCCCCGGATTCCCAGACCGAGGGCTGGCGTGAACTGATCGCAGGACTGGAAGCGGACCTGGCGGAGATCACCGGCTATGACCAGGTGTCCATCCAGCCCAACGCCGGGTCCCAGGGCGAGCTCGCCGGCCTGCTCGCGATCCGCGGCTACCACCGTTCCCGCGGCGAGGGCCAGCGCAATGTCTGCCTGATCC
>NZ_JBNHFE010000014.1:0-17097 GCF_059089905.1 Arthrobacter sp. Y3221087
TTCTGGTTGAAACCAACTATCCCCAACCAACCAACCACCCGAAACGCTGTTTTCTGACAGTTTTAACTACCCAAAAGAACAGGGCGGTAAGCGGACACCTCAGCTTCCAATCGGCGCCGTGCATGCTGCTGCTTGGCAGTGCACGGCTATCGCTTCCGTCCGGCAGCGGGTGGCGGGGAGGTGAAAGATTCTGATAAGAGGGAAAAGCTCTGAATGTGCTGATATGACTGGTTAGTATTGAAGCGAAACGTAACCCATTCCGGAGCGCAGACTTTTGGCCTCGCCATCCTCATTCCAGTCACAGATCTACCGGTCCTTGCCGGAAATTGAGAGGGCCGATGCGATTGTCGAAAGAATCTCCAAGGCCATCGGCCTGGGGCTTCTTAAGGTCGGTGAGCGCTTGCCCTCCGAAGCGTCGCTCTCGGAAATGTTTGGTGTGGGAGGCGCGACCCTTCGGGAAGCGCTCTCTGAACTGAGGGAACAGGGCGTTGTTGAGACGCGCCGCGGCCGGAGCGGCGGAACGTTCATCGTCAGCCAGCCTCCTACCCAGACTGACACCATTCGCGAGTGGTTTCTCTCGACATCAATTTCAGAAATACGTGACATCGGAGACGAACACTCCGCTATAGCCGCAGCGACGGTACGTCTGGCCTGTGAGCGCGCGGAAGCTCACGACTTCGACCGTTTGCAGGAACTCGGCCGCGCGCTGGTTCTGGCAACGACGCCAGAAGTGCGCGCACCTGCTGACAGCCGTTTTCACATCGAATTGGCTGTATCCGCGCAGTCCCCCAGACTTGCCAATGCCGAAATTCGCCTGCAGCAAGAAACGGTCCAACAACTGTGGACACCCCTCGCCGCATCGCTTGACCCCGAGGCGGCAGCTGCTGAGCATCTGGAGCTGGTCCGTGCAATAGCCCAAGATCAACCTGAGAGGGCTCAGAGGCTGGTTCTTGCACACATCAAGCGAAATATCTTCCATCTGATCGACACGAAACTTACCCTTAGTTACGCCGCGTCCACGGAGAATGCGAAAGCCTCCTCGTTGTAGCATTTGACCCGTTACGCTCATCCCTAAAGACTTGGATTGGTCTTGGCAGGAGCCAGGATTCACCCGGGAAGGATTGGACTCGACACTTGAGCCAATCAGGTCGTATAACCTCATCTAACCGCAACACCCGTGTGGGGACGTGGAATCAATTCAGGATGCACAATGATCACCGACAATGACGTCGTACCTGCTGCCGACGCCCTCACTGCCTGGATTGGCGGCGTCTCCACCGAGATCGGAAAACTTTCCGTAAAGGTTGCCTCGCTGCTTGAAGAGAACCTCGCCGGCAGGTCCAAGGTCAGCAAAGCTGCACTGGTCGGACTGGATGACCTTGCACGTGAATTCCTGGGGAAAAACTCTTTTGCCGTCGGAGCAGGAACCTTCTTCGCTGGCGACTTTGCTGAGGAGGGCGGCCGGGCTTTGGAGTGGTGGTTCCGGAAGAACGACGGCTCCATGGAAAGACTGGATGCCGACCGGACCCCCGGCAGTAACCGGTACTACGACTATGAAAAGCTGCCGTTTTTCTCCATCGCCGCTTCCACGGGTGAGCAGACGGTCTGGGGGCCGTATATAGACTATCTCGGCTTCGAGGAATACATTCTGACGTTCACGGCACCGGTCTCCATTCATGGAAAGTTCATAGGTGTCGCCGGTTGCGACATACGGATCAAAGACCTGGAGCCACTCATCATGCCCACTTTGCGGGCGATCCCGGCTGATGCCGCCCTCATCAATTCCAGTAATCGCGTCATTCTCGGCAACTCGGGAATGTACCTCGTGGGTGAGCGGATCAAACACGGAGCCCACGGCGAGCATCGAGTGCCCCTGAACATTCCCCACTTAGGGCTTTCACTGGTCTACGTTTCTTAGCCCGCATGATAGCCGTAAGCCGGGGCGCATTCAAGAGCTGACCGGCAAAACAACTAGTTGTCGTTTAACCTGTTGGACTGCATCTATTTGACTGTAACCTCGATAGTGATGTGTCTCACAGAACACCTTGGGCAGGTCGAGCCCGGCACCACAATGGCAGGGCTGATTGTTGCCTTCCCTGGCGGCACATGACGCTTACTTTCGTTCACAGTCGACGGGAACCCCACTCCCGTCCCCTGTCTTCCGCCGGGCCCCCTCGCGCGACAACCGCCGATACGTACAGTGCTGTACTGAATCCAAGGAGGCCGGCGCCAGTTGGGCCCGATGCAACTGCCGGGCATGGACTCACCGGACCTAGGTCCGAACTGTAAAAGCGGCGTCCATCCGCTGCGTCCCGTCAGACGGTCAAGAGCACATGTAGTCAAAAAATCATCAATCAAACGACTCTAAGTTGGTCAAAGGAGATTCTTATGAGTGAAAATCGTTTGGATGGAGCCGATCACCTGGAAAGGTCGATTGACTGGAAGCAGGGCCTGGCCATTGCGCTAGGTGTACCACTGCTGATTCTGCCCTCATTGGGCTACCTTCCTATGTACTTGTCAGCGGCGGCGATCCTTATCTGGGGACTGTCGGTCGTTCAAGGGTTCTTCCAGAATGCCGCCTACGCGGAGATGGCCACGGCGTTTCCCAAGGCCTCGGGCCTTCCCGGTTTCGCGCAGCATGTGTTCCGCACCGAGAACTACCGGGGCAAGTACGACAAGAGCAAGCTGCTTGGCGGCTTCAGCGCATGGAGCTACTGGTTCGCTTGGACGCCGGTACTCGCAATCTTTTCCATCCTGGTGGGCAGCTATCTTCATGGGCTTTTCCCTGCACTGGGAGAGATATTTACCGAGAACCAGCTCGCCTTGATAACAGGGCTGGTGGTCTTTACCGGATTGTTCGTGGTGAACTGGTTTGGCCTCAAGGACGGTGCCACTCTTGGATACATTTTGGGGGCTTTCTCCCTCATCCCCCTGATCGTCCTGACTGTTGCCCCCTTTGCTACCGGGCATGTCGACTTGGTCAACATCACGGGCAGCTGGCTTCCGCAGGACTGGGCTTGGGATATGCACCACATCCTCATCCTCCTGGGCATTTTGGCCATCGCACAATGGAGCGCCTGCGCCTGGGAAACTGCAGCGATCTACGGTCCTGAATACAAAAATCCAGCGAAGGATGTCTCAAGAGCACTTTTCGCCTGCGGCACCATATGCTTCTTCTCGTTCGTACTGGTGCAGGCCGCAGTCATCGGTGTGCTCGGCGTCGAAGGCGTCCTCGACCAACCTGTTTCGCCCCTGATTCCGGTGGCACAGGCTGTCTTCGGCCAGGCTGGCTCCATGATCACCATCATCATGTTGATTGCGGCGATGGTGCTCATCATACAAACCGCCTACCTCGGGTCTTCCCGTGCCATGCATTCCATGGCAATGGAAGGCAACCTCCCCAAATCCCTGGGCAGAACCAACCGCCACGGCACGCCATTTGTCGCCATGCTGATTATCGCTGCCTTCAACTTGGTCCTCATCCTGATGGGCAGCCCGGCAGCGATCGTTGCCGCATCCGCCATCGGATACACCTGCGCAAATGGCATCAGCTTGTTCGCCTACGTACGGGCCAAAAAGCACCCCGCCTTTGCCAGCTTGGAACGGCCTTTCAAAGCTCCCAAAGGGTGGAAGAACGTAGCAGTGCTTTTCGGCCTGTTCAATCTGCCCCTGTGCCTTATCGGTGTGGTCTACCTTAACAGCCTGGAGATCGGATGGACGCCGACGTGGGTTGGCTTCATCGTGCTGGCATCGTACATACCCATCTGGTTGTACACCCAGCGTCGATCTAAGCCGCCTATCAGCTCGTTACCCTATGCACCCGCCTCTGAACGCGGTGCGGAAGATCTGGACATGCTTCCATCCTGAGGGTTTAGGACCGCTCCTGCACGGACCCAGAAACACATTCGCAGGCACGATCACATGTCTCCTGAAACTGCCGGCTCGCCCTGGAGTCCGCGGTTGGGCTAATACTGCCGTCGGTTGAAGCAACGGCCCTCCGATGCAGGAGCTGATGCCGGGGGCTGACTCGCACAATTGATAGGCATCGAGAGGACGGAAGGCAGGCCGGTCAATCCGGCCTGCCTTCCTGTCTTTGATCCCCGTGGCGGCTTGCCTTGGCCGGGCGCCGGCCAGGGCCGCGAAGAACGCAAATGAAGCGTCTTATTAAACTTTTTTCGAAAAGAGTCTGGACTAGATGTATTAGCTAGGCGTAGCTTTACTAGTGGGACGCACGCAGTGACTCGCATCACACAAACAAAAGAGTTCAGCGTGGAACCCGGTTCGGATCCTCAAGCAAAACAGGGGAAGCCGCCGGGTTTGCGACGATCCCTTTCCCCCGCGTCAACAAAGGGCATTTCAACTCTTTCGTAAACCTGTCCCGTATGCGACAGAGAACAATTCCCAACGGTATTCATAGGAGAAACCATGGAAATCCAACTCACAGGAACACTCAGCAAGGCTGGCTCCATCCACAAGGTGGAAGGTGGCTACATTGGCTTGCCGTCGATGAACGAGCCCGGGACCGTAGCTGCGATCGGTGATTCGCTCCACAACCCCGAGGGTTCGGTCATGAGCGCTGGCTTTTTCGAGCTGAAGGCTTCGGAGCCTTTGGTGTACACGTACACGTACGACGAGATGAAGGTTGTCATCCAGGGTGAGTTCATCCTGACCGATCAGTCCACCGGTGAGGTAACGCACGCCAAGGAGCGCGATGTGCTGTTCTTCCCGAAGGGCACCACCGTGAAGTTTGAGACCCCTGAATATGGTCTGGGCTTCTTCACCGGCCACCGTTCGTTCGCCCCGTAAGGACTGATCGTGCGTTCCGTGCCCATGCCGCCGACAGCTGGTATCGGCCTGGAACCGGGTTTCCGCGGTGTCATCTGTGTCTCGTTTGGGGCATCAGATGACACCGCGGGATACGACACCGGTGGCCAGCCCTGGTACGACCTTCATTTTGAATCTGCAACAACCGAAACCCTTTCCGAGCTGCGCTCAGCACTTGCACACTCACACGTCGGTGTGCGCCTGGTCGTCGCCGGTCCGCCCGCAGACACCCGTGCTGCTGCAGCCGCCGCAGCGGAGTGTGGACTGCTGGAAGCGGAGGTAACCCTTTTGGCTCACCAGGTGGGGCCCCGGGTTATTTACTGTCCGCATTGCCGCGCTACAACTACCACCACCCGAAAAGCCGGCTCGGAGGTGCAGTGCGGGGGATGCACCACAAGCTTGGCAATCACTGACCACTTCTCGCGCCGGCTTGGCGCGTACCTCGGGTATTCAGCCCATGCCGAGGAGGCAGCATGACCATCACGGCACTCCCGATCAGTACCCATCCGGCCGTGGAGGGAGGTCTCCAGCTGGAGGTGACGAAGGTCGTTCCCCAGACCAACTCGATTGTCAGCATCACTCTCGCGGACCCCTCCGGACGGATCCTTCCTTCCTATGTCCCCGGCAGCCACCTCGTGGTTCAGTACGGCGATGAGGGCGTAAACGCTTATTCCCTCACGGGTTCCGGCAACGCCCCAACCGAATACACGATCTCGGTACTCCGAGTGGAGGACGGAGCCGGCGGTTCTGTAGCCATGCATCGACTCGAGGTGGGGGACCGGCTATTCGTTTCGCGTCCCCGAAGCGCTTTCGCGCCCGTGTCCACAGCCACACACAATCTCCTGATTGCTGCGGGAATTGGCATCACCCCTATTCTTTCGCACGCGCAGGCGGCGGCCGATCGCGGCACGACGTCATCCCTGATCTACGTCTACCGTCCAGGTGCCGGAGCCCATGTGGAGGAAGCGAGGGAATTACTGGGGGAGGCCCTGACTGAATGCGCCGACCGCAAGACATTCCAGCATGTCCTCAGCAACGCACTGACAACCCAGAGCCTGGGAACCCACCTTTACGTCTGTGGTCCGCTTGCTTTCATGGACTCAGTCCTGGACCAGGCTCGTGAACTGGGCTGGTCATCTGCCCGGTTGCATTCCGAGGCCTTTGGCTCGGCCGAGCTGGACGCGGGACAACCCTTCACAGTGAACCTGGCCCGCAGTGGCGTTCGCTTGGAAGTCCCGGCAGGCGTTTCGCTGCTGGAGACCCTAGAAAACGCGGGCAAACGCATTCCGAACATGTGCCGTAAAGGTATCTGCGGAGAATGCGTTCTGCCGGTTCTCAAAGGAACTCCCCAGCACCGGGACCTTTACCTGTCCGACAAGGAAAAGGCTGCGAACACCACAATGATGTGCTGCGTTTCGCGTAGCAACGACCCAGAATTGGAGTTGGACCTGTGAGTATCACTACCGAGCAAAATCCTGACGCCGCTGTACTGCCGGAAAGGATCCGGCGCTTTCCATTTCCTTTTGCCGCCAACCAGTACCGCTACAGCGCCAACGTGGAACCAGCGCACAAGAACGTCACAACAGAAGCAGGGTCCTGGGGCACCGGGCTTATAGATATCGATGAAAACTACCACGAGGAAATCGCTCAACGGGAGCAGATCCTGACCCGTGACCCCTCACGCATGAAGGTGCTGCCTCACATGCGCTCAGCCGCGTGGGACACCCTGGCCACCCTGCTGCCCGCCATGGCTGCGGATTACCCGGATCTCATGTCCTTCCATCGCGAAGGTAACCACTGCCGCTGGCACAACAGCCTCCAAAACCTCGACGTGGAATTCACGGTCGGCGAAGACGACTCCTTGCCCGGAGGCCCGCTGAGGTTCCTGGGCACACAGATCCAGGACGATATCGTGTTGCTTGACGTCCGCGACAACACCATGTGGCTCGACGCTGGCCTGGTCACGTTTGCCGCTGACTGGTCCTTTAACTTTGACGTCGGCATGAACTTCCTCGAAATCCACGGCCCTGTCCCACGGGTCAAGGAAGAAAATATCATCAGCCGCGCCGAGAAATTCCTTCTGGCCCTGCAACCTGGCGAACAGTTCCGGCGCACGAACTGGACCATGACCGTCGGACAACGTTTGGATACCTCCACCGAAACTTACCCGGAGTGGGGTCCTGACCGCGCAACCATCGCCACTGATCCTGCCATGCCCGATAAACTCCACCTCCGCGTCGAAGTTCAGCACCTGATAAGACTCCCCCACAGTGGAGTGCTGCTGTTCCTGATTCGCAGCTACCTCCTGCCCCTGTCTGACATCGCCAAAGTACCTGCCTGGCGGGAAAAGCTCGGCCATGTCCTGGCCGAACTTCCAGACGACATGGCCGAATACAAAGGCATTATCCGCTACCGCAAAGCTGCCTCGGACTGGCTGCTGGCCGGCTAAATTAGCCTGCTGATTGCCGTGAACAACGGCATCAATAGATAGACGCAGAACCCAAAAAATAAACATAAAAAAGGCTGGACTACATGTTTTAGTTCGCGTAGCCTAGCTGCAAGGGAAAAGTGATCCGCATCACCCGCAGCAGAGTTCAGTGAAGAGCTTTGCTGCCCTTCCGAAATTGAGGGGATGCGGCTGCAACACCTGGGAGGTCCCAGGTCCTCTGCAACTACACGCCGCTTCCCCCCTAGGTCTCCAACACATGGGCGGTCGCCAAAGAACTGCCAAATTCCGGCCATGTCACCGAGCACTCTGGCTCCCAGCCGCAGACATCCTCGTCCTGAACCAAGAATCAAGGAGAAAACCATGACTCTCAACACTGAAACTGACGCCGTCGTCAAGGTTTCGCATCCGCTCGATCCATTGTCCCGTGAGGAGATCTCCCGGGCATCTGCCATCCTGAAGGATGGCCCGGCCGCGGCTGAGTCGTTCCGCTTCATCAGCGTTGAGCTGCGCGAGCCGGACAAGGAACTGCTTCGGACCGGCGCCGCGACGGTCCGCGAAGCAGACGCTGTCCTGGTCAACCGCGCCGAGGGACGCGCCTACGAAGCGATCGTGGATCTTGATTCGGGCATCGTCTCGAAGTGGACACAGCTTGCCGCCAACGTTCACCCGCCCTTTATGCTCGACGAGTTCGCAGAGGGTGAAGAGGCGTGCCGGAAGAACCTCGAGGTCCAGGCTGCCCTCGCTAAGCGCGGCATCACCAACATGGACCTGGTCTGCTTCGAACCGTGGTCCGTCGGCTACTTCGGTGAAGACAACGAAGGCCGCCGACTGATGCGTGCCCTGGTTTTCGTCCGCGATGAGGCCGACGACAGCCCCTACGCACACCCGATCGAGAACTTCATCGTCATTGTGGACCTGAACTCCGGCGAGGTTGTACAGCTCCAGGACGACCAGGCCATCCCGGTCCCGAGCGCCAGCGGCAACTACCTGCCCAAGTACGTCGGCCCGGCCCGCACCGATCTCAAGCCCATCTCCATTACCCAGCCAGAAGGCGCGTCCTTCACGGTCACCGGTAACCACGTCCAGTGGGCTGACTGGTCCTTCCGGGTCGGATTCACGCCCCGCGAAGGCTTAGTCCTGCACCAGCTGAAGTTCCGGAACAAGGGTGTCGAGCGTCCCGTCATCAACCGCGCCTCACTGTCGGAAATGGTTGTCCCCTACGGTGACACCGCCCCCGTCCAGGCCAAGAAGAACGCCTTCGACTCCGGCGAATACAACATCGGCAACATGGCCAACTCCCTCACCCTGGGCTGTGACTGCACCGGTGAGATCAAGTACTTCGACGGCGTAACCACCGACAGCCTCGGCAACCCGCTGACGATCGAAAACGCCATCTGCATGCACGAGGAAGACGACAGCATCCTGTGGAAGCACTTCGACTTCCGTGAAGGCACCACCGAAACCCGGCGCAGCCGCAAGCTCGTGATCTCCTTCATCGCCACCGTTGCCAACTACGAGTACGCCTTCTACTGGCACCTCTTCCTCGACGGCAGCATCGAGTTCCTGGTCAAGGCCACCGGCATCCTCTCCACCGCCGGCCAGAAGCCGGGCGAGAAGAGCCCGTACGGGCAGACGCTGAACAACGACGGGCTCTACGCCCCGATCCACCAGCACATGTTCAACGTCCGCATGGACTTCGAAGTGGACGGCCCACGTAACGCCGTCTACGAAGTGGACATGGAAATCCCCGAGGACAACCCGACCCACACCGCGTTCAAGGCAGTGGACAGGCTCCTGGAAACCGAACAGAAGGCCATCCGCAAGACCGACTCCTCCAAGCACCGCTTCTGGAAGATCGCCAACCACGACAGCAAGAACCTCGTGGACGAACCGGTGGCCTACCGCTTGATCCCCACCAACGGCATCCAGCTCGCCGCCGGTGACGAGTCCTACGTGAGCAAGCGTGCGCAGTTTGCCCGTAACAACCTGTGGGTCACCGCCTACGACCGGACCGAACGCTTCGCCGCCGGCGAGTTCCCCAACCAGGCCACCGGCGCCGACGACGGCCTGCACATCTGGACCGAAAAGGACCGGAACATCGTCGATCAGGACCTTGTGGTCTGGTACACCTTCGGCATGCACCACGTCGTCCGGCTCGAAGACTGGCCCATCATGCCCCGCCAGAACATCGGGTTCATGCTCGAACCCCACGGTTTCTTCGACCAGAACCCCACCTTGAACCTCCCCAGCAAGATCGAAGCCACCAGCGGCCACTGCAGTGCAGGAGAAGGGCACTCATCCCACTCGTAACCCACGGTCAACACTAAAAAGGCGGTCCCCGTGCTGTGACAGCAGCACCGGGGACCGCCTTTCCTCTACCCGAACCCAGTACGGAAAGCGTGATGATAGGCGTGTTCTACATTCCGGCAATTACCTGGACCCTTACGGCAGTCCTACTGCTGAGTGGATGCTACTACTTCCTGCAGGCGGCAAAGTCCCGCCAGCGTACGGACCAGATCAACAAAGCCCTCCATGCCCTGATGAACGTCCTCATGGCTGCAATGTTGTGGAATCTCGTGCCGTCTACAATGCTGGCTCAGATCGCAGTGCTCAGCGGCGCCGCACTGTGGTTTGTCATTCAGGCAGTCGCCCGGCCGGAATTCATGACACTCTGCGCGAGCGGCCAAGGCCGCGTCAAATGTGTCTATCACGGCCTCTCCATGGCGGGTGCGGCCCTTATGATCGCGATGATGACTCCCGGGTCCTCGCCCGGAAGCACATCCGCTTCGGCAGCCGCAACACCCGTGTCTCATGCCCATCACGGTATGGCAGCCGCCAACCACAGCGCGGCAGTCACAGCTGCAACCGATCCGACGCCCACGCTGGCGATGCTGCTGACAGTCTGCTTTGGAGCCGCAGCGGCAGTTTTCCTCGTCATGCTCGTGCGAGGCGGGGCGATCAAGAGCCCCCTCCACAAGGCATCCTCCCGCTTCTTCAACCGTTCCGAGCACGCTCTCGAAGCGTTGGGCGCCATGGTTATGGCTCTGATGTTCGCCACCATGACGGCATAACTACAACAAGCAACGTCATGCCCTCCCTGATTGGTATAAGACGTGAACTACCCACCCAAAGAGATAGTTTAAACAGTTCCAAATTGGGATTTCTCCCACCCGCTAATGGCGGGACGATGGATGCCAAGCCCATCCCCAGGAGGCGCGAAGTGACTGCGGCAATCACGGAACCTGCGCAAGCAAAATCCGACGAAACCATCAACGGAAACGTCCTTCTTGTTCTACGCAGGATCACCGATGCGGGTGTAGGCCTCAGCGAAGATCAGTTAGCAGCTGTATCTAAACTGCAGCAGTTGTGGCTGCGGCAGTCCAACCTCACATAACCCTGGCAAGACTGTGGCGGCTCTTTAACCAAGACGAAGGGTTCAGAGGGCATCTTTACATCTCCGGTCAGGTTCCCATCGGGCGACAGACCGACCCCTTTGGAAAGGCAGCACCATGCGACAAACTTCAGATTCTTCTCTTGACACGTGGATGGGCCGGGAGGCCCTCGCCGAGGCCATGATTCCGGTGATCGGCCGCCTGTACCGCGAAAGCGACGTGGTGACCAGCATTCATGGCCGGAGCCTGACCAATGAGTCGCCTGTGAACATCCTCAAGGCGCACCGCTTCGCCCGCCGTGTCACTAAGGAGGAGTTGCTCCTGGAGGAAACAGCCCCGCTGCTTAACTGCTTGGCGGAGCTGGAGCTGGGCGCGGCCGCGATCGACATCGCCCGCCTGAACCAGAAGTTCAAGGAAGAGGGCGACGGCGCAACGCTGGAAGAATTCCTCCGCACCGAGCTTGCCGAGATCGTCGGCAAGCGCGGCGCTGACGACCGCATCAGCACCGACGTCGTCCTGTACGGCTTCGGCCGGATCGGCCGGCTCCTGGCCCGCCTCCTGATCGAAAAGGCCGGTGGCGGCCACGGCCTCCGCCTGCGCGCAATCGTGGTCCGCCGCGGGTCCGACAACGACCTGCTGAAACGGGCCAGCCTGTTGCGCCGTGACTCGGTCCACGGCTCCTTCCAGGGCACGATCCGCGTCGACGAGGAAGCCGAGACCATCACCGCCAACGGCGTCCGGATCCAAATGATCTACTCGAACGACCCTGCCACCATTGATTACACCGCATACGGCATCAAGGACGCGCTGCTGGTCGATAACACCGGGCGTTGGCGTGACGCTGAAGGCCTGTCGCAGCACCTGAAGAGCAAGGGTGTTGCACGGGTCCTGCTGACCGCACCCGGCAAGGGCGAGCTGAAGAACATCGTCCACGGCATCAACCACGGCACCATCGAGGACACCGACCAGATCGTGTCAGCGGCGTCCTGCACCACCAACGCCATCACCCCGGTCCTGAAGGCCCTCAATGACAGGTTCGGCGTGATCCAAGGACATGTGGAAACGGTCCACTCCTTCACCAACGACCAGAACCTGATCGACAACTTCCACAAGGGCGACCGGCGGGGCCGGTCGGCTGCGCTGAACATGGTGATCACCGAGACCGGTGCTGCCAAGGCGGTGGCCAAGGCGCTGCCCGAGCTGCTCGGCAAGCTCACCGGCAGCTCCATCCGCGTCCCCACACCGGATGTTTCGCTGGCCATCCTGAACCTGACCCTGGAGAACGGAACCACCAAGGACGAGGTCAACAGTTACCTGCGTGGCATGTCGCTGCACTCGGACCTGCGCATGCAAATTGACTACATCGACTCACCCGAGGTGGTCTCCACCGACTTCGTCGGTTCCCGCCGCGCCGGCATCGTGGACGGCCTCGCGACGGTGTCCACGGACAAGAACCTGGTCGTGTACGTCTGGTATGACAACGAGTTCGGCTACAGCTGCCAGGTTGTCCGCGTGATGGAGGAGATGGCCGGAATCAAGCGGCCTTCCTTCCCAGCGACGGACGTCGTGAAAGAAGCCATGTCGGTGCTCGCCGCGCTGGACTCGGCCTAACACCCGTTCGCATCGAAACTCCGGCCTGTCCCGTTCATCCAACCAGAAATCAGGAGAATAATGACTGCCGTTTCGACGACCCAGTCTGGTGCGCCGGCTACTTCTGTTTCGCCTTCGAAATCCGTCGGTGCCAATGGTGCCGTCACCCTGACCGGCCGCTACCCGGTGGAAAAGCTCGTCCAGTTCAACCGCGAGCGGGTGCCGGAGCGCGTCGCGCACGCCAAGGGCGGCGGTGCATTCGGCACGTTCAAGACCACCGAGGATGTCTCGAAGTACACCAAGGCCGCGTTCCTGCAGCCCGGTGTTGAGACCAAGATGGTTGTCCGTTTCTCCTCCGTGGCCGGCGAGAACGGCTCCCCGGACACCTGCCGTGATCCCCGCGGGTTCGCCGTGAAGTTCTACACCTCCGAGGGCAACTACGACCTCGTCGGCAACAACACCCCGCTGTTCTTCATTCGCGACGGCATCAAGTTCCCGGACTTCATCCACTCCCAGAAGCGCCTCCCGGGCACCCATCTGCGCGACGCCGACATGGTGTGGGACTTCTGGACCCTGTCTCCCGAGTCCGCACACCAGGTCACCTGGCTGATGGGTGACCGCGGCCTGCCCGCTTCCTGGCGTGAAATGCAGGGCTACGGCTCTCACACCTACCAGTGGATCAACGCCGCGGGCGAGCGGTTCTGGGTCAAGTACCACTTCAAGTCCAACCAGGGCGTGAACTCCATGACCAGCGAGCAGGCCGAGGCCCTGGCCGGCTTGGACACGGACTTCTACATCCGCGACCTGTCCGAGAACATCGAAGCCGGCAACTTCCCGTCCTGGGACCTGCATGTCCAGGTCATGCCCTACGAGGACGCGAAGACCTATCGCTTCAACCCGTTCGACCTGACCAAGGTCTGGCGGCACGGCGACTACCCGCTGATCAAGGTGGGCACCATGGAGCTGAACCGGAACCCGGAGAACTACTTCGCGCAGATCGAGCAGGCCATCTTCGCGCCGTCGAACTTCGTGCCGGGCATCGCCGCTTCCCCGGAGAAGATGCTGCAGGCCCGCATCTTCTCCTACGCGGACGCTCACCGCTACCGCGTGGGCACCGACCACGCCCCGAACACTTTCGCCGGACAGGCTGCCCTTGAGCGGCATAGCCCGGCCGGCGGCTGGGAGAACGACGGCGAGCTGACCCATGCGGCGCACTGCCTGCACGCCGAGGACGGCGACTTCGTCCAGGCGGGCACTTTGTACCGCGAGGTTTACGACGACGCCGCCAAGGCCCGCTTCCTCGAAACCATCACCGGTGCCGTGGGCGGCGTCAAGCGCTTCGACATCAAGGAACGGGCCATCCAGTACTGGACCAACGTTGACGCCGAACTCGGCGCCAAACTCGGCGCCAACCTCGGAATTCACCACCAAGGCGCTATCGATTCGGCTGTCCGCTAGGAGAACCGGGTAAGCCTCTCATCAACATTCCGGGCACGATGCCAAGGCTTGGGCGGGTGGATATGTCCCTGTACTCCTAGACTTTGGCAACGAGGCTTTCTTGCGGCAGCATGGCTTTGACCAGCGGCTCGACGTAGCGCGCGGCCAGCGGTCCCACCACGGCCATGATCAGCACATAGGCAGTGGCCATGCCCGCCAGTTCCTGGGCAACTGATCCGGACGCTACTGCCAAGCCAGCTATGACGATGGAGAACTCCCCGCGGGCAATGAGCGCGGCTCCGGCGCGGAAACGCCCAGGTACGGCAATCCCTGCACGCTTCGCAGCCCACATGCCGGTGGCCATTTTGCTGGCTGTGGTGACGAGGGCCAGCACGAGCGCCAAGGCAAGCACTGGCGGAATGGACCGAGGATCAGTGTTCAGCCCGAATGCCACGAAGAAGATTGCGGCGAATAGGTCCCGCAGCGGCATAAGGATGCGTTTGGCATTGCGCGCTGCCGCACCGGAGATTGCGATACCTAGTAAGAAAGCCCCTACCGCCGCGGACACCTGCATGGCTGATGCCGCTCCGGCAACGAGCAGAGCTGCGCCGAGCACGTGCAGGAGAAACACCTCAGGGTTTTCGCTATGGACAGCTTTCGAGACATGGTGTCCGTGACGGAGAGCAACGATGAGGACAAGGCTCACCACAACCAGCGCTATACCAACGGTTGTGAGCCCGCCGAAGAAACTTAGGCCGGCAAGAATGGTGGTGAGGACGGGCAGATATAAAGCCATCGCCAGGTCTTCAAACACCAGGACTGAGATCACCACACGGGTTTCGGGGTTGCCGAGCCTGCCAAGGTCCGTGATGACTTTCGCTGCAATACCCGATGAGGAGATGTAGGTGATGCCGCCCATTACGATGGCAGCAACGGGTCCCCAGCCCAGGAAAAGGGCAAACGCTGCCCCCGGCAGGAAATTCAGCACGAGGTCAAGGACACCGGCCTGCCATGAGCCCTTCAGCCCGGTGATCAGCTCGGCCGCAGTGTATTCAAGCCCGAGCATAAGCAGCAGCAGAATGACACCGATCTCGGCAGAGAGGTGTGCGAATTCGTGCATGCCATCGAGCTCGACAATGCCGCCCGTTCCGAAGGCCAGCCCGCCCAGGAGGTATAGCGGTATGGGTGACATTCCAATGCGTCCCGCCAAGCGGGCCAACAGGCCGAGGCAGAACACAACGGCTCCCAGTTCAATGAGGGCCAGGGCTAACGGGTCCATGTCCTCTATTCCTGTCGCAGGATCTCGGCCCCACTATCTAGGCCTTTTTGGATACTGACAGCTGCCAGAAAAGGTTCGGGTTCGATGGCTTCGGTCCCCGGCGCGGTGGACGTCAGCGCCGGGGACCGAATACCAGGTCCAGCTCAGGAAGGGTTCGAAGCAGATCCGGGGATCGCATCACCTAACAGGATCAAGAACCCTTTCAGAGTCGTCGTCGTCTGAAGATGAAGTATCAACTACTGCATCGTTCGAGCGGCGCGATTCGCGCTGGGTATACAACCAGATGGGAACAAAAAGCGACAATACGAGGAATCCGACCCAGGTTGAGGTCCAGCCAATTTCCAGGCTGTTCAGGTAGACCACCCCGATCAGGCACAAAGGGACGTTGAACAGGCCAAAGAGCATGGCGACGTTTTTCCAACCCTTGGGCGCTTTAAAGGGACGTTCGAGGTTTGCAAATGCCGGGTGCTTTTTGGCCCGGACGTAGGCGAACAGGCTGATGCCGTTGGCGCAGGTGTAACCGATTGCCGAGGCTGCGAGAATCGCGGCGGCGTTCCCCATGGAAATGAGCAGCAGGTTGAAGGCTCCGATGACAAGCATGGCAACAAAGGGTGTGCCCTGACGGTTCGTTTTGCCAAAGACCTTGGGCAGGTTTCCTTCGAGCGACATTGAGTGCATGGCCCGGGAAGAACCCAGGTAAGCCGTTTGGATGATCAGGACCATGGCGGCGATCAACATGATGATGGTGATGGTGGAACCGGCTTGGCCAAACACTGCTTGGGCGACCGGAATCAGGGGCGATACAGACTCAGCCTGTACGCCCTCAACACCTAGCACGCCGATTACGGCAGTTTGCAGCAGTACATACAGGACGAGGCAGATGACGCCGCAGGCAAGCAGCGCTTTGGGAACATCTTTGGACGGGTTCTTGTATTCCGGACCGTAAATGGCTGCGGTTTCCCAAGCACACGCACTCCACTGTGCGATCCCGAAGACGCCAAAGAGAATCAGGATATGGTGCATGTCCCACGCCCAGTCGGTCGGCCACCAACTGCCGGTGATGTTACCCAGCTCAACATGTCCGGTGGCAAAAGGCGCTACGGCCAGGACAATGAGGGGTATCAAAGAAACAGCCGCCAGGACGTAACCCAGGATGGCGCCGTCCTTGAGCCCGAACCAGTTCACGATGAACAGCCCACCAAAAATCACCGCGCCTGCCAGCAACGCGAGCTGATACTCGGTAAAGGTCTCGCCCAAGGCGGGAAACAGCCCATGCAGGTAACCGCCCACCAGGATGGCGAAGATCGCCAGGATCGGGTTCCAGCCAAACCAGTAGCTCCAGGCGGTGAAGCCGCCGATCAGCTTGCCCTTGTCGTATTTTCCCCGGTAGTTCTCGGTACGGAATATAGTCTGCGCAAAACCCGGCAGGCCGGAGGCCTTCGGGAAGGCGGTTGCCATTTCGGCGTAGGCGGCGTTCTGCATGAAACCTTGAAGGACCGAGACCCCCCAAATAAGGATCGCTGCGGCAGATACGTACATCGGGAGGTAGCCCAACGAGGGCAGAATCAGCAAGGGTACGCCCAGTGCAATGGCCATACCCTGCTTCCAGTTGATCGACCGTTTCAGGTGGTCGGCTTCATCCAAACGATTTTCACTCACGACATCTCCTTTGATGGACTGAACGTCTTGTGACCTTTGATGCCTCGCCCACCGCGGCGGGCGGTGAGCAGGCGGGACCCCGCGAATGCCAACGTCCAAGCACCAAAGGGGTTCGGGAAGGCTTATAGCGCACTACGTCGGTGGTAGCTCCTGGAAAGGATCGTCACAACCTCGGCCTACTCTCGCAAAGAGCGGAATGCCGAGCTGCTTCAGAACGCTTCTGGTGTGATCAGAGTCACTTACTTGATCCCACAGCAAAACTACGCTCACATAATCATTTGGTCCAGACCTTTTTAGAAGTTTCTTATTTGAGTACTTAGGCGGGTACTCGCGACGAAGGCCACGCCAGTGGCCTGTTGGGCAAGACCGGGCCGCCGTTCACGCCCTGTTCTTTTGGGTAGTTAAAACTGTCAGAAAACAGCGTTTCGGGTGGTTGGTTGGTTGGGGATAGTTGGTTTCAACCAGAG
>NZ_JBNHFE010000015.1:0-3439 GCF_059089905.1 Arthrobacter sp. Y3221087
CCTTCCCCGTGGCCTCGCTCCGGCAGGACAAGTACTTCCCGCCCGTGGGCCGGATCGACGGCGCCGCCGGGGACCGCAACCTCGTCTGCTCCTGCCCTCCCCTCGAAGACTTCGAAAACTAAGGACATGCCCATGACTGAGAACTACACAGCTCTCTACGAGCAACACAAGAAGGCCGGCGCCTCCTTTACGGACTTCGGCGGCTGGCAGATGCCCCTCAAATACAACTCCGAACTGGCCGAACACCACGCCGTCCGCAACGCAGCCGGCCTGTTCGACCTCTCCCACATGGGCGAAGTCTGGGTCACCGGCCCGCAGGCGGCAGCCTTCCTGGACTACGCCCTTGCCGGAAAGTTGTCCGCGGTGGCCGTGGGCAAGGCCAAGTACTCACTGATCTGTGACGCCGACGGCGGCATCATCGACGACCTCATCACCTACCGCCGTGCCGAGGACCGGTACCTGGTGGTCCCCAACGCCGGCAACGCCAAGGCGGTTGTGGCTGCTCTGCTCGAGCGCGCCGCCGGTTTCGACGTGAAGGTTGAGGATGCTTCCGCGGAGACTTCCTTGATCGCTGTGCAGGGCCCGGCAGCCCAGGCCATCCTGCTGAAGCTCGTCCCGGCTGACCAGCACGCCCTGGTCCGTGAGCTGAGGTACTACGCCGCGGTGGAGGCCGGCGTCGCGGTCAACGGCTCTGTCCAGGAGCTGCTGATTGCCCGCACGGGCTACACCGGCGAGGACGGCTTCGAAATCTACGTTCCCAACGTGGACGCGCCCGCGCTCTGGGAGGCACTGCTGGCTGCCGGCGAAGAGCACGGGCTGGTCCCCGCCGGCCTTGCCGCACGGGATTCGCTGCGCCTCGAGGCCGGGATGCCCCTCTACGGCAACGAACTCTCGCGCCACGTCAACGCCTATGCGGCGGGACTCGGTCCGGTAGTTTCCCTGGCCAAGGAAAGCGACTTCGTGGGCAAGGAGGCGCTGGCAGCGATCAAGGCCGCCGGCGTCGGCTCCACCATGGGCCAAAAGCTCGTGGGCCTCAGGGGCACTGGCCGGCGTGCGGCCCGCGCGCACTACCCGGTCCTCCAGGACGGCACCCTGGTGGGCGAGGTGACCTCCGGCCAGCCCAGCCCCACCCTCGGCTACCCGGTGGCCATGGCCTACGTCGCCGTCGAATACTCGGCCCCCGGCACCGTCCTGGACATCGACCTCCGCGGCAAGCCCGAACGCTTCGAAGTGGTCGAACTTCCCTTCTACAAACGCCAAAAGTAACCACCCAGACTTAGCAAGCAAAGGAAAAACACATGAGCAAAGTTGTTGCTGAACTGAAGTACTCCGCCGAGCACGAGTGGGTTGCCGCGGATGGGTCGGGTCCGGTGGGAATCGGCATTTCCGCCGTCGCCGCCGACGCCCTGGGCGACATCGTCTACGTGGACCTGCCAGAGGTCGGTTCCACCGTGACCGCCGGCGAAACCTGCGGCGAGGTGGAATCCACCAAGTCCGTGTCCGACCTCTACGCCCCGGTGACCGGCGAGGTCGTCGAAATCAACGACGGCGTGGTTGCCGACCCCGCCCTGATCAACACCGATCCCTACGGCGCCGGCTGGCTGTTCAAGGTGGCCGTGACCGAGGAAGGCCCGCTCCTGTCCGCCGAGGAATACGCCGCAGCGAACGGCGGCGAACTGTGAGCGCCGCAGCGGGGACCGTAGTGTTCCAGCAGGTGGAGTCGCCGAGCCTGAATGCGGACCTGTCCGCCCTGGACCCGGAGATCGCGGCAAAGATCGACGACGAACTGGGCCGCCAGCGCGACGGCCTTGAGATGATCGCCTCGGAGAACCACACCGCCGTGGCAGTCATGCAGGCGCAGGGCTCCGTGCTGACCAACAAGTACGCCGAAGGCTACCCCGGGAAGCGCTACTACGGCGGCTGCGAGCACGTGGACGTCATCGAACAGCTCGCCATCGACCGGATCAAGGCCCTGTTCGGCGCGGAATTCGCCAACGTGCAGCCGCATTCCGGTGCACAGGCGAACGCCTCGGCGATGCACGCGCTGATCAAGCCCGGCGACACCATCATGGGCCTGAACCTCGCCCACGGCGGGCACCTGACCCACGGCATGAAGATCAACTTCTCCGGCAAGCTCTACAACGTGGTGCCGTACGGCGTCCGCGAGGACACCCACACCGTGGACATGGCCGAAGTGGAGCGCCTGGCCCAGGAGCACAAGCCGGCGCTGATCGTGGCCGGCTGGTCCGCCTACGCCCGGCAGCTGGACTTCGCGGAGTTCCGCCGGATCGCCGACTCGGTAGGTGCGTACCTGATGGTTGACATGGCCCACTTCGCCGGGCTGGTAGCCGCGGGGCTGCACCCCTCCCCTGTGCCGCACGCCCATGTCACCACGTCCACCACGCACAAGACCCTCGCCGGTCCGCGCGGCGGCATCATCCTCACCAACGACGCCGACATCGCCAAGAAAATCAACTCCGCTGTGTTCCCGGGCCAGCAGGGCGGCCCGCTGGAGCACGTGATCGCCGGCAAGGCCGTGGCCTTCAAGATCGCCGCGTCCCCCGAGTTCAAGGAACGCCAGGAACGCGTCCTGGCCGGTGCCCGGATCCTGGCCGAACGCCTGGTCCAGCCCGACGTTACCGCCAAGGGCATCACCGTGGTGTCCGGCGGCACCGACGTGCACCTGGTCCTCGTGGACCTGCGGAACTGCGAACTCGACGGCCAGCAGGCCGAAGACCGACTCGCCGCGATCGACATCACCGTCAACCGCAACGCCGTCCCCTTCGACCCCCGCCCGCCGATGGTCACCTCCGGCCTGCGCATCGGCACCCCCGCCCTTGCGACCCGCGGCTTCGGCGAGGACGCCTTCCGCGAGGTTTCGGACATCATCGCCGAGGCTTTGACGGCCGACGCCGATGCCGACCTTTCCGGGCTCCGTCACCGCGTCGACGCACTCGCAAAGGCCCACCCCCTCTACCCCGGTATTGCACCTCTGTCCTGACTCGTGGTTGGGTCCGGGACCGCCGGACCGGACATTTTCACGCGTGCTGCTCCTTCGTCGCTTTGACGCACGCTTTCGAAAAGTCCGGCTCCGCCGGCCCCTCGTGCCCACGTCGCCTTAGTGACGCTCTACCGCCCGCTACACATCTAGTAAGGATTCCCACCATGGCCGTTGGCGTATTCGACCTTTTCTCTATCGGTATTGGCCCGTCGTCGTCCCATACTGTGGGGCCGATGCGGGCTGCTGCTGTGTTCGCTGAGGAGCTGAAGGCTTCCGGCAGGCTGACGGACGTGGCTTCGTTGCGGGTGGACCTGTACGGGTCGTTGGCGGCGACCGGGCATGGGCACGGGACGATGACCGCGGTGCTGTTGGGGTTGGAGGGGTTCCATCCGGAGCTGATCCTGCCCGGGGAGGTGGAGGAACGGCTTGCCTCGATCG
>NZ_JBNHFE010000016.1:0-3071 GCF_059089905.1 Arthrobacter sp. Y3221087
TTGGTGTGGTTGGTTTCTGTGGTTCTCTCGAGTGTTTTTGTTGTTGATCTTTTGTGGTCAAGTTTTTAAGAGCACACGGTGGATGCCTTGGCATTAGGAGCCGAAGAAGGACGTAGGAATCTGCGATAAGCCTGGGGGAGTCGATAACCGGACTGTGATCCCAGGGTGTCCGAATGGGGAAACCCCGCCAAGCGCGCGAGTGACTTGGTGACCCGTACCTGAACACATAGGGTGCGTGGAGGGAACGCGGGGAAGTGAAACATCTCAGTACCCGCAGGAAGAGAAAACAATAGTGATTCCGTTAGTAGTGGCGAGCGAACGCGGATCAGGCTAAACCGTTCCATGTGTGATAGCCGGCGGGCGTTGCATGGTCGGGGTTGTGGGACTTTCCGTACCAGTTCTGCCGGGCTGGTGGGGTGTGATGTGCGCGCATAGGTGAACGGTTTTGAAAGGCCGGCCAGAGAGGGTGTTAGTCCCGTAACCGTAATGCGTTTGTGCCGCCTGTGAGAGTATCCCAAGTAGTACGGGGCCCGAGAAATCCCGTGCGAATCTGTCAGGACCACCTGATAAGCCTAAATACTCCCTAATGACCGATAGCGGACCAGTACCGTGAGGGAAAGGTGAAAAGTACCCCGGGAGGGGAGTGAAACAGTACCTGAAACCGTGTGCTTACAATCCGTCGGAGCAGCCTTGTAGCTGTGACGGCGTGCCTTTTGAAGAATGAGCCTGCGAGTTAGTGTTACGTCGCGAGGTTAACCCGTGTGGGGCAGCCGTAGCGAAAGCGAGTCTGAATAGGGCGTGTGAGTGGCGTGATCTAGACCCGAAGCGAAGTGATCTACCCATGGCCAGGTTGAAGCGACGGTAAGACGTCGTGGAGGACCGAACCCACTTCAGTTGAAAATGGAGGGGATGAGCTGTGGGTAGGGGTGAAAGGCCAATCAAACTTCGTGATAGCTGGTTCTCCCCGAAATGCATTTAGGTGCAGCGTTGCGTGTTTCTTGCTGGAGGTAGAGCTACTGGATGGCTAATGGGCCCTACAAGGTTACTGACGTCAGCCAAACTCCGAATGCCGGTAAGTGAGAGCGCAGCAGTGAGACTGTGGGGGATAAGCTTCATAGTCGAGAGGGAAACAGCCCAGACCACCAACTAAGGCCCCTAAGCGTGTGCTAAGTGGGAAAGGATGTGGAGTTGCTCAGACAACCAGGAGGTTGGCTTAGAAGCAGCCATCCTTAAAAGAGTGCGTAATAGCTCACTGGTCAAGTGATTCCGCGCCGACAATGTAGCGGGGCTCAAGTACACCGCCGAAGTTGTGGCATTCATACATGTTCTAAGCCTTTGTGGT
Source organism: Arthrobacter sp. Y3221087 (assembly GCF_059089905.1). NCBI lineage: Bacteria > Bacillati > Actinomycetota > Actinomycetes > Micrococcales > Micrococcaceae > Arthrobacter > Arthrobacter sp. Y3221087. The sequence continues at coordinate 1,343 of NZ_JBNHFE010000016.1, forward strand.
TCAGGAGTATGGATGGGTAGGGGAGCGTCGTGTGGGCGGTGAAGTCGCGGTGGAAACCAGCGGTGGAGCCTACACGAGTGAGAATGCAGGCATGAGTAGCGAAAGACGGGTGAGAAACCCGTCCGCCGGATGATCAAGGGTTCCAGGGTCAAGCTAATCTGCCCTGGGTAAGTCGGGACCTAAGGCGAGGCCGACAGGCGTAGTCGATGGACAACGGGTTGATATTCCCGTACCGGCGAAAAACCGCCCATGTTGAACAGGGGATACTAACTGCCCGAAACCTGCCCGACCGTCCTTTGGACGGAAGGGTTTTGGTGGAGCGCAGGACCTGATCCTGGGAGGCAAGCGTATTAACAGGTGTGACGCAGGAAGGTAGCCGAGCCGGGCGATGGTTGTCCCGGTCTAAGGATGTAGGGCGAGTGGTAGGCAAATCCGCCACTCATTGTGCCTGAGATCTGATGGGACCCCCGTATGGGGGGATTCGGTGATCCTATGCTGCCGAGAAAAGCATCGACGCGAGGTTTTAGCCGCCCGTACCCCAAACCGACACAGGTGATCAGGTAGAGAATACTAAGGCGATCGAGAGAATTATGGTTAAGGAACTCGGCAAAATGCCCCCGTAACTTCGGGAGAAGGGGGGCCCCAACCTTGAACGGACCATGCGTCCGGGAGGGGATCGGGGCCGCAGAGACCAGGGGGAAGCGACTGTTTACTAAAAACACAGGTCCGTGCGAAGTCGCAAGACGATGTATACGGACTGACTCCTGCCCGGTGCTGGAAGGTTAAGAGGACCGGTTAGCCTGTAAGGGCGAAGCTGAGAATTTAAGCCCCAGTAAACGGCGGTGGTAACTATAACCATCCTAAGGTAGCGAAATTCCTTGTCGGGTAAGTTCCGACCTGCACGAATGGAGTAACGACTTCCCCGCTGTCTCAACCATAAACTCGGCGAAATTGCAGTACGAGTAAAGATGCTCGTTACGCGCAGCAGGACGGAAAGACCCCGAGACCTTTACTATAGTTTGGTATTGGTGTTCGGAGTGGCTTGTGTAGGATAGGTGGGAGACGTTGAAGCCCGGACGCCAGTTCGGGTGGAGTCATCGTTGAAATACCACTCTGGTCACTTTGGACATCTAACTTCGGCCCGTAATCCGGGTCAGGGACAGTGCCTGATGGGTAGTTTAACTGGGGCGGTTGCCTCCTAAAAAGTAACGGAGGCGCCCAAAGGTTCCCTCAGCCTGGTTGGCAATCAGGTGTCGAGTGTAAGTGCACAAGGGAGCTTGACTGTGAGAGAGACATCTCGAGCAGGGACGAAAGTCGGGACTAGTGATCCGGCGGTACATTGTGGAATGGCCGTCGCTCAACGGATAAAAGGTACCTCGGGGATAACAGGCTGATCTTGCCCAAGAGTCCATATCGACGGCATGGTTTGGCACCTCGATGTCGGCTCGTCGCATCCTGGGGCTGGAGTAGGTCCCAAGGGTTGGGCTGTTCGCCCATTAAAGCGGTACGCGAGCTGGGTTTAGAACGTCGTGAGACAGTTCGGTCCCTATCCGCTGCGCGCGCAGGAAATTTGAGAAGGGCTGTCCTTAGTACGAGAGGACCGGGACGGACGAACCTCTGGTGTGTCAGTTGTACTGCCAAGTGCACCGCTGATTAGCTACGTTCGGATGGGATAACCGCTGAAAGCATCTAAGCGGGAAGCTCGCTTCAAGATGAGATTTCCATACAC
>NZ_JBNHFE010000017.1:0-2508 GCF_059089905.1 Arthrobacter sp. Y3221087
GTGTGGGAGAGTAGGACACCGCCGGACATAACATTAGTAGGGCCCTGACAATCACTGTCAGGGCCCTACCACTTTAACCACCACCCAACGTCAGGCACTAAGCCCCAGGACCGCCATCCACCGAATAGCAGCTACCCTGGCACACCTAGACTCGTCTCATGACCCGTACGGGAACTGGCGTCGGTGAAACCCGGGAGCGCATCGCTCCGGGCACGCGCCTACCTTTCAAACAACGCGCTCAAGCTCTCCCTGAATGGGGAGTGGCGCTTCCCGGTTGAGCCCCGGAGTCCGCTCCGCGCCGGCAGCCGGCTGGCAGTTGGGAGAGGAACTTGAAGGCCTCACCGCCCTGCCCGTCCCATCCAGTTGGCCAATGCACGGCCATGGCGCGCCCGCATATTCCAAGCTGCCAGCTACGTCGAAGACCAGGACATGTGGTGGCTCCCGGGAATTTTCCGGGATGTCACACTCCAGGCCCGCCCGGCGGCAGGCATCGATGATCTCTTCGTCCATGCCGGCGACCACGGAAGTCACGAAGGCGTGCTTCGCGTCGAGGTGAGCCGGGGCGGGTAGGCGATTGACGCCGTCGTACGCGTTGCCGCATTGGGGCTGGAACAACCGGCCGGAACGGAGGTGCGCGCCCCGGCGTCGAACCCTGGTCGGCTGAGCTGCCGAAACTCTACGATGCATCGGTCCGCACTCCGGGCGAGACTGTCAGCCTGCAGCTGGGCTTGCGATCCGCAGTGGGAACCCGCGCTGCTGGACAGGAGGCAGCGAACGGTCGAGCGGGACAAGAACCACCCGTCCGTGATCATGTGGTCGCTCGGCAACGAGGCCGGAACCGGCAGGAACCTCGCGGCCATGCCGCGTTGGACCAAGGACCGCGATCCCTCCCGCCCCATCCATTACGAGGGGGACTGGTCCTCGCCCTACGTGGACGTCTACTCGCGCATGTACGCAAGCCAGGACGAAACGGCACTGATCGGGCAGGGCATCGAACCGCTCCTCGAGGACGAGGCCCTGGACGCCCGGCACCGGACCGCAAGCCGCGGCCGGGACTACTGGACTTCAAGAAGGTCGTCGTGCCACTCAGGATTCAGATGGCCGATGACTGGTCCGGGTTCCGGGTCCGAAACCTGTAGGACTTGGCCGACACCTCCGCGTATGAATTCCGCTACACCGTTGAGACCGACGGCGGCCTGCTGGACGCCGGACCGGTACAGCTCGCGCCGTTGCCGCCGAACTCCGAAGCTGCGCTTCCCCTGCCAGCCGCCGTTGCGGACAGTGCCGCCTCACTTGCCCGTCCCGGACAGGCAGCGGTCTTGACGGTGCGGGCGGTTCTTGCGGCCGATTCTTCCTGGGCTGCCGCAGGCCATGAAATATCATGGGGCCAGTCCGTCCTATCAGCCAGTACTGCTGAGCCTGCAGCGACCGAACGTGTCCTTGTCTTCGGTGACGAGCTGTGGCTGGGTCCGGCAGTCTTCAGCCGGATCACCGGGATGCCCACCCCCCTGGGAGATCTGCCTGTTGAGAAGCTGGGGCTGGTGCTGTAGTGGGCGCCCACCGACAACGACCTGGGCCGGGAATGGGCCGGCGAAGACCCGCGCCCGCTCGCCACCCAGTGGAAGGACGCGGGGCTGAACCGGCTGTACACCAGGCTTGTCGGCATCAGTGCCGAGGTAGCGGCCGACGGCGGTGAGCGGCTCACGGTCCACGCGTGTGGGTGTCGCGGACAAGCAGTACGGAGTTCAGGTGGATTATTCCTGGACCAGCGACGGCGCGTCACTGGCTCTGCAGACGAGCGTCCGCCCCCAGAAATCAGGTGGGTGCTCCGGAGTCCGTTCCGCCTCCCTGGACGTTGCCGGAAGCCTGCTGCAGGTCACGGGTGAGCCTTTGCCCTGACAGTACGGCCGTACAGCTTGGCAGTCCTTGACGCGGCAGCCGCCGGCCAGAGCTTGGGGAGGACGGCATGTCCTACATGCACCTGGCCCATGTGCAGCGGGGGGTGGGCACGGCGGCTTGCGGGCCCGGGGTCCTGGAGCCGTACCGGCTGAAGCACCGGGCGGCAGAGTTCACTGTCGTCTTCCGGACGGTAGGGGAAAATGCAGTGTGAGCCACTGCATACTTGCCTGCCGCGGGCGGTTCGGTACTGATGGTCCTCTGTTTGACCCCGGAACTCCCGTCTTCACGGGGATTTTGGGGCTATGGCTCACGAGGCAGGGGCGATTTGCGGTGAGCTTTATGGGCGTGTATTGTTTTCTGAGTCGCCGCCGCTGAAGCGGAAAAATAGCGGCCAAACCCCCTTTGAACAGCCTGGAATAATGGCCCGCTTGCTAGCGCGCCTTGACCTGGTGGGGACTGATCACGAATGCTGCAACTGCTGAGAAGCGGATTTGCAAAGTATTTGGCGGTCGGGTAAGTTTGAAAAGTTGCTCCGGAGCGATCCTGAATGTTTGGTTTGGGTGGTGCCGGGTGTGTCTGTTGTTTGAGAACTCAATAGTGTGCCAAGTT
>NZ_JBNHFE010000018.1:0-1733 GCF_059089905.1 Arthrobacter sp. Y3221087
CAGTTGTGAGGGGCTCCTTAGAAAGGAGGTGATCCAGCCGCACCTTCCGGTACGGCTACCTTGTTACGACTTAGTCCCAATCGCCAGTCCCACCTTCGACGGCTCCCTCCCACAAGGGGTTAGGCCACCGGCTTCGGGTGTTACCAACTTTCGTGACTTGACGGGCGGTGTGTACAAGGCCCGGGAACGTATTCACCGCAGCGTTGCTGATCTGCGATTACTAGCGACTCCGACTTCATGGGGTCGAGTTGCAGACCCCAATCCGAACTGAGACCGGCTTTTTGGGATTAGCTCCACCTCACAGTATCGCAACCCTTTGTACCGGCCATTGTAGCATGCGTGAAGCCCAAGACATAAGGGGCATGATGATTTGACGTCGTCCCCACCTTCCTCCGAGTTGACCCCGGCAGTCTCCTATGAGTCCCCACCATCACGTGCTGGCAACATAGAACGAGGGTTGCGCTCGTTGCGGGACTTAACCCAACATCTCACGACACGAGCTGACGACAACCATGCACCACCTGTAAACCAGCCCCAAAGGGGAAACCACATTTCTGCGGCGGTCCGGTCCATGTCAAGCCTTGGTAAGGTTCTTCGCGTTGCATCGAATTAATCCGCATGCTCCGCCGCTTGTGCGGGCCCCCGTCAATTCCTTTGAGTTTTAGCCTTGCGGCCGTACTCCCCAGGCGGGGCACTTAATGCGTTAGCTACGGCGCGGAAAACGTGGAATGTCCCCCACACCTAGTGCCCAACGTTTACGGCATGGACTACCAGGGTATCTAATCCTGTTCGCTCCCCATGCTTTCGCTCCTCAGCGTCAGTTAATGCCCAGAGACCTGCCTTCGCCATCGGTGTTCCTCCTGATATCTGCGCATTTCACCGCTACACCAGGAATTCCAGTCTCCCCTACATCACTCTAGTCTGCCCGTACCCACCGCAGATCCGGAGTTGAGCCCCGGACTTTCACGGCAGACGCGACAAACCGCCTACGAGCTCTTTACGCCCAATAATTCCGGATAACGCTTGCGCCCTACGTATTACCGCGGCTGCTGGCACGTAGTTAGCCGGCGCTTCTTCTGCAGGTACCGTCACTTTCGCTTCTTCCCTACTGAAAGAGGTTTACAACCCGAAGGCCGTCATCCCTCACGCGGCGTCGCTGCATCAGGCTTGCGCCCATTGTGCAATATTCCCCACTGCTGCCTCCCGTAGGAGTCTGGGCCGTGTCTCAGTCCCAGTGTGGCCGGTCACCCTCTCAGGCCGGCTACCCGTCGTCGCCTTGGTAAGCCATTACCTCACCAACAAGCTGATAGGCCGCGAGTCCATCCAAAACCACAAAAAGCTTTCCACCAACCACCATGCGATGGAAGGTCATATCCGGTATTAGACCCAGTTTCCCAGGCTTATCCCAGAGTCAAGGGCAGGTTACTCACGTGTTACTCACCCGTTCGCCACTAATCCCCCCGCAAGCAGGGTTCATCGTTCGACTTGCATGTGTTAAGCACGCCGCCAGCGTTCATCCTGAGCCAGGATCAAACTCTCCGTTGAAGTAAAACAAAAACAGACACAACCAAAACCAGTGGAAATAACACCAGCAAAGGCTGCACAAAATTTGAAACCAGCCAAAAACACCAAACCAATGCCACAGGGGCGGCACGATCCGGCAAATTCAACCAATTACATACATAATCGGTATCAACAAACTTGGCACACTATTGAGTTCTCAAACAACAGAC
>NZ_JBNHFE010000019.1:0-1407 GCF_059089905.1 Arthrobacter sp. Y3221087
AGCATGCATCGGGGCGGCGTAGGTCCCGGTGCCCGGATAGTTTGAGAGGGGTCCTATCGTGACTGTTACAACCACCACGGCGCCTGCCGTGTACAGCACGGACGTTGATATTGTCCGTAATCTGTCCCTGGTCGGGGACGAGATCACCGGTACGGTGGCCAAGATCGATGAACACCAGCTGGCCGGCCTGGCCGCGCAGCTGGGCCAGCCGGGCCGGGTATTCGCCGCAGGGGCCGGGCGCAGCGGGCTGGTCCTGCGGATGGCGGCGATGCGGCTGATGCACCTGGGCCTGACGGTCCATATTGCCGGTGACACCACCACTCCCGCGATCAGCTCCGGGGATCTGCTGCTGGTCGCTTCGGGGTCGGGAACGACCTCGGGAGTGGTCAAGTCAGCAGAAACCGCGGCGAAAGCAGGGGCGCGGATTGCCGCGTTCACCACCAACCCGGACTCGCCGCTGGCCCGGCTCGCGGACACGGTAGTGATCATTCCCGCCGCCCAAAAAACCGACCACGGCTCCAGCGTTTCGCGCCAGTACTCCGGGTCCCTGTTCGAACAGAGCCTGTTCCTGGCCACCGAGGCGCTCTTCCAGTCGCTGTGGGAAAACACCGACGTCCCGGCCGAAGAGCTTTGGCTCCGGCACGCCAACCTCGAATAGACACCCCCGCAGCATCTTTTAGTTTCCCTTCACATCCACAGCAGTACCCTTACAGAAAGAAACATCACCATGAAACTCCAGGTAGCCATCGATCTCCTGACCACCGAAGCCGCCCTCGAACTGGCCGGCAAGGTCGCCGAGTACGTCGACATCATCGAGCTCGGCACCCCGCTGATCAAGGCCGAAGGCCTCTCCGTGATCACCGCCATCAAGGAAGCCCACCCGGACAAGATCGTTTTCGCCGACATGAAGACCATGGACGCCGGTGAACTTGAAGCCGACATCGCCTTCAAGGCCGGCGCGGACCTGGTCACCGTGCTCGGCACCGCCGACGACTCCACCATCGCCGGCGCCGTCAAGGCAGCCAAGGCCCACAACAAGGGCGTCGTCGTTGACCTGATCAGCGTCGAGGACAAGGTCACCCGCGCCAAGGAAGCCCGCGCCCTGGGCGCCAAGTTCGTCGAAATGCACGCCGGCCTGGACGAGCAGGCCAAGCCCGGCTTCGACCTGAACGGACTGCTCCGCGCCGGAGCAGAAGCCCGCGTGCCGTTCTCCGTCGCAGGCGGCGTGAAAGTCGCCACCATCGCAGACGTCCAGAAAGCAGGCGCCGACGTCGCCGTCGCCGGCGGCGCAATCTACGGCGCAGCCGACCCCGCCCTGGCAGCAAAAGAACTCCGCGAAGCCATCGCATAACCCCACCCCGAACCGTGTACTGCCCGCACAAAACACCACCGCGGGCAGTACACGGC
>NZ_JBNHFE010000020.1:0-827 GCF_059089905.1 Arthrobacter sp. Y3221087
AGGGCGAAATCGTAGGTCCCGGTGCCGTCTCCGATGATCTGGAAACCGGACCAGATCTGGGGCAGGGTGAGCTGGAGTGCCAGGGCCACGGCCCCGAGCGCCACGATCGAGGAAATGAGCAGCAGCCAGCCCGCCAGCCAGGCGAACGTCCCCGACGAAAGCTGTTTGGCCCAGTTGTAGACCGATCCGGCCACCGGATAGCGGCCGGCCAGCTCGGCGAAACAGAGGGCCACCATGAGCTGGCCGGCGAAGACGATGGGCCAGGACCATGCGTAGGCCGGCCCGGCCATGGAGAAACCAAAGTAGAACAATTGAAAGACGCCGGTGAGGATGGAGATATAGCTGACGCCGGCCGCGAAGCTGGCAAACTTGCCGATGCTGCGGTCCAGGGTCTGGGCATAGCCGAACTCGTCCATGCCACTTGAATCAGTACTCTTGCTGGGTTCCAACATCCGAACTCCTAGATGAGAAAAGCACGATGGTGATGCCCCGCGGCCGCCATTGGACGCGGGTGATATCGGTGGCCGGGCGCCACGCCTGCAGCGCCCGGCCGTTCCCCCCAAATGCTGCTGCTAGCCGGCGGTCCCCACCCCGGCGCCGGCAGATGGGCCAAACCAGCCGCTGGGTGCGGGCTGGATGTTCTGCCAGATGTGTTTTGCTTCGCGGTACTCGTTCAGTCCGGCGCTGCCGAGCTCGCGGCCGATGCCGGACTTCCCGAAGCCGCCCCATTCCGCCTGCGGGACGTACGGGTGATAGTCGTTGATCCATACTGTTCCGTGCCGGAGGCCCCCCGCAACACGTTGCGCCTTTGACCCGTCCGAGGTCCA
>NZ_JBNHFE010000021.1:0-776 GCF_059089905.1 Arthrobacter sp. Y3221087
CTCATGCAAACAGAGGCAACCGCAGCGGCCCTGCCGGCAATGGAGCCGGGGCAGAAGTTCGTGCTCACACTCTCGTGTGCCGAGCAGGCCGGGATCGTGCAGGCCGTGACCACCTTCCTGTTCGAGCGGGGCTTCAACATTGACGAGCACCAGCAGTTCGATGACAGCCTGCGCCAGACCCTGCACCTGCGGACCGCGTTTTCCGGGTCCCCGGACCTGACCCCGGAGACGCTCACGGCCGAGTTCGGCCCGATCGCTGACCGGTTCGGGATGAAGTTCAGCTTCCATGACCAGACCCAGCAGCGGGTCCTGGTGATGGTCTCCAAGTTCGGGCACTGCCTCAACGACCTGATTTTCCGGTGGCGCGGCGGGACCCTGGGCGGGGACCTGGTGGCCGTGGTCTCCAACCACGAAACCCACCGGGCGATGGCCGAAGCGGCCGGGCTGCCCTTCATCTACCTTCCGGTCACCCCGGACACCAAGGCCGACGCCGAAGCCCGGCTGCTGGAACTGGTGGAGGAATACCGGGCGGACCTGGTGGTCCTGGCCCGCTACATGCAGGTCCTCTCCGATGACCTGTGCCGGGCCCTGGAAGGCCGCGCGATCAACATCCACCACTCCTTCCTGCCCGGGTTCAAGGGCGCCCGCCCCTACCACCAGGCCTACGACCGGGGCGTGAAACTCGTCGGCGCGACCGCGCACTACGTCACCGCGGACCTGGACGAGGGCCCGATCATCGAACAGGAAGTCATCCGCGTGGACCACACCTACGGCCC
>NZ_JBNHFE010000022.1:0-708 GCF_059089905.1 Arthrobacter sp. Y3221087
GCCCAGCTCTCCACCGTGGGCCAGGACGCCGAAGCCCTCGCCCTGTCCCGGGCCGTGCGCTGGCACTGCCAGCACCGCGTCCTGCTGGATGACACCAGCACCGTCGTCTTCCGCTAACCCCCGCCGCGCCGGCACACAGTCTTTAGAGAATTTGCAGGAGAACCCTTTTATGGAATCGTCGCCACGTATTGTCATCATCGGAGCCGGGATCGTGGGCACCAACCTCGCCGATGAGCTCGTCACCCGGGGCTGGAACAACATCACCGTCCTGGACCAGGGCCCGCTGAACATGCCGGGCGGGTCCACCTCGCACGCCCCCGGCCTGGTGTTCCAGACCAACCCGTCCAAGTCCATGGCCCTGTTCGCCAAATACACGGTCGAAAAACTCCTCTCCCTCACCGAGGACGGCATCTCCTGCTTCAACCAGGTCGGCGGCCTGGAAGTCGCGACCACCGAAACCCGCCTCGCGGACCTGAAGCGCAAACTCGGCTACGCACAATCGTGGGGCATCGACGGCAAAATCCTTACCCGCGAGGAGTGCAAGGAGCTCTACCCGCTGATCAATGAGGAAGACATCCTCGGCGGCCTCCACGTGCCCTCCGACGGGCTCGCGTCCGCGGCCCGCGCGGTGCAGCTGCTGATCAAACGCACCGAAGCCGCCGGCGTAAAGTACATCGGCAACACCACCGTGACCGGCATCGAACAGAC
>NZ_JBNHFE010000023.1:0-669 GCF_059089905.1 Arthrobacter sp. Y3221087
CTAATGCCAAGGCATCCACCGTGTGCTCTTAAAAACTTGACCACAAAAGATCAACAACAAAAACACTCGAGAGAACCACAGAAACCAACCACACCAAACGGTGCGGCCAGATCCAGGTTCCAATTCTTGGAAATTGCTTTCCCACAAAAAACCCCAAAAGGGTCCTTCATGGAAGATGCTCGCGTCCACTATGTAGTTCTCAAACAACAACCCCACACCACACACCCCACACACACAGCCCCCACAAAGGGAACCAACAGCGCATGAAACGTCATGGCAGGGAAACCAGAAACAAACAAACCCAGGAAACCACCAGCCACAGCACAAACCATGACCGGCCATCCCCTGGTCCTGTTGCCTCAGGACCCAACAGTGTGCCAAACACTACCCGCCAGCGACGAACCCAAAGCGTTCCAGGAACCCCCGAAGAGGAACCGTACTAACCACCAGGTCCGTGCCACCAGGCACCTATTTGTTGATATTCCACCCATGAGCACCCGCCACGAAACATACGTCCGTGCTACGGGCAGTACTCCTGACAACACCACACCCGGACATTCGCCCGGGACGGGCAGTTGTGAGGGGCTCCTTAGAAAGGAGGTGATCCAGCCGCACCTTCCGGTACGGCTACCTTGTTACGACTTAGTCCCAATCGCCAGTCCCACCTTC
>NZ_JBNHFE010000024.1:0-667 GCF_059089905.1 Arthrobacter sp. Y3221087
TGACACTGGCACCCGAAGGCCGGAAGATGCTGCGGATCGAGCAGCGCAACGCGGCCGTCCCGGTGGAGCGCAAGCCGGACTGGATCAAGGCCAAGGTCCAGATGGGCCCGGAGTTCGTCGGACTCAAGAACCTCGTCAAAAAAGAAGGCCTGCACACCGTCTGCGAAGAAGCCGGCTGCCCCAACATCTTCGAATGCTGGGAAGACAAGGAAGCCACCTTCCTCATCGGCGGCTCCGAATGCACCCGCCGCTGCGACTTCTGCCAGATCGACACCGGCAAACCCTCACCCCTGGACCGGTTCGAACCCACCAAGGTGGCCCGCTCCGTGCAGTCCATGCAACTGCGCTACGCCACCGTCACCGGCGTCGCCCGCGACGACCTCGAAGACGAAGGCGTCTGGCTCTACGCCGAAACCGTCCGCAAGATCCACGAACTGAACCCCGGCACCGGCGTCGAACTGCTCATCCCCGACTTCTCCGGCAACCCCGACCACATCACCGCGATCTGCGACTCAGCCCCCGAAGTCTTCGCGCACAACGTCGAAACCGTACCGAGGATCTTCAAGCGCATCCGCCCCGCGTTCCGCTACGAACGCTCCCTGAACGTCATCACCCAGGGCCGGAACCAGGGCATGGTCACCAAATCCAACCTCATCCTGGGCATGGG
>NZ_JBNHFE010000025.1:0-634 GCF_059089905.1 Arthrobacter sp. Y3221087
CCTCGTCCGGGATGTAGCCGCCGCACAACAGTTCGGCACCTTCGGCGATGCCGGCCTGGACGTAGGCGTGGACCTGGTCGCGGTGCTTGGCGGAGACGAGCGGCCCGGTCTCGGCGTCGGGATCGAACGGCCCGCCCATCCGGATCTTTTTCGCCCGTTCCACCACCTCAGCCACGAACCGTCCCGCGATGGACTCTTCAACAACCAGCCGGGCCCCTGCCGAGCAGACCTGGCCAGAGTGCAGGAACACGGCGGTCAGGGCGTTGTCGACGGCGGCGTCCCAGTCCGCGTCCGCGAAGACGACGTTGGGGTTTTTTCCGCCGAGTTCGAAGGCGACGCGCTTCACGGTTTCCGCGGCGGCGGCCATGATTGTCTGGCCGGTGGCCAGGCTGCCGGTGAGGGAGACGAGGTCGACGCGCGGGTCCGAGCTGAGCGGGCCGCCCACCTTCGACCCGCTTCCGGTCACCAGGTTTGCGACGCCGGCGGGAACCCCGGCTTCCGCAAGGGTCTCCATGAGCAGGATGGCGGTGGAGGGCGTGAGCTCGCTGGGCTTCAGCACGAACGAGTTGCCCGCGACGAGCGCCGGGGCCACCTTCCAGGCCGCCTGGAGAAGCGGGTAGTTCCACGGGGCGAT
>NZ_JBNHFE010000026.1:0-607 GCF_059089905.1 Arthrobacter sp. Y3221087
GAGTTGTAGATCTCCGGCCGCGGCCAGATCAGGTTCAGCGTCATGGCGCCGCCCCAGAGGACCGCGAGGATATTCACGGGGAGACCCCACTTGCCGAGGCTGAATCCGGCTTTTCCGTGGCTTTCGTCGGACAGCGGCCACTTCTTCAGGAAGCGCCGCCGCAGCAGCGGGACGGTGACCAGCAGGTAGGAGAGGTAGATCAGGACAATGCTGATGCTGGACAGGATGGTGAAGATCGCGGGCTGGGAAACGTTGACGATCAGGGGCATGATGGCGATGAGTCCGATGACGATGGCCGCCACCGTGGGCGTCTTCCGCTCCGGGTGCACTTTGCTGAGCTGGCGGCTGAAGGGGAGGTTGTTGTCCCGGGCCATGGCGAACATCATGCGGATGGCTGCGGCGTGGACGGCGAGGGTGCAGACGAACACGGCGACCACGATGCACACCAGGAAGGCCTTGCCGAACGGGCCTCCCAGCACGGAGAGCACGATGTACTGCAGGCCGCCGTCGGCAGAGCCCAGCTTGGGGTCGTTCAGGTCCGGGGCCGCCAGGAGTCCGCCGAGGAGAATCAGGCCGCCGAGGATGAAGGACGCCGTGATTGCCCGCA
>NZ_JBNHFE010000027.1:0-526 GCF_059089905.1 Arthrobacter sp. Y3221087
GCAGAGCCCAGCTTGGGGTCGTTCAGGTCCGGGGCCGCCAGGAGTCCGCCGAGGAGAATCAGGCCGCCGAGGATGAAGGACGCCGTGATTGCCCGCAGGATGGCCTTGGGGGCAGTCTTCTTCGGGTCCTTCGTCTCCTCGCCCAGGGAGCTGGCGGTGTCAAAGCCGTACATCACGTATCCGGAAGCCATGGCGCCGATCAGGAACACCCCGAAGAAGCCAAGGTCGTGGTCCATGCCGTAGCCCTCGGTGCTGAAGAGGACTTCCGGGCCCCGCACCACGTGCCAGGCAAGGGCAAGGATGAGGAGCACGGCGGCGGCGAGCTCCACGAAGACGCCGATGCTGTTGATCTTGGTCATCAGCTTCACGCCGAACGCGTTGATGAGCGTGGAGATGGAGATCATGATGCTGGCGAGCAGCACGCCGTTGAGGGCGAAATCGTAGGTCCCGGTGCCGTCTCCGATGATCTGGAAACCGGACCAGATCTGGGGCAGGGTGAGCTGGAGTGCCAGGGCCACGGCCCCGA
>NZ_JBNHFE010000028.1:0-526 GCF_059089905.1 Arthrobacter sp. Y3221087
GCCGTGGATGGCGATGCCTTTCAGCACGGCGCCGCGGATCACCGCGTTCAATCCGGGGCAGTCGCCACCGCTGGTGAGGATTCCAATTTTCATGTTTCGGCTCAAATCTGCGTTACGTGGCTCCTGCTTGGGGCTGTGTCTACTTGGTCTGGCGATCGGGCCTTGCGGCGAGAACGGCGAGGTCGTGGATGAGCTGCCGCAACTCGCGTTCCCGACCGCGCGAGGGACGGATTGGATCTGCCGGGACCTGTCCACGGGGCGGGGCGGGGATAGGAGGCATGTCCTTGGACGGCCCGACGGCTGGCGGTTCCACAGCAGAACGATAATCAGCACAGTCCGCCTGATTCATCGCGACCTCACCTCACTTACGAGTCAATCTGCTGACCCGGCATCTTCGAAATGTGTTCAGATCCAGCCGAGCCGGCCTGAGCCGTGTACTGCCCGCGGTGGTGTTTTGTGCGGGCAGTACACGGTTCGGGGTGGGGTTATGCGATGGCTTCGCGGAGTTCTTTTGCTGCCAGGGCGG
>NZ_JBNHFE010000029.1:0-512 GCF_059089905.1 Arthrobacter sp. Y3221087
CCCAACGCCGGGTCCCAGGGCGAGCTCGCCGGCCTGCTCGCGATCCGCGGCTACCACCGTTCCCGCGGCGAGGGCCAGCGCAATGTCTGCCTGATCCCGGCCTCGGCGCACGGCACCAACGCCGCGTCCGCGGTGCTCGCGGGGATGAAGGTCGTGGTGGTGGCCACCGCCGCCGACGGCACCATCGACCACGCTGACCTGTACGCGAAGATCGACGCCCACAAGGACGCACTGTCGGCGATCATGATCACCTACCCGTCCACCCACGGCGTGTACGACGGGGACGTCCGCGAGGTCTGCGACGCGGTCCACGCCGCCGGCGGGCAGGTCTACATCGACGGCGCGAACCTCAACGCCCTGGTGGGTTTGGCGCAGCCGGGCAAGTTCGGCGGGGACGTGTCCCACCTGAACCTGCACAAGACCTTCTGCATCCCGCACGGCGGCGGCGGACCCGGCGTCGGACCCGTCGCGGCCAAAGCCCACCTGGCACCCTTCATGCCCGGGGACGCCAC
>NZ_JBNHFE010000030.1:0-413 GCF_059089905.1 Arthrobacter sp. Y3221087
TCCCGGTGCTCTACACCGGTGAGGGCGGGTTGGTGGCGCACGAGTGCATCCTGGACCTGCGCGACTTGACCGCGAAGACCGGGGTCACGGCCGAGGACGTGGCCAAGCGGCTGATCGACTTCGGTTTCCACGCCCCCACCCTGTCCTTCCCGGTGGCCGGGACGCTGATGGTGGAACCCACCGAGTCCGAGGACCTGGCCGAGATCGACCGGTTCATCGAAGCGATGATCACCATCCGCAAGGAAATCGACCAGGTCGCCAACGGCGACTTCACCGTGGCCGACTCGCCGCTGCGCCGGGCACCGCACACGGCAGGCGCCGTCGTGTCCTCGAACTGGGACCGCGCCTACCCCCGGGAACAGGCCGCCTTCCCCGTGGCCTCGCTCCGGCAGGACAAGTACTTCCCGCCCGTG
>NZ_JBNHFE010000031.1:0-370 GCF_059089905.1 Arthrobacter sp. Y3221087
GTCTCCGCCAAGCACCGCGACCAGGTCCACGCCTACGTCCAGGCCGGCATCGCCGAAGGTGCCGAACTGTTGTGCGGCGGCTACATCCCGGACGAGGAACCACTTGCCGACGGCTTCTTTTACCCGCCCACGGTGCTGGGCAACTGCCGCTCCGGCATGAGCGTGCTGCGGGAGGAGTCATTCGGCCCGGTGCTGACCGTCGAGACATTCCGGACCGAGGACGAGGCCGTGGCCATCGCCAACGACACCGAATACGGCCTTGCCGGGGCCGTCTGGACCTCGGACGGGTCAAAGGCGCAACGTGTTGCGGGGGGCCTCCGGCACGGAACAGTATGGATCAACGACTATCACCCGTACGTCCCGCAGGCGG
>NZ_JBNHFE010000032.1:0-330 GCF_059089905.1 Arthrobacter sp. Y3221087
ACAAGACCTTCTGCATCCCGCACGGCGGCGGCGGACCCGGCGTCGGACCCGTCGCGGCCAAAGCCCACCTGGCACCCTTCATGCCCGGGGACGCCACCAAGGCAGCCCACGAAGAGGGTCATGGCGTAGCAATTTCCGCGTCACGCTTCGGCTCCGCCGGGGTGCTCCCCATCTCCTGGGCCTACATGAAGCTGATGGGCGGCCAAGGCCTGACCGAGGCCACCAAGTCAGCACTGCTGGCCGCGAACTATGTCGCCTCCCGGCTGAACGAGTACTTCCCGGTGCTCTACACCGGTGAGGGCGGGTTGGTGGCGCACGAGTGCATCCTGG
>NZ_JBNHFE010000033.1:0-330 GCF_059089905.1 Arthrobacter sp. Y3221087
GGGAAGGAAAGGAAGCCAGTGTGATGCGCTCGTATTTTCCCGCCGGACGCTGGACGGTGGTCGTACGGGCGCGTTGGTCAAGATGGGTTTGTGCTGCAGGAATCGGGTGTGGGGGAGGTGGGCCGCCCTTCGGGGTAGCTGTTATACCCCTGCATCTTTGCTGCGGCGTGGACCGAGGACAACCCCGCGCCTCTGGCTGCCCCTTTGGGCATGCGGGGTCTGGATCTTGACGAAATGGCTTTCTTTCACCCGTCTTGAAACACGGACCAAGGAGTCTAACATATATGCGAGTACAGGGGTGGCAAACCCCGGTGCGCAATGAAAGTAAAG
>NZ_JBNHFE010000034.1:0-277 GCF_059089905.1 Arthrobacter sp. Y3221087
TGCGGGGCCCGGAAGTCCTCTTCAGCACCGAGGGCTACGGCATGGACCACGACCTTGGCTTCTTCGGGGTGTTCCTGATCGGCGCCATGGCTTCCGGGTACGTGATGTACGGCTTTGACACCGCCAGCTCCCTGGGCGAGGAGACGAAGGATCCGAAGAAGACTGCCCCCAAGGCCATCTTGCGGGCAATCACGGCGTCCTTCATCCTCGGCGGCCTGATTCTCCTCGGCGGACTCCTGGCGGCCCCGGACCTGAACGACCCCAAGCTGGGCTCTGC
>NZ_JBNHFE010000035.1:0-272 GCF_059089905.1 Arthrobacter sp. Y3221087
GTTGCGGTGGGGTGGGTGGGGGTGTATTGTTTTCTGAGTCGCCGCGAGGGAGACAGCGAAGAGCTGGTTACCGCGGGCGGCCAAACCCCTAAAACAAGACCAAAATCTGGTGGCCCGTCGGGGCGCCGGAAACGGGTGGGGGGCGGTTGAGAGGGACGCGGATCGCGGAAACGCGGATTTGCAAAGTTCTTTGAAAGCCGGTAAGTTTGAAAAGTTGCTCCGGAGCGATCCTGAATGTTTGGTTTGGGTGGTGCCGGGTGTGTCTGTTGTTT
>NZ_JBNHFE010000036.1:0-261 GCF_059089905.1 Arthrobacter sp. Y3221087
CGCACCGCGTCTCCCTGGACGAAGTCATCATCACCATGCGCGAAACCGGCAAGGACATGAGCGACAAATACAAAGAAACCGCCATGGGCGGCCTCGCCGTCAACGTCGTCGAATGCTGACAGCCAGCAAACCGCGGCAAGAACCACGAACTAAGGAAGCAACCATGACACTGGCACCCGAAGGCCGGAAGATGCTGCGGATCGAGCAGCGCAACGCGGCCGTCCCGGTGGAGCGCAAGCCGGACTGGATCAAGGCCAAGGT
>NZ_JBNHFE010000037.1:0-237 GCF_059089905.1 Arthrobacter sp. Y3221087
GGGTGCTGTACAAGGAGCAGGCCTCGATCTCCGGGGCGGAGGTCGGCTGCCAGGGCGAGGTCGGGTCGGCATCATCGATGGCCGCCGCCGGTTTGGCCGAGGTGATGGGCGGGTCCCCCGCACAGGTGGAGAACGCGGCCGAGATCGCGATGGAACACAACCTGGGCCTGACCTGTGACCCGATCGGCGGGCTGGTCCAGGTGCCCTGCATCGAACGGAACGCGATCGCGGCCGCGA
>NZ_JBNHFE010000038.1:0-235 GCF_059089905.1 Arthrobacter sp. Y3221087
TGGTGTGCCAGCGGGAGCAGCGGCACGGCCATGCCGATCATTTCACCGATTTTGGCGCCCCAGAACCCGGCGCAGGAGACCACGATGTCGGCCGGGAACACCCCGTCGGGGGTCTGGACGCCGGTGACGCGGCGGTTGGTCTGTTCGATGCCGGTCACGGTGGTGTTGCCGATGTACTTTACGCCGGCGGCTTCGGTGCGTTTGATCAGCAGCTGCACCGCGCGGGCCGCGGACG
>NZ_JBNHFE010000039.1:0-231 GCF_059089905.1 Arthrobacter sp. Y3221087
AGACGGCTTCGGCGACGTAGAAGCCGTCCAGTTCCTTGGATTCGCCCACGAGGGAGCCGCCGTCGGGGGTGAAGGAGAAGATGCCGTTGAAGCCGTCTTCGATCTCGGCTTCGCGCAGGGCGGGCAGGATCTGCTTGGTCGCTTCCCAGGCGGGCAGGAAGTCCTCGAGGGTGAAGTCCAGGCGGGAGGGCATGTGGTGTTCGCTGATTTCCTCGGGGTTGTAGGTGCCGA
>NZ_JBNHFE010000040.1:0-219 GCF_059089905.1 Arthrobacter sp. Y3221087
CCGCCTGCGGGACGTACGGGTGATAGTCGTTGATCCATACTGTTCCGTGCCGGAGGCCCCCCGCAACACGTTGCGCCTTTGACCCGTCCGAGGTCCACACCGCGCCTGCCAGGCCGTACTCCGTGTCGTTGGCGATGGCCACGGCCTCGTCCTCGGTCCGGAATGTCTCGACGGTCAGCACCGGGCCGAATGACTCCTCCCGCAGCACGCTCATGCCGG
>NZ_JBNHFE010000041.1:0-218 GCF_059089905.1 Arthrobacter sp. Y3221087
GTGGTCACGGCGCCGACGAACGGGGCGGCCGGGATCATCCCGGCGGTGCTGTTCTACGCGCTGCACTTCGCCCCGGGCATGGACACCGCCACCCAGGAAGACCGCGACGACGTCGTGGTCAGGTTCCTGCTCGCCGCGGGGGCGGTGGGGGTGCTGTACAAGGAGCAGGCCTCGATCTCCGGGGCGGAGGTCGGCTGCCAGGGCGAGGTCGGGTCGGC
>NZ_JBNHFE010000042.1:0-206 GCF_059089905.1 Arthrobacter sp. Y3221087
GGGTGCAGTACCATCGGCGCTGTGGGTCTTAGCTTCCGGGTTCGGAATGGGACCGGGCGTTTCCCCCACGCTATGACCGCCGTAACCCTTGTACCCGTCACCAACCCGTGGGGTGGTGTGGGAAATCTTTGGTTACAACTTCCTGCCCGTTGGGGCAGTGGTGGTGTTGTATTCAGTTATTGGTTGGTTCCGTGCAACCGTGACCC
>NZ_JBNHFE010000043.1:0-206 GCF_059089905.1 Arthrobacter sp. Y3221087
TCTTAGCTTCCGGGTTCGGAATGGGACCGGGCGTTTCCCCCACGCTATGACCGCCGTAACCCTTGTACCCGCACCCTGGAAGGGGTGGGGAAATCTTGTGGTTACAACATGGTGGTGTTGTATTCAGTTATTGGTTGGTTCCGTGCAACCGTGACCCCTGGGGGTTTGTTGGTTGGGAACCACATAGTGGACGCTGGCAGTGTTTG
>NZ_JBNHFE010000044.1:0-200 GCF_059089905.1 Arthrobacter sp. Y3221087
CTACGGGAAGATCGCTGGGCTCGATGCCGGCCGGGTCATCGACACGGGCCGGAAGGATGCCATCAGCCGTGTGGTGTACGAGCCGCTGGGCGTCTGTGCCCTGATCGCCCCGTGGAACTACCCGCTTCTCCAGGCGGCCTGGAAGGTGGCCCCGGCGCTCGTCGCGGGCAACTCGTTCGTGCTGAAGCCCAGCGAGCTCA